>JABFSH010000053.1 GCA_013140705.1 Methylococcaceae bacterium
AATCAACGTATCCTGGCGTTCATCGAGTTTTTTAATGAGACCTTGGCAAAACCGTTTCGATGGACTTATATCGGCAAACCTCTGCTGATTTAGGTTATCGGATGTATTTCAGAAGTTGGGTACTAGTACGACCTTCAATTATACCTATCCTACGACCAGTCATCGCCTGGCCTCGGTGTCGGGTCCCAAGGCCCGAAGCTTCAGTTACGATGCCAATGGCAGCATGACCGGCAATGGCAGCCAGCAATTTGTCTATAACAGTCTGGGACGGCTCCATCAAGTCATCACGGCTCTGGGCACCTATCAATACCGGATCAATGGTCTCGGCCAGCGGGTCATGAAAATACCGCCGACCGGCAACCGCACCATTTTCCACTACGACGAAAACGGACGATTGCTGGCGGAAACCGATGGCCTCGGCGTGGTGGTGAAGGAATACAACTGGCACGGTGCCACACCGGTGGCCATTGTTTTACCGCCAACGAGCACCAAGCCGGAACGGATCTATTATATCCACGCCGACCAACTCAACACGCCCAGAGTGGTTGTCAACAACAGTAACGCTGTGCTCTGGCGTTGGGACCCGGAACCTTTCGGCACCGCCCTACCCAATGAAGATGTCGATGGCAATGGCGAGAAGCTGGTCATGAATCTGCGCTATCCCGGACAATATTATGATCAAGAGACCGGCTTGAATTATAATAACTTCAGGGACTATGATGCCAGTATCGGACGGTATATTCAGTCCGATCCGATTGGGTTAGCGGGCGGCATTAATACGTATACCTATGTGGGGGGGAATCCGATTAATTGGATTGACCCATTGGGGTTAACTCCAAGAGGTGCGTCTATAGGAGGGTCTATTGGGGCCGGAGTTGGAAGTGTCTTAGGTGGTTTAATTGGCGGGGGTGGCGGAACACTTGTTATACCTGGAGTCGGCACAATTGGTGTCGGTATTGCTGGGGCTGGGCAAGGAGCGGTTGAAGGTGCGGTGATTGGAGCAGTCATCGGTGATGTTGTTTCCGATGCAATAAAAGGCAAGAGTGCTGCTAATGATACAGATTATGAGCAATGCCCTATTAATAACAGTGGAAATGATGGTTGTGCCGCCGCCCAAAAAAGCCTTATTGCATACTTGGGTTTTATTCAAAGTCTATATTTGGAGTCATCTAGTGCACAGGATGTTGTAGCGGCTCAAAAAGCAATTCAAAATGCCAATAAGAGAGTAAGTGATCATAATAGAAGATGTCCAAATCATAAGGTTATACCTTTGTCACCAATTCTATTTTAGGACTCATGAAAACAAAATGCATTCAATAATAGTAAATATAAATGGCTTATTAAAATTAGACATAAACTTTTCTGATTACAAAGTAATAGATATAGGATTTATGGTTTCGCCAGGTAAAGATAATGGAGAGCTACAATGCTGCGCGACACCCCTTGTGGATGGTAAGCGTAGTATTATAGGTATATACCAGGTAAATACTGGGGATACTGTAGAAATATATAATAATGAGTTTAATCATAATCATGAAGATGTTTTTTTTTCAAAACAAAAAATTATCCATTTAATGGAAATGTTTAAAGAAACTAATAGCGGGAACCCTTGCAAACACCAAATTCATTTTTCTATGAAAAAGAAGGATAGGTATGCTGCATTTGGCAGTGGAACTTGCAATATTATTTTTAAATATCTATGGTCATCAAATAAAGAGTTAATTGAATGTTCAATTGGCAATATTGAGGAATCAGGCAGTGAGCAATGGTTAAAGTCTTGCATTTCTCCTGAACAAAATGTTGAATTTCTGTTTTTATCAAACAGCTAACTAGCCTGGATAGGCACATACTGATAGTACCCACGTGCAATGAACGACACTCTCTGCGATGGATGCACGGGGATCTATGGGTAGAGTAGAGAACAGGCTTGCGCCTGCCCTCCCTCATCAAACCGTGCGTGCGGTTTTCCCGCACACGGCTTTCCGATGTTCTTCACCCCAAGGCATGCACTGAGCGCCAGCCCGCAACTGTTGGTGTTTGATACAGCCCGTAACGTTTATAAAGGTCCCGGTTCGGAAATCGTTTGAAGCCCGTTTTCCTGTCCTTGACTTTGTAACGTTTCATCAGATGTGTACGCAACCGGCTTTCCGCATGATTTCTGACCTTTCTCATCCCCTCACTGGAATTTCGATAGTGAAAATAGTTCACCCAACCTCGCAGGCTACGGTTCATATTCCCTACGACATCCTTTAACGGTAGGACAGTCCGTTTCCTTTGCGTTAGTTCCGTCATTCTCGCCTTGATTTTCTTCAGCGATTTATCCGCTGGTTTCACATTCGGGCGTGGATTACCAGTTATTGTACTTCTACTCATCTGAATCGTAAAACCCAGGAAATTGAAGTTTTCTTGGGTGGCATCCACGATATGGGTCTTGGTCTCATTAAGAGTAAGACCTAGTACAATCATCCTTAAATATGCTGGATAATACACTGTTTTAAATAACAATCATTAGAGCAGATGGCACGACCTTTACCTCCACTGAAACTGAATATTGAGTTACAAGAAATTTTGCAAGCAA
>JABFSH010000044.1 GCA_013140705.1 Methylococcaceae bacterium
CTTTACAAAAACGACAAATTAACTGAGTTAATGGCTTAATAGTCAGTCATCTGCTCAAAAAAACCGGCTTTTCAGGAGCTTTTATTAACTTACTCCGGTTACCATTGGATAATTTTGCAAGTGGCTCAGTATTATTATTTTTTTCATAACATTCTCTCTGTACATTGATTGCATTGCCTAACTAAAATTAGCCCCCAATAAAGAACTTAATTTTTTATTGGGGCAGTTTTCTAAAGTAACAGTCAAGACTGTAATTTAAACAAAATCAATAGGCAAATGAATTTTGCACACCTGAATAGTGTCCATCAAAAATGTTAAACACACCTGGTCAATCTCCAAAGGAAGCTGAGGGTAGTGCGGCTAGGCAAGGTCGTGGCTCATCATACAGTGCATAGGTGTGACTTGTCCGGCTTAAGCTGCTGAACACAGCAACCTTGCATCAGCCAGAGATTGCTCAATCAGGTTGGTGGGCACAGCCTGATTCTGGCTTAACGACAAGGCTCGCACGATTGCCGTCACCTGTTCCTGGGTTAATAGCTGTTGTGGCAGGACTTTACTGTATAACCATATTGCCGCCGTATCCGCTGCCGGAACCTGGGTGAGGCCTGCCATGGCAGCAGCTTTGGCCAGCATGGATGAAGCCAGCAAATCCATCACGCCGGCTGTTGCTTGCTGCTCCAGTAAAATTTCTGCTGAGCGCAGTTTTGCCTCGGCTGTTTTAAGCAGGGGATTTGGTGTTTTCTGATCCTTGACATCAGGCTCAAACAACAACCTGGATTCTGCAACGGGTGAGGTGGCGCCCAAACGTTGCAATCCGGCCAGGGTTCGGGAATCGATGACGACAACGGGGACGTCCGGCTCGGATAGATCGTATGCAGACGCCTCATCGGCGTCGTTTGATTGACTAACGACCACCAGCAGGCCGCCGCCTGAACCCAGAATACGCACGATACGGGCGTTGAACGTAGTCTGGATTTTTGTAATCAGTTGTCGAATCCGGCCATCCTCTTCCGTTTCGGCCGTATCCGGTTTTTTAACGGTTTGTGCTTGTACTAATTCAGAGCCATCCCGCTCAGACACGTCAACAGCTTCCGATGAATCCTTATCATCAACCGTAACCGGCTCAACGCCAGTCAAATCATCTATCAGCGTCTGCAGCATCTTTTTGGACACACCGACCACATCTTCCGAAGCCTCAGGGCTGATCACATTGTCGAACAAATCCCGCTTGCCTTTTACCAGCTTGGCGACTTGCTGTTCATAAGAGTCTTCGGCCAGCAACAGAAAAATCTGCACATTCTGTTTTTGACCCAGCCGGTGTATGCGCGCAATGCGCTGGTCCAGCACGGCGGGATTCCAGGGCATGTCCAGATTGATCAGCACGGTTGCCGACTGCAGATTCAAACCGACGCCGCCTGCATCGGTGGAAATAAATATCTGTACCGCATCGTCATGCTGAAATTTATCCATCAGTTCGCCACGTTTATGACTGGGAATGCCGCCGTGCAAGCGCACACAACCCAGTCCCATCGCCCGAACCAACGATTCCACCATGTCGGTCATTAACGCCCATTGCGAAAAAATCACGGCTTTTCGATTGCTTTGCAGACATAATTCTTCCAGCAATCGGAACAGTTCCTCCAGTTTGGGTGATCCCTGGGTTTCCTTGTCCACCAGTCCGGCCGCGTCACAAGCCATGCGCGCCTGTTGCAAAGCGGACATCAGACGATTCTGTTCGCCCGGCGTCAAGGGTCTTCGTTTGGCGATTTGCGCCAGTTGCCCGGCGGCAGACATGGCCGAATCGTGCAGTTCCCTTTGTTTGTTATCCAACGGAATATCCAGCCGCACTTCTGTTCTGTCCGGCAACTGATCACTGACCAGACTGCGATTGCGCCTTAGCATCACTGACGCGATACGTCGCCTTAATTCCGACAGATTACGATAACCGATCACCTTGCCGCGCTCATCGGTCACATGAAATTCCAGGAGACATCGCCACAGTGGCCCCAACACTCGTGCATCAACCACTTGCAGCAGGCTGTATAAATCCTCAAGACGGTTTTCCAGCGGGGTGCCGCTCAACACAAACACATAACGCGAGGAAATCAATTTGATCGTCGAGGCAATTTTAGTGCGCCAATTCTTGATGCGCTGTGCTTCATCCAGAATCACCAGGTCGGGTTTCAGCGTGTCGTTGATGACGCTAAGATCACGCACCGTCAATTCATAATTGACGATAAAAAACAGCGCGTCTGCCCGGTATTGCACAAACCGGTTTTCTGCCACACCCTGAATGATTTGCACCGGATGCGCCGTGAATTTTTCAACTTCCCGGGCCCATTGATGCTTTAACGAAGCCGGACAGATCACCAGAACTTTCCTGACGCCGACATTATCAACCAGCCACGATGCAGCGGAAATCGCCTGCAAGGTCTTGCCCAGACCCATGTCATCGGCCAGTAAGGCTCTCCCTCGCGAAGCCAAAAACGCCACGCCCTCGGTTTGATAAGGGAACAAACGCGCTTTAATACCCGGCAGGACGCCATTGGCTCGCATAATTTCCTGGGTGATTCGTTGGGAACGCAGCGCTTGCGCCGCATCTTCCGCGCATTGATGCGCGTACTGTACGGCATCATCACCTACAAAAAAATCATCGCGCCCCCTTACCTGTTCGGAAAAGCGATAAAAATCTTCGGGCAGACGGCCGCTAAATAGGCCGCTCTCAGTAAAGAATTCCGAAAACAAGGTCGCTAAATCAGCCTCAACCTGTGCGCTTTTATGTAAGCGAATGACTGGACGCGTCGCTGACTCCCACGCCAGATACGCGAATGAAGACGGGCAGCCCGCGTCTTTCAGTTTGTTATAGTCGGGACTTTTTTTGGCATAATGCAATACCGCTTCAATGTGTTTGCAGGTACCTAAACGGTTAGTGGCCAGATCCGGGCAGGTGCAATAGTTCATGCGTTGATCCAGCGAGCGGATTTGCACCTGGTAAGACTTTTTTGTGTAGGTGGCCGAAATAATAGATGTGGCCTGCCAGATGCCAAAACCTGAATTACCGCTGATCAGTTTGACATTGACTTCGTTTCGACCCTTTTTTACCCGCTCTAAAATAGCCTCATCGACCGCGCTGCCTAACAGCTTGTCGTCGCCATAACCGAATTGCTCGGCATAGCTGTATAAAGCGGCTATTGCATGTTTGCAGGCACCGCCTTGCTCAGAACAATCGCAGCTAACGAGCAAATCATTGCTTTCATCCTGAGTCAATTCGACCCAATAGGGCTCGTTTACATCAGCATCTTCGACTTGAGCGGTCAGTACATTGGCCTGCACATCGAGTGCAAACACGCGGTTCTCGGAAAAATAAGCCAAACCTTGCTTTACCGTATCGTCCGAAGCAATCGTGTGCAAGCGTTCTGTATCGTAAAGAAATAAATCGTTGTTCATAGCAAGAACCCGTGTGAAATCAAGATATCTGCATTTTACCGGATTATCAAACGATCAGGCACAATGCCGACATTATTGCATTTGACAGGTTAAAGGCGAAAGGATTTAACCCATTACCCGTCATTCCAGGTTGAATTTTGAAGTGTGACGGGGTCGCGCTTTTGAAATATACTGTCACCCTCCAAAACCCAGCTAAATGCCCACTTAATTTTAGATCATGCGGATCCAGCAAACAGCATTACCCGACCTACTGATTATCGAACCCACCGTGTTCGGGGATGATCGTGGTTTTTTTTATGAAAGTTTCAATGCCCGTCGCTTTACGGAACTCACCGGCATTAATAAAGTTTTTGTGCAGGACAATCACTCCAAATCCGCCAAGGATGTGTTGCGCGGCCTGCATTACCAGATCCGTCAACCGCAAGGTAAACTGGTACGTGTTGTCAGCGGTGAAGTGTTTGATGTTGTGGTCGATATTCGCAAAAGTTCAGCCACATTCGGCCAATGGCTGGGTTTAACACTGTCTGCCGTCAATAACCGTCAACTCTGGATACCCGAAGGTTTTGCCCATGGTTTTCTGGTCACCAGCGACTCAGCCGAGTTCCTGTATAAAACCACAGATTATTATGAGCCGGCGCATGAGCGCAGTATTCTATGGAATGATTCTGACATCGGTATCGAATGGCCGTTAAATAGGCAACCGCTGCTTTCCGGAAAGGATCAAGCTGCTTGTAAACTCAGCGAGGCCGAGGTATTCGCATGAAAATATTGCTGACAGGATGTCATGGCCAGATTGGCTGGGAATTAGTCAGAAGCTTATTACCTTTGGGTGAACTGATTTGCATAACTAGAGCACAGGCAGATTTCACCAAGCTCCACGAATTACGCGAACTCATTCAAAAACACCGGCCCAAGGTAATAGTCAATGCCGCCGCTTATACTGCCGTTGACAAGGCTGAACAAGAAAGCGGCAGAGCTTTTCTGATCAACGCCGAAGCCCCACTGATTTTAGCCGAAGAAGCGAAAAAGATCGGTGCGTTATTCATCCATTATTCAACCGACTATGTCTTCGATGGCACTAAAGCGTCTCCTTATGACGAAGACGACACACCCCATCCCCTCAATGTCTATGGACAGAGCAAATTGGCGGGCGAGCAGGCCATACAGGCCTTGTCAACCGATTATCTTATTCTGAGAACCAGTTGGGTGTATGCCGCCAGAGGCCGTAATTTTTTAAAAACCATTTTGCGTTTAGCCGCTGAAAGGGAAGAGCTGAGTATCGTGGCTGATCAGATAGGCGCTCCGACCTGGGCGCGCCTGATTGCTGACACGACAGCCCATGTTCTGAGGCAGTCTATGTTGGACAGGCAGTTGTGCCGCTTTCATTCCTCGATTTATCATCTGACCACTGTCGGCAGCACATCCTGGCATGGCTTTTCGAGCCGAATCATTGACCTCGCACGTCAATACGGTAACACTGACCTTAAAAGCCGTATTCTCACTCCGATTCTGACAACAGACTACCCGCTGCCCGCCAAACGCCCGGCCAATTCGAGATTATCGGTTGATCGCCTGGAAAAACGCTTCGGCTTATACATGCCGACCTGGGAAGGTGCTTTGGAATTATGCATGCAAGAACTGATGGGTGATAACCCTAAGTCATGAAATGATCGATCATCCTGTTGTTCCCGTTTTGTTAGTAAACCTTTGAAACATTATTTTGAGACAATCTATGATTTTGATTACAGGTGGCGCCGGATTCATCGGTGCAAATTTTGTTTTAGACTGGCTGGCGGGTTGTGATGAAGTCATAGTCAATCTGGATAAACTCACTTATGCCGGGAATCTTGACAGTCTCAAATCGGTTATTAATGACAAACGGCATGTCTTTGTACAAGGCGACATTGGCGACAGTCATCGGATAAAACAACTGCTGACTCAGTATCAGCCACGCGCCGTCGTCAATTTTGCCGCCGAAAGCCATGTTGATCGCTCCATACACGGTCCGGGAGATTTTATTCAAACCAATATTGTGGGCACTTTCCATCTGCTGGAGAGTATTCGAGGTTATTGGAATGAACTAAATTCTGGAAGCAAACGTGAATTTCGTTTCTTGCACGTTTCTACCGACGAAGTCTACGGCTCGCTGGCCCAAGAGGATCCTGCCTTTTGCGAAACCAACGCCTATCAGCCGAATAGCCCGTATTCCGCCAGCAAAGCGGCCAGTGATCACCTGGTTCGAGCCTATCATCATACCTATGGCTTACCGGTTCTGACCACCAACTGTTCCAACAACTACGGCCCCTTTCATTTCCCGGAAAAACTGATCCCGTTGATCATCGTGAATGCATTGTCAGGGAAAGCACTGCCCGTCTATGGCGATGGCCAGCAAATCCGGGACTGGCTGTATGTCAAAGATCATTGCAGTGCGCTTCGCCAGGTTCTGGCCTACGGACAACCCGGAGAAACCTATAACATCGGCGGCTGGAATGAACAGGCCAACCTCGATATCGTTCATACTGTCTGCAACTTGCTGGATGAATTCAGGCCCCGCACGGATGGCCGAAAATACAGCGAACAGATCACTTTTGTAACGGATCGTCCGGGACATGATCGCCGCTATGCCATTGATGCCCGTAAAATCGAACAGGAACTGGGCTGGAAACCGGCTGAGACCTTTGCAAGCGGTATTCGTAAAACTGTACAGTGGTATCTGGATAATCCGGAATGGGTTGCCAATGTGCAAAGCGGCGCCTACCGGGACTGGGTCGCAAAACACTATGCCACAGGAGAAAACAATGACGCGTAAAGGCATTATTCTGGCCGGCGGTTCCGGCACCCGGCTATACCCGGTCACCAAGGTTGTTTCCAAGCAATTATTACCCATTTACGACAAACCGATGATTTATTACCCGTTAAGCACACTTATGCTGGCGGGTATGCGCGATATCCTAATCATCAGCACGCCGCAAGACCTGCCACGCTTTGAACAGTTATTAGGGGACGGCAGAGACTGGGGGCTTAATTTTCAATACGCCGAGCAAGCCAGCCCTGACGGTTTGGCACAAGCGTTCATCATCGGGCAGCCATTCATCGGCAATCATCCTTCCGCTTTGGTACTGGGCGATAACATTTTCTACGGTCACGACCTGCAATCCCAACTTGAACGCGCAACCGGTACTTCCGAGGGTGCTACCGTCTTCGCGTATCATGTTAATGATCCTGAGCGATACGGTGTTGTTTCCTTCGATAAGGGGGGGATTGCAATATCGCTGGAAGAAAAGCCAAAACAACCTAAAAGCAACTTTGCGGTGACCGGTCTGTATTTTTATGACAACCAGGTAGTCGACATTGCCACCCATCTCAAGCCGTCTGCACGCGGGGAACTGGAAATTACCGATGTCAACCGCACCTATCTGGAGCAAGGCCAGCTCAATGTCGAAATCATGGGCCGCGGCTATGCCTGGCTCGATACCGGCACCCATGAAAGCCTGATTCAGGCCAGCAACTATGTTGAAACAATAGAACATCGCCAGGGTCTGAAAGTAGCCTGTCCTGAAGAAATCGCCTATCGCCAGGGCTTTATTAGCGCCGAACAAATCGAGAAACTGGCCCACCCGCTCAGAAAAAATGCATACGGACAATATCTATTGCGTTTAATACAAGATGAATAACACCCTCACTGACTGCTAACCTATTCAAAGTGTGTCATCACATACTGGTTCAAACGACTTTATACAAGAAACTTTTGCAACCCTTCATTGTCCTTAGCAGGCAGCAAAGATTTTCCCGGCGTATTCCACTTGGATGGCCTTTCGCCTACTATAGCAGCCTGAATTCCCAATTTTAACCGACTCTTTAATGCAAAAAAGCACGGATCCCAAAAAGCAACTCTTCAGTGGATTTTCTGTTCCCGACCATCAGAAAATTGAACAGGCATTAGCCATTTTTGCGCTGATACCCGAAGATCCTCGTTATCACCGTCCTAGCGGCGTTGAAGTGGCAACCATCCTGATGGATTTTCATGTTGACTTGAAAACCATACTGGCCGCCATACTCAGCGACCCGCGCATTTCAGAATTAGATCCACAACCCCAAATCGCCGAACAGTTTGGCGAAACCGTTGCGACCCTGGTTAAGGACGTCAATTGGCTCAACAAGCTAACGGTGTATTCTCCTGAAATGACCAGTCAGCCCAATCAAACGGAAACATTGCGCCGTATGCTGCTTTCCATGACTCAGGATGTCCGGGCCGTTTTAATAAAATTGGCCTACCGGATCAGAAGACTTACGGTACTACCCAAGGAATCCTATGAAATCCGCCATTTCATTGCCAGGGAAACACTGGATATTTATGCACCGATTGCCAACCGTCTTGGTGTACATCAGTTCAAATGGGAACTGGAAGATATGGCTTTTCGCTATCTTGAGCCACAAGCTTATCTGCAGATTGCCAAATCACTGGCGGCAAACCGTGCACAACGGGAAAAATGCATTGACGGTTTTATAGAATTACTGCAAAAAACCCTTTACGACGAAGCCATTTCTGCCAACATTTACGGCCGTCCCAAACATATCTACAGCATCTGGAAAAAGATGCAGCGCAAGCACCTGAAAATCGATGAGCTATATGACCTGCTGGCCGTGCGAGTCATTGTCGATAACCTGACTCACTGCTATACCGTTTTAGGCATAGTTCATAGCCTATGGCAGTACATTCCCAAAGAGTTTGATGATTACATCGCTAATCCCAAGGAAAACGGTTACCAATCACTGCATACCGTCATTCTGGACGCAGAGGGTAATCGTATCGAGGTACAGATTCGCACCAAAGAAATGCATGAATTTGCCGAGCTGGGTGTCGCCGCGCACTGGTCCTATAAGGAAGGTGGCAAACATAACCCAGCCATGGAAAAAAGCATCGCCACCTTACGCAAGCTACTGGAGGAAAAAGACCCTAGCGAAACACTGGCCGAAGATTTTCGCAATGAATTATTCTATGACCGCGTTTATGTCCTGACCCCGGCAGGAAAGCTCATCGATCTGGTTAAAGGTTCCACACCACTGGATTTCGCATATGCCATACACACGGAGATCGGGCATCGATGCCGTGGCGCCAAAGTGAATGGCCGCATTACGCCGCTGACTTACCGGTTAAAATCCGGCGAAAAAGTGGAAATTCTGACCACGAAAGAAGGCGGACCCAACCATAACTGGATCGACCCCAATCTGGGCTATTTAAAATCAGCACATGCCATCAGCAAAGTTAAAAGCTGGTTCAAAAATCAGAAACAGGCCGAAAATATCGCCACCGGCAAAGCCATTCTGGAAAAAGAGAGTCAGCGCTTGGGGCTTAAAATGCTCAATTTGGCGGAGCTCGCCCGACACTTCAAGCAACCTGATAGCCATCGATTATTTGAAGCCATAGGTCGAAGCGATATTAGCGCGCGACAACTTGCGACTTTTTTCAAGATTCCGGAACTGGAAGCACCACTCGTCAAAACGCCGCACAAAAAGCCTACTGCTCGATCGGTCATCACTGTGGACGGAATTGATAATGTACATACCACAATGGCTAATTGTTGCGCACCTGTTCCAGGCGATAACATTATCGGGTACATTTCCCATCACAAAGGCATCACTGTCCATCGCAAAGACTGTGACAATATCCTGCATCTAAGTCCGGAAAAGCAGTCCCAACTTATATCAGTTGAATGGGGTAGCGAAAAATCCAGTTATGATGTGCCGATAATTATTCATGCCTTCAGCGCCCAAAATTTGTTGAACGACGTCACGCATATTTTAACGCAGGCCAAAGTGCATATTTCTCATGCGTCACTAGAAACCCACCCGAATTTTTCCGCCGTCCTAAATCTGAATATTCACATCCAAAATATCAGTCAGCTAAGCCGCATTCTCAGCAAAATTAATCAACTACCTAATATTCACGATGTCAAACGCAAAGTGGGGGCAGAATAAACAGTGGTCGTTTTTTGTGCGGATCAAGGCAGTGGATCGCCTGGAGTGACCTGTTAAGCTGGATGGTTTGCCATATTGGAGCATTGCCTGAGGCGCCTGATTGACTGTCCTGAATTCTGAAAAGCGGGTGGCAATATCGGTGTCCAGAACGACGACATTCGAACTTTCAAGTTACTGCGATAATATCTGCCACGTCTGGCCTTGGAAAAGGCGAAACCGTATTCTGGTCTTAGTTCGACTGTATTCTTCAGCGTTCATAAGCCTTTCTTTCATGGGTAGTGGCAGCGCCAGTAAGCTGATTGGGTGGTATAGATAATGCTAAACCACGCTGGCTAACCATATTGTTTACCGGGAGATGTCAGTAGGTTACATTCCTCACCACAACGGCATCGCTGTCCCTCGTAAAGACTGTGACAAAATAGTCCGGAAATGCAGGCACAGCTTATTTCAGTTGTCTGGAGATCTGAATAATCCAATTATGGTAGCCAATTAGCATTCATGTCTTCCAGCGCCAAGAACTTATCAAGCGACTAGAGCGTATTGGGCAAACGTGCCACCTAAAATGCCAATACCTGCCAATGGCTTGTGCACCACAGTGATTTAAACTTTCAACTCTTCCAGCCCACGATCTTTAAACCAACGACCTTCAGTATCATTAATACCGCCTTGCTCATCATTCAAGTTATAGTTAATGGTCAATTCTTCATCTATCTCAATATCTCGCACTGCCACATACTGCATATGAGTAAAATTGGGATCAGCGTGATACCAGACATTAGCAGGGCTGCTGTGGTTGTAAAGACTGCCGTAACCTAGAACTAAAGCAAATGCATTTGGCATTTCCGGATCAAACGGCCAGCCAAAAGCCACATATTTCAACTCTTCCGGTATCTCCAAAAAGGGTTTATTAATTATCAACAGAGGAGCTTCCTCTATGATTTCCCCCTTCTGAAAGGCTCGCGCGGCAAATACTCCACGCCCTTTGATTGTTTTAGTATCCATGACGTAAATGCCAGGAGGTGATATAACAGACTCAACAATCATTATTATGCTCCATTACTTGTAGACGAAGGTTTCGGTGTTGAAATAGATCATTAACTATTTGATAAATATAAAATAAGCGATATAAAAGGGAATGATGATAGTTAGTTAGTTGAAGACCTCATTAAATCCAATGAGGTCGCTCAAGTGAATCGTGCCACAAAAATCATAGAACTGCCAGCATCCGCCATTGATTTACTCAAGGCAAACGAGGTGTTGATGGGTAATGTCCTTGCAAGCCTCTGACGGGGAATCGGTATGAAAATACGCCAGGAGACTGTCTGGATTTAGAAGTCACAGGAACATAGCATATTGTTTCCGGATTACCCACAAGCTTCAGCTGAAATAGCAGACGCTCAAGTAGCCGTCATGCATTGCCGGTCGACTGCAAGGATGCAGGAGGTAGTGCACCGACAGTAGACGCTAGGCGACGCAGGAGCAGTTGCCGGATCCAGAACACAGGGATGTGGCTCAACAGGAGAGCTAATCGCTGGGTTTACATCCGAGTAGCCTGAACCCCGGCAGTCCATGCCGGGGCGACGTATTTGGAAACTTATGGCTCTTTGATATTGGCTGAAGCTTATACGTAATCAGGTAGTTTTATGGCTGTCTATTGTCAAATAATGAAATTTACCAACAGCCAAGTCTCGAAATATCCCAGAGGGGAGATGGAAAGAGGTCATCGGTCTGAGTAACTACGCTTGTTGTATTCTCTTGTAGCGATTAACAATAATCTCATTTTATTGGCCATCCCATGATTCGGTGCTTTTAGGAAGCCTGCCAAAGTCATCGATCACACGAACAACATGCGGTTGTGAATCAGACCATTCCCATAAAACCAGGTTTTGATTTTTAGTTGTGCAACCGGATGCAAAACTACGCACCAATATCCCGGCAACTTCAAGAGCTCGCAATTGTTCGGCCAATCGCCAGGTAGGTGGCTCTATGGTTTGGCTAAATAGGTCTTCCCATGCACAGCCTAATTCCTGAATTGAGCTGCCCATGTTCTTTAAGAGCCGATCATCATTTAGATCGGCGACTTTCGCACAATCAATCTCGTAAGCAACTAAGGTCATCGGTTGTGGTTTAAAAGGAAATCCTTGTTGCGCTTCCATCCAGGCCGTGGTCGGGTCAAGTGATAAATAAAGTGCAACACAGCCAGGCGGATTAAATCGGCCCCCGTGTTGCTTGGCACCGTTACCTGATAAGGGATCATAAGACCACATAGGGTGATGCGCCCGATATACCATACCGGTAAACCGGTTCATACTAATCGTCAAGCGTAGCCACCGTCGGCGATTCGTGCCAGATAGGCTTTCACTGCCTCAGCGCGGCCTTCTTTGACCAGGTCCTCTGCGGTTTTATCACCAAATGATGGTAAAGGTTGTGAGCGAAACCAGGCAAATGCACGCCCTACGCCACCCGACCACTCTGCTACTCGGTTGATGATTTCTACCGTATCTCTTAATCGAGCTTGTGTAGAGCGACTTTTACTTCGGGAACTTTTAGAAACAGAATCACGCGACAAGCCAGTAACCTCGGCAAGATCATTTTGTGTGATGTGCAATACCTTGGCCAAGTTATTAGCCGCAATAAACCCTTCCTCGGAAATAACTTGATGAAGAAAGCCCGTAGTAGCCATAAATCGCCTCGCTAATTAACCTTATATTAGTGCAGATTATAGGGCATTTATAATAAAGTGTATAAAATTTATACACGATAAATTTGATGGCCATTTTTCCCCGCCTGCCCCTCGTCACTACTTAGGCCAAAATCGCCGTGTCACTTCTCAAAGTCGCTGTCAGCAACAAGGAAAAAGAGTTGATCTGGCAACGTTTGTTTAAACACGCTCGAATTCGGTGACCGTAAGGATTCGTGTGGCGTTAGGCAATAAGAATATTACGAGGGTTTGAGCTTAAATTGGCTATGCGAGGCATTTACCCGATCACTCAATTCCTTTCCCGGTTTAAAGTGAGTGCTCACTTTAGCAGGCTAATTATCGGCTGTGCCTGTTTTAGGGTTACGTGCAATACGGGGTGGCCGATGCCGGCAATCAAATCTACCAAAGCCCCTAATTTCAATCCGGTCACTCTGAACTAAGAATATGGTAAAAAAACTTTCCGAAGCCGCGGTCTCCTGAAACCTTCGTAGGAGCGGCGCCTTCGCGGTGAACAGGGCATTCTGGGTTCTCAATCGCGGCGAGGCGCCGCTCCCGCGTTTTCCTGTATGACTGTTAAAAATCTTCGGGGAAGATATTATGGGCCACATCCTTAGGCATTTGGCGTTTAGTAATACCCCCATTAGTACAATATTCCCAGTTTGAAGGATGATATCCTGCCGCGTATTACGCCATATGGAAGTTCAACCTTGGGCACATTAGAGCTGAATTCTAAGGATTACACCTTACCAAGTTGAAAATATTGACTCTAAACCAGTACCCTTGTACCTTGAGCCTTTTGTCTTGAACCTAAATCCCATGCCCTTACAAATACAAAAACGTCTGATTCTGGTTGACGGTTCGTCCTTTTTATTTCGTGCGTACCACGCTGTTCCGCCGTTGACGAATGCCAAGGGCCTGCCCACCAACGCCATTTATGGTGTTGCCAATATGCTTCGTAAGCTTCAGGCCGACTATCAGGGTGATTATTTAACCGTCGTATTCGATGCACCTGGACTTACTTTTCGAAATGAACTCTATTCTGCATATAAAGCGCATCGTCCACCGATGCCTGAGGATTTGAGAGTGCAGATTGAGCCACTGCACGATTTGATTCGGGCCATGGGCCTACCCTTGATTATGGAATCCGGCGTTGAAGCGGATGATGTTCTCGGGGCCCTGGCCAAACACGCCGAACAACAAGGCTATGCGGTCATTATCTCCACCGGTGACAAAGACATGGCGCAGCTGGTGAATGAACACATTATTCTTGAAAATACCATGTCCAATAGCCGTCTTGATAGTCAAGGCGTAAAAGATAAATTTGGGGTCAGGCCGGATCAGATTATCGATTATCTCGCCTTGATGGGCGATAGTGTCGATAACATACCCGGCGTTCCTAAAGTCGGTCCCAAAACGGCGGCCAAGTGGCTGGAACAATACGAAACGCTGGATAATCTGATCGCTCATGCCCACGAAATTACCGGCAAAATTGGCGAAAATCTGCGTGCCAGCCTAAGCCTGCTGCCGCTTTCCAGGCAATTGACCACGATCAAATGCGATCTTGACTTACCATATCGTATGGATGACTTGAAACAGGTGCCTGTGGACACATCGCTTTTAAAACGCATAATCACCGAATTGGGTTTTTCTACATGGTTGAAAACACTGGAAAATGGCAAAGAACCCCAACAGCAAACCGCCAACCCAGCTGCAGTAATCGAAACAACGTCTCTCGAAGCTCACTATGAAACCGTGCTCACAGAAGATCAATTCAATGCCTGGTTTGAACAACTGGCCCATGCGCCGTTATTTGCATTTGACACCGAAACGACCAGTCTGGATTACAATAAGGCGGCCATTGTTGGCGTTTCATTTGCGGTAACTCCCGGCAAAGCGGCTTATGTGCCGTTGGCGCATGATTATCCTGGCGCACCCGAACAGCTCGATCGATCGGCCGTCCTGACCAAACTGCAACCGCTACTCGAAGACCCCAGCAAAGCCAAACTCGGCCAAAACCTGAAATATGATATGCATGTTTTGGCCAATCATGGCATTTCACTTGAAGGCATTGCGCACGACACCATGCTGCAATCCTATGTATTGAACAGCACGGCAACCAAGCACAACATGGATGATCTGGCCAAAGTCTATCTGAATTATGAAACCATCCATTATGAAGACGTGGCCGGGAAAGGCGCCAAGCAAATTCTGTTTCAGGAAGTCCCCATTGAGCAAGCCACGCCTTACGCTGCCGAAGATGCAGATATTACTTTGCAGCTGCATCATAAACTGATCGCCGAACTGGAAAAAAAGCCTGGCTTACTGCAACTCTATACTGACATGGAAATGCCTTTGCTGAGTGTGCTTGCCCGTATTGAAAGTAATGGCGTATTGATCGATACGGCAATGCTAGCGCAACAAAGTCTGGAGCTGGCCAGCCATATTATTTCACTTGAACAGCATGCGCACGATATGGCGGGGCAAACATTCAATTTAGGCTCCCCCAAGCAGATTCAGGAAATACTTTATGACAAGCTGCAACTACCGGTTTTAAAGAAAACACCCACCGGACAACCATCGACCGAAGAATCGGTGTTACAGGACCTGGCCGTCGATTATCCTTTGCCCAAACTGATCCTGGATCATCGCAGTTTAAGCAAACTAAAATCGACTTACACCGATAAACTACCGCAACAGCTTGATGCTCGAACCGGCAGAGTTCATACCTCTTATCATCAGGCGGTTGCTGCAACAGGCCGGCTGTCTTCGTCTGACCCGAATTTGCAGAACATTCCCATTCGCAGTGAGGAAGGCCGAAAAATCCGGCAGGCGTTTATTGCTCCGGAAGGCTATAAAATCGTTGCCGCCGATTATTCGCAAATCGAGTTGCGCATCATGGCGCATTTATCCCGGGACGCCGGATTACTCAACGCTTTTACCGAAGGACAGGATATCCACAGGGCGACAGCTGCCGAAGTGTTTGGTGTGACACCCGACCAGGTAACTACGGACTTGCGCCGGTCCGCCAAAGCCATCAATTTTGGCCTGATTTATGGCATGTCAGCATTTGGCCTGGCGCAACAACTGGGATTAACTCGTGGTCAGGCTCAATCCTATATCGACCTTTATTTTGCCCGCTATCCGGGTGTCAAAAATTACATGGATAACATTCGCGAACAAGCCCGCGAAATGGGGTTTGTAGAAACACTGTTTGGAAGACGGCTTTATTTACCTGAAATACAATCCAAAAACGCCGCTCGCCGCCAATATGCGGAACGCACGGCCATCAATGCGCCCATGCAAGGCACCGCTGCCGATATCATTAAGCGCGCGATGATCGCTACTGATCAGTGGCTGCAAAATGGCAAACCGGATGTCAAAATGATCATGCAGGTGCATGATGAACTGGTATTTGAAATTGAGCAGAATCAGGTTGAACACTGTTCCGAACAGATCAGAACATTGATGTGCTCAGCCGCCAGCCTTGATGTACCGTTAGTCGTCGATATCGGCGTCGGAAATAATTGGGATGAGGCGCATTAAATTTACAGATACCTGGAACTTTTAATTTAGTTCATAGTCATACCAAGCGAATGCTTTCGACGGCGTTTAATCAGCTAGCTCCCCCTGCTAGGTTGATTCTTTTCTCAAGCCCCAGCATTATTTACGTAATGCGTCGGGGCTCTTTTTTTAATTCATTCCGATGGCAGGAATAATTGATCAAGTGCCTGATGCACTTCATCAATTCCCAGTTTTTTTAACGATGAAAACAATTGGACCGTTACCGGACTATCCATTTCCTGCAAAGCTCTGGAAACCTGCAATAACGTTGATTTTGCAGCGCCAAAAGTCAATTTGTCCATTTTGGTCAACAAAACATGCAAAGCCAGACTTCGGTGCTGACACCACTCAACCATTTGCCAGTCAAATTCTGTCAACGGATGACGAACATCCATCACTAAAATAATGCCGCACAAAGATTGGCGACTGGTTAAATAACTTTCCATTAACGCATGCCATTGTTGTTTGATGGCCTCCGGCACTTTGGCGTAACCATAACCCGGCAAATCAACAAAGCGCCGCTCGTCTTTGATGGCGAAAAAATTAAGCATTTGAGTTCTGCCCGGCGTTTTACTGATTCTGGCCAGTCCATTTTGATTGGTCAACGTATTAATCGCACTGGATTTCCCTGCGTTGGAGCGCCCGGCAAATGCCACTTCACGCCCCTGATCAGCCGGCATATTGCTGAGATGCGGGGAACTATTAATAAATTTTGCCTGGTGGTAAACTGGATTCACACTGTTGTCTCGCTTAGCTAAATCAATTAGGGTAGAATTTATGCGGCCTTGCACTCCTGTCAAAGGCTGCCATCAATGATAACTATAATCCGAGGGAAACCTGATGAAAAAAAACGTGCTGGTACTTTCATTTGCTTTGGCATCTACTGTTGCTTCCACCATTGTACATGCAGAAGCCAACATTAAAGCCGGAAAAGAAAAAGCCACCGCTTGCGCGGGTTGTCATGGAGAAAACGGAAACAGCATGGTATCAACATTTCCGAAGCTTGCACAGCAGCATTCTTCGTATCTGATAAGACAATTACAGACTTTTAAAGACGGCTCTCGCAAAGACCCCATGATGTCAGCTGTCGCAGCCGGACTCCAAGACGACGATATGAAGGAGATTGCCGCTTTTTACAGCGCCCAAAAAATTTCTGAAAACGCTTTACCGGTAATGAATTCCGATCAAGATGATGACGACGATGCTGCTGATAAAACTGCAGCCGCCAAAAAGAGTGCCGATGTGCCAACAATGATTGCTCAAGGAAGCGATCTTTACCGTAATGGCGATTTAACAAGAGAAGTTTCTGCCTGTATCGCTTGTCATGGCCCGCATGGTGAAGGCAACAAGCCAGCTGCTTTTCCGTCTCTTAAATCACAACATGCCGACTATTTGATCAAAGCCCTCAATGACTTCAAATCCGGTGCGCGCAGCAATAATCCGGAAAACATGATGCACATGATTGCCAAAAAAATGACCGATGACGAAATCAAAGCCGTTGCCTATCATATTTCAATGATGAAATAACTTAAACCACCTAAGGATTGGGTCATTCCACACCTTTTACACTTTTTCTATTCTGCGTTATTCGGAGAGATTTTAATCATGCTAAAACAAATGCTTCAAACCAGTTTGATCGTTGTGCTTTTTTCTTTCGCTACCGCGCTAAAAGCCGAATCAGTGGGTTATGAAACCTTATCACCAGCCCAACCGACTCAACATGCCGATAAAGTTGAAGTCATTGAATTTTTTTGGTATGGCTGTCCGCATTGTTACAGCCTGGAACCCATGTTGCAACAATGGCTGAAATCGATTCCCAAAAACGTGGAATTCATCCGTATACCGGCTGTTTTTAACGAACAGTGGGGCAAACATGCAAAAGCCTATTTCGCTGCCGAATCATTAGGGGTTGTCGATAAAGTTCATGCTGATTTTTTTGACGCCATACAAAATAAAAAGGAAAAGCTTGAAACAGAAGACGAGCTGGCCAAGTTTTTTGTAGCGCACGGTGTTGATGAAAAGCAATTTCGTGAAACCTACAATTCATTCATGGTTGACGCAAAAATGCGTCAGGCACCCGTTATGGCCGGTCGCTACGGCATCACCGGGGTTCCGGCTGTCATTGTTAATGGCAAATTTAAAACCAACGGTCCTTTAGCGGGTTCACATGAAAAAATGATTGAAGTCATGAATAACCTGATTAAACAAG
The DNA here is from genome assembly GCA_013140705.1 of Methylococcaceae bacterium. GTDB lineage: Bacteria > Pseudomonadota > Gammaproteobacteria > Methylococcales > Methylomonadaceae > JABFSH01. The sequence goes on from JABFSH010000044.1 coordinate 17,898, forward strand.
AATCTGCGACAAAATAGAGACTACTACTCATGGGTTTCTTTAGTAAGTCCGGAGCAACTGACAACAAGATCGATAATTCCGATAAATGGAAGGACAAATATTTAAACTTGCTAGAAACCCAGGAGCAAGTGGCGCAGGAGCAGAAGAGTTTGGAAGAACTGCTCTGCAAAACGATTGTAAAATTGTCATTTGCCATAGCCGGTCTTGATCCCCAATTAGATCCTCAGTTGCAGCGTATCCGCAGCACGTTAAAAAACGGCATCAATCGGCAAAGCCTTGTAGATGAGCTTGAATCCTTCGCCGAGGCTTTGGCTCATCTTGACGATCAGCCACAACAACCGCTGGAAACAGCCTTACTTTTTGACTTCCTGTTTCAGCTCTATACTTCAGCTGAACAAAAAAAGGCCCTACAACTGATCCGCACGCAGTCTGAAGAAAAGAAGTTTGCGACTGCCAATCAACTGTTTTCGGCCATTATCATCGCAATTGATTCGGAACAGATTAACCCTACTTCCGCAATTCCTGTAGACAGCAAAGCAAGTGCTTTAGCATCACAAATCGATACAAAGATTGTAAGTCAACAATTAATCCATCTTTTGGACAGCATTGAAATACCGGCTATTTTTGATAGCCAGGCACAAATTGTAAAGCAACTGCTCGTCTCGCATCAGGCGACTGCGTATGAACAGGTTCTTGAAAAATCAATCAATCTCTTATTAGGCATCAAACAGCATAGCCAATCCGAACAACAAGGTATTGATAAGTTTCTTGCCCATATTACCGAACAACTCACTGAACTGGGTTTAACGGTCACCGGCGCCAGCACGGCAGCCCAGGAATCCGCTCTCATCAGAAGCAAACTGGATCAGTCGGTTTCCGAACAAATGAAAGCCTTGCAACTTAGCTCATCAAGTGCGACAAAACTGGAGCCATTAAAAGTCGTCATTAATCAACGCCTGGAAACCATCACCAAAGAGATCCATGAACACAATCAGGAAGAAGCAGTTAAACGTAAGCAAACACAAGAACAGTTGGAAGAATTGACGATGAAAGTCAAGATCATGGAATCCGAATCCAATGATCTTAAATTGAAACTGAAAATTGCCAATACCCGTGCATTGCGCGATAGCCTGACTGGCTTACCCAATCGGCTGGCTTACCAGGAACGCCTGGAAACCGAACTGGCCCGCTGGAAACGATACCGTTCACCCTTAAGCCTGATTATCTGGGATATCGATCACTTTAAAGGTATTAACGATAATTTTGGTCATAAGGCAGGTGACAAAGTATTGGCCTTGATTGCCAAACAACTCTCTTCAAATTGCCGTGAGACCGACTTTATTTCGCGTTTTGGCGGGGAAGAATTTATTATGATCTTACCGGAAACCGGTAAAGAAGCTGCATTGAAGCTGGCCAATCAGCTCAGAAACATCATTGAACAAACCGGCTTTAACGCCAGTGGCACATCCATCACCATTACCATTTCCTGCGGTATCACCGAATTTGTAGAAAACGATACTCACGAAAGTGCTTTCGATCGTGCCGATAAAGCCCTGTACCAGGCCAAGCAGTTGGGGCGGAATCAGTGTTGTATTAATTAATACTCGTTTTCTCTCTTGCAGAGTAAGTACCAATTACCTTTCACGCAAGCTTTCATGACCATGTTGCAACAGAGGATTTAAAAAATACTCAATCACACGGCGCTTGCCAAACTTCAATTCCGCTGTAACCGCCATACCAGAACTGAGATTGACGGCTGCACCCTCCACATCGATCTTGGCCTTTAGCAGCCTGAAACGGCCGGAATATACCAATCCGCGCTTTTCATCTTGAATGGCATCGTGAGAGATTGAAATCAGCTTGCCATGAATCGTCCCGTATTTGGTGTATTGGAATGTTTCAATTTTGATTTCGGCATCCTGATTGGCTTTAACAAATCCGATATCCTTGTTTTCAATAAAGGCTTCGACTTCCAGGGTGCTATCAATCGGCACAATAACCATCAATGGCTGAGCCGGAGTTACTACACCGCCAACCGTATGCACAGCTAATTGCTGAATGATGCCATCGACTGGCGCGGTGAGTTGCATCAAATGACTGCGTGAATCGACTTTGACAAGCTCCTGTTCTAGCGCTGCGGCTTTTTGTTGACCCTCGGTAATATTGTCCAGACTGACACGCCGACTTTCGGCCAGCATTTCCTCACGCTGGCCACTGGCTTCAAGCAAGGCTGCTTCAATTTCCTTAAGTCGACTGCGCTGGTTGGCTAAATCTGATTCCTGTTCAATTCGAGTCTGCTCACGATCCAGATAGTCATGTTCCGCCACATAATGCCGGGTGACTAGATGTTTAAAATCCTGCGCACGTTTTTTAGCAATCGGTAGAGTTTGTTCCAATTTGTGAACCAGTTCTTGCGTAGACTGTAATTCAGCATTACGTTTGGCAACTTCCGCGTCAAAACGACTCAGCTTGGCAATATATTCTTCATATTGCGCCATCACTAAGCGTGCTGACTCCTGGTGCATCGAAGAATCAATGTGGGCCACTGTCTGCAATTTAGGAGGTTTGCCGCTTGTTAATACCGTCAGCATGGCTTCGCCACGAGCCACTAACAAATGAGCAACAGCCAGATCACCTCGGATACGCTCCTTATCGGCCAGAACCGAAGTTGCATCCAGCTTCATCAGTAGATCGCCCGTTTTAACAAGTTGTCCATCCGTTACATAAATGGCCGTGACCTTGGCTGTTTCAAACGCTTGGATTGTTTTTATGCGATCATTGGGAACAATCTTTCCCTGAGCTATGGCAACCACATCGATCTGGCCAAAGTATGACCATAGCAATACCAAAGTTGTAAATCCAATCAGTATCCCTATCGTAACCCTGGGTATTGGCGAAACAGGGGTTTCTTGAAGAGAAAGGGCGGCTGGTAAAAACTGCGTTTCATAAGGAAAGCGATCAACGGACTCCATTTCGGCTCGATGCTGCCATGACAAATTAAACACTTTCGAGTAATGCTTCAGCAAGGCTACAAATGCTTGTAATTGCAGAATCATACTCACCGTCTTAGCCTTGTTGTAATCGATACAATCGCGAGTAAAGCCCCAACTGGTTATGCAACAATTCGGCATGGGTGCCGGATTCAACAATTTGGCCTCGTTCCATCACGATAATTCGATTTGCGTCGCGCACGGCTGATAACCGGTGGGCAATGATGAGTACGGTTCGACCCTTGCAAATGGCCTTCATATTGTTTTGAATGATGAGTTCGCTCTCATAATCCAGTGCGCTGGTGGCTTCATCAAAAATCAAAACACGGGGATTGGTCATCAAAGCTCTTGCAATGGCAATTCGTTGTCGCTGACCTCCCGAGAGCGAAGAACCCTGTTCGCCGACTACGGCGTCGTAACCTTCAAGCAGCTCGAGTATAAATTCATGGGCACCAGAAAGTTTTGCCGCCTGAATAATGGTGTCCAACGGCGCGCCAGGATCAGCCAAGGCAATGTTCTCGCGTATACTTCGATTGAATAAAACATTTTCTTGCAAGACAACGCCAATTTGACGTCGTAGCGATGAAGGGTCAACCAGCGCCAAGTCGTGGCCATCGACCAACACTCGACCACGTTCAGGCGCATATAAACGCTGCACCAGTTTGGTCAATGTGCTCTTACCTGAACCGGAACGCCCGACTATGCCGATCACCTCACCCGGTGGAATATCCAGTTTGATATTTCTCAACACTTCCTGACCATCCGGGTGATAACGAAATACTACATTATCCAACGTAATTCGCCCGGTTAGCTGTGGTAGAGGATTCTTATTTCTAACCAATTCTGTCCGAGTGTTCAAAATATCACCTAGACGCTGCATGGATATGCCGGTCTGTTGAAAGTCTGTCCACAGTTGACTTAAGCGCATTACCGGCTGCGAAACCTGGCCGGCCAGCATATTGAAAGCAATCAATTGTCCAACAGTCAGTTTGCCTTCAATCACTAACAGCGCTCCTACATACATGGTGGCTACCGTCACTAACTTGCTGATAAGCGTAACACCGCTATTAGCCAAGGCGCTTAAGGTTGCTGTACGAAAACCTGATGATATATAAGCGGCCAATTGGTTGTCCCATTGACGAATCCAATGAGGCTCGACAGCCATTGCTTTAACGGTGTCGATACCGCTGATCGTCTCAACTAAAAAGGCCTGATTTTCAGCATTACGGTTAAATTTCTCGTGCAATCGTATCCGCAACAAAGGTGTTAGTGTGGCTGTCAAGGTGATGTAGCAGGGTAGGGACAACATGACTATCAGGGTTAACCGATCGCTGTAGGTATACATGATGGCTATAAATACAACGGAAAATAGCAAGTCCAGTAACAAAGTGATGGCGTTTCCCGTTAGAAAGGCACGGATATTTTCCAGTTCACGAACGCGAGCGACAGAATCGCCAACCCGCCTGGCCTGGAAATACGCCAAAGGTAATGTCAGTAGGTGTCGAAATAAACGGGCTCCCAATTCGACATCGATTCGACTCGTTGTATGAGCAAAGACATAGCTGCGTAACGTGGTCAGCAACACTTCAAATACCATCACCAAAATCAAACCGATCGCAATGACATCAAGCGTCGTGAAGCCTCGATGTACCAATACTTTATCCATAACCACCTGAAAAAATAGTGGCGTGATCAAGGCAAATAACTGGATGACTAAAGAAACGACTAATACTTCCAGGAGCAACCTGCGGTATTTAACAACAGCGGGAATGAACCAGGTAAAATCGAATTGACTCATCCCGCTCATCATTGAAGCCTGGGATGCAAATAGAATGACCGGGCAGCCTCCCGACGCTTGTTGACTCCTATTATTATCGGTCTTTGGTGCTGATTTTCCGTAGATTTGGGTTGACAGCTCCACAATCGTCATCGATTTAGGAAGACCGGAAATCGGGTCATGAATAAGTACTCGATCAGTTTCAATTTTAGCCAGTATAAAAAAGCGGCCAAGTGCACCGGCTACCATCACCGGTAGTGGCAATTTGTCGAGGCGATCGAAAGACGTTTTGACCAAACTCGCTTTAAGCCCCAACTTTTTTGCCGCCAGCAAAATTTCCGTTGAACTGAAGGGTTGATGGCCATTTTTATATTCGTGAGCAAGCTGATGTGGATCGGCCGCAATCCCATGCAAGCGTGCCAGCATCACCAAGCAAGTCAGTCCTGAATCAATATCTGATTTTATTGATTCCTGTTGGGAACCTTCCGTTGCCGTCAAGGTTTCGTTATTCGCTTGAAGCATCTGAGTTTTTCACGATGTTCGAGGAAGCAACATCGAAGCCAGTCTCGATCTATTTACTGCCAGTTGGCTGCAATAATTGGCTCTAACGCCCGATGATAGTCCATTGGCGGTGTAAATTGACTACTGAAACGCGGCGAAAACGACGCCATTGCAGAAACCAAATTATTAACCTGACTGTCGAGTAACGTTTCGCCATCAGCCGTCTTGAATTGTTCGACATGGTTGGCTGTATCCAAGTACCAGTCTTTGATGATGAGCTTGTCAGGCGTGCCAATAATACTGACTTCCAGATTGTTTCTAACATGCCTGAACCAAATTTGATCAGCCGCGATGTCGGATAAGAATTGAACGGTATCTTTATTACCAACAGTCGCATCCTTTTCAAGGATCGTGTCAGTACCGTAACCACGCCCCATGATATAGATATCATCACCTGTACCTCCAGCCAGAGCATCACTACCAGCGCCACCGTCGAGCCTTTCAGCCCCTTCACTGCCAATAATCTTATCATTTCCCTTTCGGCCTTCTATCGATGCGATATTCACAAGTTCGGTTGCCGAGAGGTCAATGGTGTCATTATTTTGTGTACCTACCAGTTTGTTGACCCCCAAGCCCCCATCGATTCTTTCAACGGTATTATTACCTTTAAAATTTCTGACGCAGATAATGTCGTTACCAATCCCACCCTGAATGGTATCGATACCGTTGCCACCCTCAAAACGATCGTTGCCATTATTTTTACCTTCGATGATGAATATGTCGTCGCCGTTTCCACCTAATAAGACATCATTACCGTGTCCTCCGATAATTGTGTCGTTACCTTCTCCGCCATCGACCCTATCATCACCAGAACCTGTCGAAATAAAATCCATATCCGATGAACCAACAATGCGGTCTATGTAGTTTGTACCTTCAATAAAATTAGTTATCTGAAGATCAAATGCAGCACTTGCACTCAATCCGCCAGTATCTGTTGCCGTTACAATCAGCGAAAGCATTCCTGCATCTTCTAATCCTGGCGTGCCAGAAAAAACTCTAGTAACTGGATTAAATTCTAACCAAACAGGCAATGGCGAACCATCCACGTGCTTAACGCCAAAAGTCAAAAAATCGTCTGTATCGTTATCGATAAACGTATCGACTGGGATTTGGAAACTGAACAGATGGTTTTCTATGACATTTTGCGCTGATATGGGACTAACAAGAATCGGCGCGTTATTAAGCGGTATGGCGATCGATTCAAGTTTTTCAGCATCCCACACCGTACCATCAGCAAATTCGACTTGCTGTATAAAATAGCCGTTTTGCTTATCCCACTGAATAGCCAGTTCATCGTTCGTATCGTTAATAGAGAAAATGATATGGCTTTGATCACGATAAACGGAAATATGCTCAGGGAGTAAATCATCATCCATAATGACGGTATTGATATCACCACTGCTGGAAATTGTTTGATCTGTAAGGGTATCTTTACCGGAACGGTTGCCAAAATAATAAGTGTCGCTCCCGCCTCCGCCCAGAAGTTTATCGTTTCCGGTTCCGCCCTCTAAGTAGTCGTTGCCAAAATTACCTATCAGGGTATCCTCTCCCTCGCCGCCATCCAGATAGTCATCCCCAGCTTCACCTTGCAAAACATCATGCCCGGCTAGCCCCAGCAGGTCCCATCCGTAATCATCGGCAGCAATCAAAGTGTCGTTTTCATCAGTGCCGGAAAGGGTTAGACCTTCATTAGACAAAAACTCATATTCCCTGACTTGACCATCTGAAAATCTGGCTTCAGGCTTATCGCTTCGAATATACCAATCTTGCAGGCGCAACGAATCTGACCCTGACACTGATGTAATCAGCAAGTCATTGCCTGATTTCATATATTTGACGTCATCAGGCGAAATATCATCCAAAAATTCAATACCGCCTGCATAATCAGAATAGGTGATTTCACCCATGTCCATGCGAAATTCAACCGCCATTAACGGTATGTACCATGTAATTCGAAAATTATTGCTGCTCATTGACTCGCTCCAACTATAGGGCCGGCTATCTGCAGCTTGGGCACTGGCAAGCAGGGTTTCCAGTTCGGCAACCGTTCCATCGGAAAACCGTAACTCTACAGCGTCTAACGTTTCTGTTTCATAGGGATAATATGGAAGGGCAAAAGGTAATACCACCATTGCCTGGGTTTTTCCTGACCAATTGATATTTAAAGTAGTCGGCACATAAGTAGCTTGTTTGTCATGAATAAAGACCGTTCCATATTGCGCAGTCAACATGTCTAATGTGATGCCTTCTGGAAGTTCAATTGCATCGGTATGATTGCTTCGCCACAAATGATGGTCTTGCCAGGGATTGATCAAATCGACTCCATCACCAGACAAAACATAACGATCAGCGCCATACCCCCCTTGAAGGTAATTAATGCCGTTGCCTCCGATCAATATGTCGTTATTGTAACCGCCAATGATCGTATCGTTTCCATCACCGCCGTCCAGGAATCCTTTGGCAATAGGCCCTTCATTGATATAGCTAATATCTATCACATCATCACCACCCCTACCATGAATGATCTGGGCATATGCGCTGCCAAATGCGACGTCATCATTGCCTTCTGTCCCTTCCACTTGAATGGCGTTCAGTGATACATCCAGCGTTTGTATGCCGACAATCAAATGAACGGGCAAATCTTGACCAGCCAAAATTTGACGCCCTAGAGTCTGTGCTGAAACCAGTTGCTCCTCAGTAGTCGGTGCAACTGAAAGCACGTTGGCTTGTCCATTGATGTCAATCGAATGGACATGAGCGCTAATGGTTTTTTGATTTTCCTGCCAGGATAGCCAATAGGTGCCCGGCTCATTAGTTGCAACAACTCTCAGGTTATAACTTCCCGGTATGCTGAAGCCGGAAACGCCAGGAGGTAATGTAATGTATTGACTTCTGGAAACCCACTGATAGGTATATTGATCGTAATCGTTACTTGATTGATTAATCGTCCATTGATCGGTTGTTACGTCCATCACCGAATAACTTGAATTCTCCTCCCAACCCCAAATATACCAGCCTTGATTTCCAGCCTCTTCGACAGAGAATGTTTTTATGGCCAATGATGTATTGATCAAATAAGGTGGATTAAACCACCCGGATTCAGAACTAGATTGTGCAGAAGACGATGTATAAGTGGTCTGATTGTAATTAAAATTGATTTGCGGTTTTTGCTCAAATCGTCCATCGGCTAACTGGATGGCATTATTATTCAGTAAGTCGCTCGCCATCTCGGTACGCCAACTCGTCATGAATGCTTCTTCAAGTTGCGCTACACGATTAAGATTGTCTAGCCGAGTCCGGTTATCACTTAAGACCTCAGAAAGTTGATAGGCTTCACCCGTATAATCCGATACTTTCCAATCACCGGCTTCTGTAAAGTAATCTTTCAACACCAGACCTTGAGTCCGATCCAGCCCGGTTAAAACTAAATCGTCGCCCTCTTGTTGCCCGATCAGGTTTGTTAATTCTAACCCTTCCAATTTGACCGTACTGATTTCGCCAGACTGCTCCTTAACAATATCGATTCCCCTATTTCCCGCTTTAAGAACATAGCTATCTTGGCCAGAATCACCGATCAATATATCCTGCCCGGAACCACCATCCAGAGTATCGTTCTCTGTTCCACCCATCAAAATATCGTTACCCTCGCCACCCAACAGCGAGTCAGCACCGGCATCTCCATAGAGATTATCATCGCCGCCATTACCCTTTAATTGGTCAAAGCCACCACCCCCCCCACAAGCTGTTATTACCCGCCAAACCAGTCAGCTTATCTGAAGCGTTGCCGCCATAGACATTACCGTTTTCAGTTAAGACGGTGAAGTTAACCGAGCTATTAAAATTAGTACCTACCCATTCGCGAAGCGAAGCTATATCGAGGTTACCGTCATCGCTACTGATGGTAAGTTCGGAACCGAATAACGCCTTGTTAATGACGATTTGGCTTTCACTGTCATCAGCATTGGTGATAAACACATTGCCGGTTTGTGAGTCAGCGGAAAGCGCGTAATTGTCGGTTAAAGTGTTGGAAGCGATTAGTAGACGGTTGTTACCAATATAATCTTGTATCAGTGTGTGAAGGTTACCGTTGATGATATAACTATCGTCGCCATTCCCTCCGCTCAGGCTATCGTTGCCAAGCCCGCCGAACAGCGTGTCATTACCGTCCTGTCCAAACAACGTATTGGTTCCCTCACCACCATCCAGAATATCGGCACCCTCTCCTCCATCCAGAGCATCGTCGCCCTCATTGCCGTCCAGGTAGTCATTGCCGTCTTCGCCAGACAACGCATCATTGCCCGAATTGCCGGATAAATAATCGTCATTGCCGCCACCAAACAAGGTGTCGTCGCCTAAGCCGCCATTCAATATATCTTCACCATCAGCATTGATGTTGCCGCCGTTGTGATCGCCGAATAGCACATCATCGCCCTCGCCGCCATCCAGATAGTCGTCACCGCCGGTGCCATATAGCCAGTCATTGCCGTCGCCGCCGAAGATATAATCATTGCCATAAGGAACATCGCCATAACCATCACCGACTAGAATGTCATTCCCGCCTTGGCCTTGTAAGACATCATTGCCTGCATCACCGAACACCACATCGTTATCTGTTCCGGTATCAATGGTATCGTTGCCAAATCCGGCAAACACAAGGTCTGCGCCAGCACCGCCATAAATCCGGTCATCACCGCCCTGAGCCAGATGTTGGTACACGGCACCAACCACCACGAAACTATGACTCAAGCCACCTTGCCCGTCCGATTGATGTTTTTGAGTAACATTCCAGTTGGTACCGGCACTAATAAAATTATCGTCTCCCAATAACACATCGCCACCCAGGCCGCCGACCAAGGTGTCAGCACCGTTACCACCCGCCAGGGCATCGTTACCGTTGCTACCATAGAGCTGATCTGTACCCTGGCCTCCGGCCAACAAATCTCCGCGTTGACCCGTTCCGGGGCCAGACTGACCCGCAGCCAATAATTTAGCCAGGTTTTCTTCGAGATTCCCGTAAAGCCGATCATCACCGGCACCCCCCAAAAGCACATCACTGTCATCTCCCCCTTCAAGAATATCGTCTCCACCGCGTTTGGCATCCAGCACATCTTGTCCGCCCAGACCTTGCAACCGATCGCTGCCAGTACTGTCGTAAAGCTTGTCTGCGCGATTGGCTTCCGGTTTATTCGAGGCGGTTTTGATATTGCCCAAATCGTCGACTTGGGTTTGAATGCCGCTTACATTAAGATCAAAATCAATTGGCGAGAGGTCGCCAATAATAGTGGCTCCAATGCTGGCAGGTGTGTTGAAATTATTGATATGAATACCGAAATCACCGTTTTGCCAGTCCTGACCCAAAATGATTTCCGAACCGTCGGCGGTCAACAATCGCCAGGACGTTTTGTTCGTTAAAGTCAAAACGCTGCCGTCCGCCATCATTTGCGTCCAGATACCGCTGCCCGCTGCCTTTTCTTCAAATGTGCCTGCAACAATCAGTTCCTGCGAATTGTCATTGCTAATTTTGATAACGCCTTGCCTGTCTTCGTCAATGATAATATCGGTGCCGTCACCGCTGTGCCATACATAAGAATCAAAGCCTTTGCCGCCAACCAGAATATCGTTTCCTTTACCGCCTTCGAGCGTGTCAGTTCCGTCTTCACCGATCAAGATATCGTTTGAGGCTATTTCATTGCCGGAGGCATCTTTTTGACGGGCATTGAGAGTTGCAGCATGATCAGGATTCAGTTGCTCTCTAGCATTGCTGCGATTGGGATCAAGATAAATAGAGGTGGATTGATAACTGGAAAGGTCTTTACCGGCAAGACTGGCGTAATTCGCTTGAAGAATGGCGATTAAACTATCCCTGGCTGGATTCAATGCCTCTTCCAAAGTCGGAACCGTCAAGTTATCGATTTGAGCGACCTTTATGTCCTTCTGGGCATCATCAATCAAGTTACTATAATTTTTTTCATACTGTAGAATTTTGTTGCGATGCAAATTTAGCATTCGGTAAGCATTGAACACATCATCTGATGTTATCGTATCGCTGGTTAGTCCAAATAATGTCGACTCAATATAACGCCGCTTGCCATGATCTTGATCGCCGTTTGATTCATAACGAATCTGATACCACGCTTCCGCCCGATTACCCGAATTAAGTGCAGCTTTAAGCCCGGGACCATAAACGCCGGTATACTCGGCCGATACCAAGGCGACCAGTTCTTGACTGTAATCGATATTGGCAGAGTTTTTGACGGTTTTTGTGTGAGTGTCTGATTCCAATGCAAATACACTTAGCATTTGCGCATCGGTCATGGCAAAAGATTTGCCTAGTGCTTCATCAAGTGCATTTTGCAATGCGTTATTACGTGTACGCTCAGTTGGTAAATTGCGAATCGCTTTGTCGTTGATGACGGACAATAGACGAGCTTGTATTGTCGCATCGGTAATGCCCATTGCTTTGAAAACCTCATTTCTGACTTTTTCAATCGTCAAATTAAAGCCAATTCCTATACTTGGAATATGGGCTGAATTAGTATCGCAGTAAGGACTTTCGGATTTGCCTTCTACTTGTGCTAATAAACGATATAACAAATCCTGATATTGTTCCTGAGTAAGATTGCGGGTGTTTGTTAAACTCATTTGAATTTCCTATGAAATTGATTTCAAGATTGAGAACAACTTTATTCATGTGCTGCTTACTTTCGTTTATGAAAATGAGTCCATCCACTGGCCCCATTGTTATGGTGTTCGATAACATCAACATATCCAGGAATATCTGTCGGAAATGCGAACTGCAAATATTCATCGCCGGAGTAGCAAGTATTTTCGATCAGCTTGATTTTGATGATGTGATACATCCTCTCCTTCGACAGGTGACGGAAGGCTGCATCTTGCCCAGGAAAAGTATCGGCATAATCCCTAGCAACCACTTCATAACTGCCTTCACAGCCAGGGTCATTTTTTTCCTTACCCCAGGAAATTGTTTTTTTACCGATTATCACGGTTCCATACAGGTGATGCTCAGTCCCATCCTCCCACGTGCCAATCAGAAGGTCTTCGTCACCCGCCAAGGTTATTTGAGGGATGACTAATGAAATAAACAATAGGCAGACAGCTACTACTCTGCGATTCAAAGCATTGGTTGGGCGAATGGTGATAGACATTAGATAATCTCCTTGGTAATCGCTTTTCGGGTTCGTTGAATTTAGACCGGTTTTGTCCTGGATTCTTGTTTGATATTAAACGCGTCCATTTACACAAAAGTCCAATCTTGTTGATAAGAATAGAATTAACTTCACATTTTTTCTTATCGCGGCCTTGCGCAATACATAGGCGTTATTTTGAAAGGCACGCTGAAATGCCGGAATGAGTTGATGCTTAAAAATTATGTCTTCCTATTGATAGCGAAAACTAGTTCTACTTTGTCAGATTATGCACAAGCTCGTCGTACCCGCCGGGAAGCGGGTATCCAGTGCTAGGGATGGCGAGGTCAATTTCATCCATGAAGTCTGGATTCCGGCAATCCATGCCGGAATGACGGTCTTGGAAAATAGTTAATCTGTCATCTGACAAAGTAGAACTAATAACCCAAATAGTCTAAAGCTGGTTTTTTCCAAAATCGGAAGTGCTTTTGGGCTGGATTTTACTTTGCGAGAATAGGCGCTCGGCTAATGGCCGGTCATACGGCTTCTTTCGGGGTCGAAGCTAAAGCTTCATGCAGCACAGCTTCTAGTAAGCGGCGGCTATCGGCTTGGGTGGTGTTGAGTTGGGTTTCCAGTTGGTCGCATAGGGTCATGAGTTCATCGACTTTGGCGACAATGCGGTATTGCTCGGCGATGGGTGGGAGGGGAATCAGAGCTGGAGCCATTCTCTTCAAAGTGACACGTGTAATAGCTGCCCCCTTCATGAAGCCGCGCATTTGGTCATAGAAAAATGGCGAGCGGAGAAACTCGACGATCAAGCGATTGAAGAGACAACCCGGTAGTTTCAGTAGAGCCACACTTGAAAGCATGCTAAATGGCTCGTCAAGGTTGTTGATCGTCACAACGCCCGTTGTTGCCCCATCCTTGATGTAAAGGATGTCACCTTTTTCTGGATTGCAACGTGCATAAATCTCCCAGTGAATCTCCGCTGACACGTTCGTGATATTGGCGAGGGAAACACCTTCAGGTTTGATGTTCTTTGCGGTGACGTACTTGAACTCTCCATTTTGATCGTTGGGTGGGGAATGATGGGTACCATCAGTCAACTTAGATAGCACGTTATCGAGACGAGACCAGCACCAATTATTGGGGAGCTCGAAAGGCGTTTCATCTTCGTCGACTTCGGACGGCATCTCCAGCTTCTTAATCTTCCCCTCCTTCAACAATTGCGACTTCTCTGCCTTAATCCGCTTGAGCAATTCCGCCGCTGGTTCGTCGTTGGGGTCTTGGGGGACGAGTTTGCCGCGTACGGCTAGGTTTAGGATGGTTTGGCGGAGTTGTTTGATGTGTGCCGGGCGGGTAGTCAAGCGTGGAAGGTTTTGAAGAAACATGGGCTCACGCCAAGGCGCTAAGGTGCCAAGGTTTTCTTGTTCTGCCTTTTCGTCTTTCTTGGCGTCTTGGTGCCTTGGCGTGAAACCATTAGCATTCTGCAACTGGTGCAAACTGGCTGCCACCAGCCGGTCGCGGCATTGTTCGCGCTCGGTTTGCGCCGCCTGAAACTGGTCACACAGCGCCATCAGCTCGTCGACTTTGGCAACGATTCGGTGTTGTTCGGCGAGGGGTGGGAGTCCAATGACTATCGGATATAATTTGGAACCAGAAATTACAGGTTGTGCCGTTGCGTTCTCGTTCTCTTTCAAGTTCGTTCCATTGAGTAGCAGAACTAGAAAGTCCATCGAAATTGCCTGCTGGCAAAACCGTGTGATGAAAGCATTATCTGTTACCCAAGCCTTATATGGCGTTACGTGAATCGAACCACAATAGTAGCCAACACGCCCTATAACGATTGTTGGCTTTTCCACATTGCTTTCGTCATGATAGCCATTGATTCCGTTACCTCCGAAGACAGGAACGTCTCCATTTTTCATGTTTGATGCGATAAGTCCGTCACCTGACTGAATATAAATTATCTCTCCTAAACGCGCAAACGCCCAACCGGCAGGAAGTGCATAGAGAGTTTCAACATGACTAATATCCTTCAGAGTTTTTCTTGGTTCTCTGATTTGCTTATTCTTTATGGCCTCCGCCCGCCAGACAAGATTCCGTTTGAGCAATTCAGACCCCGGTTCGTCGTTCGTGTCTTGTTCCACCAACTTCCCGCGCACCGCCAAATCCAGAATAAAACGCCGCAAACGCGCAATGGCGTCCGGCGCTTCGCTTAGGCGGTCGAAGTGTTGCAGTAAATGTTCAGGATTCATCGCAGCAATGCCTCGGCCAGAATGGCCTTGAGCTGGTCACGCAGACCGGCGGTTTTCTGCTCATCCTGTTCCAATTTGGCCAGCAGTTCTGCCGGATCGCCGTGGTCGTCATCGATCGTATGCGGGTTCTTGCAGTCGAGGTTGTAATTGCGCGACTTGATTTCATCGATACCGACTTTCCAGGCGACTTCGGTTTGCTGCCGGTTTTGGCGCTCTGCGCCGCCCCACCAATCGACGCAGCCTTGCAGATGCTCGACGCGAATGGGTCGGGTCATCGAATAGGCTTTCTGGCCTTCCGGCACACGGTGTTCGTAGAACCAGATTTCCTTGGTTGGCTCACCTTTTTCAAAAAACAACAGATTGGTGCCGATGCTGGCGTAAGGTTTGAACACGCTGTTGGGCAGGCGGACGATCGTGTGCAGGTTGCATTCTTCGAGCAGATGTTCCTTCAGGCGGGTTTTGACGCCTTCACCGAACAGCGAACCATCCGGCAGAACGATAGCGGCGCGACCGCCGGGTTTCAGCAGGCGGATGAACAGCGCCAGAAACAGATCGGCGGTTTCCTTGGTACGGAAATGGGCCGGATAGTTGGATTCGATACCGTCTTCCTCGCGGCCGCCAAACGGCGGATTGGTCAGGATAATGTCCACGCGGTCGGCTTGACCGTAGCTGATGTAAGGCCGCGCCAGCGTGTTGTCGTGACGCACAAAACTCGGGTCTTCGATGCCGTGCAACAGCATGTTGGTGACGCAGAGCATGTGCGGCAACTGTTTTTTCTCGACCGCGCGCAGGCTGGTTTGCAGGGCTTGTTCATCTTCGACTTTTTTGACATAGCGGTCGCGCATATGGCGAATGGCGCAGGTCAGAAAACCGCCGGTGCCGCAGGATGGATCGAACAGGATTTCGCCGGGTTTGGGATCGATGCGATCCACCATGAAAGCAGTGACAGCGCGGGGCGTGTAATATTCACCGGCATTACCCGCACTTTGCAGATCGTTGAGCAGTTGTTCGTAAATGTCGCCGAAATGCTTGCGTTCTGACAAGTCGTTGAAATCCACGCCGCTGATTTTGTTAATGACCTGCCGCAACAGCTGGCCGGACTTCATATAGTTGTAGGCATCTTCAAACACACTGCGCACCACGAGACTGCGGTTGGCGTTTTTGCCTGTTGCGGGCAGTTCCTTCAGTTTGGGGAACAGCTCGGCGTTGATAAAAGCCAACAATGCATCGCCAGTCATGCCTTCCGGATCAGCCGCCCACGTCCGCCATTGCAGCGCGTCCGGTATCGGCGAGCGGTAATGATCCTGCATGATTTCCAGCTGTTGATCCTGATCATCGATGATTTTCAGAAAGAACATCCAGCAAAGCTGTGACAAGCGCTGAGCGTCGCCATCGACGCCGACATCCTGGCGCATGATGTCTTGAATGGATTTAACGGTGTTTCTGGCTGACATAATTGGGTGGGCTCACGCCAAGGCGCCAGGGCGCCAAGTAAAGGTAAAGTAAGAAAAATAATGCATCAATGCGTTTGTATCTTGGCGTCCTGGTGCCTTGGCGTGAAATTCTTCAGTCATAAAATTTCTGCATAACACGCAGTGACTCACGCCAAGACGCCAAGAGAAACCAAGGTAAAAATTGTTGAGTTTTTATATTTTGGCGTCTTAGCGCCTTGGCGTGAAACACCATATTCAGTTCATCCGATTGTTAATGATACGGTGAATGCCAGTCTTCATTAGTTCTTCACCAAAATTAATTAGCAGTCCAAGATGGAGGCCTGTTAGCCTTAGGTAGGTCAACACCTGCTTCTTGTGCACCGGAAGCAGTTTTTCTATTGACTTGAGTTCAATGATTAACAAATTATTGACAAGCAAATCAGCGCGAAAGCCTTCCTCAAAAGTCATTCCATCATAGGAGACTGGTATGGAAATCTGTCGGGCTACCTGGCAACCCCTTTGTTCGAGCTCGTAAGCGAGAATCCGTTCATACACACTTTCAAGCAGTCCGGGTCCCACCGACTTGTGAATTTTTACGCAGGCATCGACGACCAGGGATGCAAGCCGGTCAACCTCCTCGCTGGGCTCTTGGCGTCCTGGCGCCTTGGCGTGAAACTCTTCAGTCATATAAAATTTCCTGATGACACGTAGTGGCTCACGCCAAGGCGCTAAGGCGCAAAGAAAAGGTAAAGTAAGAGATATGATTCATCAGTACGTTTGTATCTTGGCGTCCTGGCGCCTTGGCGTGAGCCTCATTTTGCTCTTGGTAACTTTGGCCTTGGCGTGAAACCCTTCAGTCATGATAAAGCGCGGATTGCAGTTCGTGGACAGCGTTTTCAAAGCTGGCCCGGGAGCCGAATTCCTTGATCAGCTGAACCGGTGTTCCCATCGTGTTGAATGGGTGGATTTCCAGAATTTTGACGTTGTCGAGTCCGGTGACAATACCTTCATCCTGATATTTGGCAAGCAACGCTTCCAGCACGGCGCGAGCTTGCAAGCCGTATTTGCTGAAGACATCGCGTTTTTTAACGTTGTTGGCGCGTTCGCGGCGCGTCAGCGGCGGCTGGTCGAAAGCAATGTGGCAGATCAGGTCAAACGGATCGAGGTCTTTGCCGACTTCTTCCATCAAAGGCTCCAGAAATAGCCCTTCTTCCGACAATTCTTCAATAATGGCTTCCTTGCGTTCGGTTGATTTCCAACGGCGCAGGAATTTATCAAGACTGGTGAAGTGCCGGCGGATAGCTTTACGGCTATAATCGCGCAGCGATTCCGTCACCAGTTTGCCGTTTTCGTCGAGATATTCGATCCGTTCGGTCAGCACGCTGACAGCATGGCCTTTGACATAGTACTTGGCGGGCGATTCGTTTGTCCCGGGCGGCAATGTGATGTCCGGCGGTACGTCCACCACAGTTTCATCGTCGCCGGGATATGCCGGGATGGGGTCTTCATCGCCTGACGGCGGCACAGTATCCGGCGGGATAACCGGGTCATTTTCGTCCGGTTCGTAAATTTGTACCGGTTCGCCGTCAAAATCCGGATCGGCAAAATGATTAGTGGCTTTGCGGAAGTCGATCAGCGTGAAGTAATACTTTTTGGTGTCTTCATGAACGCGGGTGCCGCGCCCGACAATTTGCTTGAATTCGGTCATCGAGCCGATTTCACGATCCAGCACAATCAAGCGGCAAGTTTGCGCATCGACTCCGGTGGAAAGCAGGCGTGATGTCGTGACGATAACCGGGTATCTGACTTCCGGATCAATAAAGTTGCCGAGCTGATCGGTTCCGTCTTTATCGTTGCCGGTGATTCGCATGACATAGCGGCCGTTTTGCAGGACGAGATCCTGGTTTTCATTGATAAAAGCCAGGCGCATTCGGGCCGCATGTTCGGTATCCACGCAAAAAACGATGGTTTTCTGGAAGCGATCACCACTTTGCTTCAGATAGTCCGACACCCATTTGGCGACGCGTTTAGTGCGTTCGTCGATGACAAGATTGCGGTCGAAATCCTTTTGATTGTAGTTTCGGTCTTCGATTTCGTGACCGTACCGGTCGGTTTCGCCTCGTTGCGGGCGATAGCCTTCGACATCGACATTCAAATGCACCTTGATGACTTTGTAAGGCGCGAGGAAGCCGTCACGAATGCCCTGCTTGAGCGTGTAGGTGTAAACCGGCTCGCCGAAATAATAAATATTGGACACATATTCGGTTTCCTTCGGCGTGGCGGTCAGGCCAATTTGCGTAGCGGCGGAAAAATATTCGAGGATTTCCCGCCACGCGGAATCTTCAGCGGCGCTGCCCCGATGACATTCGTCGATGACGATAAGATCGAAGAAACCGGGTGAAAATTCGCGGAACAGCTTTTGCCGCTCTTCGGGGCCTGTGATGGCTTGATACAATCCGAGATAGATTTCGTAGGCGGTATCGATTCGGCGGGCCTGATCCATCGCCGTGGTCAAGGTTTCCATACTACCGTCAGCGCGCTCAATGGTTTTGGCTCCGGTGCTGAGTTTAGCCATCGCCGCACCAAAGGGGCGAAAATCGTTAACCATCGTCTGGTCGATCAACACATTGCGATCCGCCAGAAACAGAATGCGTTTTTTCTGCCCGGACTTCCAAAGCCGCCAGATAATCTGAAACGCCGTGTAGGTCTTGCCGGTTCCGGTCGCCATGACCAGCAAAATGCGGTTCCGGCCTTTGGTGATGGCTTCAACAGCGGCGTTGATGGCGTTGCGCTGGTAGTAGCGCGGTTCCTTACCGCTGCCGTCGTCGTAATAAGGTTGCAGGACAATTTTTTCCTGTTCGGGCTCCAGCCCCTTCCATAAGCAGTATTGTGTCCACAATCTGGTTGGGCCTGGAAATTCATGCAAGGCAAGAGCGGTTTCCATTGGTGCACTTTGGCCGGTGCGATCGTGAAACACAAAACCGTCACCGTTGGATGAAAAAACAAAAGGAATATCCAGCGTGATAGCGTAATCCAGCGCCTGCTGCATGCCGTCGCCCACGGCGTGGTTGTTGTCCTTGGCTTCAATCAGAGCAATGGGAAAGTGCTGGTAATAGAGGACATAATCGGCCCGCTTGGCCTTACCGCGGGTAACCAGTTTGCCGCGGACGATGATGCGGCCTTTGGTGAAAAAGACTTCGCGACGAATTTGGAGGGCATCATCCCAACCGGCCTGAATCACGGCTGGCGTGATGTGCTTGGCGCAGATATCGGATTCACTGAGGGTCTTTATGCTCATCATTCCTTTAACGCGGTAAGGTGCATTCCGTCGGGCTTCAATAGGTGATAGCCGTTTAGGCCATCTGTTGGTCTTTGATCATTCGGCGCATTACGCTATCGCTAATGCGCCCTACCAAAGCTGGCACTGCAAATTTTATGTCGGTGGTTTCAGGGGTTATTCGGCGACCTTTTAATTCTATCACCCAATTTTTCCAAATCTCTACCAAAGCCGTGCCATGTGTTGCAACCCGTCAACACCAATGTAAAACCAATGACTATTATTACAGCTAACTTATTCATATATTACTCCTGTTTTTGTTTCTGAAAAATCGCAACCTTACAGTCTCAGAAAAACCGGGCTGGCGCTAGCAACCCAACATCATTTATCTTCACATGCCGGCATTAACCACGTCTTAACATGGACGTTAAAGATGCGCACCACTACCACATCAAATCATCAGGCACCTGGAAAGCGGCATAGGGATCATCTTTAGTTTCAGTTGAGGGAAGAGAGTCATTAAGCACGATTACGCTGGCGGCATTGCGCGCTTTAATTTTTTCTGCGGCTTCAGCCGAAACAACTTCGTATTTCTTGCCCAGTTTCACAATTGCCAGGCGACCGGATGCAATACTGTCGCGCATGGTTTCGGAAACGTAAAGGGTTTTTATCTTGTTATTGTCGATGAATTTGTAGGGCAGGCCATCATCAACGAGGTCATGGCGATTTTGTTCAATCAGCTGTTTTACTTGTGCGGCAATCTGCTTTTGCTCTTCCTGCTGTTTCCGTTGCAGGTTAAGTTCGCGATCTCTTTCAATTTTTTCAGCTTGAGCCTTCAATGCCAGTCGTTTGACTTCGTCATCCGCCACACTATTATTGCTGCGCTGCTGACGGGCCTGTTTAAGCTTGTCGGAATTAACACTTTTGGCTTGAGCGGATGTCACCAAGCCCGATTTTAATAGCTGTTCTTGCAAGGATAATTTTTGTTTGCTCATAGTAACGATTCTGCCTGGCAAAAGAATAGCCTGTATTGTATCGCTAGAAAGCTTGATCTTGGAAATGGAAGTTAGTGTTGATACAGTCTAACGATTGGAGGTAGTGTTATCGTTAATCTTTCAGAGTAAAACTCTAAACCTGACTTAAAACACTGCTGAACGACCGGTTGATTGATGAATGCCTGTCTAAATAAATAAAACAGCTATTATTTTAATACTTTGGGTTAATTTTACACTACGCAATGATGACATCCAATTCTGATATAGAACAAGTATTTTCATGGGCCTTGCAGTTATCAGCTCAACAAGATTACCAAGCGTTATCACATCATTTTTTAGATATCCTGTTAAAAATATCGGGCATTCAGACTGCTGTTGCCTATGAACTGCATAAACAGGAACACAAGCGCATCGGCAATGCGTGTACGACTCAAGAGCACCTCGTTGTCCGGTTTCCGCTGGATTTCACCCGGGAAAGTTCGGAACGTCATAACAATCTGCTGGATCAGGTTGATCTATCGGTTGATATCCATACCAGTGATGTCAATGACAATGGTCATTATGACTGGGCGGTGCTCTCTGTCAGAGACAGCCACGGACCCGATCGGGCTTGCTTGTTGAGGGTCATTTTTGCAGGGAAGTTGTTAATTTGTTGACCAAGATGCGCGAATTCTATAGAAACCTTGTGATATTGCATGATTCCAAGGAACGCGATCTTTTAACCCGGCTTCCCAATCGTCAATCGCTGCATGCTCGTTTATTATCGGTTTGGGAGCATTATTGCCAAAATCCGGTCGCAGACAATGCTCAGGAAAAATGCTCCTGGGTTGCCATATTGGACATCGACCATTTCAAGCGCATCAATGATAATTTTGGCCATTTGTATGGTGACGAGGTCTTGCTGATGTTTAGCCAAATCATGAATAAGACCTTTCGGCACAATGATTTTTTATTTCGTTATGGCGGTGAAGAGTTTGTTGTCATACTGAATCTGGCCACACGATCCGGCGCAGAGATCGCATTCAACCGCTTTCGCAGGGCCATTGCCGAACATAACTTTCCGAAGATTGGTAATGTGACTGTCAGTGCCGGCATTACTCATATCAATGGTATGTTTATGCAAACTACACTCCTGGATCATGCGGACAAAGCGCTTTATCACGCCAAGGAAACGGGCAGGAATAAAGTTGTTCTTTACGAAGACCTGAGTGATGTTGTCCAGGAAAATAATGAAAGCACAATAGAGTTTTTTTAATCAAACGCGTCAATTGTCTTTTAAAAAATCAAGGTCAAATGAAACTCCGCTGTTATTGCCGTCTTGAAATAAATCCATTTGCTGAAATCGGTAGGAGACAGCCTGATTTTCAAAGGTCGATAGCGTGATTCCCAGCAAGCGCACCGCACGCTCGCCGATGTCGGTATTGATTAATAAATTCTCCAATATATCTAACGTGTTTGTTGCACCCACCAGATTGCAGGGCAATGTTCGACTGCGGGTTATTTGAACAAAGTCGTGATATTTTATTTTTACTGTTAATGTGCGCGCATTCAGTTGTTTTGCTGAAGCTTTTTTTAAGGCGTTTTCCAACAAACCTTGCAATTGTTGAAGGATGTCCTGACGAATAGTAATATCTTGTTGAAACGTGGTTTCCACGCCGATTGATTTAATGGCTCTATGGCTGTTGACGGGGCGGTTATCAACACCTCTGCAAATAGTGTAATAATGCAAGCCGGATGCGCCGAAATATTCTTGCAAAGTTTCCATGGACAGTTTTTTCAGATCACTACCGGTATGAATCCCTAACGCCTGCATTTTGCTGGCCGTCACTTTACCGATTCCGTGGAATTTACAAACAGGTAAGCGTTCAACAAAATTGGCGCCCTGTTCAGGCGTAATCAGATAAAAGCCATCCGGCTTATCCAGATCTGAAGCAATTTTGGCCAAAAATTTGTTATACGAAACGCCAGCCGATGCAATCAGTTGGGTTTTTTTCTTTATATCGGCTTTGATGGCCTTGGCGATTAGACTGGCTGAACCTTGGTAATCTGTTGCGCCAGTGACATCCAGATAAGCCTCATCCATCGATAAGGGTTCAATAAGTTCAGTGTACTCGGCAAAGATTTTCCGAATGATTAAGGAAACTTCTTGATAGGCCTGGAATCGGGGTTTTACAAAAATAGCCTGGGGACACAAACGGTAAGCGCGAGCAGAAGACATGGCGGAATGAATGCCATATCGGCGCGCCTCATAACTGCAGGTTGCAACCACACCGCGAGAATCAGGCATACCGCCAACGATAATGGGTTTATTGCGATACTCGGGAAAATCACGCTGCTCTACTGCCGCAAAAAATGCATCCATATCAATATGAATGATTTTGCGGGTAGCGGTCATTCGTAATTATTTTGGCGGCGTCTTCTGTTCAGGCAATTGCAGTTCAGCGGTCAGATTCCATGCAGAAAATGGAAACGGCAGTACTTCGGTATTGAATGTCAAAAACAGCAGGATATGGTAGGTATAAACGGCAAGGCTGCGACCAAAATTAAGAATATTGATGTTGGCTTTGCCAGTCAACAGGGTTGATGCCACCTGCAATAAAATAACCGCCCAGATCAGCATTCTGACCAATCCACCGATGGCGGCAAAAATCAGCATGAAGAATATTCGTTTCCAGGTGCTGAGGTTTTTTAGATTGTAATTGATTTGCTCATCCATAGATGTTCATTAACCTCTGTTCATGATGTCACGCAAATCAAGCGCAGCAGCATTGGCACGCGCGATGTAATTTGCCATTGTTAGTGAATAGTTGGCGAAAAGCCCATAGCCTCCGCCATTCAAAATCATCGGACTTAGAATGGGCTGCAGTGCGTTTTCCATGGCCTTGATCATGATATCAACCGTACGCATGGCTCGCTTATCCAACAATATGTCGGCAAAGTCATACTTGATGGCTCTCAGAATATGCAACAACGCCCAGGCGGCTCCTCGTGCTTCATAAAATACGTCGTCGATTTCCAGCCAGGTGACTCTCACAACCGGAGTACCCTCTTGTTCGGCTACCTGTCTTTCAAGCTCGGTTAGACCCGGCCCATAGTTGGATCCTGAACTGTTTGCTGCCAGTCGGGTGGACAGTCCACCCAAGCGCTTGATCACAACTTCCGTATATTGCCACAGGTTATCAGCCCGTGAATAAAATTGCGCCTGCTTGACATTACCACCGTATTTCTGAAGACGGGACATATACTTATGAAGTGATTCAACACCTTTCTGATATTCAGCCTCTGTTGACGGTAATGCCCACGAATCGTTTTCGTAGTAAAAATAGGGTTCTGCTATGGCAAGATCAGGATCTTCTGCCGATTGCGACTGATCTCTGGCAAAGTGGTTTCTTAATGCCGAGGTGGCATCCCGTAACATCACGAGTGCGCCATATTCCCAATTGGAAATGTTGTCGAGAAATACTCCCGGAGGCGCAACGTCATTGGTGATATAACCACCGGATTTATGCAGTAAAACTTCGGCAATATGTGCTAGGGTATTAGTATAGGTATAACCGACCGGAATGTTGGAGGTATGGGTTTCTTTGGCGCGTTCCAGCGCTTCATCCTGGATATTGAACTGGCCCGGTTCGCTACCCCACCACGCGCCTAAAAGGACTAAAACAGCCAGTACTATGAGTGTAAAAACACCAAAACCCCACAGTATTCCTTTCGACTTTATATCTTCCGATGTATTGTTTGCTGCCATTTTCGGTATCCTTTTTAGAAATGTACCCTCATCAGAATACACATTACTTTTTTATCAAAAATAGCCGACATGTTAGCAGGTTTTTTTGTTAAATGCTTAATGAAACAAACGCTCCGTTCTATTTTTTTTTTGCGCGGGGGTGTGCTTTATCATAAATTTCAGCCAGATGCTGAAAGTCCAGATGCGTGTATATTTGGGTGGTACTAATATTGCTGTGTCCAAGCAGTTCCTGAACCGCTCTCAAATCCTGGCTGGATTCCAGCAAGTGACTGGCGAAGGAATGTCTTAACATGTGGGGATGAATATGTTCTGCAATACCTTTTTTCTTGCACCAAGCCGCCAGTCTTAACTCAATACTGCGTTGCCCCAGGCGGCTTCCACGCATTGACACAAATAATGCGGATTCACTGGTGGACGTGAATTTTAAACGCTGCGCCAACCAGTTATTGATGGCATGGACTGCTTTACTGCCAACCGGAAGTAATCGAGTTTTACCGCCTTTACCTGAACGGACAAGCAGGGTCTGATCGGGCAAATCAATATCGGCAAAATTCAGTGCATTCAACTCGCTCAGACGCAGTCCGGAAGAATAGAATAATTCAAACATCGCCAAATCACGGATTTCCAGTGCCGAATCGGTGCCAGCCTCCAACAACCCATTGACTTGATCAACATCCAGTGTTTTTGGCAGTTTTCTGGCTTGTTTGGGAGCCTGAATAGATTGCGCGGGATTATTATCAACCCACCTGTTTTTTAACAGATAGTTATAAAAACTGCGAATGGCTGACAATTCCCGTTGCAGACTTTTGCTGCCGATTCCCTGCCTGTGTCGGCTGGCGATGTGGGAACGAATATCGCCCGGCTTAACATCTCGCCAGCTGTTAAGCGCTTTGTCCGAGCAATACTGATTTAAATAACGCAGATCTCGATAATAATTTTTTATCGTGTGATCAGATGCGCGCTTCTCTACTGTTAACTGGTCAAAAAATTTCGATAGCTGTTGATCAGCATCGGTATCCATTATTTTTGATGTAACAGGGAGATCAACCGGGTTCCGACAATTTCACTCATCTGCGTTAAAAAAAGATGACCCATGCTGTGATGAAATCTGCCCTCTTGATGACTACCAATGGCCAAAATACCTTCCAGTTCCGTAAAATTCATCGGAATGATAGCGCATGACTTTACTTGAAAGGCCGATTTTCCAAATAGGACGGTTGCCTGCGCCAAGGTCGGGCGGCCACATTTAGGTTTGTTGCTGGACATTTCTTTCATAAAGGGCTCTAAACTTTTACACCCCGGCTCAATGAATAAATTTTCAATCGTCACATCCGGATTATGCTGAATAACTCGAACTGCCGAAAAGTCCGTTAAAAAAAACTCTGACAGCACCAGTTCAAGATTACTGAGCAGTTCCTCAAGGGTTGAAGCATCAAGCAAAGCAAGCGCCAGCTTGTGCATGCGTTCAGAAGAGGCATCATTCTCACGGGCAACGTCTATCAATGCCGTCAATTGGGTTTCCAGTTCCTGGTGCCTGGACCTATAAATTTCAAGTTGTTTTGAAATCAGCGAAACCGCATTGCCACTGGGATGAGGAATGATCATTTGTTCGAGCAAATGCAGATGCTCATTAAAAAACTCGGGATGTTGCCGCAGATAGTGTTCAACTTGTAGGGAAGTCAGTTCCGGAGCAAATGCGACTTGTTTTTTGATCATAGTTTTATCATACCTTCAAAAACGGAAATGGCCGGGCCTGTCATAAAAACAGGTGTCCCACGACCCGACCAGCTAATCTTCAGTTCACCGCCGGGCAATTCAACACAAACCTGCTCATCAAGCAAATTTTGTTCGATGCCAATCACTACGGCAGCACAGGCTCCACTACCACAAGCCAGTGTTTCCGCAGCACCGCGTTCAAAAACCCGAAGTTTGACATGCTTACGGTCGATCACCTGCATAAAGCCAATATTCGCGCGTTCCGGAAAAAGAGGATGGCTTTCCAAAACGCGTCCTAATTCTAGCACCGGTGCCTGATGAATATCAGTAACTTGCAAGACGGCATGTGGATTTCCCATCGAGACAGCGCCAAATGTTTGCTCTTTGGCGTCGACGGTAATTACATAATTGATCGCTTCCCGTGCGGCGAGTACAGGAATTTCAGGTGGCGAATGCCTAGGTATCCCCATATTGACGGTGATTTGCTCATCGTCGGCAAAAATCAACAGCAGCTGACCTGAATCGGTATCGACACGGATTTCATTTTTATCAGACAAGCCTTTGTCGCGCACAAAACGGGCGAAGCAGCGCGCTCCATTGCCACATTGTGCAACCTCCCCGCCATCCGCATTAAAAATGCGGTATTTGAAATCAGCGTTAGAGTTGACCGGCTTTTCGACCAGAAGTAATTGGTCGAAACCAATGCCGAAGTGACGATCTGATAAATTTTTAATTTGCTGAGTGGTTAACTCAATAGGTTGATTGATCGCGTCAACGACAACAAAGTCATTGCCAAGCCCGTGCATTTTTGTGAAATTGATCATTTATTCATTATTGGGTTTAGTAGCAGCCAGGCTTAAGACTTCTACACTGGTAATAAGTGTTCTCCGGCCCAGAGTTGTTCTATGGTTTCTCTTTCTCTGACTAAGTGTAGCTGATTTCCATCAACCATCAATTCGGCAACACGAGGTCTTGAATTATAGTTGGAGCTCATACTGAATCCATAAGCACCCGACGAACGTATGGCCAACAAATCACCCTGAGCAATTTTAAGTACACGATCTTTACCCAAGAAATCTCCCGTTTCGCAGACCGGTCCAACAATATCCCATGAATTCTCCGTTTGTATTTCCTGCGACAAGTCTTTGAGGTTGACTGAAATAATATCCTGCCAGGCACTATAAAGCGAAGGACGCATCAGATCGTTCATCGCGGCATCGACAATGGCAAAGTTTTTATTGGCTGTCGGTTTTAAATACTCAACTTGAGTCACAAGGATGCCGGCATTGCCGACAATCGCCCGCCCTGGCTCCATCAGAATTTCAAAATCATGTTTACCCAAACGCGCCAAAACGGCCTGTATGTATTCACTGGGTTCTGGTGGCTCTTCATTTTTATAACGAATACCCAAACCACCACCCAAATCCAGATGATGCAAATGAATGCCTTCGGATTTGAGTACATCAACCAGCTCAAGAACACGATCCAGGGCATCCAGAAAAGGTCTGGTTTCAGTCAGTTGTGAGCCTATGTGACAATCAATACCTTTCACATTGATATTGGCCATCGACGCTGCTCTGCGGTATTCCGTTAAGGCTTGTTGAATATCAATGCCAAACTTATTTTCCTTTAATCCGGTTGAAATATACGGGTGCGTTTTGGCATCGACGTCCGGATTAACGCGAAAAGAAACAGGCGCTTTCATGCCTAGTTGCCCGGCCAAGGCATTGATCCTATCGAGCTCTCCGCTGACCTCGATGTTAAAGCAGCGTATACCCACTTTTAGCGCCGATAAAATCTCATCTTCCCGTTTCCCAACACCGGAAAACACAATTTTGTCAGGGCTGCCGCCAGCAATTAGCACTCTTTTGAGCTCACCCAATGACACAATATCAAAACCGGAACCCAAACGTGCCAGCACATTGAGGATTGCGATATTGGAATTGGCTTTTACGGCGTAACAAATTAAATGCGGCTGATCCGCAAAGGCCTTGTCAAAAGCATTCCAGTGTCTTTCCAATGTGGCTCTGGAATAAATGTAACAGGGACTGCCGTATTTGTAGATAATGTCTTGAACGGCTATGTCTTCAGCGAACAGCTCGTCGTCTCGGTAATTAAAATAATCCATCGTCAGTTGTTTTTTTCCGGCTGTGGTTCAGGTTCAACGTGTATGGGGGGTTTTTCTGTCGGTAAATACAAGGGACCAGGCTGCCCACAGTTTGTTAAAACGGGGGTGATCAGTAAAAATAGTAAATATGTATGGATTTTCATCGAGCCTCACTGATATTCGCAATATCCTTTAATAAAGGCACATCATAAGCCGAATTGTCGATTTTTAGAAAGCGCTTAAACACATTAAGCAAACGTCATACGAATGGCCGTAATAGTCAATGCTTTTGTATGGATGAAGTAATTAGATCCGAGCATTTCCCCGTCCTGCATCGTTCGATGGAAACAATGTATTTTTGGAACCACTAAAAATTATCTGATTATGTCCTTCGGCGACACTGTGGAGAGCCTTTTTAAAAAAATCTTTAGAGTTTTCTGTTGGATTGTATTTAGAAAATTTTCAGTGCTAGATTAACAGCTATGAGTTTACTTTATTATTTCAAGGCAGATTTCATTCATGATCAGTGTAATGCTGGAACAATAGATAATAAGGATATTGCCCGATTTTAGTGCATCAGACTTTCCTAGTTGCCCGGGCTTTGTTAAAATTGCCGCTTATCTTATTGATTATTTGAAGATAATTAACAATACAGCCTTACTCTCGCCGCTTTCGTTAACAATACGTCAGCGAAACAGGGCGGGTTTAGTCTTTGCAGTATTGAGGCACATGGATGACATTTAATCGTACGTTACATGTTAGCATGTGAATTAACGAAGGCCTGTGCTCTTGGAAACCCACATTAAATGCTGCATGAAAACAAAATTGTGCCATTTTATTGGAAGATTAGGCTTTACAAAGAAAACAAAATTTTAATGGCACGGATAGGCTGCAACTTCAATTTATTACGAGTTTAACGGGTAGAAATATGTGTTTTAGTGCAAATATGTCATTTGGGCTAGGTATTGTAGGATTGGCTGCTTCAAGTGTAACTTTTCTGGATAAAACCGAATCATTTTGGGTGCGCGTAGCAAGATCTTACGCCATATTCCATTTTTCATTGATGGAGTTCATTCAGTTTTTTGCCTATCCAGTCGCAGATCAATGTGGCTATGGCACCAACTATATTTTAAGCGAGCTTTCGACCTACCATATTTGTCTGCAGGCACTGGCAATAATGCCGGCATTGGCAACCTATTCAACTGACAAAACCGCGCTCAAGCGGGCCACCAAAATCGGCGTCACACTAAGCATGTTGTTTCTGCTGTGCTCATTTTTGCCCAAGGATATGCAATTGCTCGACATAAATCCCAATTTTATAGGCAATATGGTTTCTTGCCTTTATATGGGGATTTACCATATCGGCTATTCAATCTCCAGCGCATACGGATTGTTTGTAACCCACGGATCCCTGTTTGCGCTAGCGTTAAGCGGTTTTCTATGGCAAAACAATCGTAAAATGTCCAGTTATCACCTGTTTATGGCAATCATGACGCTGTTCGTACCGCAGTGGCTATTAGGTGTTTCAACAGGTGAAGCCGCAGCCATTTACTGCTTCTATTCCATTCCGATTACCGGAAGCTTCATGCCTTATTTCAAGAGGTTCTTCAGCGCTCAAGACTATGAAAGTGAAGGTGATTTATCCGTCAATGGTTGAGGCTATTGACACTTTGTCCAAGCAAAAGATTTTTCCGATAACTCTCTTGATAAAAACTACCGGAAAAATCTCCTGCCTGCCATGTTTGGACTTGCGAGTGTATTTGCGCTTGTCGCAAAAAATTTGCGCCTTATTGAATTGAAATGCGAATTTTGCAACCGGGTTTTGTATTTCAATACAACTCATTTTGCTGTTATTTTTACGTTTTTTCATTGTTTACCCCTTATAATAAAAACCAACCAATATAACCATTCCTTTATTTTTAGCAATCGTTAGAGTAGATAGCGTCTGTGAAATTCAAAAAAGATTTTGATGTCATTGTGGTCGGTGGTGGTCATGCCGGTACGGAAGCCGCCCTGGCATCGGCAAGAAGTGGCGCAAAAACACTGCTCCTGACACAAAATATCGACACCTTGGGGCAAATGAGTTGCAATCCCGCGATAGGTGGCATTGGCAAAGGCCATTTGGTCAAGGAAATCGATGCGCTCGGCGGCATTATGGCGCAAGCAATTGATGTGGGCGGCATCCAGTTTCGCACACTCAATGCCAGCAAAGGCCCTGCGGTCAGAGCAACGCGTGCGCAGGCCGATAGAAAACTCTATAAGCAAGCGATTAGAAGCACGCTAGAAAACCAGCCTAACCTCGCGTTATTCCAGCAAACTGTTGCCGACTTGATCGTTGAAGACAGTAAAGTTGTCGGTGTCAAAACCCAAATGGGATTGAATTTTAGTGCGCGAGCGATTGTGTTGACCGCAGGTACTTTTCTAGCGGGGAAAATACATATCGGCCTGGAAAACTATAGCGGCGGCCGCGCAGGTGACCCGGCCTCCATTGCCTTGGCGGAACGCTTACGGGAATTACCATTCCGAATAGATCGCCTAAAAACCGGTACGCCTCCCCGTATCGATGGCCGGACGATCGATTTCAGTAAACTCGAAAAACAATTCGGTGATACCCCCGTGCCGGTTTTTTCATTTATAGGAAACCGAGATCAGCATCCCCGACAAATTCCCTGCCATATCACACGGACTAACGAGAAGACACACGACATTATTCGTTCTGGTCTTGATCGGTCACCACTGTATTCGGGCATCATTGAGGGTATTGGGCCGCGTTACTGTCCGTCCATTGAAGACAAGGTCGTCCGTTTTGCGGATCGTGACACACATCAGATTTTTGTCGAACCCGAAGGGCTGGATACCCACGAAGTTTATCCCAACGGTATTTCAACCAGTCTGCCGTTTGACGTGCAATACGAGTTCGTGCGCTCAATGTTAGGTTTTGAAAATGCAGAAATTGTTCGTCCGGGCTATGCCATAGAATACGACTTTTTTGATCCCAGAGATTTAAAAATGTCTCTGGAAACCAAACACCTGGAGGGCTTGTTTTTTGCCGGCCAAATCAATGGCACAACAGGTTATGAAGAGGCGGCTGCGCAAGGCCTGCTTGCAGGTTTGAATGCGGCGCGGCTGGTCAAAGGCCTGGACAGTTGGTGCCCGAGGCGTGATGAGGCTTACATTGGCGTCATGATAGATGATTTGATTACTCGAGGCACCCAAGAGCCTTACCGCATGTTCACCAGTCGCGCAGAATACCGTTTACTGTTAAGAGAGGACAACGCGGATTTACGACTAACCGAAAAGGGGCGGGAGTTGGGCCTGGTTGATGACAATCGTTGGCGAGCATTTGAGCTGAAACGCGGGGGAATATCGACGCTACAAACCTCATTTAAAAAGAAGTGGATCAGATCAGGAACGGCGGAAGCGGATCTAGTCGAACAGCTTTGGGGTAAACCCTTATTAAAAGAAGCCAGCCTGATGGAGTTGCTGCGCAGACCTGAAGTGGATGTCGAGCGCCTGCTGACCTTTATGGAAGGCGGTGATGCGATTCCGGAACAAGTGGGCGAACAAGTTGAAATTCAGGCCAAATATGCAGGCTATATCGTCAGACAACAATCCGAAATCGATAAATCGTTGCGTTATGATCATTTACGATTGCCGGAAAACCTTGATTACACTGGCATTCCAGGCCTCTCAAATGAAGTTAGCGAAAAACTTAGAACCCATCGTCCGGAAACGTTGGGTCAAGCGTCCAGAATGCCTGGCATAACACCTGCTTCCATTTCACTGTTGCTGGTTTATTTGAAGAAAAAAAGTGCCTGATGACTTGTCGTGACATTTTGGTTGCGGGTCTTGATGCGTTAAATTTACCCTTATCCGAACACCAAATACAGCAACTCCTCAGTTTTATTGAACTGATTGTAAAATGGAACAGGGCCTATAATCTTACCGCCATACGCAACAAAGAAGACATGGTCCGTCTTCACCTGCTGGATAGTTTGGCCGTTGCGCATTTCATCAGGGGGCAGCGCGTTATCGACATTGGCACAGGCGCAGGCCTCCCTGGAATTCCCTTAGCGATCGTGTTACCGGAAATCGACTTCACATTGCTGGACAGTAATGCCAAAAAAACCCGATTTGTACAGCAGGCCATTTTGGAGCTAAAACTTAAAAATGCGTCTGTTTATCATCAGCGAGTGGAACAATTTCATCCTGTTCAGGCATTCGATGAAATTATTACTCGGGCATTTACAAATCTGTCTGATATGATTGAGCTCACAAATCACTTACTCAACAAAAAGGGAGTTTTGTTTGCCATGAAAGGAAAAATTCTGGAATCGGAAATAGCACAGGTAGGTCCACGCTATTCGGTAACGACACGACCTATGCATGTTCCAGGAATTAATGCGGATAGATGCCTGATTAAAATTGAATTTCTTGAACAAGCCGAGGTAAGGTAGTGGGAAAAATTATTGCCATAACCAATCAAAAAGGTGGTGTCGGAAAAACCACGACCAGTGTCAATCTGGCCGCTTCGCTCGCCGCCGCCAAACGCCGCGTATTATTGATTGATCTCGATCCCCAGGGTAATGCCGCTATGGGGTGTGGTGTTGATAAGCAAGAAGTGAAACATTCCAGTTACGATTTGTTGATGGAAGAAGTACCTGCTTCAGAGACCGTTATACATGTTCCCGGTATCGGCTTTTCAGTCGTACCGGGCAATTCAGACCTGACCGCTGCCGAAGTGCAATTGATGCAGGCTGATCGAAGAGAACGCCGTTTATCCGATGCTCTACAACCTTTGGAAGGTGGATTCGATTATATTTTGATCGATTGTCCGCCCTCATTAAACATGTTGACATTAAATGCCTTGGTGGCAGCCAACAGCGTACTGGTCCCCATGCAATGCGAATATTATGCACTGGAAGGATTATCAGCCTTGATGAGTACCATTAGAAACATTCAAGAGACTGTTAATCCGGAGTTACATCTTGAAGGCATTCTAAGAACCATGTTTGACGACAGAAGTCGTCTGACCAAAGATGTTTCAGAACAATTGGTCGAATACTTTGGTGACAAGGTTTTCAGAACCTGTATACCCAGAAACATTCGTCTCGCGGAAGCGCCGAGTCATGGCTTGCCCGTACTGATCTATGACAAAGCTTCACGCGGATCAGTTGCCTACATTGCTTTGGCGGGCGAAATGATTAGAAAAGAAAAAATCAAATAATAGCAAATGACATTAAGCAAACGTGGATTAGGCAGGGGACTTGAAGTCTTGTTGGCGGATATTTCGAGCCTGGCTGGAATAGAACAGGCATCAACCGGCTCAACCGAGATGGATGATCAATTGGCCGAAGCACAGGCGATCATTGAAAATCTTCAGAAAGAAAACCATGATCTTTTGTTAGAAGTAGAATCTTTAAAAAAATTGCTTGAAGAGCTGGATTCCATTATCCGGGCTGAATTAATTTAAATAGGCAGCAGTGATTGAGTTGATTGCAATAGAGAATAATTGAGGGCTATGGCTGTACAAAAACGTGGATTAGGTCGAGGACTGGATGCTTTACTGGGCAATGTTTCTGCTATAGAAAGCGCTATTGATGCTGGTGTCAGTACAACACAATCCGATATTGCAGAACATAAACCGCCATTACAAAATCTGCCCATCGAATTCTTGCAACGGGGAAAATATCAACCCCGCAAGGATATGAACCCGGAGAAACTACAGGAGCTGGCAGATTCCATAAAGGCGCAAGGCGTCATACAACCTATCGTTGTGCGTAAGATCGATCAGGATAAGTTTGAAATTGTTGCCGGCGAGCGACGCTGGCGTGCTGCTCAGCTGGCCGGCTTGCAGCAGGTACCAATTGTCATCAGGGAAATCGATGATAGAGCAGCCATGGCGATTGCCCTCATAGAAAATATCCAAAGAGAGGATCTCAATCCTTTGGAAGAAGCTGAAGCGTTGCGACGCTTGCTGGATGAGTTTGAAATGACTCATCAACAAATTGCTGATGCTGTCGGCAAATCACGGGCTACCGTCACCAACTTGTTACGATTGATGGAATTGCATCCTGAGGTCAAAAAACTGCTGGTAACCAAACAAATTGAAATGGGCCATGCCCGCGCCTTATTAGCGCTGGATGGGGCCAAACAGCTTGCCGCTGCCAATAAAATAGTAAAGGAAGGCTTAACAGTTAGAGCTGCAGAACGACTGGTTAAAGACAGCCAGGTTGAAGCAAAGCAACCAAAAACTAAAACCATTGATAAAGATACCTTGCGTTTACAGGAAGAATTGACATCCAAACTGGGCACCAGGGTCATAATCGATCATAAGGAAAATGGCACTGGAAGGTTGGTCATCTCGTATTCCAGTCTTGATGAACTGGATGGCCTGATAGAACAGTTCAAACAGTGAGATGACTAAATCACTGATAAATTTACTCATTGATTTAAGTAGCTTATCTGGATATAATTTCATGTTTGTTTTGTCAGGCCTTAGCTGTGGCAGATAATAAATTATCGGCAATCAGTAAAATTCTAGGCTATCAAATACTGATAATTATAATAACCACATTAGGCTTTGCACTTGCCTGGGGATGGCAAAGGGCTTTATCACCCATACTCGGTGGTGTGGCAGCATTTATTCCTAACTTGTATTTTGCAATACGCATATACAATTCAGCAGGTCAGGACGCAAAAAAGATTGTACGAACTTTTTATGCAGGAGAATCAGGGAAACTGCTGTTGACTGCAGCGTTATTCTTAATGATTTTTCAAATCCCAACCATAGAAATTTTACCGCTGTTATTCGGGTATGTAACAGCATTATCGGTTTTTTGGTTTGCGCTATTAATGCGCTGACCGTTTTAAATTTGAGAGGAATGATGGCTACCGAAGCTCATGCCGCCGAAGGTGCAACAGGTTATATAGTTCACCATTTAACCCCGCTAAGCGCTGGAGAAGGTTTCTGGACACTGCATCTGGACACGCTGTTCTTTTCCGCTTTATTAGGTGGATTGTTTATTTTGTTCTTCAAGACAGCAGCAGAGAGAGCAACTTCAGAAGTGCCTGGGTTAGTCCAAAATTTTGCCGAAATGATGATAGAATTTGTCGACAACCAAGTGAAGGACAGTTTTCACGGTAAAAGCAAATTAATCGCACCCCTGGCCCTGACGATCTTTTGCTGGGTATTCCTTTTTAATTTCATGGATTTATTTCCTGTTGACTTGCTGCCCTCCATAGGCAGCGTCATGTTTGTGCCCTACCTGAAAGTAGTTCCAAGTACCGATCTGAATGCAACCTTTGCCATGTCCATATCTGTGTTCAGTCTGATTATTTTCTATAGCATCAAAATTAAGGGCCCCTGGGGCTTTGCCAAGGAACTGTTGTTCCAGCCTTTCGGTCCATGGCTGTTACCCTTCAACCTGCTTTTAAAATTGGTCGAAGAAATAGCAAAACCCATCTCACTGGCTTTACGGTTATTCGGAAATCTTTACGCGGGCGAATTAATTTTTATTTTGATTGCCCTGTTGCCCAGTTATTTACAGCCGGTGTTGAGCTTCCCTTGGGCAGTTTTTCACATCCTGATTATTACGCTTCAGGCCTTCATTTTCATGGTATTGACCATCGTCTACCTGAGCATGGCACATGAAGATCATTGATATTTGAACGTCGCTAAGGTAACCTCGGATCAAATACAACTCGATTTACTGAATGGCAGTCTTTGCGCGGTTACGTAAAACCTCTGCCTTTTACACTGTTTTTTTTAACTTAACTATTTACGTTTGGAGGTATTATGGAAATTGCTAAATTAATTGCTGACGTGCAGGGCATGACAGCTATCGCGGTTGGTCTGGTTCTGGGCATGGGCGCATTGGGTACCGCAATCGGCTTTGGTTTGCTGGGTGGTAAGTTCCTTGAAGGTGCTGCCCGTCAACCGGAAATGGTTCCTATGCTGCAGGTAAAAATGTTTGTTGTTGCTGGTCTGCTCGACGCGGTGACGATGATCGGTGTTGGTTTGGCTCTGTTTTTTACCTTCGCAAACCCATTCCTGTCTGCAGTTCAGGCTGCTGCAGCGGGTTAATAACGGTTGTTTAACTTTACTCTAAACAAGAGGAACGCATCGTGAGTATCAATGCTACTCTGATTGGTCAAATGATTACCTTCGCGTTATTGGTGTGGTTTACCATGACGTATATCTGGCCCCCTTTACTTAACTCTTTGGAAGAGCGGAAGAAAAAAATTGCCGATGGTTTGGCCGCGGCAGAGAAAGGCCGTGAAGACATGGATTTGGCTCAGAAAAAAGCTAAAAATGTCTTGAAGGATGCAAAAAGTCAATCTTCTGAAATTGTCAGTCTGGCCCAAAAGCGTGCGAATGAAATTGTTGAAGAATCCAAAGACAACGCCAAAAAAGAAGGTGATCGTCTGATTCTCGCGGCCAAGGCACAAATTGAGCAGGAAATACAACAAACCAAGGAAAATTTACGTAGAGAAGTCGCTGCCTTGGCTGTCAGCGCTGCTGAGCAAATTCTGAGTGCAGAGATCGATCAAAACAGGCATCAGGAACTCGTCAACAAAATCTCCAACAAGTTATAAGGCCAGGCATAATGAGCGAAATCGCAACATTGGCAAGACCTTACGCCGTAGCGGCATTTAAAAGGGCCAAAGATGGCGGCACGGCTGAAAAATGGTCCAAAAGCTTGGCCTTTATGTCAGCCGTCTTACGAGACCAGGATATTGTAGGCATTGTGAACAACCCCAAAGTGGGTAAAAATCGGTTATCAGCACTCATGCTTGATATTTGCGAGGGCCAGGTAGATCAGGAAGGCAGCAATTTTCTGAAACTACTCGTTCAAAATAGCCGATTAGCATTATTGCCTGCCATAGCCAGCATTTTCGAATCATTGAAAGCCGATGATGAAGGCTATATCGAAGTTGAAGTATTGACTGCCTATGCCTTCACAGATGAAGCCAGGCAGAGTTTTTCAGCAAAACTGGCAAAAACCATGAACAAAAACATCCATATGAACGTAACGGTCGATACATCATTAATAGGCGGCGTTCTGGTTCGTGCTGGCGACAAAGTAATTGACGGATCGATTAGAGGCCAGCTTCAACAAATGCAAAGAGCACTACAGTGAGAGTGAGAATAAGTACATGCAATTAAACCCATCTGAAATTAGTGATCTGATTAAAAAGAAGATCGAAAACTTCGATTTGAATGTCGAAGCACACACAGAAGGTACCGTCGTCAGTGTTACTGACGGTATTGTCCGAATTCATGGCCTTTCCGAAGCAATGCAGGGTGAAATGCTTGAATTCCCTGGTAATACATTTGGAATGGCTCTTAACCTGGAACGTGATTCAGTCGGTGCGGTAGTATTAGGTTCATACCAGCATATTTCTGAAGGCGATGTCGTTAAATGTACCGGAAAAATTCTGGAAGTTCCTGTCGGAGAGGCCTTATTGGGTCGAGTCGTTGATGCACTCGGTAATCCTATCGATGGCAAAGGCGCCATAGAAACCAGCGAATTTTCACCCATTGAAAAAATTGCGCCCGGTGTCATTGCTCGTCAATCCGTTGATCAACCCGTGCAACTGGGCTTGAAATCCATCGATGCAATGATTCCGGTTGGCCGCGGCCAACGCGAATTGATTATTGGCGACAGACAAACCGGCAAAACGGCGATTGCTGTCGACGCGATTATCAATCAAAAGGGCACCGGTATTAAATGTATTTATGTCGCTATCGGCCAGAAACGTTCATCCATAGCCAACGTTGTTCGCAAGCTCGAAGAACATGGTGCCATGGAACATACCATCATTGTCTCTGCTTCAGCCTCCGAATCGGCAGCGTTGCAGTTCATAGCACCCTACACCGGATGCTCGATGGGTGAATATTTCCGTGATCGTGGCGAAGATGCATTGATCATCTATGATGACTTAACAAAACAAGCGTGGGCCTATCGCCAGGTATCCTTATTGTTACGTCGTCCACCTGGCCGTGAAGCTTATCCAGGTGACGTGTTCTATTTGCACTCCCGCTTATTGGAAAGAGCATCACGCATCAATGCGGCTGAAGTTGAAAAACTGACAGGCGGTAAAGTTAAAGGCAAAACCGGTTCATTAACGGCCTTGCCGATTATTGAAACGCAAGGTGGTGATGTATCGGCTTTCGTTCCAACTAACGTGATTTCGATTACCGACGGTCAGATATTCCTCGAAAGCAACCTGTTCAATTCAGGCATACGTCCCGCTGTCAACGCTGGTTTATCAGTATCTCGCGTCGGTGGCGCCGCACAAACCAAAATCATCAAGAAACTGGGTGGCGGAACCCGTCTGGATTTAGCCCAGTATCGTGAACTTGCGGCATTCGCCCAGTTCGCATCGGATTTGGACGAAAGCACCAGAAAACAAATTGAACGTGGTCAACGAGTGACCGAATTGATGAAGCAAAACCAATATTCACCCATGTCAGTAGCGCAAATGGCAGTATCACTGTTTGCAGCAAACGAGGGTTTCCTGGATAGCGTTGAAGTTAATAAGGTACTGGCTTTTGAATCAGCCCTACAGCTGTTTATGAAAACAGAGCATACCGAATTAATGAACAAGATCAACGACACCGGCGATTACAACAACGAAATCAAAGAGGCTATCCAGGCGGCTATTGAAACTTTCGTTAAAACGCATAGTTGGTAAAAGGGTCTTCAAATGGCTGTTGGTAAAGAGATACGCACAAAAATCAGTAGTATCAAGAATACTCAAAAGATTACTCGCGCCATGGAAATGGTTGCCGCGAGTAAAATGCGTAAGACAAAAGACAGAATGCAGGCAACTCGCCCTTACTCCAAAAGGATTGGCCGAATTATCAAACATCTGGCGCATGCTAATCCGGAATACAAGCATCCTTTTCTCGTTCAACGTGAAGTAAAACGAGTGGGCCTCATTGTCATTAGTTCTGACCGGGGCCTATGCGGCGGGTTAAATTCCAATCTATTCAGAAAAACCCTCACCTACTTGTCCCAATGGCAGAAAGACCAGATTGAAGTCGATGTTTGTACCGTGGGGACAAAAGCCTCAGGTTTTTTTAGCATTCTAAAATCAAATCTGATTGGTCAGGTTTCCAAAATTGGTGACACACCCCATCTTCAGGATATCGTCGGCATCATCACCATTATGCTGGATGCCTATCTCGATGGCAAAATTGACGAGCTCTATGTCGTCAATAATGAGTTTGTTAATACCATGACTCAAAGACCAACCGTTGAGAAACTGTTGCCGGTGGTTGCTGGCGAAATCGACGAAAAATTGAGTGGTCATTGGGATTATATTTATGAGCCTGATGCAAAGGAAGTGCTGGATCATCTGTTCACACGCTATATCGAATCTATCGTATATCAGGGTTTGGTTGAAAATAACGCCTGTGAACAGGCCGCCAGAATGGTTGCCATGAAAAGCGCTTCTGATAATGCCGGTAATCTGATCAAAGAATTACAACTGGTCTACAACAAAGCCAGGCAAGCAGCCATTACTCAGGAAATTTCAGAAATTGTTGCCGGTGCCGCAGCTGTTTAAGCAAAAAGAATTACTATTTAAGAGGACGAAACAATGAGTTCGGGAAAAATCGTTCAGATCATAGGCGCGGTTGTCGACGTGGAATTTGCCCGCGAAAACCTGCCTAAAGTATATGACGCCCTAGTCGTAGAAGGTAAAGACCTTATACTTGAAGTTCAACAGCAATTAGGTGATGGCGTGGCCAGAACCATTGCAATGGGTAGTACCGATGGCTTGAGCAGGGGCTTGACCGTCAGCAATACCAATGCACCCATATCAGTACCGGTCGGTCAGGAAACATTAGGCCGCATCATGAATGTACTGGGCCAGCCTATTGATGAAAAAGGCCCCATCGGTGAAAAGGTTAAATGGGGTATACATCGAGACGCGCCCAGTTACGCTGAACAGGCAGCCGCTAATGAGTTGCTTGAAACCGGTATTAAAGTTATCGATCTGGTCTGCCCATTCACCAAAGGTGGAAAAGTTGGGCTGTTTGGCGGCGCCGGTGTTGGTAAAACCGTTAACATGATGGAGCTTATTCGTAATATTGCGATCGAGCACAGCGGTTACTCGGTATTTGCGGGTGTCGGAGAGCGTACCCGTGAAGGTAACGACTTTTACCATGAAATGACCGATTCAAACGTTATCGACAAGGTATCTCTGGTTTACGGTCAAATGAACGAGCCGCCAGGAAACAGATTGCGTGTGGCGTTAACTGGTTTAACAATGGCGGAATATTTCCGCGATGAAGGACGTGACGTTTTATTCTTCGTCGACAATATCTACCGCTATACGCTCGCTGGAACCGAAGTATCGGCATTATTGGGTCGTATGCCGTCTGCGGTGGGTTATCAGCCTACATTGGCAGAAGAAATGGGGGTTTTACAAGAACGTATTACCTCAACCAAAACGGGCTCAATTACCTCCATTCAGGCGGTCTATGTACCTGCCGACGACTTGACTGACCCGTCACCGGCAACGACATTTGCCCACTTGGATGCGACGGTCGTACTATCACGTCAAATCGCCGAGCTGGGTATTTATCCTGCGATTGATCCTCTGGATTCGACCAGTCGTCAGCTAGATCCATTGGTCATCGGACAAGAGCATTATGATGTTGCCCGTAAGGTGCAAGGCATCCTGCAGCGCTATAAAGAATTGCGCGACATTATCGCCATTTTGGGGATGGATGAGTTATCTGAAGACGATAAGTTAATCGTCGCCAGGGCTCGAAAAATGCAACGATTCCTGTCTCAGCCTTTCTTTGTTGCCGAAGTATTCACGGGGTCACCAGGAAAATATGTTTCTCTCAAGGATACCATTGCCGGCTTCAAAGGCATTATCGACGGGGATTACGATTCGATTCCGGAACAAGCCTTCTACATGGTGGGAACTATCGATGAAGCGCTTGAAAAAGCTAAAGCGCTGAAAGGCTGATTAGCCCGGTATTTAAAATCATAGTGTGTTCGACTAATTAATCCTCAGTTCGTTGATCAAGGCTTTAGTGATTTACCCGGAAGCATATTCTTAATCTAAACGTTGGAACAGGAAATCCGTACTAAAAATGACCATGACAATACATATTGACATTGTAAGTGCAGAAAAAGAAATATTTTCCGGCTTGGCGGAAATGGTGTTTGCACCGGCAGAACTTGGCGAAGTGGGTATTGCGCCTCGACATGCGCCAATGATTACAAAGTTAAAAGCTGGCGAAGTACGAGTCAAGATAAACGACAAAGAAGACCATCCTTTTTTTATATCGGGTGGCATTCTGGAAGTTCAACCGCATCTGATAACGATTTTGGCCGATTCCGCAATCAGAGCCAAAGACATTGATGAGGCAGCCGCTTTGGAAGCAAAAGCCAGAGCAGAAGAAGCGCTGGCTGATAAATCCGGAAAAATTGATTATGCGACAGCGCAGGCACGCCTGGCTGAAGCCGTCACACAGTTAAGAACGCTTGACAGACTCAGAAAACGCGGTGAATAACGACGACATATTGTGTCGCTTCACTATTAAAAGCCCGATACCGTACAATACGCTATCGGGCTTTTTTGTTTAACAGGATTTGAAATGAAAATTACGACTATTATTCTTGCTGCCGGCAAAGGTACCCGGATGCGTTCAGAATTACCCAAAATACTACATAAAATTGCCAACCGAACTTTGCTGCAACATGTCTATGACATGTCCAAGCAAGTGGAAAATAACACCATAACGATAGTTTATGGCCACGGTGCCGAACTGGTTAGAAACACCTTGAAAGACCTGGATGCCCAATGGATTGAACAAAAACAGCAGCTTGGTACGGGTCATGCCGTTCAACAGGTTAAGGACCATATCGACGATGGTGATATTGTGTTAATCCTTTATGGCGATGTGCCCTTGTTAAAACGTGCAACAGTGACACAATTACTGGCAAACGTCAGCGATCATTCTCTGGCATTGCTAACAGTCAATCTTGCCAATCCAAAAGGCTATGGAAGAATCGTAAGAGATTCAACCGGTCATGTCACCAAAATAGTCGAAGAAAAGGACGCCAACACTGCTGAGAAACTGATCACCGAAGTCAATACCGGCATCATGGCTGTTCGAGGCAATCAATTGAAAGCATGGTTGAATCAGTTGAAAAATAATAATGCACAAGGTGAATATTATTTAACCGACATCATTGAAATGGCGGTCAACGATACTGTCGTCATAAAAACCAGTCAGCCCTCATCTGAAGATGAAGTATTAGGGGTAAACAATCGAATTCAGTTAAGCCACCTCGAACGCGTCTATCAGATGGAAAAAGCTCATTTTCTGATGGAGCAGGGAGTTACTTTAAAGGATCCCGCACGCTTCGACCTCAGGGGCACCCTGGATAATTTGGGTCAGGATATTGAAATAGACATCAATGTCATTCTGGAAGGCAACAACAGTATCGGCAACAACGTATCCATCGGCCCAAACTGCCAGATCATCAACTCAATCATTGGTGATCAAGTAGAAATTCTCGCCAATTGCGTCATCGAAAATGCGGTAATAGGCCAAGGCAGTCGCATCGGACCGTTTGCAAGATTAAGACCCGAAACGGAATTGGCCAATGACGTTCATATCGGAAATTTTGTTGAAATCAAAAAATCCTCTGTCGCCACCGGCAGTAAAATAAATCACTTGAGTTATATCGGCGACACCACGGTAGGAAGCCGCGTCAATATTGGCGCCGGCACCATCACCTGCAATTATGATGGCGCAAATAAATTCCGCACCACCATAGGTGACGGTGCATTTATTGGTTCCGATACACAATTAGTGGCACCGGTCACCATCGGCAATAATGCCACCATCGGCGCTGGCTCTACCATCACCAAAGACAGCCCTGAAAATCAATTAACACTGAGTCGGGTTAAACAAATTTCGATCTCAGGATGGCAAAGACCGGTCAAGAAGGAAAAATAATATGTGTGGAATTGTAGGTGGTGTAGCACAACGCAATGTCGTACCCATTCTAATGGAAGGGTTAAAACGACT
Organism: Methylococcaceae bacterium; assembly: GCA_013140705.1. GTDB lineage: Bacteria > Pseudomonadota > Gammaproteobacteria > Methylococcales > Methylomonadaceae > JABFSH01. The sequence continues at coordinate 60,975 of JABFSH010000044.1, forward strand.
GGAATATCGTGGTTATGATTCAGCCGGATTAGCCGTCATCTGTGATGAACACATCCATCGTAAACGTGCGCTTGGTAAAGTGAAAGGGCTTGAAGCCTTATTGGAAAACGATCCCATTACCGGCAACACGGGCATCGCGCACACACGTTGGGCGACACACGGAAAACCCAGCACTGCCAATGCCCACCCCCACATCTGTCGGCACAAGGTAGCCGTCGTTCACAATGGCATCATTGAAAACCATGAGCAATTACGCGAAGAACAGTTAAACAATGGCTATGAATTCACATCACAAACCGATACTGAAGTCATTGTTCATGCAGTGTTTGACGCCTTAAAAACCACAGATAACTTGCTGGATGCCGTCAAAACCACCATACAAAAGCTGGAAGGTGCCTACGCCTTGGGCATCATCAGTGTTACCGAACCCGGCACCTTGATAGCATGCCGAAAAGGGAGTCCTTTGGTCATCGGTGTGGGTATCGGCGAATATTTTATCGCCTCCGACGTGGCTGCATTACTGCCGGTGACACAGCGCTTCATATTTCTCGAAGACGGCGATATCGCTGCCATTACCATCGATGAGCTGGTTATTTATGACCGCAACGATAACGAGGTGACACGCCCTGCAAAGGAAAGCCAGCTAACCGCTGACTCGGTCGATAAAGGCGACTATCGTCATTACATGTTAAAGGAAATCTACGAACAACCGTTTGCGATATCACAGGCATTGGAAGGTCGCTTTATCAACAACCGCCTGCAGGAAAACGCCTTTGGACACAATGCGTCTGCAATATTCGACAAGATCAAATCCGTACAAATACTGGCTTGCGGCACCAGTTTCCACGCTGGACTGGTCGCCAGATACTGGTTTGAAGAACTGGCGCGCGTGCCTTGCAATATCGAAGTTGCCAGCGAGTTCCGCTATCGCAATCCCGTCCTGGCCCCGGATACACTCATCGTCACCATTTCCCAATCGGGAGAAACCGCCGATACTCTGGCCGCCTTGCAGGAAGCTAAAAAACTGGGAGCCAAATATTCGCTCGCCGTTTGTAACGTACCGGAAAGTTCCTTGGTCAGAGAGTCCGATCTGGTTTTGATGACCCGAGCCGGCCCTGAAATCGGCGTCGCATCGACAAAGGCCTTTACCACCCAGCTGACAACCCTGATGCTGCTGGTCATTGCGATTGGCAGACGCTTTCAGCTCACCGAACAACTGGAACAAAAAATCACCTCGGAATTATTCGCTTTACCGGGAAAAATTGAAAAGGTCTTGCAACTGAATGACGAAATCAAAACCCTATCCGAACAATTTTCCGAAAAGCAACATGCCTTGTTTTTGGGTAGAGGCGCTCATTATCCGATAGCAATGGAAGGTGCCTTGAAACTGAAGGAAATATCGTATATTCATGCCGAAGCCTATCCGGCAGGTGAGCTGAAACACGGCCCGTTGGCATTAATCGACTCCGACATGCCGGTCATTACCGTCGCCCCTAATAACAGTCTGCTTGAAAAATTAAAATCGAATATGCAGGAAGTCAGCGCCCGAGGCGGGCAACTGATTGTATTTATGGATGAAGAATTGGCATCCACGCCGGACAGCAACATCCAAATAGTAAAAATGACACAAGTCGGTAATGAAATTTCACCGATTGTTTACACGGTTCCCTTACAACTTCTGTCCTATCATGTCGCCATTTTAAAAGGCACCGACGTGGATCAACCTAGAAATCTCGCAAAGTCTGTAACGGTCGAATAAGCCGAAATATTGGCATCAATACTTTGTTTTGTGAGAATAAAGTCGTAAAACATTTCTCTGTACATGATAAAAGTAAGAGGAAGTTGATATAGCTCGTTGAAATGTAATTAAATACTGCATTTTGTTTTGCGAACATGAAAAGCGGTCAATTACAAATCAACGAACTAACGAGTATCTTAAACCAGCATTTTCAATGGAACAAGGCCCGAATGACTTGCTTTGTTGGTATGTTGATTTCTTTGATGGGAGTAGGAACGGTTAACCTGGCTCAACTCGCCTTGACCTTTCCAAGCCGCGCCCTTATTCCGTCGCGTTACCGTCGGATGCAGCGATTTTTTAGCGGGCATTGGATCGATTACAATGACGTGGCTCACTTTGTCATGAACCTGTTCGGTTTCCTGGATGCCGATATTTATCTATCCCTGGATCGGACGAATTGGAAGTGGGGGCGCATCAACATTAATTTGCTGGTGTTAGCTGTTGTTTACCGGGGCGCAGCGATCCCCGTGTATTGGTTGCCACTCAATAAACGAGGCAATTCCAATAGCCGCGAACGCATTGCCCTATTAAAGCGCTTCATCAGTCGGTTTGGCAAAAGCCGACTCCAGGGACTGCTGGCTGACCGGGAATTTATTGGCGACCAATGGATGAGGTGGCTTTTGAAAGAGCGGATACCCTTTTTTATCCGGATTCGCAACAACAGTCTCAGCGCCAATCGCCGCGGCCAGAAAACACGGGTGGACCGCTTGTTTGCTGGATTGAAGCCCGGTGAGATCGGGCAACTGCCGCAACCGAGGCGTTTAGGTCAATGCCGAGTTAATCTGAGCGCTCTGCGCTTAGCGGATGGTGAACTGTTGGTGGTTGCCAGTGGCAACTTTGTTGAGGAGGCCATTAAAATTTACGGTTTGCGCTGGGAAATTGAAACCTTGTTCGGTTGCTTAAAGGGGCGGGGCTTCAGACTCGAAGAAACCCGTGTGGTTAGCTACCTACGCATTAAGAAACTCTTAGTGCTGCCGGTGATAGCTTTCTGTTGGGCTCATAAGGTCGGCGACTGGCAGCACGATAGCGTTTTGCCCATTAAAGTCAAAACGCACCGGCGCAAAGCCCAAAGCATTTTTAGGTAGGGGCTGGATTGTATCCGTTCTGAATACTTTAACGCCTGCTCAAGGTCAAACAAGCGGATCAGAACATTGATTTCATTGCTGTCACCAGTGCCTCCGGCACGTGCGCCCAAGAATCAGACGGCCGCTTGTTAATTTTTGTTATGTACAGAGCCAATTTTTAACAGAAACTGCCCGTATAATTCATAATCAACCAATCCCCATGCCCAATTTCCGTAAGCAGGTGACAGTCCCCTATTCAGCTGATCAAATGTATGATCTTGTTTATGATATTAATTCATATTCAATATTTATTCCTTTATGTATTTATTCTGAAGTCCACGAAGAGCAAAATCATAAATCAAGAGCGATGATGAGGATCGGCAAGGGCAAAATAGGTTTTGAATTTACCACGGTTAACACCATGGAAGAAGGCCGGTATATTTCAATCAATCTTGAAAATGGTCCTTTCAAATTTCTCAAAGGTGTCTGGGTGTTCACCCCAATAGGCGCTCATGAATGCTGTGTTTCGCTGAATTTTGAATTCGAGTTTTGCAATAAGTTGCTTGGCACAGCCTTAAACGGCTTATTCAAACAACTTTGCGATTCAATGGTTGAAGCATTTCGCAAGGAGGCTGTTGTCCGATATGGTTTGGATGTTAAAAAATAATCGACCTTCGGCCGCGCTTCAAATAGTCATCTCATCATAAATACACCCAATTTTTAATGAACTTTGAATTTAATTGCGGCGGATATTGTCGAACAAATGTAATTTAGTATTGGTTATTACTTTTGAGGATAAGATCATGGCCACAGAAATAGATTTGCTGAAGCAAGACATTCCTAGACTTGAGAGGAAGTTTGGAGCGAACAACCCATTCGTCGAGCTGTTGAAAGCCCAGTTAACTTTCTTGCAAAATCAAGCTGAACAAAAGCCTCGGGTGGAGCAGTATCACCCGGAGTTAGTGAAATCTAAAATATCTCCAATCCGGAAAAGAAATGATGCCTCAAACAAGCAACTGTAAATGCTTGGATGATTGACATGCAACAGGTGGAGTCATCAACGACTGAACCATAGCATGCAATGTAACTTCCGTTCGAGCGTAATGTTTACTCGGGTCATGTCATGAGAAGCGGTTATATTGCCCATCAAAAGCTTAAATCCGCCAGCTTCAGTCAATGGATTTTTTGAATGGTTCACCTTTTGGTTGCTAGTCTTGTCTGAATAATCTCATTTGCGCGGTAATATAACCAAGATGGATCAATAAACATTCATCTTCATGCGAAAACAATTTTCGCATTTTAGTAAGATACTTCACTGATATAAATCTAACAATTTGCTCGAAAACTATCTTTTTTAATAGGAATGTTATGAAAAAGTCCGTTCTTGCTCTGATGATCATGTCCAGTTTAAGCCTTCCTGCTGTTGCCAGCGATAATTATACGGTTGATTCACGGCACACGTTTCCCAGCTTTGAAATTAACCATCTGGGATTTTCAATTCAACGAGGCCGTTTTAATAAGACAACCGGTAATATCACACTTGATCCCAGAGCCAGCACCGGTTCAATACAAATCAGCATTGATGCAGCCTCCATCAGTACCGGACTGACCGATTTGGAAGATCATCTTCGCGGGAAGGATTTTCTGGATGTTGCGCAATTTCCGCAGATTACGTTTATATCAAATCAATTGATTTTTAATAATGACCGTCTGGTATCAGTGAATGGCGATTTAACATTGCACGGCATTACCAAACCGGTGCAACTGACGGTTGACCATTTTCATTGCGGGATGAATCTTATTGCCATGAAAAACACCTGCGGCGCCAATGCAACTACCACGATCAAGCGCACGGATTTTGGTGTGAGTAAATATGTGCCTGCGGTGGCTGATGACGTGAATATTGCAATCCAGATCGAAGCAACCAAAAACTGACGGAAGACTGGATTGATTAATCGCTCTGCTTAAATGTGAGGTATGTTCAGATTGCGGCCAAGCCAGGGTTTGAAAGGATTTTTTGACACTACATAAAAAAACTCCCAAGGCCATTTGACCTTGGGAGTTTTTAAGTTACTTGAATCAGTTGTTGTGATAAGGATATCAGTCGCATGACAGATTTCCGTTATCACCCCGTTTAGTGTTCAGTTGAACATTGCTGGCAATCGCTGCTGATGCGAAAAGCGTGGAAGAAATGATGAATTCACCTGAAATAAAGCCAATCAGTCCCGTTATAAAAACCGCTCCAGTTAAAATATCTTTGTAATATTCGTTCATTAATAAATCCTCTTTTAAAGTTGAAATGTGTCTAAATGACGACTCCACTATAAATTAGGTTTATATTGTTGACAATAACACTAATAATATATTGATTGTTTCTTTATTTTATACATTAAATTCATCATCCATTCATAAAAACTGACTAAATTTATCAATTCATTTCCAAACCCCCATTTAAGTCAAGGTCCACTACTCGACATCGTTGCAAACATTAAAAAAATGTTTTCATCGCAGCGCCAATATCGGTCGGCGAATTCACTACCGTAACACCGGCCGCTTTCAATGCACCCACTTTTCCCTCTGCGGTGCCCTTCCCACCCGTCACAATAGCACCTGCATGGCCCATACGTTTACCTGAAGGCGCCGTTTGTCCGGCAATGTAAGCCACCACGGGTTTCGTGACATGTTTACCGATGTATTCGGCGGCATCTTCTTCTTCGCTGCCACCAATTTCACCGACCATAACGATGCCTTTGGTTTGTTCGTCCGCTTGGAAACGGCTCAGCACATCGACAAAGTTCATCCCGTGAATGGGATCGCCGCCAATACCTACACAGGTACTTTGCCCTAAACCTTGTTGCGTCGTTTGATGCACAGACTCATAGGTTAATGTGCCGGAACGGGATACGATACCGATGGAACCCGGTAAATGTATTTTACCCGGCATAATGCCGATTTTGCATTCGCCGGGAGTAATGACGCCCGGACAATTGGGACCGATCAGTAAGGCACCTGTACCGGCCATTGCGGCTTTAACGCGCAGCATCTGCAAAATCGGAATGCCTTCGGTAATACAGACGATCAGTTTTATGCCGGCATCGACCGCTTCGAGTATGGCATCGGCAGCATAAAATGGCGGGACATAGATGACGCTGGCCGTTGCGTTCGTTGTGTTAACGGCGTCCTGCACGGTATTGAATACCGGCAAACCCAGATGCGTTTCACCGCCCCGTTCCGGCGTAACACCACCCACCAGTTGTGTACCATATTCCAAAGCCTGTTGCGAATGATAGGTGCCTTGCTTACCGGTAAAGCCCTGGCAAATCACTTTGGTGTTTTTATCAATCAAGATACTCATGCGGCCTCCGCCAGTGCAACAACTTGTTCTGCTGCGTGTGCCAAATCATCGGCTGCGTATAAATTAAGCCCCGTGTTCGTCAACAAGGCTCGACCTTCTTCAACATTGGTGCCTTCCAGGCGGACAACAACCGGAACTGCAACATGCACCTGCTTGATGGCCGCCAAAATGCCTTCGGCAATGACATCACATTTAACGATACCACCAAAGATATTCACCAATACCGCTTTAACGTTATTGTCTGACAGGATCAATTTAAAGGCTTCACACACTTTCTCAACATTGGTGCCACCACCGACATCAAGAAAATTGGCCGGCAATCCGCCTTTCAATTTAACCAGGTCCATGGTCGCCATGGCCAGTCCGGCGCCATTGACCATGCAGCCAATATTGCCTTCCAGAGTGATGTAATTCAGGCCGAATTGTTGCGCTTCGTTTTCTTTGTCGTCTTCCTGACTGGGATCTTTCATCGCGCTTATATCCGGATGACAAGGCACGGCATTATCATCGAAATTGATTTTTGCATCGAGAGCCATCAGATCACCGCTCTCTGTTTCGATCAAGGGGTTGATTTCAATTTGGCTGGCGTCTCTGGCTAACATCAAGTCATACAAACCCTGCATGATTTTCTGTAACAGCTTGTGCTGGGCGCCTTTTAAACCCAGTGCGTACGCCACATTTCTGCACTGATAACCCTGTAAGCCTGCCGCGGGATGAACTGGAACTGATACGATTTTTTCAGGTGTTTCGTGGGCCACCGTTTCAATATCCATACCCCCAGCAGCTGAAGCAATAAAGATGAGACGCTCGCTACCTCTGTCCACCACAAGACTTAAATAAAGCTCTCGTTTGATCGGGTAAATTTTTTCGATTAACAGCGAGTTGATCGGTAAACCCGAACTATCCGTTTGCAGCGTGACCAACCGTTTACCCAGCATTTCTTTACTATAGGTGATGACGTCAGCCACATTTTTTGCCAGTTTGACGCCGCCGACCTTACCACGGCCCCCTGCGTGAACCTGGGCTTTAACCACCCAGCCTTCGCCACCCAGTGCAATAGCAACCTGTCCTGCCTGCTCCGCCGTTGTCGTGTATTTTCCATCTGGCACAGGTATGCCATACTGCTGAAACAGCTGTTTAGCCTGATATTCATGAATGTTCATTGCTTCTCCTGACTGATAGGTTTATCCAGTGGGTGTAGTCTTGCGTTTTTGTATCAATGCTATGATTGTACGCTAGTCAGTTACCATAACTATAATGATTACGGCTTACTATTTTAACGAAGTCCTTCTAAAACACCATTGATAAAGCACGCATGTCTGTAAATACTACCCTTACCATTTTTCCTTGCCCCCTCTCAAAAGGCTATGGTATTCCTGCCAAACAGGCCTGGTTATTATTGAAAGTGTTTCTCGCCTATCGCGTAGTTCTGGGCAGCCTGTTTGTTATTTTGTTTTATGTCCGGCTCTCTCCCTCGCTTATTGGCTCATATAATAAAGATTTGTTCATCATAAGCAGTCAGATTTATTTGGCGATTTCCATCCTTTCCGGGTTTTCCATAGTGGGCCGGCACACGGGTTATACCGTTCAAGCCCATCTGCTGATTCTTACGGACATACTTATTCTGACGTTGTTAATGCATGCCTGTGGTGGCATCAATAGCGGCATGGGTATTCTTCTGGCGGTATCCATCGCATCAGGCGGGCTGTTGATTGGTGGCCGCTGCGCCATGTTTATTGCCGCGTTGGGCAGTCTGGCGGTGCTGGCCGAACAGATTTATGCCGACTACACACATAGCTTTGTCACAACCTCTTATGCCTATGCAGGCATGCTGGGCGCTTCGTTTTTTACCATCGCCTTTCTGTCTTATATTCTTGCGCAACGCAGTGAGCAAATATTACAGCTCGCTGACCGGCAGCAACAAACCATCGCCAATCTGGAAGAACTGAGTCAATACATCATTCAGCATATGCGTTCGGGCATTATTATTGTCAACAGAGATCAGTCCGTACAAATGGCCAATGAAGCGTCATTACGACTGGTCAATCTAGCGGTCATGCCGGGCCTCCTAAGCGATATATCCTCGCAATTATCGAGGGCATTTCAAACCTGGCTGGGCGACGCCGAACAAAACCTTGCGCTGTTACAGCTGCCAAATCAATCCGATATTCATATTCGTTTTATGGTTCTGCCAACACGCCATGATTTTTTTTATATGGTTATTCTTGAAGACATCACGCTTTATAATCAGCGCCTTCAGCAAAGCAAACTGGCGTCCTTGGGGCAACTGACGGCCAGTATTGCCCATGAAATACGTAATCCCCTGGGAGCGATCAGCCATGCCGGCCAATTACTCTCTGAAATTCCAAATCTTTCATCGCTGGATCAACGCCTGATTGAAATCATTCAAACCCATTGCAACCGGGTTAACCATATCATCGAGGATATTTTACAGCTATCCAAACGATCCAATTCCACACGGGAAAAAATTCTGCTTAAATCATGGCTGGAAAAGTATCTGTTCAGCTTTAATCTTGAACACGCTGTTAGCAGCGGCATCTTCAAGCTGGTTCCGGAGTCTGATTCATTAAGTGCATTTATTGATTCCAGTCACCTCAAGCAAATCATGGACAATCTATGCCAAAATGCCTTGAAATATGGGCGACCAGAGCTGGGTCCCATCCTGCTGCAACTACTAATCAATCAGCGGGATGTATGCATTGAAGTCATCGATAACGGCGCTGTTATCAGCCAGGAAGATATGCAGCATCTCTTTGAGCCCTTCTTTACCACATCGGTGAGCGGAACGGGCTTGGGATTATATATATCAAAAGAACTGGCCGAATTAAATCAAGCAAAATTAAGCTATCATTTAACCACCGATAATCGAAGCTGTTTTCGGCTCCGCTTACAGAATGCTGAGCACGCGATAATTGACATATGATAAAACCATTGGCGTTAATAGTAGATGATGAACCCGATATTCGTGAGCTATTGGAAATAACGCTCAACCGGATGAATATCGATACCTGTTGCGCAGAAAATGTGGAAAGTGGGAAATTATTACTACAGCAAAAAACCTTCAATATTTGCCTGACCGATATGAAATTGCCGGACGGCAATGGTCTGGAGCTGGTCGACTATATCCAGGCAACGGACACGCCTTTTCCGGTCGCTGTCATCACGGCCCACGGCAACATGGATACGGCCATTCTGGCCATGAAAAAAGGCGCTTTCGATTTTGTCTCCAAACCGATCGATCTATCGGCATTACGGCAACTAATTAGCAGTGCGCTCAAGTTTTCCAGCCCAACGCCTGCTAAAGACAGGCGCACGCGTCGGACTTTGTTGGGTGAATCATCGATCATGCGCGATATTCGAACCAAAATAGAGAAGCTTGCCCGTAGCCAGGCACCGGTATTTATCAGCGGCGAATCGGGTTCCGGTAAAGAGCTGGTTGCGCGACTGATTCACCACCAAAGTTCTCGTGGCGACAATCCTTTTATAGCCATTAATTGCGGAGCCATTCCACACGAATTGATGGAAAGCGAATTTTTCGGACACAAAAAAGGCAGTTTTACCGGAGCCGTCAGTGAAAACAAGGGATTTTTTCAGGCTGCAGAGGGTGGCACACTGTTTCTCGACGAGATCGGCGATCTGCCGCAATCGCTGCAAGTTAAATTGCTTCGAGCCATTCAGGAGAAGAGAATTCGACCGGTGGGCGAGCATCAGGAAATTCCTGTCGATATTCGCCTGTTAAGCGCCACACACAGGAACCTAGCCGAAATGGTTAAAGCCGGCAATTTCCGGCAGGATTTGTATTACCGGATCAACGTTATTGACCTTCACATCCCGCCATTGCGAGAACGAATTCAGGATATACCCGATCTTACTGAACATATACTGATGAAATTAACGGGGGCAGAAGCAACTGCCTTACCGGTTTTATCGCCAACGGCTCTGGCTGCTTTGCAGAAATATCACTTTCCGGGCAATGTCCGCGAACTTGAAAATATTTTGGAAAGGGCATTAGCGCTCTATGACGGTAACACGATTGGGGTCGATGACTTGAATCTGCCGGTTGCCGACTATTCGCTTCCCGATTCGCCGGCCTACGACCCCACATTGGGTGCATTGGAGGATTATCTGGAGAAAATCGAACGAAAAGCCATCACCGACGCGCTGGAAGAAAATAAGTGGAACAAAACCGCTGCCGCTAAACAATTGGGACTGACTTTCAGATCATTTCGGTACCGATTGAAAAAGCTCAACCTCGATAATTAATCTTTCAGAAAACCACTGCCATAGCGGCAGAATTAGTATTAAGGATATGGCAAAAAATAACTTACCGGTCTGGCATCAAAAAAGTTTTCCGTTCATCCTGAGCCTGTCGAAGGACGGACGGAAAAATTCCACCCCGCAGCGGCAATTCGTTCATACTTCGACAGGCTCAGCACGAACGGATTGCCGCACGACTTTGCTATTTCGGGAAGTTATTTTTAACGGAATCCTAAGCCCGATATTTTGCGTTTTCTTCCAGCTTTAAAATGGCGCCTTTAATCCTGGCTTCGGTATCAGCATTCAGTTCGTCGTTTTTGTAAATTTTTTCCAGCAAACCTTCTGCAACCAAAGCTTCTTTAATCCAGCGTTTGGTAAAGCGGTAATTGCCGTACGTGGTAGCCACTTCACCCGTTTTTGGATCTTTCAAGCCTTTCTTGCCTGCATCGGGTGCTGCCACAACAGGGGCAGGGGAGGCAGGTTTAGTTGTTGGAGTCACTGGTTTGCTGGTCACGGCAGCAGCGGCTACAGGTATTACTTCTGCTACATTTTCAGTTTTTGGAGCTGGCTGAGGCGGTGTTTGCTTTACCGTTGTTACTGGGCTCTCAGCTTTTGCCTGATGTACTTCCGATTTAGAAGCTGATTTTTGTTCGCTTACGACGACATAAATAACATAAGCTACAAAAATGGTAGTCAATATAAACAACACTTCAGTCATAACAGCTCTCCACCTCTTAAATTAATTTTTCATTATTATCCTGAAAATAAAGTCAGACCAACGAGTTAGTTTAACCCTATCCTGGACGGTGAATATACCAGAACCCAGCGCTATAGGTAAGCCCTAAATCGTAACTATTATGCAACGAATATGACATGAGGCAGATTTCTGCATTTATTTGGCTGTCGTAATTAACCTTTTAATGCGTTGGAGCTATTTAGACTGGATTTTACTGCGCCTACTTTACCGGTATCTGGAAAATACTCTAGTTCCCGGAATATGTTTATCTGCCCATAACACCATCGCTTCCAGTATGATTTGCAGGTCTTTACCTTTATCTGTCAGTTCATATTGATAACGCAGAGGTTTATCACAATACGCCATTTTCGCAACTATGCCAGAGGCCTCCAGGCGCTTGAGGCGATCAGCCAGAATATTGGTCGGAATGCCTTCCGGCGAGCTGGCAAACTCGCCATAGCGTTCTTTGCCAAGAATCAGGTCTCTAACAATTAACAGGGTCCATTTGTCACCCAATAGGTCCAGAATATTGGCCACCGGACAGGCCGAACGATCAAAATTGCTCACTGGTGTTTCCGTCTTTGGTTTTCATGTTGATTAAATTAGCTACTTGCAAAAAGAAAGTTACTGACTTAGTATAGACACTTGCATAATAAAAGTCACTATAAGCACCCATTTTTTCAGGAGAAATAGCATGATCAAACTACACCAATTCGCTCGCACCTGGGGGATCCCCAATTTAAGTCAATTCTGCGTCAAACTCGAAACTTACTTGCGCATGACCAAACTTCCTTATGAAATCGTTGAAACGCTGCCTTTAAAAGCACCGCGAGGGAAATTACCCTACATTGAAGATAACGGCAATAAACTTGCCGATTCCCGACTCATTCTAAATTATTTGAAAAGCACTTATGGCAATAGTCTGGATATGCATTTGACACCTGAGCAACAAGGCATTGCAACTGCCTTTCAGCGTCTCTTGGAAGAACATTTGTACTGGATCGGCATGGTTTCGCGCTGGAATTATACAGAGGACAACTGGCAAACCAACAAGCAGGCCATTTTTGGTGTACTTCCTCCCGTTATCCGTGATGTAGCCGCATCGCTTTACCGTATACGAATCAAATCACAAATCAAAGGTCATGGAATAGGCCGTCTCACGCATAAAGAAATATTCGAATTGGGGAAGGAGGATATCGATAGTCTGGCACATTTTCTTGGCAGCAAATCGTACTTCATGGGTGACAAACCAAGCAGTCTTGACGCCAGTGCCTATGGCATTCTAATCAATACGCTTGGCTGTCCGATTGAATCGCCAATAAAGGATTACGCGAGGCAACAGACTAATCTGCTTCAGTATTGCCAAAGAATGCAGGCTGAATTTTTTCCGGAATTATCTTGGGCTTCCAACTGAATTCCAGTATTGTAAAAATTTCGACCTACATAAAAATTGGCTTCAAGCCAGATTTTCCTGGCAACTGAAGTGGTTATTGTAATCTTCCAGCGATCGTCTGATCACTTCATGAGCTTCCTCACGCCCGTAGACGTGGGTGATTTCACAAATGTTGGTTTCACTGGGTAAATGCTTATAGGTCAGAAAATAATGTTTCAATCGATCGATATAGGATACCGGGCAATCCGATACATCATTCCATTGCCGATAAAATTCGTCGCCCTTCATGACAGCAATAATCTTGTCATCGGCCTCGCCACCATCCAACATGCGGAATCCGCCGATCGGTATCGCCTGCAGTAAAATATCGCCATGGGTGACGTTACGTTCACTGAGTACACAAATATCCAGCGGATCACCGTCGCCCTTGGTCACCGCTTTGCCCGACTTTTGTTGCGCATACTCCGCAACTTTCTCAGCACAATAAGTTTGTGGAATGAATCCATACAGTGTCGGAATCATGTTCGAAAATTTCTGTGGCCGGTCAATTTTTAGATAACCGCTCACTTTGTCGATTTCGTACTTCACGGTATCGGATGGAACGATCTCGATATACGCCGTAACAATTTCCGGCGTATGATCGCCCGGATGAATGCCATGCCAGGGATGTGCTCTATGTTGTGTATTCATTGCTGATTATGTCTAAAAAGGTTGGTTAAAGTGACGGCGCCTATACACAGTTGTTTTTCTGCCTCAGACAGAAATGGCAGCCTTGATATGTTCATGCGCCTGATAATTTTCAATTTCAAAATCATCATATCGGTAATCAAAGAGCGACTCCGGTTTACGAGTCAATTTTAAATAGGGCAATTGATGAGGGCTACGGGTTAATTGTAGTCTAGCCTGTTCGAGATGATTCAAATACAGATGAACATCACCCCCGGTCCAGATAAAATCACCCACTTTCAAATCGCACTGCTGGGCCATCATATGCGTCAAAAGCGCATAACTGGCAATGTTGAACGGTAATCCTAAAAACGTGTCACAGCTGCGCTGGTACAGCTGACATGATAGCCTGCCTTCAGCCACGTAGAACTGAAAAAACGCATGGCAGGGTGCTAAAGCCATTTTACCTTGACTGACATTCTGCTGCGGGCTGATGCTTTCGTCCGGCAAATCGGCTACATTCCAGGCAGATACAATCATACGGCGGCTATTAGGTGTGCTTTTCAGCTGCTCAATGACCTGCTGGATCTGGTCAATATGCCGGCCATCCGCTGCTGGCCATGAACGCCATTGGTGGCCATACACAGGACCCAGGTCACCCTGATCATCAGCCCATGCATTCCAGATCGTAACATCATGGGCCTGTAAATAGGCCAGATTGGTTTCACCTTTCAAAAACCACAGCAACTCGTGAATGATTGATTTTAGGTGAATTTTTTTGGTGGTTACCAGTGGAAAACCCTGTTGCAATGAAAACCGCATCTGATGGCCAAATAAAGATAACGTCCCACTGCCTGTTCTATCGCCCTTCTGGGTGCCTTCTTTGAGAATTTTGTCGAGTAAATCTAAATATTGCTTCATGAATAGTTTTGAACGATTGTGCTTGATTAAGACGGTTTACGGCTCACTTTTTTTAAATCCTTCATTTTAGCTTCAATTACTTCCTGGATTTTTCATGTAATCACCCTCTCCATCCAGAAGTTTGATGAAATTCCGCTTGAGTTTGAAACGAACACGCAACTCCGCCAAGTAATCGCCGAACTCACGATGACGTTGCTGAGTGCCCATTATCCCCTCAACCTTGCGAATCAGTTTGACGGCATCTGCGTAAGCGGTATTGTTGGTTTCTTCGACGATGAGCGGGATGACCCGTTTATAGAGGCTGAGAGCATCGTTCGCACGGGTCGGCTCCAATTTACCGGCTAACGCCAGCAACAGGCCACGATTACAAACACCGGCATGAACGGCCGTCCAGGCAGCATCGAGATCGTTCTCCCATAAAGCGATTTCAAGCCGCAACGAGTAATTGGGAGTTGTGGGTTTTGGATTCCAGCGACTCGTCGCTGCGGCATCACGCGCAATCACTTCGGCAACTCGCGCCAACGCGCGTTCACGCTGTTCAGTCCACACTTCCATCTGTTTAGCGACCGCATGCAATTTTTTATAATACTCCAGCGTTGCCCGCTCTTCGAACTGCACCCAAGTCAACTGCAAAGCTTCATCGTTACGCTTGCGTTGCAGATAGGCAGTGACCAGAAAGTCCCGTAACCGGTTATCGGTAGCTTTAGGGAATGCTTGCAGTCCACGTTCTGCCCAGTCCAGCGCCTTGTCATCCTGTCCAGCCTTGGCCCATATCTCGGCGATAACAAGATAACTATAAGCTGAAGATAAATCGCGCGCTTTGATGGCGACCAATTCCTCCACATCGCCGCTGGCTCGAGCCAGCGATTCCATGATGTTCGTAATACGCCATCGGCGATCATCGAAGCCATCGCCGCTATTCTTCGGCTTAATTTTTCGCCATTGTACTTCTGCCAGCTCACGATAACGGCGAAGGCCTGGTTCACCTAAAATTGCGTTATAGGTCGTCGCGTTGAAACTGCAAATACCCATCGGCAATGTCATTTCCATGTGAAACAAGCGCTCTGCCAAAGCTTCCGGGTCCGGTCTTGCCAGCTCGCATGCCTTGATATGCAGCGCGCCGAGAGCGGCCTCGATGCCGCCGACTTCTCCGTTGGAATCATCGATATTTTGCATGGCATCTTCCACGCGTTCGATAGCATATTCCAGCAATTCAACCAGTATCGCAGCGCTATCCGGTTTTAATAACTCTTCCAGCTGTTCTACCAATTGTTCGAGATCACCCGCAAAACCGCCCGCCTCGCGCCAATCGACAAAACCATGTATACGCGTCGCCTTGTTGATGGCTTTGCGGAAAATATGTTGTACATTATTACCCACCCCGGCGCGCTCTGCTTTCAATAACAGCGATTGATACAGGCGGTCGTCGCGTTGCGCCGCGTCAAGCACCAAAGCAATCAAGACTTCCGGCTGTTGCAGTGCCAAATAGTCCTGGATAGTCTGCCAGGGGTCATTGCGCTTTTTCTTTGCTTTAGATGATCCGGGTACATTTTCAGCTTGCGGTTCGGATAGCCAGGCAAGCCCTACCGCCACACAATGCTTGCAGAAAAAACCGTCCGCCGCACGTGGACAAGTGCAATCGTAACCCAGCTCGTCATTATCATTCCACAACTCGACCCGATAAGTTTCCGACCCTTCAACGCACGCGGAAATTTTGTCGCCGGCAACTCGAAAACGTTTAATGACGCCTGCAGAAAAATAGTCCTCACCGCGTTGAAAGGCCTCCGCTCCGGCTAGCTTTTTAAGCATGTCGCGTGTGATGAGTTTGTCAAACATAATGAATTCTCACGTCGATATTCCAGACACTTATTGGCGTGCCAACCCAAAACTTGTCGGCATTCTATTTTAAATTCATACGCCCAACTCGCCAAGAACTCTTGAAAAGGTGCGCATGGCGTACTACTGAGTTAACATCCGCCGCAAATTATTCATCGCCGTTGCCACAGTTTGACCCTGCAGATTGATATTATCAATAATTTCCAGCACGGTACGCGTATCGCTAATCGCCTTTACATTAGGGTTAACGGCTTTCAGATCATAAACCGCCGCATCAATATCAGCCGCTTTGGTTTGTGCTTCGCGAATGGCTTTTTCTTTAGCTTTGATCGCTTCTTCTATAGACGAGATTTTTTCTTTATCGGCCTTGTCTTTCTTTTGTGTTTTTAAATCCTCCTTCAACGATAGCAATGCTTCAGTGAGATTTTTCACCTCTATAAGAAATGGCAGCATGTCCGCCTGAGCCTTGGCGCGTCGTGCAGTAAAGTCTATTGTCCAGGAAAAATCACTTTCTGCCTCAGACGTTCCGTGCTTGGCCCGCAATCGTGCAAACGAAGGAAAAGGCTTGCTCTGATTGCCTTCCTGTTCCAACCAATCGCCCGTTAATGTGCCCGGCAAATCGGCATCTGCTAAAACGCCGCCTTGTTTATCAAAGCCGAAATGCGCCAAGGTCATAGGCGATTTCTTACCGATTTTTACCTGCGACAAATCGTAATACCAGATGCGTTCGGTCTTTTTGCCCTTAGTAAAAAACAGCAAATTGGTTTTAACACCGGCTCCGGCTGTTGAGAAAACCCCGCCCGGCAAGCTAACGATGCACCACAAATCACATTCATCGACTAATTTGCGTTTGGTTTCCACAAATGCACTTTCATTGTTACGGAACAACAAGCCTTCATCCAGCACAATGCCGCAACGCCCGCCCGCTTTGCCATCCAGCGGTGCTTTTAATTCGGCCAAAATATGCTGTAAAAATAACACCTGCGTCGAGCCGGTTTCAAAACTGTAATTTTTTTGCGCATCCGAACCTTCCTTGCCCCCAAACGGTGGATTGGTCAGAATCACATCAAAAGTCGGCGGCGCTTGCTCAAACAAACCGCCATAGGTTGGCCGGTTGGTGAGGGTGTTGCCATGCCAGAGATTCGGCTGATCGATACCATGCAAAATCAAATTAGCCAACGCGATAGGAAATACCAGATTCTCTTTTTCCCGGCCAAAAAAGGTATCGTGTTTTAAAACATCCAACATCGTCGCGGCAGGCGCATTACCCAAGTTCCGGCTGATATGTTCAAACGCGACCGCCAAAAAGCCGCCGGTGCCGCAACAAGGATCGTAAACCGTTTCCCCTGCCTGCGGATCAAGTACATGCACCATGCCCCGAATCACTTCGCGCGGCGTAAAAAACTGGCCGCCATCCGAATTTTTCTCGCCCATTTTCAACAGTAAATCTTCATAGACTTGTGACAACGTAAAAAAATGAGTGTCATCGATATGGTCGATATGGATTTCATGCACCTTATCTAAAATATCCCGCAGATTGGTTTCGCTATCGACCCGCACTTTTTCCACTGCCGTCATAATCCGGCCAATGACGCGCTGCTTGCGGCTGGCATTAAGATTGGGCTGCTGCGTATTCAGATCAACATCCAGACTGTGCAAATGCGGCAGCAATTCGTTATTGATAAACTCAAACAGCTTGCCATCACCGGCTTCGAAGAGGGCTTTGCGCTTCCAGCCAATCGGCTTGCCTTCCAGAAGCATATCCGCTACAAACGGCGCCGCCCAATCCTGCCAACGATAAGGCGCAGTCAAGGCTGGTGAATAATCGTTACCCAATGCCTCCGCTTCTTCTCGCGCCTTTTGTTCTTGCGCATCCAGAATTCGCAAAAATAAAATCCAGGTTAATTCCGGCACATACTGCAACGCGCTAGCGCAATTGGAACGGCGCATCACATCGCAAATGGCTTTTACAAAGGAAGATAGCGATTGCATGGAAGCGATGGACTTAGGCAATTTGCCTTTTTTAGTGGCTTCTACGGTTTTATCTGGCTTATTCATCATGATTTTTCACTGGTTATATATGTAGGAGCGGGCCATGCCCGCGAATGGGTTCCGTTATCGCCCAAATCGCGGGCATGGCCCGCTCCTACAAAATTATTTAGTTGGCAAGGCTTCGGGCATGGTGCCGCCCAAATCATCAATGGTTTGTCTCACTTTCTTGCCCACTTCAAAATGGGTTTGATTCGCCTGCCGCTTGCCCTGTACTTGATCACGTTTTAGCTTCTCTTCGGCCTGTGTGGCGCGGAACAAATTAGCAGCCAGCTCGGTACTGCCCATGTGATCAAGAATTTTCTGGCTTTTCTTTAAGCCCTTGAGCGTGAATATCTTTCGCGCTAAGCCCGCCATACAAGCCTTTATAACCATGATCTTGGAAAATAGTGTAATCAAGCTGACTGAAGCTCTTGAAAATGGCGTGATATCGTTGGGTATTCATGATTTTTCTCTTTTTAGTTTAGCGTTGTAGGAGTGGGCCATGCCAGCGAAATGGTTATGGTAATACATTAAACCCATACCGCATTCCAAAACGGATAATCGCCTATCCGTTGCACCAATCCCGCCCGCAAAGGATTAGCAATAATATATCGAGCCACATGCTGTAAATCTTCCTCGGCACGTAAAGCATGGTCATGATATGCCGCATCCCAAAGAGCGCCTTGTCGATGGTGTACTCGATTTGCCAATCTTGCGCTAGACGATTTCAGCCGGTTGACGACCACGCTCAAAGCATCCCGCTCACCTAAATGGATAAGCCAATGCGCATGATCCGGCATCAAAACCCAGGCAAGCATTCGGGCATCACCAAGCAGTTCAGCATTTTCAAAACACCGGGCGGCAGCGCATCCGGCGGTAAAGTTATCGAAAAAACGTTGCCGATCAACCGTGGTTGTCGTTATCAAATAAACGTGATTAGGAAGGGATACCCGCCCTTTACGCAAAGCCTGATGACCCGATTGGATTTTTTGTTCACTCATAGAATTGTAGGAGCGGGCCTTGCCCGCGAATGGATTCCATTATCACCAAAATCACGGGCATGGCCCGCTCCTACAATTATATTAATCATTGTTTCCAAAAGCCTGAGCCAGCAGCCGCTCTGGGATTTTATTCAACTCATCCAGCTGTTTTTGAATGCCGGATTTAACCGACTTTAATTGCGCCAACGCTTTCGATACCCTGAGTTGTTCTTGATAAGGCGGTAGTAGAATTGAACCTTCCGCGAGCCGATTAAACAGCATCCGTTCCCGCACTGCGCCGCGGGCCAATGAATTAATGCACTGCACGCCGTAAGGTGATCTGAGCCAGTAATAAAACCAGCGCGAATCAACTACGCCGTTTTTACCTTGCAAGACCACATAATCCGGGCTGGTGATGCCGGGTTCATCATCGTCATCCACGAAGGCAATCGAGCCGATCAAAATACGCATCGGGTTATAAAACACCGTGCCGCTGAATACCGGTTTGTAGCGTTGAGGCTGTTTGCCTGGCGGTTCTTTGGCGGGCGCCAAACCATTGCGGGTTGCGCCCAAAACCGGATACTCCGCCCAGTTTGCACCGATGCCTTGTTTGATTTCATCCAGCACATCGCCCAGCCGAGTTTCGGTGACGGATATTGGGTCGTCCGTAGGAGCGGGCCATGCCCGCGAATAAATTCCATCATCGCCTGCATGGTTTAAATCGCGGGCATGGCCCGCTCCTACACCCATATTAAATGATGGTTCAATACTTTCGCAGATATACGCATTAGCCAGATTAACGATTTCTTGTTGTTGGCATTCCAAGGCTTGTCGGGCGGTTTCTACTTCGGCAAGTTGGGCTTTGAGTTTGGTTGTGATGCGGCATTGATTTTCTAAATCTATTTTTGGAATAAATAAATCATTGAGGTATTTGGAATGCCTACCGTAACCATCCGTAGGAAGAACAGAGCTTTTAAGAAAAAGGAATAGAAACTCTGCATCAAAACCCTCAGCAGCTTTATATAGTCTTACACCATCTGCTCCAACTACAAATTCGAAATCAACAAGCTTGATTACTTTAGTGTGATCTCCGAACACGATGTAAGGCGTGTTTTTTCTGACCAAATCTGTTCGATCAGTGAAGCCTGATATTAGGTTTTGGCCTTGATCAACAACTTTAATTGAACCAGAGTCGTGATATTCCGATTCTTTAATTTTGTATCGACCCACCGTTTCTGAAACAAAAGCTCTCTCAAACGGAACAAAATCAATATTCATACCCCAAACAATCTCCCCTTAGTCTGCAAAATCACTTCCGCCGGTTTGCCCAATTTCTTCAAAGCTACCAAACCACCAGCCAGACTGATTTCCGGCACATCCCATAATGCCGAAGTTTCTAACGCATCGGTGCCGCCCAGGCCGAATTGATGGCCGAAACCTTTTAGCACAATCGCGGTATCGGCTGGCATCGCGTCAAACCAGGTTTGGTTCTGGTTGAGGTAAGCCTGACCGCGTTGCCGGCGTTTTAAGGCTTGGGCACGATAGCCGTGATAGGCGAACATGTCGTAATAGTCAAAATCCTGCATATCTTCCAGTTCGCGTAAGACTTCCGGCGAGTAGTTTTCGCCCAGTAAATGATCGATCAGTTCGCGGCGTTTTCGGGCTTCTATCCACAGTTGACGAAAATCCTGCAAGTTGCCTGCTTCCCGCAACACGCGTTGCAGCATTTCCCGGCGGTATTCGTCTATCGGGATTTTGACATCCCGGCCTTCGCGGCGGGTGAGGATAAAGCGGCCTTCCGAAGTGACGCTGACGGTTTGTCCGCTGATTTGAATCACCGGCGGCTCGTCTTCTCCCTCATCCCCGCCTTCTTCGCCACCGCCCGTGGCTTTTCTCTTTTTAGCTGAGGCATTCGCAGTAATGAAATCGGTGCCGAACAGGTCAGTGACGCCGGTATAATCGTACAACCAGAATTTATATTTTTGCGTGGTTTCGTCGATGCGGGTGCCGCGCCCGACCATTTGATAAAACAGGATGCTGGATTCCAGATACCGGAAAAACACCACAGCGTTGAGCCGTTCTATATCGACGCCGGTGGCCAGCAAGTCCACCGTGCAGGCGATAAAGGCGCGTTCGCCGGAACCGCGCATCGGTTCGATCAGTTCGCGCCCGCCGTTGGCGGTGCATTTAAAGGCGTACAGGTCTTTGGCTGCACGGCCCTGCTGTTTGCACCAAGCGCTGTAGAGGTTGTTCACTTGCATGACCACACGATCAGCGTGGATGTCGCGGTTGCAGAAAATAATTACTTTCTGCTCGGGGCCGCCGTGTTGGCACAATTGCTCGAACAGGTCTTTACACATGGCCGCAACGCGTTCGGGTATCAGTAATTGGCTGTCAAAATGACGGGAAGTATACTGATCTTTGATTTCTTCCTGTTTGATTTCTCGTCCGGTTTTAGCATCAATCGGCTTGGCTTTTAGTATCTCTTCACTGGTGAAGGTTTTGCCGTCAATCGAAGCTTTGCGTTTAACGATTTCACACGCGGCCAGATAGCCGTCTTCCTGGGCTTGAATCAGCGTGTATTCATATACCGGTTCGCCGAAGTATTTGAGGTTGTTGGCGGTAATTTGTGCATCTTCTTGGCTTTGACTTTTGGATTCGCGCAGTTGCCGGGGCGTGGCAGTCAAACCGATTTGCACGGCATTGGGATTGCGCAATAACACTTCGGACCAGCGGCCCCACGCAGAACGGTGACATTCGTCGATAATAATGACGCTGAACGCATCAGGCGGATAATGGTCACTAAGGAAGCTGGCGGTATTGTTATCTTCGTCATCCAGACCCAAAGTTTGATAGGTTGCTATATGAATCCTGGCGTTTTTGGCGCTGTTTTCACCTTTGCTGTTGCCAACCAGACGGGCATTGTCGCCGAAGACGGCTTTGAGTTTGTTGTAGCCCTGTTCACGCAGTTCGTCCCGGTCACACAGAAATAACGCCGGTTTTGGCAGTCGCTGGGCTTGATGCAAGCGCCATAATAGGTTGGCGGCAATCACGGTTTTTCCTGCGCCGGTAGCCAAAGCCAATAACACCCGGCAAGGTTGCTGGAGTTGTTCATAACGCAGAATTTTTTCAAAGCAGGCGCGTATTGCGGCATCCTGATAATAACGGGTCTTCGGATAAGCCAGGCTATCGGCCATGAACAACAAAGCCGATTCGGGTTTGCTGAGGTCTATGCCGGTATCGCAAGCATAGCGGCCGGTTAAATCGTGATGGCTTGGGAAATGGTCTTTGAGTGAATGCGGCCCGGACTGCAAACCGCTGGTTTTATCGTACTCGCCGTACAAATGGCCGTTGGTCGCAAACACATAATGAACGTTAAAACGGCTGCATTCTGAATAGCCTTTGGCTTGCTGCATGCCTGTTAACGGGTCTGCTGATTCTTTTTTGGCTTCCAATACGCCGACCGGTAGCGGTTTAGGCATGTCGCCTGCTTGTACGCAAAGCAGATAATCGGTACGACCTCCGCCAGCACGTCGACGCCCTTTATGGCCGATAGCTTCTACCGGAGCAGGCGTTTCCAGTTTAAGTTTGGATGAATCGTTGTAACCTTTTTCGCGAAGTATCGGATCAATCAGATGGTAGCGGGTTTCAGCTTCGTTGTAACTCATGGTATTTCCCTTTTGATGGGATTCCTTACGAACAGATCAAGACTGGTTCTGGCAGATCACGGCCTGATACAAGCTATTTAAGACCGCTTAACAGTTTACTTGGTCGGAACACTTTTCATATAGGCAAAATAAACCAATGCAGCTCCGATAATGATCATCGGCGTCGACAAAATCTGCCCCATGGTCACCCAATCCAAGGCCAGATAGCCCAGATGTGCATCAGGCATTCTGAAAAATTCGACAAAAAACCGGAAACAGCCGTAAAAAAACAGCGCCATGCCGGTGGTTGCCATGGTTGGTCTTGGTTTTCTGGAGTAAACCCAGAGTATGGCAAACAACACCACGCCTTCCAGAAAAGCTTCATACAGTTGTGAGGGGTGTCTGGCTAAGGGGCCGCCATTCGGAAAGATCATGGCCCAGGGAATATCTGTTGGTCTTCCCCATAATTCGGAATTGATAAAGTTGCCGATGCGGCCCAGGCCCAAGCCGATGGGCGAAAGCGGGGCAATAATATCGGTTAATTGCAGCATCGAACAGTTCTGTTTTTTGCCAAACAGATACATGGCGATAAAAACACCCAACATGCCGCCGTGAAACGACATGCCGCCTTGCCAAATTTTAATCAGGATCAGCGGATCATCGATGAACTCGGCAAAATTGTAAAACAGAATATAGCCGATTCTGCCACCCAGAATGACCCCCATTGCGCCATAGGTGACGAGATCTTCTATTGCCTCCGGCTTTACCGGTGACCAGGGCTGTTGTGCCCGTTTTTGGCCTAATACAAACACGGCCGCAAAACCAAACAGATACATCAACCCATACCAATGTATTTTTAACGGGCCTAAACTAATCGCAATAGGATCAATAGTCGGAAAATTCAACATGTCTAAACATCCAGATTGGTGACATCCAGCGCATTTTTAACGATAAAGTCACGACGCGGTTCAACGACATCGCCCATCAGCGTGGTGAAAATCTCATCGGCGGCAATGGCATCTTCAATTCTGACCTGCAATAGCCTGCGATTGTTGGCATCCAGCGTGGTTTCCCACAATTGTTCCGGATTCATTTCGCCCAAACCTTTGTAGCGTTGGATATGCTGACCTTTTTTGGTTTCTTTCATCATCCATTCAAAAGCCTGTTTAAAGCTACTGACCGACTGCCTCCTTTCTCCCATTTGCATAAATGAGCTTTCGTTAAACATATCCGCAGTGTTTTGTGCGTATTGGGCAATTCTCAAATAGTCCTTACCGGTAAAAAATGTCGCCGGCACAATAAAAGTTTTGGTTACGCCATATAAGCGTTTATTGACCGTTATGGAAAATTCACTGGCTGATTTGTAATCGAGCTCCAGACTGAATACTGCTTTGCTTTCACCTTGATTCAGTTGTTGTTCCAGTTTTTCAAACCAGGCATCAAGGCTTTCATTATTTTGTTTTTGTTCTTCATTTATAACTGCAAGATAAGTGAATTGTTCCAGAAACAAATCATCATAGCGTCTGGATAAGCGATGAATGATGTTTTCAACATTGGTATGTTCGATGGCCAGCTTTTCCAATCCCTGGCCCTGAATCGGCGGTGTGGATTCATCGGTAAAGAGCTGTGCCTTATCTAATGCCAACTGAATTAAATAGTCATTCAACTGGGCATCATCTTTCACATAATGCTCCTGTTTGCCTTTTTTGACTTTGTACAACGGCGGTTGCGCAATGTAGATATAACCTTTCTCGACGATTTCCGGCAATTGACGATAAAAGAACGTCAATAGCAAGGTTCGGATGTGTGAGCCGTCAACGTCTGCGTCGGTCATGATGATGATGCGATGATAACGAAGCTTGTCCAGATTATATTCATCCTTGCCGATGCCACAGCCCAAGGCCGTGATTAAAGTACCTACTTCTTCTGACGAGATCATTTTATCAAAGCGGGCTTTTTCCACATTGAGGATTTTACCTTTGAGCGGCAATATGGCTTGCGTCCGGCGATCTCTGCCTTGTTTTGCTGATCCACCCGCAGAATCCCCTTCCACCAGGAATAATTCGGATAAAGCCGGGTCCTTTTCCTGGCAATCGGCTAATTTGCCGGGCAATCCGGCAATATCCAGCGTGGTTTTACGGCGTGTCATTTCACGGGCCTTTCGGGCTGCTTCCCGGGCACGGGCGGCATCGATAATCTTGCCGACAATGGCTTTGGCTATTTGCGGTTTCTCCAGCAGAAACTCCTGAAGTTTTTCATTCATGGTCGACTCAACCAGCGGCTTCACCTCAGACGAAACCAGCTTGTCTTTCGTTTGTGAGGAAAATTTGGGGTCCGGCACTTTCACTGAAAGTACGGCTGTTAAGCCTTCTCTGGCATCATCACCAGTGGTTTGTACTTTTTCTTTTTTTGCCAAGCCACTGGAGTCGATGTATTGATTTATAGTACGAGTCAAGGCACCTCTAAAGCCGGCCAAATGACTGCCGCCATCGCGCTGGGGAATATTGTTGGTATAGCAGAATACGTTTTCCTGATAAGAGTCATTCCATTGCATGGCAACTTCGACCACAACGTTATCCTTTTCAGCGATAAAATGAAATACCTCCGGAAATAGCGGGGTTTTGTTTTTATTCAAATGCTCAACAAAGGCGCTGATGCCGCCTTGAAATTCGAATACATCCTGTTTGTCTGTACGTTCATCCTCCAAACTGATACGTACCCCTGAATTCAGGAACGATAGTTCTCTTAAGCGTTTGGCCAAAATATCGTAATGAAATTCAACGTCCGTGAATGTCTGTGTACTCGGTTTAAAATTAATGGATGTACCCGTTCCATCTACCGGTCCGACAAGCGCTAATGGTTCTACCGGATTGCCCATCAAGTATTGCTGTTTGTATAAATTTCCATTCTTGCGAACCTCCAGATTCAATTCTTCGGACAAGGCATTGACTACCGATACGCCAACACCATGCAAACCTCCGGATACCTTGTAGGCATTGTCATCAAATTTTCCACCGGCATGAAGCACCGTCATGATCACTTCAGCCGCTGATCGGCCTTCTTCCTCATGAATATCAACAGGAATTCCACGCCCATCATCTGAAACGGTCACAGAGCCATTCACATGAATTATGACCTTCACTTCCTTACAATAACCCGCCAACGCTTCATCAATGGAGTTATCAACGACTTCAAACACCATATGATGCAAACCTGATCCGTCATCGGTGTCGCCAATATACATGCCTGGCCGCTTTCTTACTGCATCCAGCCCTTTTAAGACTTGTATGTTTGTACTATCGTATTGACCATTATTGTTACTCATGATTTTCGTTTTTCCTGTTGGTTATGAATGTTCCACGTGGAACATCAAACTGGTTTTATGTACCCATGTTCCACGTGGAACATTTTATAATTATCTAAGCAGCTCAAATCACCAAAATGATCAGTATCCGTAGCGGTGATAACAACTTGACTGCCACAATCAGCTAAATAGCGTAAAACTTTAGCACGGTTAATTACATCAAGTTCGGCAGCGAAATCATCAAATAAAATACATCCAAAATGATTGTTTTGATTCAAAAGCAATTGAACTTGTGCAAGTTTCAGACTCATCACCAACAGTTTTAATTGACCACGGGATACAAAATCCTTAGCCAGTCGTTGATTGACCAAAAGCTGGAAGTCACCCCGATGGGGTCCACTATGAGTGAATCCATAACGTACATCCTTTTCTAATTCATCCTGTAGTACCTGATGAAAATTCCTACTTAAATCCCAACCGGAAATGGGGAATAATTCGAGGCCTTCCACAGCGACAAAGTTACTCGCAATCTCAGTAAAGACAGGCGTAAATTTCTCTAAGTATTGACGACGGTGAGAATCGACTATTGTACCGTAATATACGAGTTCTTTATCCCAAACACCGATTTGCGAGAGTTGTTTGGTCTTTAGCAATGAATTACGCTGAGTTAATGCCTTTTTAAATCGACGCCAAATAGTTAAAAATTTTTCATCACTGTGAAATACACCCCAATCTAAAAACTCTCTGCGTAAATGAGGACCGGTATCAAGTAATTCATAACTTTTGGGGTGTATTAACTGCAGAGGTAAAGCGTACGCTAAATCAGATTTATTTTGTGAGGCTTGTTGGTTGATATGAATTTCAATGGTTTTGCCATCCAACTGTATACCCAAGTGATTCGTCAATCCAAACGATTGAGCGATGAGGGCAGTTACAACAAGATGATCATGTTGAAAGTTAATAACCGGTTTAATTGAAGCAGAGCGAAATGATTTGGCTCTGCCCAGAATATAAATGGCTTCAATAAGTGCACTTTTACCACTGGCATTCGCGCCATAAAAAAAATTGAGCGTCGGTGCTAAACAAACAGATTGATGTTGGATATTCCTGACCGCATGAATATCCAAAGTAAGCAAACTCATTAAATCAAATCAGAGCTTCATTGGCATCACAATAAATTTATATAACAGGTTATCAGGTTCATCAACAAAACAACTGCTGATATTGGAGGCAATGGTCAATACGGCAAGGTCGGCATCAATGTTAGAAACCGCATCCAGTAAATACTGGGCATTAAACGAAATTGACAAAGGCTCACCAGTGAAATCAATAGCAATCTCTTCTTCGGCCTCATCATGCTCAGGATTGTGAGTACTGATTCTCAAACTATCAGGAATAAAATCCAGTGTTACACCTCTGAATTTTTCGTTTGACAGAACAGCGACACGAGTAAGCGCATCTTTTAATAATGACTTGGGTATGTGAAGGGGAGAAAAAAATTCTTGCTGAAACACTTTGCCAAAGTCGGGATATTTTGAATCAACCAACTTAGCTGAAAAAATAAGATTTTTTATCGTTATCCTTATATTGTTGCCTGAGAACTCAACTTTAAGTTCAACCTCTGCATCATCGAGAAGTCGGCTAAGTTCTAACACACCTTTTCTGGGGATGATAATTCTTGCTTCGACACCAGTTGGAACTTCAAGTTGATCTTCATAAATGGATAAACGGTGTCCGTCCGAGGCGACCAGTTTTATTTTGCTATTCGAAATGTTGAGCAACAAACCATTCAGATAGTAACGTACATCCTGATTGGCCATACAAAAAATTGTCTTGTCGAGCGCCTTTTTAAATTGACCGGCATTAATGCTAAAGCTATTGTCGAAACCGGATTCTGAAAACTCGGGATAATTTTCCGCTGGTAAACAACTCAACAAAAATCGGCTACGACTGGACAGAATTTTAATTTTATCATCCTGTTGTTCAATTTTGATTTCCGCGCCATTAGGCAGTAACCGGCAAAGATCCAGAAATTTTCTGGCAGGTACTGTGACCGAACCTGGAACAACGTTGTCAATGCCAATTCTGGCGAGTAGCTGGATTTCAAGATCAGTACCCGTGAGGATTAATTGATTTTCCTCTACAACCATAAGTACGTTTGAAAGAATGGGCATCGTCTGCCGTTTCTCAATGACGCTAACTATTTGCTGTAAAGGAGTCAATAAGGTGTCTTTATTAATAATAAATTTCATAAAAAGATATTTTTCTATTGTCTATTACTAGGTGAGCCTGAAGTTGTTGAAAAGTCAATTTTTATTATATAAATCAATTTGTTATTTTATGATAAACACTGTGGTTATCTCATCAATGCGTCGTGCATAACCTGTGGTTTAAAAGGGGTCGTAAAAAAAATGACAAGTTATACACAGATTAATCCCTATTAATGTGACAGGGTTCTCAACAGGTTGGAGTAATCTTCAGCAACCTTGAAATCGGCTTCCTTAAGTTCAGTAATTCTTTTGCAGGCATTCATAACGGTTGTATGGTCTCGACCTCCAAAAGCATCACCAATTTCAGGAAAACTATGGGAAGTAAGTTCTCTTGCTAAACACATCGCCATTTGCCGCGGTCGGGTAATGGATTGTCTCCGATTTTTTGACGATAAATCAGCGATTCGAATTTTGAAATATTCAGCCACCGTTTTTTGAATATTATCGATATTCACCAACTTATCCTGTAAGGAAAGTAAATCGTGCAGGGCTTCTTTAGTGAATTCCGTGGTTATTTCTCTTCCGGTAAATTGAGCGTTTGCAATCACTCGCCTCAATGCGCCTTCAAGATCGCGGACATTGGATGGAATCCTTCTTGCTATAAAAAATGCGACTTCCTGAGGCAGTTCGATATGAGCCAACTCCGCTTTTTTCATTAGAATTGCCGCTCGGGTTTCCATATCAGGCGGTTCGATGGAGACAGGTAGTCCCCAACCGAATCTGGATTTTAACCGGTCCTCCAAGCCGACAATTTCTTTAGGATATTTATCACAGGTTAGAACAACCTGGTGTTTCTTTTCCAATAAGGTATTGAAAGTATGAAAGAACTCTTCCTGAGACCGCTCTTTACCGGCGAAAAATTGAATGTCATCGATTAGCAGAACATCGACTCCCCGGTAGTAGTCTTTAAAACTATTGATAGAGTTTTGCTGCAATGCCTTAACCATATCCTGTACAAATTTTTCAGAATGCAGGTAAACAATGGTTGCAGAAGGTTTTCTTTGTAAGACGGCATTTCCAATGGCGTGCATTAAATGGGTTTTACCCAAACCGGAACTACCGTAGATTAGCAAAGGATTGTAGGCTTTACCGATATTCTCGGAAACTTGAATGGATGCCGCCTTGGCTAATTGATTTGACTTCCCTTCGACGAAATTATCGAAGGTGAAGGCTCTGTTGAGAAAGTTTGGATTTGATTTTTTTTCTGTAGCTTTTGTCGACGAAACAGTAAGTGGTGCTGGTTTTTTAGAACCAATTTCCAGATCAAGGGTGATTTGGCCATTTGAAAATTCATGAACCGTTGCTTCGATTTTCGCAAGATAATGTTCTTTTACCCAATCCAGTACAAATCGATTAGGCGCTAATAATTTAATTTTTTCTTCACTTTTGTTTTCCAAAGCCTGCAACGGTCGTATCCAAGTGCTGAATTCCGTACTAGCAATGTCATTTTCAAGTTTGGTAAGACAGGTATCCCAAATTGAGCTCATTGAGGTAGTAAGATATTGATTTTATTTGTTGAAAGGAATTGTCTAGTATGTCACTATACAATAATTAAGCAGTTCACTACAGAATTGACATATTAATCTGTTTATTTTATCATCCGCAGTCTTTTTTATCTGTTTTTGTTAACACTCATCCGACCAGGCACTTAGTACAATGAAAAGAACTTACCAACCCAGCAAAATCAAACGTGCAAGAACTCATGGATTTCGTTCAAGAATGGCAACCGTCGGTGGCCGAAAAGTTTTGAGTGCGCGTAGAGCAAAAGGTCGTGCAAAATTGACCGTATAGCTGATGGCTGCGTGCTCGAGCCGATTTGTAGTTTTCCATCGCAGCTCCGTTTAAAGAAACCTGCTGAATATAAAAAAGTTTTCGCAAAGCCTGTAAAATCCACTGATCAATATTTTACCCTGTTAGCCATCAGAAATGATTTTGATCATCCGCGGCTGGGCTTGGCGATTGCAAAAAAAAATATCAAGAAGGCAGTGCACAGGAACGTGATTAAACGAACTATCCGGGAAAACTTCAGGAGACAACAGCAACGACTAGGGAATATCGATATTGTTGTTCTTGCTCGCAAGGAAGCAGTAGAAGCACCATTGGAACTATTAAGAAAATCATTGGAAAAGCATTGGCTAAAATTGGTAACCCGATGCGCTTCATACTCATAATAATTATAAAAAGTTATAAGTATTTAATTAGCCCTTTACTGGGGTCTAATTGTCGCTTTTATCCAAGCTGTTCAAGTTATTCCATAGAAGCGCTTCAAAGTCACGGTGCCATTATCGGCTCCTACCTCACTGTCAGAAGATTGTTAAAATGCCATCCGTATCATGAAGGTGGCATTGATCCCGTTCCAGAAAAATTTGGTAATAAGAATGGATAATTTAAGATTTGTACTGATTACAACTTTTGCAATGCTTGTGTTCATGTTGTACCAGGCCTGGCAAATAGATTATGGCCCGAAGCCGGAAATTCCGGCGGTAGTAGAAACAGCTGCTAATACCAGAGAAGATCTGCCCTCAACGACTGGACAGCCTCAAACTGCAGAGCAAAGCCCTGTAATTTCACCCGTTGTTGCTGAACACCAAGCAACAACCAAAATAGTCACTGTTAAAACCGACGTCTTGGCTGTTGAGATTGATTTACAGGGCGGTACGGTTCGTAGTCTGGATTTATTAAATTATCCTGTTGAAAAAGAAAATACGGTTGTTACCAAATTACGCAACTTGATAGGATTATCCATTCCAAAATTGAATACGACGCCGGTACGGTTGTTTAATTCAGAACAGGAAAAATTGTTTGTCGCGCAAAGTGGTTTGATTGCTGGAGCAGATTCTGCACCAGCTGCTGATCACCATACTGTTTTCAACAGTGAACAAAACAGTTATGAACTTCAAGCTGGACAAGAGAGTGTCGTTGTTTCTTTAACCTGGACTGATAACAATGGTTTGGTTGTCAACAAATCATTCATTTTTAAACGTGGAAGTTATGAGATATCACTACAGCAAAAAGTTAAAAATGAATCAGAAAAACCTTGGTCGGGCAGACAATACAGCCAACTGTTGAGAGTACAGTTTAATGAAAACAGCGGTGGTATGTTAACCGGTTTAAGAGCATTCGATGGCGGCGTTGTATATACTGAGAAGGAAAAGTATAAAAAAGTCAGCTATGACGACATGACTGACGAGAATCTGGATACTTCTTCCAAAGGAGGTTGGACTGCCATGATTCAACATTATTTTGCATCAGCCTGGATTCCTCCCGCTGATCAGGAAAACCATTTCTACACAAAGAAGCTGAAAGATGAGAGTTTTGTCATCGGTTCGTATTCTCCGCAAATAACCGTTGCAGCACATGCAGAGGTGCAATATCAGGCGCAGTTATTTGCCGGACCTAAAATACAACCGGTAATGGAGAAGATTGCTCCCGGCCTTGAGCTTACTGTTGATTATAGTGTGTTAACGTTTATCGGCAAACCCATCTACTGGTTACTGAATAAAATTCATAGTCTGGTTGGAAACTGGGGATTTGCGATAATTGGCGTAACATTGTGCATCAAACTGCTGTTTTTCCCTTTATCGCAAGCCAGCTTTAAATCAATGGCGAAGATGCGTAAAGTTCAGCCACGACTGAAAGAACTGCAGGAACGTTTTGCCGATGACAGACAACGCTTTAACACCGAAATGATGGCTTTGTATAAAAAGGAGAAAGTAAACCCGCTTGGCGGCTGTTTGCCCATCCTGATTCAGATTCCAGTGTTCATGGCGCTGTACTGGGTATTGGGTGAAACCGTTGAGTTCCGCCAAACAGAGTTTTTGTTATGGATACAGGATTTATCGATACAGGATCCGTTTTATATTCTGCCGTTAATCATGGGTGTCACGATGAAAATTCAGCAAAGTCTGAATCCACCACCGATTGATCCCATTCAGGCGAAAGTCATCAAGATGTTCCCTGTTGTGTTTACCGTATTTTTCCTGTTTTTCCCATCAGGTCTGGTTTTATATTGGGTTGTTAACAACACCTTATCGATCTTCCAACAAATGTATATTACCAAGCAGATAGAAAAAGAAGGTTAACCTGTTGTAGATGCGTATTTACTTGTTCCCCAGAGGGTATCCGAAAAATCTCAGGGTCCCTGGAATTCCTTGAGTTTACATTATGGGCAATGATTGAAAACATAGATACCATAGCCGCAATCGCGACACCGCCAGGAAATGGCGGTGTCGGTATTATCCGTATTTCAGGTCCCTCTGTTATCGCAATCGCCGAACAGCTGATTCACAAAAATCTCCAGCCAAGACTGGCACAATACTCCACATTTTTCGATGTTGACGGAACAACAATTGATTCCGGCATCAGTCTTTACTTTTCTGCTCCTGCATCTTACACCGGCGAAGATATTCTTGAATTGCAAGGACATGGTGGTTCAGTTGTTCTCGATATGCTGTTGCGTCGTGTTTTAACACTTGGTGCACGATTAGCCCGTCCCGGCGAGTTTACCGAACGAGCCTTTCTCAATGGCAAACTGGATCTAGCTCAGGCAGAAGCAGTTGCCGATTTGATCGAAAGCAGCACAGAACAATCTGTACGTTCGGCACAAAAATCCATGCAGGGTGTTTTTTCTGAGCAGATTAATGAAATAGTCGACGAATTGACAGAATTACGCGTCTTTGTGGAAGCTGCGATTGATTTCGTTGACGAAGAAATCGATTTTCTATCCGATGGCATCGTAGAAAACAGAATTGTCAGATTGCTGGACAAAATTCAAAAAATCCGAAAAACCGCCCATCAAGGCCGCCTTTTGCGAGATGGTATGAGCGTGGTGTTGGTCGGTAAACCCAACGCCGGTAAGTCCAGTTTGCTCAATGCCTTGGCCGGACATGATGCAGCCATCGTTACTGATATTGCCGGCACTACTCGGGACGTATTAAGGGAACGAATTCAACTCGATGGTATGCCTTTGCATATCATCGATACCGCCGGCTTACGTGAAAGTGATAATGCCATTGAAAAAGAAGGCATTCGCAGGGCTTATGAAGAGATGCTAAAAGCCGACAAGATCTTGTTGCTCATCGATGCTAGTCAAAAGGAACCGCAAGAATTACTGACATCGCTGCCCACAAATATTGATGTTATCAAGGTCTACAACAAAATTGATTTGCTTGGACAACGGCCTGAAATTAAACAAACCAGTGATGGTATCAGTTGTTACCTGTCTATTAAAACGGGCGAGGGTCTGGCTTTATTGAAACAACACCTCAAACAAAGTGTCGGCTTTAATGAATCGGCAGATAACGTCTTTATTGCCAGAAGACGACATATCGAGGCCATCAGCACAGGCCATGAATTTGTAAGCAGTGCATTAAACCAATTACAAACAAGTCAGGCTGGAGAGTTAGTGGCAGAGGATTTAAGACAGGCACAAAATAGTCTCGCCGAAATTACAGGCCAATTTACGTCCGATGATCTGTTAGGTAAAATTTTCTCAAGTTTTTGTATTGGGAAGTAAAGCGGTAAAACAACAGAAAACAACCGATAAACAAAGTCAATAAAATAGGTGGGTGTAGCGATACATGCCCCTTTTTTGTTTCTATTATTTGCCTTTACTTTCGTTTATTTTACCCCTATATTACCCCTAAGGCATTTGGAAGGGTAAAAAGGGGTAACAAATAATGAAAATCACAATAGAAAAGCGAGTTAATAAGGAAGGCGACAAGCAAGCGCTTAGATTGGTGTATTGGTATGACAGTCGACGAAATGCAGACGGCAAGCTGGTACACGACCGCAAGCGCGAACAGCTTGACCAATACCTTTATACAAATCCCAAAACCAAGCCCGAGAAGCAACACAACAAAGAGACCTTGCAATTGGTTGAAGCCATAAAGGCAAAACGCATTACCGAAGCGGCCAGCGGTCAACATGGCTTTACCGACACCACGAAATCAAACGCCAGTTTCTACGCTTTTTTTAATCAGGTCATGGAAACCAAGAAGACATTAAAAAGCCAATCGAACTATGGCGTATGGGAATGTTGCCTTATCCATGTAAAGCGATATCATCCTGATGAGAACCTAATCTTTGAACAAATAACGCCCGATTGGGTAGCGGGTTTACGGCGCTATTTCGATACACAAGCAAAAACCAAGACCGGCAACCTGATCAGTAAAAATACAGCATCGAGCTATTTCAATAAAGTAAGAGCCGTTATCAATGACGCTTACGCCAAAGGCATTATCAGCAAGAACCCACTAAGACAGGTTAAAGGCATAAAAGCCGAACAGAACGAACGCACCTACCTGACTATTGAAGAAGTCCGGGCATTGGTTAAAACAGAGTGTCGTTATGACGTGCTGAAAAATGCCTTTCTTTTTTCTTGCCTGACTGGCTTACGCTGGAGTGATGTTAATAAATTGGACTGGTCGGAAGTCAGTCAATTCGACGGTGTTTACCGGATTACATTCAATCAAAAGAAAACCGGAAACCTTCAATATCTGGACATTACACTGCAAGCCTATAACCTGCTTGGAGTTCCTGACAAACAGGGGCGAATATTCCAATCATTACGCTATTCAGCTTATATGAACACCGAGTTATTGCGCTGGACTATGGCGGCGGGGATTACCAAGCATGTAACCTTTCATGCCGGGCGGCATACGTTTGCAGTCAGCCTATTATCTAATGGTGTGGACATCTACACCGTATCAAAACTGATGGGGCATACCGAAGTAAAGACAACTCAAGTTTATGCCGACATCATCGACAGCGTGAGAAAGGAAGCCATGCACCGAATACCGGATATTGGTTTATAGTCAATTGACAACTGTAACGCCACGCTATACACTTAATCATGATTAAAACATTCCAGCACAAAGGCTTGAAGGCGTTTTTTGAAACAGGCAGCAAGGCAGGCATTCAGGCTCAACATGCCACGCGATTACGTTTACAACTGGCAAAACTCAATGCCGCTCAAAGTCATGATGATATGGATTTACCCAACTGGCGGCTACACCCGCTCAAAGGTAATTTATTGAATCATTGGGCGGTATGGGTAGATAAAAATTGGCGGTTAACTTTTATGTTTGAAGATAACAACGCTGTGCTGGTTGATTATCAAGATTATCACTAGGAGACTAACGATGTCACAACATAACCCGCCACATCCTGGCGAAGTTTTAAAGGATGGTGTTTTTGATGGATCAGCATTAACAGTCACTCGATTTGCTGAGCAGATCGGCGTCACCCGCGCCGCATTGTCGCGTGTTCTAAACGGTAAAGCCGCTATTTCACCTGATATGGCATTGCGCATTGCTGATGCATTGGGCGGGAGCGCCGAGAGTTGGCTACACATGCAAGCCGATTATGATTTATGGCAGGCCAGACAAAAGCCCCGCCAAACTATTAAACGCTTGGAAGCGTCTGCATAGTAAAAATTTAACCGGATAGCTTTAACGGGGCGAAAATCGGACACCATTACCGAATGGCTGGTTTCATTTTTAAAGGTTTAGCACTAAAAGGGAGTGATTATGAAATCAAAACAAAATAGTTGCCTTCATTATTGGGACTTATGCACCGTAATACCTATAGAGCATGCAGTTGCACTTTGGTGTGATGTAGAACCAAGCGAGCTGGCTAGACTAAGCAATTATTCAACAAGTTGCATGGATGTAAAAAGAGAGTTGATAGAGCAAGCTTTATACGATGACAAGCTTGATTACAGAACCACTTCCGGAGCATGGCATAACGCTTCTATAGATGAACTTATAAATAAAGATCAGGTTCGGATTAAAAAAGACAGTTTACGTCGTTGGTTTCTGGAATTGCCAACAGGCGACAGACCAGCCTTTTTATTTGATGAATCAAGAATAAGCAGCATACCGGATGGCACAGACTTAACAGAAACAGAAAGGCAAAAACTGTTAAAACAAATCGGCACCCTGGCTTTAGTATTGGCGAAACAATCCAAAAAATACGAATTAGGAGAAAAACCAAATGCCTCGCAGATTGCCGAAGCCGCACAAACTATTTTTGATGCGTCCGATTTTCCAGGCAAAAGAGGCACTGGATCAAGCGAATTACGGGACAGCATAGGGAAAGGAATTATATTATTAACAGATGAGTGATTGTTATTTTGCCGCTGGCAATTGATTTTGCCGGGCGGCAAAACCGCTAAAGAATGTGATTCATAATCCTCGCGAATTAACAAAAAGCAAAGGATTTAAACAATGCAAAATAACATCACAACACTTCAGGACGTCATCCAAAAAATAGACATCCTAACCAACGCGGTATTGAGCAACAAACAGACATTGAGTATTGAAGAGGCGGCAATCTATACCGCCTTGTCGGTTTCTTACCTCTACAAGCTAACATCAACCCAACAAATCCCGCACTTTAAGCCGCGCGGAAAAATCATTTATTTCGACCGTTCAGAACTTGATGAATGGTTGCGGCAAAACCGAGTAAAAACCACTGACGAAATCCATGCTGCTGCAATGGATCATGTTTTGAAGGGAGCTTAAATCATGGAGAGATTTGGCACCACCCACGCGCCAAACGTGGGTAGTAGACATACGAAACAGCACCGTCATTTTACAACAATCCTCAAGCGTTTACATGCAGCTTTTATCAGATCAGCAGCATGGTTTGCCGTGGTATTGGGGGCGTTATGCTAAGCGACATTAAACTGACTTCCGGCATAGGTCAATATCACACCAATGAGCCGGACAAGGCCATCCGCACGCCATACTTAACCATAGGTATTGATGATATTCGATGTTTGGTTGATAACCCTCAGGTGGTTGATAAAACACAAGCCCAATGGCTAATTCCTTCAACGTTACCAAGCCGCAACTTTAAGGATCAGGAGCAAAACGGACAATACTTTATGCTATGGGTAGACCTGGACAAGAACCCGCCGCCATTGACCGATTTGGCGGCCATAATGGAAACCGTGTTAGGTGGTGCTGATTACGAAAGTTACAACACCAGCTCGGCTACCGCAGAAAATCAAAAAGCGCGCATTCTTATTTTTCTTGATCAGCCATTGGGATTTGCTGAATGGAATCTTGCGCAAGAAATCCTTAACGACAAACTGGAAGCGTTAAACATTATTCCAGACCGAGCCAACCAACGATCCGCGCAATTATGCTACTTGCCAAACAAGGGTCAGCTGTATAGAAGCCAGTCAAAACGTGAAGGGGTGTTCTTTAATCCATTGCTTATATGGGCTAAAGAGATCGATTCTAAACAACAAATGCTTGAAGTTGAACGTCTAGCACTGGAAGTCCAGCAACGAATCACAATGGCTAAAAAAACCGCTCTAAAGCTATCTGATGCACCCAACTTGATCGGCGCATTTAATCTTGCCTATACAGTTCAAGAATGGCTATTAAGTGCAGGTTATGCACAACGCGGTAATAGCTTTCGACACCCTCACAGTGAATCAGGTAGCTATTCGGCAACCGTTAAAGATGGCCGGGTTAATGCGTTAAGCTCCAATGACCCGCTTTATACCGACGGAAAAGGCGCACATGACGCGTTTAGCGTTTATGCAACACTGTTTCATAGGGGCGATATAGGCGCTGCATTGACGACAGCCGGTAATGATTTATTAACCATTGGAGCAATATCTTACAACAAAGCACTGCAGATTGAATGGGCAAACAGCAAAACCGATACCGAGCAAAACAAGCAGCATGCTAACAATGAACCACAGCCCTTTAATCTTGCGAAATTTTCTCTAAATGGGAGTTCAAAAAAAATGCGTGATCAAATGCTTGAAGATGTGTTTGTATTACCAGATATCGCTTTGCTCGGCCAGGCTACGGTTATCTACGCCGCACCAAACACAGGCAAAACCTTATTGACATTACATCTGTTAATAGATGGCATAAAGCAAGGCTGTGTTGGTGGAAATGATATTTTTTATATTAACGCCGACGATACACATAAAGGCTTAGTTGAAAAACTGGAGCTTGCCGAACAACATGGCTTCAATATGTTAGTGCCTCGTCATAAGGGGTTTGAAGCGGATCAGCTATCGGGTTATTTAGGTAGCATGATTGCCAATAATGATGCGAGAGGCAAAGTGCTTATTCTTGATACCGCTAAGAAATTCACTGACTTAATGGATAAGAAGGTGGGTTCAAAGTTTATGGAATCTGCGCGCGAGTTTGTTAGTAAAGGCGGCACACTGATCATGCTAGCTCACGTAAATAAGCATAAGGATGCAGAAGGGAAATCTGTTCGTGCAGGAACAACTGATCTTGTCGATGATGGCGATTGCGCTTATATGCTTGATGCCGTTAGTGAATCTGACGATATAAAAAGTGTGTTATTCAGCAATTTTAAGAACCGCGGAGACGTTGCCAGTGAGTTAGGTTTTACATATTCGACTGCAAAAGGGCAGCAGTATGTTAGTCGCCTGCAATCGGTTAAGCAGTTAAACGAACAACAGCACGCCGCCGCAAAGCAAGCAAAGTCAATTGCAGATCAAATGGATCGCGACAGCTTCACGATTAATGCAATTCTCGAAGTCCTTAATCGTTCGGATATGTTAAAGACTGATTTAGTCGACGCTGCACATAAGGAAAGCTGCATCAGCAAGCAAAAGCTCAATAAAGTTTTATTCGATTATTGCGGAAGTGATTTTAATCGCGGCCATCGTTGGTACATCATCCCAGGCAATAAAAACGCAAAAGTTTATTCAAAGCTTGGCCATTTTCAGAATATGAAGAAGGCGTCAGCCGATGATTACCGAAGGGCAAAGGGATTATAAAAAATGAAAAACACCCCACACACTGAAAAACTAGAAAACTGGAAAACTGAATTTAAGAAAACCGGCGTTAGGTGTGAATTTAGCCATTGTGACTTTCTACATGCCACGCCATTACTTAAATCCTTTAAACCTTGTAAAAACTCTAAAATCTTTAACTTTCCAGTTTTCTAGTTTTTCAATAGGGGGGGGAGTAGTTTTAAATGAAAAGTGAAAACAGCCTATCAACAATCCAAAAAATCACGCCGACATCCTGCAAGCGAGCAAATAATGAATGACAATAATCTACCCGCCACCCTATCCGACCGCATGGCAGCCTTAAGACAAAAAGCTACTCAAGCGCCGGAAGCCTGGAACCCTGAACCGGGTGACGCTCTAATCGGTATCTTGATCGGACACCAGAAAGCCGTCGGTTCTTATGGCGAAAACTTTCAGATATTGGTGAAGGATGAAGTAGGCACAGTTACCGCTGCATGGCTCACACAATGGCTAAAACAAAACCTACAATCGCAAGGGGCAGAAACAGGAGAGCTGATTGCGCTAACATTCCTGGGTAAGAAGCAGAGTCCGGCAGGTCGTTTCTATAACGCCTATTCATTGATTGTTGATAAGGCATAGACATGGCAGCTAAAAAGAAATCAACGCCAAGAAATTTAGTAGAAGTGCCAGCGAAAAAAGATGAAAACTTCGATGATGCTATTGCACGCACCTTGACCCGACCAGAAATAAGCGCCGCGTTAACAATACAGAAATGGCAAGGAGAAGTCAGTGAGGTTAACGCATTGGCCAGATCACTAGTACAATCATCCTTAAATATGCTGGATAATACACTGTTTTAAATAACAATCATTAGAGCAGATGGCACGACCTTTACCTCCACTGAAACTGAATATTGAGTTACAAGAAATTTTGCAAGCAAT
>JABFSH010000065.1 GCA_013140705.1 Methylococcaceae bacterium
TGCCCTGATCTTTACAAAAACTGAGTTAATGGCTTAATAGTCAGTCATCTGCTCAAAAAAACCGGCTTTTCAGGAGCCTTTATTAACTTACTCCGGTTACCATTGGATAATTTTGCAAGTGGCTCATAAGATTAGATGATTTTTTCTGAATCCTGAAGCCCATGCGGTATAAGGGCTACAGGCCATTTTGATAATTTTTCTTGTGTCTCGTATCCCGTCAAGTCCGTGTCTCGTATCCCGTGAATAGCGTGCCCCGTATCCCGTGAAATCGGTGCCTCGTATCCCGTGCTTTTGTGTCTCGTATCCCGTGAAAGGGGTGAGCTGCAACCGGTGTTTATTGATTGATAAGGTAACGCTGTTGCGAGGGTGTGGGAGGTTTATTGATGATGACATTATCTCCCTCAAAATCAAAACCCATAATGAATTCTATTTTTTTGAGTTCGTTTAATGCGGCAATCAACTTC
Source organism: Methylococcaceae bacterium (assembly GCA_013140705.1). Lineage (GTDB taxonomy): Bacteria > Pseudomonadota > Gammaproteobacteria > Methylococcales > Methylomonadaceae > JABFSH01. Next base: position 465 of record JABFSH010000065.1, read on the forward strand.
CTTTTGAAACATCTAATTTCTTTATTACTGCTGCCGCTAAACGAGCGGAGGGTCTCTATCTTGATAGGATACGGTTTAGCATGCGTTGCCAAATAACCGTGCAGCCATAAGGCCAAAGGCTTTCCGCGTAATCGCTGCCGGTCTTGCCAATCAATGGCCGTCCAACCGCCTTCATAAAACGTCAGTATCTTGGGATTAAATATCACCACATAACGTTGACTCACCTCATCGCGCATAAACTCCAGCAAACTCCCGCCATAAGTTTTTCGCTCCAATTGATCGGTTAATTCAACCCCGCAGCCCATCAGCCGTGCAAATGAATTTTTTAACCACTCATGCTCACTTTTACCGGTTTTTCGGCCCAAGGACTTTAAAAAACCATACACGGAAAATTCACAACGTGTGCCTAACGGATGGCGGCGGGCTAAATGTAACGCCTGCTCCCAAACATCCAGATCGGACTGATCTAACTGAATTCCTGTAAAGCGAATTTGCAGGCCTTTCTGACACGCTAACAGCTCCCGCTGAAACACCGCTCTGTTTTTACCTTGGACAGCGGCAAACAATGCCCCGCGCAACACCGGATTGGGAATGCCTCGTGTGGGCTCTGGCCAACCGGGCAGTTGATACACCGGTCTATCCCTTGGCAAATTAGAAGCCTGCTGGCCTAAAGTAGCGATCCGTTGTTGAAAGGCGTTGTTATTGAGTCTCATAAGAACATCGCACGGCCATTAGAGAAAAATAATGATTGCAAAGTATCCACTATATTCGATATAGTGATCAATATATAAAATCCAGTATCCTACTTTCACTTTATGGAGTCAATCAAAATTCCCGAAAAAATAACCTAATTAAACAGACATGCATCTCCCGTAAATTTAGCCGCTAAATCGAATATTTTGAAACTAATAGAATGACGATGCCACGGACACATCTGTTCAGAACCGCTCGAAGAAACTAACAGTCAAGCACTAGAAATGTTTAATGGGTGACACAAATGGGTAATAAAGAAACTGAATACAAAAGGAGAAAACACACTATAAAAAATTATATGATAATTTTCTTTATTGATTTTTTTAAATAACTTTCGATATATAACATATTATGCAATAATTATTCTAACGGACTATACGCTGCAATGACCATTTATTTTAACGATATCGAATGCCTTTCTTAAAGGGCGCGAAGGTGAGGAGGAAGAGTGAGTCCAATGCTTATTGATTCTGAACAATTACAGAAAGCCACCGGATACGAACGCCCCGGTGATCTTGAAAAGTGCTTGAAGAATAATGGCGTCAGAGTATTGTATGGCAAGAACGGGCAACCGTTTACTACGCTTGATGCGATTAATGCTGCTCTTGGCTTGAAAACCAGTGATGCAAAAGAGGAAATCGACATACTATGACCAAAGGCCCCTCCCGATCAGCCGATATTCCAGGTGGAATTATAGCCTCCAAATTGCCGACGCGCGTTTATTGGAAAGGTGATGGCACGGGTCGGTGGATGGTTAAGTATAAAGATGAAGTAATCAGTAAATGGAAAGCAAAAAAACTCTGCGGTCCTGATGCCACGTTGTCTGAAATATGGCAAGCATATGAAGCATTAGCCGCGCCGGCGGTATCAACCTTTGCATCAATATCAAGAGAATTTCAGCTGACACCGATCTGGCGACGACTAGCCATCTCTACACAGAACGATTACCTGGATTGCCATAATTCAATCTGTGCCCGCAAAACCTCCACCGGTCAACTAGGTGAGGTCAAGCTGACTCTGTGGACAATCGGTCTGGTTAGAAAATATCGCGATGCGAGAGGAGAGGAGTCCGCCAGTCGGGCAAACAAAGAGCTGGCTTACATCAAACGGATTTTCAGTTGGGCGTATGAGTACGAAAAGATTAAAGCCAACCCAACTGTTGGCGTAAAAAAGCTTTTGATTAAAGCCCGTCAGCATTATGCCGAGGATGAAGACTACCAGTTCATGCTAAAGATTGCAGCAGCTTCGCCTTACTGGTACGCGCCTCTTTGTATGGAAATCGCTTACCTATGCCGTATGAGATTATCGGAAGTGTTAGATATGACCGATGCCAATGAGCTGCCCACCGGATTACTGATAAAACGACGCAAAGGATCGCGTGACAATATTACCGCTTGGAACGAGCGACTAAAGGTTGCTTGGCAAACCGCGGTAACTACCCGCAACCAGATAGTGAGCAAGCGCAAACTACCGCATCCGTTCAGACCGGAAGACCGTTATGTGTTTATCTCAGAACGAACCGGCGATCGAATCCAGGTATCGAGCTTGAAAACGGCTATCGGAAGAATTACGGCGACCGCGCAAATGGAAGCAGATCAATTAGGCATTCAGTGGACGCGATTTACCTTCCACGATTTAAAACGCAAAGGCGTGAGCGATACGTCTGGAAATAAACAAGATGCGAGCGGACATAGAAACGCATCGATGTTAAATATTTATGATGTGAAATTAAAGACAGTTAAACCCTCTAGTGAGTAACTGGTTTGTTACCAGCTTTGTTACCAGGGATTATTTTTCAACAGTAACTTAATTATAAGTTATTGATTTAATGGGGTGAACGACGGGGCTCGAACCCGCGACAACCGGAATTATAAACCGGAACTAAAAGCCGATTTTCTTTATATATATCAAATAGATACAAAATTACTGTCTAACTTTATTCGATAAAACTATCCTTTATTTATCAAAATGTTGCTTATTTTATAAGGTGAAAATTAGACAGGATTTTATTCGAATATTTACAGAGACCTTTGCGCGCTCAGGTAAAACTCTCCCGGCTTGATCAATAGCCATTTTTTTAAATGATACTCTTTTGGTTTGGTCATATGTTGTTCAAATCTTTTGTCATCTTGTCGGGTTTGCTCGAAAGAGCAGTTTGGGCTAGATTCTTACAGGACATCGGTGCTCTCTATGTGGGGTTTAGTTGCTATTTTAACCGGTTTCACCCCTAGCTTCGTGCAAAAGTCTCTTCAAATTACTTAAACTTTATTTAATGTCAGGCTGTGCATTTCAGTTAATACAGCTTGTTCAATTTCTGTTTTATTCATAATGCTAACTTCATGACTCATTGACTAAGTTAATTTTATGCCAAATTTCCCCAATCTGCTTTTCTGAAATCTCGCTGCTGTAATGATTTTAAAGGTTTTGTCCGTTGGCTGCGGATTGGTCGGCCATCCTATAACCCATTGCCCGATATCCCCGCTGACGTTTATGCCACATCCGCAGCAGTGCCGGATGTCCAGTGTCTACGAAATCAATAATCCGCACATCGATTTTGGTGGCGTGTTCACGGTGTAAACGACCGGCATACTGTTGTAACGTTCCTTTCCAGGATATTGGCATAGCCAACACCAGTGTATCCAATGCTGGATGGTCAAAACCTTCACCGACAAGCTTTCCTGTTGCCAACAGAACACGAGGAGCATCGAGCAATAATTCATCAAGTTCCTTGATAACATTGGCACGCTGTTTTTTCGACATTCTGCCATGCAAGACAAACGGTGACAGTAACTTTCCGTCCAAAGCAGCTAAGATGGCATCCAAATGATCAGTCCGCTCTGTCAGCACTAATACCTTTCGACCTAAATTAAATGCATTAACCACTTCAGCAGCAATAGCCGCTGTTCGTTCCTCATTGTTTGCAATATGGCGAAATACTTCCTGAATGACCACTTCCTGCGGTAGGGCTATCGTTTTATAAATCATCCGAGGAATCACTTCCAGATCAGTTGGGGCGCTATCTGATTTTGATGCGGTGTAACGGATAGGCCCACATTGCATGAAGATAATTGGCTGCTGTCCATCCCGGCGTATTGGAGTAGCGGTCAAGCCAAGCACATATTTCGCCTTGACCCGCTTTAATATAGCATCAAAGGAGGAAGCACCAACATGGTGACACTCATCAACAATAACTTGCCCGTAGTTTTCCACCAGTGGATTGACTTCACCTTGGCGTGACAGTGATTGCATGACAGCTATATCGATCTGGCCCGTTGGCTTGGCTTTACCACCACTTATGGTTCCTACTACACCCTTACCTACACCTAGAAAAGATTGCAACCTCGCTTGCCATTGTTTGAGCAGCTCTGTGCGATGAACCAGAATAAGTGTGTTAATGCCACGTCTAGCAATCAGTGCAGCTGCGGCGACCGTTTTACCAAACGCTGTTGGCGCACACAGAACACCGTCCTGATGATTCATCATTTCAGTGATAGCAGCTTCCTGTTCCGCTCTAAGAATCCCGGCAAATACAACGTCGATTACTTGACCCTCAAAACGCTCATCAAGTAAATCGCATCGGATGCTATTTTCCTTTAGTAACTTCAGTACTGCCTCCAGACAACCGCGTGGCAATGCAATGTGGTTTGGATAATTCTCGGCGCAACCGATGACACGCGGTTTATTCCATACGGAAAAACGCATCGCCTGCGCTTTATAGAACTCAGGATTCTGAAAAGCAGCCAGACGAATAAGACGGTTTACCAAAGAGTGCGGAAGCTCGGATTTCTTAAAATACACCTGATTAGCAAGGGTAACGATTAGCGAGTGAGGCATAGCTCCAACAAGCTTGGTTGTTTTTGTGTCGACATGCTTCCAGGGTTCTTTATAATCCTCCTCTTCAATAAAAGTCACATCCAAAGGATGCGCATTACCTGCAGCTCGCAGGATAGTCGGTTCAATATCCATAATCGCCATCGGTCGAATACTGGCTAAAAACACCCACTGATCAGGATAGGGTTGTAAATTGTTATTAACAAAAACGCTAAATCCACTTTCCCGTGGTTTTTTCTGCAACGGTAATGCAATCAAGTTACCAAAGCCGCCTTTTGGCATCATATCCTGATTGGGAAACAGCCTGTCGTATGAAGTTAACTTCAACTGTCGAGTGCGGGAGCAGGCATGGCTAATGACAGCAGTACCGAGTCGTCGTGCATCTCGCGCCAAAACGTTTGTAGAAAAGAAAATCCAAACATGAGCACCATTACCGGATCTCGAAATCTCAAGAGCGGCGGGCACACCTAGTTCAAAACACGACTGGACAAAAGCCAACGCATCTTCTTTCCAGTCTTCTTCATCAAAGTCGACAGCCAGAAAATAACAAGTATCATCGGCCAACAGTGGATAAACGCCAATTATGTGTTCGCCGGAAAGATGGTTGTAAATGACAGTATCAGATAGAGGGTTCAGTTGTCGAACCCCGCAATCCGAACATTTGATGCGAGGCTTATGGCAGACGCCAGCACGCCACTCATTTGCGCAAGCCGGTGAGTAGCCGGATTCGCCGGTGGTTTTACTTTCCCATCGCACTGGATAGACGTCGGTGCGACCACGAAATAAACGCCGAAACAAGGCAACCTTTTCATTAGTGGAAAGACATGATGACGCTGGCTCAATAGAAATAGCCGCCGTTGGTGGTAACTCGGGCGGCAACCGCCACTCAATTCCATGGCTTTCCAGTAGAGCTATGAGGCGTGCATTTTCGGTCTGAAGCTCAACCAAAGAACTAAGATTAGTCATTAGCTCCATATTGGTCTAATAGCATAAAAATGTCGTTTTTGACAACCCTATCGTCATTTCGTTTAACGTTATAAGCATTCAAGTGTTGCAAGAAAATGTGCAGCAGTAACAATTGGCGTTACACCGAAATGTTGCATAGAAAGTAGATCGTGCTTATCGCCAGTAACAAGAAAGTCCGCTCTGTATTTCTAATGCAATTGCTAGTATCGGATTGGCGTCAGGGTCTTTACATAAATCGACTGCTGGGTCATGTCATGCACTCTCGATTTTTCTCATGCCTAAATCTAAGCAGGATACGTGAATCGACTGGTCAATTTTCGATCAGTACAACCCACTTTAAATCGTCAATATTCAATCGGTGCCAACAAATACACCTTTCCCAACAGTTTCAAGTCACCTGAATCCCCTGCTGCCAAACGTTCACCTCTGGCTTGGGCTCGCCGCACGCGCTCTAATGTCATCATGGGCAGCCCCAATAATTAACGACCGCAACATTTTTTGTATTTTTTACCACTCCCGCACAGGCACTGATCGTCACGTCCGAGTTTTTTGGGTGAACTGAATGTAGAGGGATGCAGTGCGGGGATATTGTGTTTTCCCAACTGACGGCGCAGATGATTGTATAAGTCGTCAAAGGCATTGCCAAAATTGGGAAACTCCCCTAAAAAGCTCCAACTCGCGATTGCTCCAGGGTAGTTTGCAACAGGTTGAACGCGTCGGTTTCTTGATGATGTTCCGTTAACGTATGAGCCAAGGCAAACTGAGCATCGACGGCAGTTGGAGCAAATTTTACTGAGTTTTGATAGGCTTTAATCGAGGCTTTAGGTCGATTAAGGTTAGAGAGCAAATTGCCCAGACGTAACCATTCTCTGGCATTTTGAGAATTGGCACTGAGTCTTGATTGAACTGTGGTGATTGCCGTTGCCAATGGCATCACATGTCCGTCCAACCGGCAATCCATGGTTTTTATCGGTTGATCCGCAGAGGTCTCGTCATTGTTTAGTGCAGTGAATTTTACCAGCTCGGCAAAAACAGCAATTTTGGCCATGGCGGTAAACTTAAATTCCACATATTCATTACAGGAGGCACAAGGGAATTCATCGGCTAGCAAGGTTGATTTGTTATCAGTGGAGACCACTACCCCTTTGGCCTGGTAGCGGTTAACTGCGCCACATGCGGGGCATTCCAGTTCCAAAAACAGGTGGTCGTTTTGAGGAAAGCCGCCGGATTCGAAGTTTGCAAAGAGTTGTTCTGTACGCTGATGTTCAGCAAACGCGCGTTCTTTTGCTGCCTCAACCTCGGCACTCTCGTAATCCAATAACTTAGCTGAGATATAAAAAGCCCGGTCAAGTAAGGGCTGTTTGCGACGTAACTCCGGCTTTAATAATTCGAGCAACTGTGCGCAAGGTGACGCCAGAACCAATTCGCAAGCCGATTCCAGATCATCGCCTAATAATTCTAAGAATCGGCTGGTTGCGAAATCGGCTGTAGCCTGATTGTGTTGGCTCTGTATAACCGTGAGACCAAAGATTTGTTGTGAGCGATCCAATGAATACCATTGGGCAATCAAGGCCTCCTGAGCTGAATTGCCGATAGTGGACAATGCCAAGCGCGCTGCTTCACCGAGAAAATCGCCCTTATCTTCGCTTATTGCCGCCATCAACGGCCCAACAAACGTAGGATATGCCAATTCTCCCATGGCTTCGGCGATATGAACAGCGGCAAAATCATCGTAATTTTCGCTTAATCTACGGGTTGGTTCAGCACTCACAGAAGAAGCTTCCAGTGTTTTCAGATGTTCGGTTAATCGGCTATGCCATCGAGTTTGTTGAAGTTCGATGGCCAATAAATTCAGGGTGGCAGACACGTCAAAAGTGGTTGGTTCCAGAATGGATTTTGTATATCCATGGATGCAGGCGGATAGCGCCAGTCGCGCTTGCAATTTGGAGGACAGTTTTGCTGTGATGCGCTTTTCCCCTTGTGTATTAGCCTTTCCAAGTTATGAATTTCGTCGTCAGACTGAGTCACTTTATACTTAATGGCGGGCATGAGCAAACCTCGGGAATCGTTTGACCTATGCTATAACATAGCGGTTTAAAAATATATCCTATCGATTTGTTTTATAATAACCGACTACTAGTACAAACAACTTAAAATATGTTGGATAATACACTGTTTTAAATAACAATCATTAGAGCAGATGGCACGACCTTTACCTCCACTGAAACTGAATATTGAGTTACAAGAAATTTTGCAAGCAAT
>JABFSH010000008.1 GCA_013140705.1 Methylococcaceae bacterium
CCAGTGCAACCTTGGCTTTTTGCGCTCCCGTGAACATCTTCCGTTTGCTTTCACTCATTTTCCTGCCCCCTCATGTCACAACAGGGTATAGCTTAAACTACTGTCCGGATTTCGGGGTCCACTTTAGGTCGCAGCAAAAACCTTCCGCTGGCAATAGACTGACTCAGCAAACTCCTCCCCCTGGCAAGGGGCGACTGCATGGATGCAGGAGGGAGAACAACGCCTGGAGCAGTTGTCGAGAGGTCGGGAGGTGGTATATTTCGCCACTATCGCTATGGTATGCCGCAAATGCCGGCGATGTGGCGGAATTTGAAAAACAAATGCGCCGCAAAGTCCATTACGTGATTGAGCCTCAGCATCTGTGGAGCAGCATTGCCGAACTGGCCAGAACCCAAAATGGAGAATTGCTGCACACCCTGGAAAAGGGTTTTAAGTACATTGAAAACCAAAGTTTTGATAGCACCTTTCAGGGGCTGTTTTCGGAGATTAACCTCAACTCTGAAAAGCTGGGCAAAAGTTACACGGACCGTAATGCCAAGCTGTGCACCATTATCAGTAAAATCGCCGCGGGCATTGCTCAATTTTCCACCGATAGCGATATTTTGGGCGATGCCTATGAATACCTGATCGGCCAGTTTGCCGCCGGTTCAGGAAAAAAAGCCGGTGAGTTTTATACGCCGCAACAGATTTCCGACATTCTGTCCGCTATCGTCGCCCTGGATAGCCAGGAACCTGCTACAGGCAAAAAGAAGAAGCTGGATAAGGTGCTGGATTTTGCCTGTGGCTCCGGCTCGTTGTTACTCAATGTTCGCAAGCAACTGGGCCAGCATGGTATCGGCAAGATTTACGGCCAGGAATCCAATATCACGACCTACAACCTGGCACGCATGAATATGCTGTTGCACGGCGTGAAGGATTCGGAATTTGAAATTCATCACGGCGATACCTTGTTGAACGATTGGGCTATTTTGAAGGAAATGAACCCAGCCAAAAAACTGTTGTTTGATGCTGTGGTGGCGAATGCACCGTTTAGTCTGCGCTGGGAACCCAACGACACATTAGCCGAAGACTTTCGCTTCAAAAGCTATGGACTCGCTCCGAAATCTGCCGCCGACTTTGCCTTTTTACTGCACGGTTTTCACTTTCTCAGCGACCAAGGCACGATGGCGATTATCTTACCGCATGGGGTGCTGTTCCGTGGCGGCGCCGAAGAGCGTATCCGCACCAAGCTGTTGAAAGACGGCCATATCGATACCGTGATTGGTCTGCCCGCTAATTTGTTTTTCTCGACCGGTATTCCGGTGTGCATACTGGTATTGAAGAAGTGCAAGAAGCCGGACGATGTCCTGTTCATCAACGCAAGTGAACACTTCGAAAAAGGCAAACGCCAGAACCGCTTGCTGCCTGAGCATATTGACAAGATTGTCGATACTTACCAATACCGCAAAGAAGAGGAGCGTTATTCTCGCCGGGTTGTGATGGCCGAGATCGAGCAAAATGATTTTAACCTGAATATTTCGCGCTATATCAGTACTGCGAAAGCGGAAGAGCAAATTGACTTGCAGGCAGTCAACGCCGAGTTGGTGAATTTAGAGGAAAGCATTGTCACAAGCACTGACAGGCATAACCAGTTTCTCATGGAGCTGGGGTTGCCGCCTTTGCCTTGAGCCGGCTCTATTTTCTCCGTCAGTAAAATGGCGCTGTATAACGAGGCGCTGCACCGGACGGTAATTTCACAGCGCTCAATTACTGCCGGTGAGCTGTTGCGTTGAACGATGGATTCGCTTCGCTCCCCATCGACGAAATGCACGAAAGAAAGGTGATTTAATTAAATTGTTGGGCGACCTCCTGGGCTTAATGTAATCTCTTGTTGCTTTTATTTTGTACGATCACACCTGAAATACCCGGCAGGCCGGTATTTTTGCGATAGCGCTTCTATCTTCATAATTCTTGCACATTTTCTGATAACAATAGATCATCCGTTGCCGGAGTAGATCCATGCATAAAACTATACGCGTCAAGTTATTTTTAACTTTTCTGGCGACAACACTTCTCGTTGTTTCAGGGATGTATGCCTTTATGCGTTGGTCTTTGGATAAAGGGTTTTCTGAATTTGTAGAGACTCGGCAGCAGGAACACGTGACCAACCTGATGGATGGGCTGACCGACTACTATGCAAACCACCAGAACTGGCGCACTCTGGCCGGTGATAAGCAAAAATGGATTGATTTATTGTGGCAGTCTAACCCCCATCGTCATCATCGACCACCCCCATGGTTAGAACAAGCTCGCAGGGAGTCCACGTTGCTTTGGCCACCGGCATTATCGAATCTACCTACCAATAAACGATTCATCCCGCTTGAAATGCGTGCGATGCTATTGAATGCTGACAAGTCGATTATTTTCGGCCGACAAGAGGCCATGCAGCAGTTAACCTTGCAGCCTATTCATTATCAGGAAAAAATTGTCGGTTTTCTTGGACTCTTGCCCGGCAAAACAGTCAAGCGAGGCAGTGAAATACGGTTTATGGAACAGCAGACTGAAGCCTTTATCTGGATTGCCTTGCTTATGATTTTTATGTCTGCGGTCCTTGCCTGGTTATTGGCTTATACTTTGGGACGACCGCTTAAGCGGATTACCTCAGCGGCAAAGGCACTGGCAGTGGGCCGTTATTCGATTCGTTTGCCTGTCGAATCTACGGATGAACTGGGTCAGTTGGCCCGTGATTTTAATGAAATGGCCGCCGCTCTGGAGCAGTCGGAACAAGCAAGGCGGCGCTGGATGGCGGATATTTCCCACGAACTGCGCACGCCTTTAGCCATATTGCGGGGTGAACTGGAAGCCTTGCAGGACGGCATTCGGCCCCTGACCACCGAGGCTATTGATTCATTGTTTGGTGACGTCATGCGACTTAACCGTTTAACGGAAGATCTGTACCAGTTATCGCTGTCCGATCAAGGTGCGTTAAGTTATCGCAAAGACCACGTTGATCCGGTAGAGATATTAAAAGAAGACCTGGCCGCACTAACACCGGAATTTCAAAACAAACAAATTACGATTAAATGGATTAATAATCTGCCTGACCCTATCCGTATTTATGGTGATCCAGATCGTTTGTCTCAGCTTTACCGAAACCTGCTTAACAATAGCGCCAACTATACCAACAGCATGGGTCAGTTAGCCATTACTCTATCTCGCGAGGCCGATAAACTGGTGCTCGACTTTTCCGATAGTGAACCGGGTGTACCCGAACACGAATTGCCTAAATTATTTGACCGCTTTTATCGGGTAGAAGGCTCACGTAGTCGCCATCATGGCGGTGCCGGCCTCGGTTTGGCCCTATGCAGTAACATTGTCGAAGCGCATAATGCCACGATACAAGCACATGCCTCGCCACTAAAAGGGCTGACTATCCGCATAGAATTTCCGATTAGCGTATGAGCCATATCCTGATTGTAGAAGATGAGGTAAAACTGGCCCGCCTGCAAGTGGACTATCTACAAAATGCCGGCTTTGACACACAGTGCTTAAATAATGGTTTGGAGGTGATTCCCTGGTTTAAAGCCAACCCTACGGATTTAATCGTACTCGATTTAATGTTGCCCGGTCGTGATGGCCTGGCTATTTGCCGTGAAATTCGCAGTTTCAGCACAGTTCCTATTATCATGGTAACGGCGCGTATCGAAGAAATTGATCGTTTGCTGGGCCTGGAACTGGGCGCCGACGATTATATCTGTAAACCTTTCAGTCTACGGGAAATGGTTGCTCGCGTTAAAGCCGTGCTACGCCGACAGCACGTACCAACCACAGAGGTTTTCACCACATCTATAAAACTCGACCCTCACGGTTTTCGGGTGCTGGCTGAGGGACAGACGGTAGAATTAACCACTGTCGAATTTCAGCTGTTTCAGACTTTATTCCAGCAGCCTGGGCGTATTTTTTCCCGTTCAAAATTAATGGACCTGATTTATCAGGATCAACGAATTGTCTCTGACCGTACCATTGACAGTCATATTAAAAAACTGAGAAAAAAATTGGCCGATGTAGTGCCCGATCAGGAGCTGATTCACTCGGTTTATGGAGCAGGCTATCGTTATGACCCACAGGAAAAGCTTGTAGATTAAAGTTCCACATTGTTTGCACATTGTCTTCAAATTGTTTGCGCTATTCATCGTTAAAGTAAGCATCAAGAACCGGATTTTCCGGCTCTTTAATCCAAATCAACGAGGTATCAAATGAACAAGAAAATCATTACGTTTGCACTGGCTTTGGCGCTTCCCTTAACCGTCGCCGCCTTTCCAGGCGACAGAGGCGATTTCGAGGGGCATCATGCCCACAGAATAGAACATCTGACCAAAAGCCTGAATTTGAATCCAGAACAAAAAACTAAAGTGGAAGCGATATTCAAGGAGCAAGGAGAAAAACTTAAAGTCATTCACGAAGCAACCCGAGCACGGCTACAGGAAGTTCTAACCAAGGAACAAATGACAAAAATGGATGACATGAAAAAACAACGCCATGAAAAATGGCAAAAAAAGCATGAGGCATTAAAAGATCAAAAAGTGCCTGAACCAACGAAATAGTTGCAACGCTTTTCATCTGGCCAGGGACGGCTCAGGCAGGTTAAGCATGAAAAACAATAATACTTACGGGTAATTTCCTGAGTAAAGGGCCTTGGACGAATCCGTCAATATGACTTTTGGGACAATGGTCCAACCTGTTAGATCCATTAAAAATCTCGAAATTCATCGAGTGGGTTTTGCTGTAACCATTCAAGTTCGGGGAAGATCCCGTTCACCGTTCTATGCATGCATCGCGCTTTAGATGTTATCTTCCAACTGATCCAGTAATTCAATCAGCCGGGTTACCCCCTGCAGCAAGATGCCACCGACACCTAACGCAAACCAGACACCGATGACGAACCCCCAATGGATGGGCGCGGCAAAAAACTCTTCTCTAAACCAGAAGGTATGACCCCACTCATTAAATCCGACACTGACCAGAATCATGAAAGGTCCTACCACCGCCAGTGTCAACGGTAATGAAATACCCTTGGCATATAAGGGCAGTCTGGTTCTGGCATATAACCAGGCACAGCCCCCTAAAATGACATAAAGCGGAAAATTAAAATAAAATTCAATGATATGATTGGCGGTAAACGGTGTGTCACGGATAGCTACCTGATGCCAGGAGTTATCCTGTTCGGCGAAATAACTACCGGCCCAATAGACGGCAAAAGTGTAGATACTGATCCACATGGTGAGCGTAAAATAACGGCGAATTTCTTCCTTCGGCGCCAGATTGTCCAGATTACGATCCCGGGTAAACCACAAATACCCCCACATACCGCTAGCGAATGCGGCAATAACCCATAATTCAATGTAAAACAGCCGCATCCAGTACTGTTCAAACGCGGGTGTCGTCGAATCCAGACCTGTTGACACAGCAAATGCCCCTTGATACAACCGTAGGCCCATATAAACAATCGTTAACAGCGCAAAGCCCTTGAGGTAACGGTATAAATCCTTTAAATACCAGGGTAGTTTGCTGTCCGATTCACCCTGTTCTATTAAATGTTCTGTTGTTGTAGCCATAGTGGTTTCCTCTGTTTTTAATTAAATTTTGGAATAATGGCAGCGCTTATACTGGAAATATAACGCTTGCCGGTATCGTCGGCCAGAAATAGCAGACCGCCCACCCGACTATCGGCGTCCCGAGTCAAGCCATCCAGTTTTTCGGTTTCCCAAAAGGCATCCTCAGCGGTTATCGTCATTGTCTTTTCTTCACCCGGTTTGATCGCTTCAATCGTCGACAAGCTTAAGCCTTCGACAGCCAGCACCGGTTCGGAATTTCCTGAATCAGGAAGTGGAAGGGCCTTGTTATAAAAGCCAACATTGGCGGTGGAAAATTCGACGATGTGAACGGGTTTTTCGCTGTTGTTGTTGATTTTTACCGTCAACGATAAGGCGCGCTTCGGTACGCTGTATTCAGCCTTTAACGTCTCAACATTGACTACGCCGGCATTGACTTCGGCTGGCAATGGCAAAATTTGATCCATTGAGGCTTGCAGAGGAATCGTATTGGGATATTGCCGGGTTGTCATTACATAACTGGCATACACCAACAGCGGCACACCGACCATCAGGGCTTTGGCAATTAAACGATCCTTGTGTGTGATGAGCTCATCATCCAGACCGGCTTGCAGCATTCGGTAGCGAGCAATAAACAAGGGACGTCGTACCCACCACAATAACCAGGCGGTTGCCAGTAGCCCCCAGAAGACATGCCAGAAAATGCCATTGCTTAGGCCATAGGTTTCCATGTTGATGGTTTCGCCGTTAATGATTTTGACATCATTGGTAAAGTCGGCCGCATCGCCTTCGATATCCAGCCATATGCCCGGCCCCATGACCTGACCGGCATCTTTAAGATTGAAAAACGGATGAATGTGATAATGACCCGGCAATCGCCCCTTCAATACCACTTTAAAATCGTAATCGCCTCCCGGTTGCAAGGCGACCGAGTTCATGAAGGGTTTGCCATTCAAGTAACGTTCTGTGCGGATTAAAACCGGTCCCGGCGTTGATATATTCAAAAAACTGGCTTCCGGTTTCGGGACACTGATGGGCCAGTCTTCTGCGACATGAAATTTACCGGTGACGCTGATCTCTTCATTGACATTAAATTTTTGCTTCGACCACTGCACGTCATACCATTGAATCGTGCGCATTCTGATAAAGGGTTCCAAAGCCTTTTCGCCGTGTGCCATGACGGTTTGGCTATTCAGCGTGAGTAGTGAAAGCATTAAGCCCAAGGCGAGCAAGTACTTGTTGATTCGTGATTTCATAATCAGATCCACCTTCAGATTTTGGTCAAATAACGCACCGTTGCAAACCATTTGCCGATATACCACCACAAGGTGTACATCAAGGTACATAACAGCGCTGAGCAAAAGGCGGACAGCGGCGTCGCATATTGGCCATAGGTGCGCAAGGTACCGCGCTCAATTATGCGGAGATACTCCGGCATGCCGGTTCGTATGTACTCAAAACCCAACAAATCGGCGACGGTCATCTGGCCATTGCCATATTCAATCGGCACATGAAACATACCGAAGATCGGCCAGTTGGCGGGATAAAATAACAACGCGAAAAGCGAGCCACCGAAAATGGCGGTGACCGTCAAACTGTTGCTTAACATAAGAATGGCATCCAGAACCAGTGCACTGGGCAGCATCGTCGATGGCAACACCATGTTGATCGGAAAATAATTCCAGTAGTGATAAGCGAAAATTCGGGCAATCCAGGTGCCTATCGATAAACAGGCAATACAAAGCGTTGCACCCAGCGGTAAACGAAATTTTTCCCACATCACCGCCTGGACGGCGGCCGGAAAGGTGATACCCATCAGTGGCGTAATTAATGGCCACCACTGCCTGTCTTTCCAATCCACCCAAAAATCCCAGTCACCCACAGTTAACGCAAAATGAAGATGGAATGATCCAATAAACAAAAAAAGCGCCAGTACCAGAATGAGATAATCGTAAGCTCTGGTAATTCGTGCCTTTTCTCCTGTGTACGGCCGAAAAGACCGACTAGAAAGATCGACTGACATACAAATAACTCCTAGAAAACATGGAATGACGTGAAGATATTCATCCCGGCAATAATCAGCGTGTCATTGAACTGATCGGTATTAATGAGGGATGGGATATCTGCGAAATAACACGCTTGGTCATACAATAAGTGGAAAAGACGGCTTTGTTAAATGTATAAAATTCATGTCACCATTGACACGATTCATGAACACCTGAAACCTCTGCAAGGGGGCCTCATCATGTTAAGATGCTCCCCTATCAAGAAAATAATCGAACATGTCAAACTTACGCACTTTTGATCTGAATTTATTAGTGGCCTTTGATGTGCTGATGCGTGAGTTGAATGTCACACGGGCCGCTGAACACATGTTTCTTACGCAATCGGCGATGAGCCATATTTTGCACAGGCTTCGTCAGCAACTGGATGATCCGTTGCTGGTTAAAACGCCGACCGGCATGCTGCCTACGGCAAGAGCGCTGGGATTGATTGGACCCGTCAGAAGCATTCTGGCGGACATGGAACAATTGATTCAGCCGCCCCAGGCCTTTGATGCCGTCAGCAGTCAACGGCGCTTTGTTCTCGCCGCCACCGATTATATGGAATTTCTGCTTATCCCTACCCTATCCGGATTGATCGAGTCCATTGCTCCGGGTATTGATATTCATGTCAAACGCACCGAATCGGCATTTCCGTTGATGCAACTGGAAAATGGCAGTCTGGACATCGTGCTGGGATTTCGATCGGTATTAAACCCTCCCGCCCATTTGCACTGTCATTTACTCTTTAGCGACCGAATGGCCTGTGTGGTGAGGCAGGATCATCCGTTTATCCAAGGGGATCCATCGCTGCAAGCATATCTGAAAGCCCCGCATATGCTAATTTCTCGAACCGGCAGCAATCTAGGCATTGTTGACGAAAAGCTGACCGAATTGGGTCTGGAACGGCGTATCAAGCTCATCGTCCCGCATTTTCTGTCAGCGCCGCTGATTGTGGCTAACACCGACATGATATTGTCCCTGCCCTATCGGATAGCCGAGCAATTTAAACAATTTACCCCGCTTTCGATATTTCCGGTGCCTTTGGATCTTCCCGCCTATGATCTGTGCATGATCTGGCATCCCTTGCGCGATAAGGATCCTGGACATCTATGGTTACGTGACAAAATCATAGCGACCGGGCAGACGCTGGAGACGGCCTGATCGTGGTTTTAACGGCCCGGCAAACCGGGTGCAAGGGCTTTTATTTGCAAAAGATAATACGGCGGTTTTGACTTTGAATTCCCGCCATTCAATGTGGCGGATTGGTGCAGTCGATTGACCACTGCCACTAATTGCCCATCGGGGCCAAAACTGAACGAATCCACCCACGATAAGAGCGGACTCTGAGCAAGTCGCCGATATTTTCGGTCTTCCGAAATGACACCGATCGCATTGACGGCCAATTCACCCAGATAAATATTGTTTTGTTTATCGATGCTTATGCCATCTGAAATCGGTTTATCGCTGTAACGCTGCACTTTGTTCGCCAACACTCTGGCATCCATCGACTCATCCGCCAGATCATTCGCTTTAATCCGATATAAACTGTGTGCATGCATGGGTCCAAAATAAACCCATTCATTATTCAAGTCTTCGGTAATCGCGTTCACACCGATATGCGGCCGAATTCGCTTTCCCGATTGATCTGTCACTTGAATGGGTACTTCGTCAATGATCAGATCGATAAGTTCAGGAATGACGCTACGATGTCCTTCAAGCACCCGTCGTGCTGTGCCTGTTTTTAAGTTGATAACAATTATGGCGGCATTGATGCCCCCGGCCGGATCGCTGATGAAAACAAGATCGCGTTGAGTGTCGATGGCAAAGTCGTTTACAAATTGATCTTCAGGTGCAATCGGAGGCGGCAAATAAATGACCTGATGCAGCTGGTTTCTTCTAGTGTCCCAAGCCACCAGCTTGGGTGTCATCCCGCTGCGCATGCCATTATCCAGCATCCACACGTTACCGACGGCATCCGAGCGGATGCCCAGCACCGAATCGAGTCTTAAAGGGGACGTTGACGATGAATCGGAAAACTCGCGATTGGGAAACGGCAGCAATTTATTATGTTTATACTCAACCACCGTGTATTTAGGTTGATAAAACTGATGAAGGCTCATGATGATGCGGCCATCCGACATAACTGTGACATTGCCAGGACCGTTATCGAGTTCGGCTAAAATGGAAAAATCTGATTCGCCGGCGTGGGTGATATCCACTATCAACAGCAATACAAATGCGGTGAATTTGGCTATTGAAGTCATAAACTGCTCCTGACAAAAGTCACTTCAACCATACGCCATCAAACACGGGTTGTTAAATGATCTTTTTTCATGGCGGTATTGATAAATTTTATGGCTAACAATACCTTTTGAAGCTGTTTAATTTACGGGGGTCTCCTTGCTGAACGTTGTCTACATTCAGGAATCAATAGGATGGCGGAAGAAGTGGTTCTATTCCCTCAAAGGTGGCTTCCGGATGATGCTTTGTTATCAATTGGCTGATGGCATCAATTCGGTCTTTGGGTAAATCCAGTAAAATTAACAAATTACCCTGTTCGATAGCCCATTCGAATTTTTTTAACCTTGAGTTAGCTGCATTCATGCCGAGCAGTCCTCCGACAAGAGAGCCAATCGTTGCCCCGGCCATGATGATGCCTAAAATTGGACCACCCGCAATAGCAAAACCGGCAAATCGTAAACCAGCAAGTCCAGCCAGCAACCCGGTAGTGCCCCCTAAAGCGACTCCACGTTCAAGCGCAGGAATAAAATCAGTTTTTAGAGTAACGCCCGCTTCCGGAATATCTTCAAGAGGCGTATCTCTTTTTGCCAGGATATGAATATAGCAATCATCGATTCCCTCGGATCGAAGCTCATTGACAATTTTATGAGTCAGCGCGATATTCGGAACTAAAAAATAAATTCGTCTCATGACACTTTCTCCTTTTCCTGATAATAAAACCATTCCATCAGGATGAATGTCTCAGTAAGAACAGCCTCGGCACATCCTGAATTTTCCTCAATATTGTTAACTATCGGTGCGATTCTTCCAGTATCTGCATTTTTTCTTCATAGTCTGTTAAAACGCCAACGATAATGATGACAAGACCAATGACAACATAAAAATTGCGCGCAGCGAGTTCGTTTGAAAACCCCAGAACAAAGGGTAGAACAACAAGCAGGGGCCCTACCAAGCGCTCAATCCAGCCATGAAATGTAAACGTGATTATTTTGATAACGCCTAAAGGAAAATCAGTAACGAATGTTACGGCAAAATGCACGATTGCAAGCCCGAAACAAAGCCATGCAGAAAGGCCGGTGAAGCCTAATTGCAGTGGTGCAAACAGAAAGATCACGACCAGCGCGTAATCAAGATAACCATGCATTCTGGAAGAAATAATTTTCATACACTCCGCTCCTTTGATATTAAAGCCATAGTAACGTGACCTGTGCGGAGATCATAATCGAAAATAATCAATATTGTCTGTTATCTAAAAAACAGATTCCGCTTAAGTCTTGTGCCTAACACTTCTGGACCACATTGAAAAATAAACCATCGTTAATGCAAATAAGCTCTCTCGTATATTCAAGTAATTGGCGATGCCGAAGGTCATTCATTACGGTGCTCACCACGGATCGACTTGCGCCTATTAAATCCGCCAACTCCTGCTGAGTCAGATGAATTTCCAGTGCAAATCCATGCGCACACCGTTTGCCGAATAATTCAGCAAGTTCTTTTAACATCTCTATAATCCTGTTCTCTACGGACTGAGTCAGCATATTGAGCAATTTGCGTTCCGCCTGCTGTCTTCTCAAACATTGTGCCTCAAAAACCTGCCAAAGTAATACGGGGTGTTGCGTTACGATCTCCTTGAATTCATGATGCTCCATTCGGATGACCGATACATTACCTATGGCTTGTGCCGATTCAGTCATGGCCACGCGTGCCGAATTAGCGATTAATAAACCAATCACATCACCCCGACTCTGAAGAGCAACCGTCCATTCATCGCCCTGCTCCGTTAAATATGAAAGTTTGACGACTCCTTTGATAATCAAATAGACGTGATGGCAAAAATAGCCCTGACGATACAGCAGGCTTTTGTCGGATAGCTTGACCTGTTGGAAAGATGAAAAATTCTTACGCCAATCATCACTCTTGTCTTCCGAAAACAAATTTAATAAAGCAGAAGTCATATCACATGTTTTCATTGAAGATACTGGGTAAGTTACCAACCATCTGGCGTGAGTTGATTGTTCATCAGATAAGCCTCCATGGGTGGACAGGAACAAACCAAATGACGATCGCCGTACACGTTATCGATACGACCCACTGGCGGCCAGTATTTATCCTCGTGTTCTTTACTATCAGGAAAAAAGGCCTGCTGCCGGGAGTAAGGTAATCGCCATTCGTCCAACAACAGATGATGGGTATGCGGTGCATTATGCAATAAGTTATTGACTGCATCGGCGTGACCATTCTCAATCAATTGAATTTCTTGACGGATTGCAATTAAGGCATCGCAGAAACGATCAATTTCAAGTTGATTTTCGCTTTCGGTGGGTTCAATCATCAGGGTATCGGGCACCGGAAAAGCTACCGTTGGCGCATGAAATCCGAAATCAATCAGGCGCTTTGCAATGTCCTCAACGGTGATGTTACAAGACTTTTTAAAGGCGCGGCAATCGATAATGCATTCATGAGCCACCCAGCCGTTTTTACCGGCATAAAGAATCGGATAATGAGGCCCCAGGCGCTTGGCGATATAATTGGCATTCAGAATTGCCGTCAGCGTGGCGCGTTTTATACCTGAAGCACCCATCATCGCAATATAGGCCCAGGAAATGGTATAGATGCTCGCTGAACCCCAGGGCGCTGCGGAGACGGTGCCAATCGTGCCATGTTCACTTCTGGCCGGATTAACGCCCTCCACTACGGGATGTTCCGGTAAAAACGGTGCCAGATGGGCACAAACACCAATAGGGCCGACACCAGGCCCACCGCCGCCGTGCGGAATGCAAAATGTTTTGTGAAGATTAAGATGCGCGACATCCACGCCAATTTTACCCGGACGACATAAACCGACCAAGGCATTGAAATTGGCGCCATCCAGATAAATCTGGCCGCCGTGCTCATGAACAAGATTGCAGATATTCCGAAACGCTGGTTCGTAGACACCATGCGTGGAAGGGTAGGTAATCATTAATGCGGCCAAGGTCTGGCCATATTTCGTCACTTTAGCCTGTAAATCATCCAGGCTGATGTTACCGTTTTCATCGCAATCAACCACAACCACGATAAGACCTGCCATCACTGCACTGGCAGGATTGGTGCCATGCGCAGAGGCTGGTATCAGGCAAATGTTCCGCTGCGCTTGACCATGGACTTCATGAAATTTGCGGATCACCAAAAGACCGGTGTATTCTCCTTGAGATCCGGCATTGGGCTGCAATGAAAACGCATCGAAGCCGGTGAGATCACACAGCATATCCTCCAGCTCGGAAAACAACTGCTGATAACCCAGCGCCTGGTTTAGCGGAGCAAACGGGTGCAAGCCGTTAAACTGATGATAAGAAATGGATTGCATTTCTGTCGCTGCGTTCAGTTTCATGGTACAGGATCCCAAGGGGATCATTGATCGATCCAGTGCTATATCACGCCGGGCCAGACGCCGCATATAGCGCATCATTTCTGTTTCGGATCGGTAACGCTCAAAAACCGGGTGCTGCAGGATGCTATCATGTCGCAACAGTGCGTCGGGGATACATTCACCGAGTGTGTTATGTAAACGGTTGATATCCGGAAATCCTGCTCGTGCTTTTGAAAACACGCGCCAGAGTTCTCGCAAATTTTTTCGCGATGTTGTTTCATCCAGCGATATCCCAACGTGATCCGCATCGATAAAACGCAGGTTGATATCCGCATCGGCCGCCTCAGCCAGAATACGATGCGAGCTGTTAGGAATACGAACGACAAGGGTATCAAAATACCGCCGACTGATAACTTCGCCACCTGATTGTGAAATACCCTCTGCGAGAATCTGGGTATAACGGTGCACCCTGCTGGCTATCAACCGGAGGCCCTCTGCGCCATGATATATCGCATAGAAACCGGCGATGACTGCCAGAAGAACCTGCGCCGTACAAATATTGCTGGTAGCCTTGTCTCTACGAATGTGTTGCTCGCGAGTTTGCAATGCCATACGGAAGGCAATTTGGCCATGACAGTCCTTCGACACTCCAATGATGCGCCCAGGCATAGCACGTTTGTATTCATTTCGGGTCGCAAAAAAGGCGGCGTGCGGACCGCCATAGCCCATCGGCACGCCAAAGCGCTGAGCGCTCCCCACTGCAATATCAGCACCAAACGCCCCGGGCGGTTTCAGCAAAATCAGACTGAGCAGGTCGGTGGCGACAGTTACTAAAGCCGATTTTGAATGGGCTATGTCGGTTAACTGGCTCAAATCTCTGATTTCACCTTTAGAGCCGGGATACTGCACTAAAACGGCAAAAAATTCGTATTGCTCCAAACCTGTATAAGGATCAGTGACAATAACTTCGTAGCCCATGGATGAAGCGCGTGTTTTTACCACCGCAATGGTTTGAGGATGGCAATCGGCATCCACCACAATAGCATTCGACGCATTGCTTGATAAGCGCCGGGACATGGCCATCGCTTCAGCGGCTGCTGTGGCCTCATCGAGCAAGGAGGCATTGGCGAGCTCCATGCCGGTGATATCGATTACCATCTGTTGAAAATTTAGCAAGGCTTCCAATCGGCCCTGACTGACTTCCGCCTGATATGGCGTATAGGCCGTATACCAGCCCGGATTTTCCAATACATTACGTTTGATTACGCTGGGCATGATGGTGTCGTAATAACCCATGCCGATCATCGACGTAAACACTTTATTTCTGTCACGCATTTTGCGCATATGCTTGGTTACCGCAGATTCGCTGATGGCCTTGGTTAGTTTCAGAGGCTCGTGACTGAGAATGTCTTCCGGCAAGGCCTGCTCAATAATGTCATCCAGTTTTTTTAAGCCAAGAACTGCCAGCATTAAACGTGTTTGCTGTTCATCCGGTCCGATGTGACGTTGACTAAAATAGCCGCGCATTTCCAACTGATTCAAGCTTTTGCGTGAGCTAGACATTTGAGTTACCTGTGATAGCGAAGTGGAATGAATGGCAATCGGGTAACGCTGACGGCCACCGGCCTCTCACGTACCTTTGTGTATAAATCGGTTCCAATGGCGGAATATTTGACGTCCAATTGGGCCATTGCAATCGGCTTACCGAGACTGGGTGAAAAACTGCCGCTAGTGACATGGCCTACTGCATGATGCGTATCGTTATAGATAATACTGCCATCGCGCACCAATTGTTTACCATGAATGGAAAGACCTACCCGCAGGGTTTCTGGACCGTCCTGTAACTGAGAAATAATTCTGTCAGCACCTGGAAAATGAGGGTGACGTGTTTTAATCAGCCAAGCCAGTCCTGCTTCCACGGGGGTTATTGTTTCATTAAGTTCATGGCCGTAAAGACATAAGCCGGCTTCGAGGCGCAAGCTATCGCGAGCACCCAGGCCAATGGCCATTACGTCCGGTTCAGCGAGCAGACGGCGAGCCAACGCTTCCGCATCCTTATTCGAAACAGATATTTCAAATCCATCCTCGCCCGTATAGCCACTACGACTAATAGTGCATGAAATGCCCGCCAATTCCGTATTGCAGGCCGTCATAAATGCCAAGTCGGCCGAGAAAGCCAGTCTACCCATGACATGCGCGGCCGCAGGCCCCTGTAATGCGAATAAAGCCTGATTGCTTAGTTCAACAACTTCACAGCGATCCGATAATTGACTTTGCAGATACTCTAAATCCTTAGTTTTACAAGCGGCATTAACGATGATGTTCAAACCGTTGGCTGTACGGGTAAGAATGATGTCATCAATCACACCACCTTGATCATTCGTGAGGACGGTATATTTCTGTTGACCGATGCTTAGACCGGAAATATCACTGGGCGTGAGGGGCTCAAAGGCATTGAAGGCTTCATCGCCTACTATCAAAAGTTGCCCCATGTGCGAAATGTCAAAAAATCCGGCATGGCGTCTGCAATGCAGATGTTCGTGAATAATGCCAGGCAGATAGTGGACGGGTAATAAATAACCGGCAAACTCTGTTATCTTTCCACAGAGCTCCAGATGTAGCTGATAAAGGGGTGTTTTTCTTAACATGGTGTTACAGCAACAGAGATCGGCGATCGTGTGGTGTACAGAGATTTTACATTAACCTGCCGCATAACAGCCCCTGTTGAGTCCATTCTCTCTGGTGGCGATTTGTATCAGCATATCCTTAACCATCGCGGCCAAGTCATACTGAGGCAACCAGCCCCACTCGTTGCGGGCGGCACTGTCATTCATGTGCCGCGGCCAGGAGTCGGCAATGGCCTGGCGGAGGGGGTCGACCGTGTATGTCATCGTAAAATCAGGGAGATGATTTTGAATTTCATCGGCCAGCTGCTCGGGTGTGATACTCATGGCGGTCACATTGAAGGCATTGCGATGCCTTAAACTTGCCCGATCGGCCGCCATCAGTTTGATGGCGGCCGCAATGGCATCTGGCATGTACATCATGTCCAGTTGTGTATCGGCCCGAAGAAAACAGTCATAATGCCGATTTTTCACGGCTGCATAAAAAATATCAACGGCATAATCAGTCGTGCCACCGCCCGGCAGGGCCTTGTTGGAAATCAGGCCGGGATAACGCAAACCTCGGGTATCGACACCGAAACGATGGTAATAATAATCGCACAGCAGTTCACCCGATACCTTGGTGATGCCGTACAGGGTTTTGGGCCTTTGCAGGCTGTCCTGCGGGGTATCAAAGCTCGGCGCCTCCGGTCCAAAAGCGCCAACCGAGCTGGGGAAAAACACGGAACATCGATGAGTTCTAGCAACTTCCAGGACGTTCAACAGCCCATTAATATTGATATCCCAGGCTTCGAGCGGTTTTGTTTCGGCTACGGCAGAAAGTAAGGACGCCAGATGAAAAATCGTGTCGCATTGATAATTTTCAACGATTTCATTCAGGGTTGTTGCATCTCTGACATCCAGGCGAAAAAAATGAGAAGTTTGCGGCCAGCCATTGTGTGGCTGATTATTATAATCGGTGGCGATAACCTTATCCCCGCCATATCGTTCAAGCAAGGCCTGCGTCAATTCCACACCGATCTGACCGGTGGCGCCGGTCACTAAAATCGTTTTCATCTCAACACTCGCCGCTTCCTGTTTTCTATTATTGGTAGGCTACTTTATCTCGCTTCTTGATAATGATGAGCAAGATCGGACATATCCTGATTATACTCAGGTTTGACTGACGGATTGTAAACAGTATGACCAACAATAAAGGGAATCGTTGCGCTGTTCAAAATATTATTCAAAATCCGTTTGACAACATCAGCTGACATAGCGTGTGATCAGGTAATTTTTTTAGCTTGTTTCTGATTCATTATTGTTTTTTTCGGTCAAAGTCATATCGAAAAAATTCTGACAGCTTGCAGAAATGCGTTGCCATCCACGAACCAATAACATTATGGCGAACATACAAACATTGGGGATTGCATCATGCCTGGGAGGCCCCATACCTTCCTGTGGCTATGCCGCAGAAATGTTGCGTGATGAATTTGCCAGACAAGGTCCCCGGCAGACGTGTTTAGCGCTCCAGTGGCATATGCTTTATCCTGAACATCAACGGTCAAAGGAAGAAAATATAGCCAAACTCGATAGATCGATTAGCCTCTATACGGCATGCTGGACAAAAGAGAGGCTTCCATTTTTGATCATTGGTGGCGATCATTCGTGTGCCATGGGAACCTGGGGCGGTGTCATCAATGGATTACCACAATCGGCTAATTTTGGCCTGATCTGGCTGGATGCACATATGGATGCACACACCTTCGCCACTTCTCCATCCGGTAATGTTCATGGCATGCCTGTGGCTGCTTTGCTTGGAAAGGCGGACGACAGACTCGCTCCCCTGTATCCGGGTTGCAAATTTATCAAACCCGAAAATCTTATCCTGATCGGAGTAAGAGATTTTGAAAATAAAGAATGTGATCTGCTAAAGCAGGCATCGGTGCCAATAGTGTATGCCGACCAAATTGATGATTTAGCTCGGGTCCTGGTAGCCGCCATCGATAATATCGGCCGTTTCTGCGACTTTATGGGTATCAGCATTGATTTGGACATCATTGATCCCGAAGATGCACCGGGTGTAGAAACACCTGTTCCCGGTGGCATTAGGGCTAGCCAACTGATACGGGCTTTATCCCTGATTCATCGACATCCGCAAGTTTGCGGACTGGAAATAACCGAATTTAATCCTGAACAGGACAAAGACAATAAAACTTTGCGCTTGATGAAAGACATTGTTGAGGCATTTTATGGCGACTGCGAATAAAATCATGTGTCAAGAGGCCAACAAGCCAAATAAGTTTTTTGGGTCCTTCAATTCGGGTATCAAGGGCAGCTCCGTACCAAGATTATAGCCCTTCGCCAATTCGTAAACCGTACGAAGAATGGAATAATCTTCCAGGGCAAAACCGACGGAGTCAAATAGCGTAATTTCCTGATTGTTTTGTCGCCCTGGCTTGATTTTACAGACCAGTTCCCAGAGTTCGGCATAAACTCGATCGGCCTCGCATTGTTGCACTTCGCCTTCAGCCAGGGTTTGTGGCAAGTATTCGACAACCAGTTTCACTTGATTCAGAAAATGAATTGATAATTCGGTTTTTCCCGGACAGTCTCCGCCCATCGCATGGATAAAGGCTCCGTCTACAATATCCTCAAATTCAAACAGTGCCTGCCGTTTTTTGGCAGCTGTTGCGGTTACCACCAGATCTGCATGATACACGGCTTCGATGGCACTTTGACAAGGCAATAATCTAAACATTTGATCCGACAGATTACGTGAGAATTTGCGCATGGCGCCCGGATCCGTATCGAAATAGCGGACCGTGTCCAGTTTGAAATAGCCGGCAAAGGCCATGACTTGAAATTCTGCCTGCGCCCCGGTTCCAATAATCGCTAATGTGCCGGCATCCGGTCTGGCAAGATATTTGGCAGCCAATACGCCGGTTGCGGCTGTTCTAAAGGCCGTTAACAAGGTCATTTCAGTCAGTATCAAGGGATAACCACTGGTAACATCGCTTAACAGACCTAACGCGACCACATTGAGTTTGCCGTTTAGCGGATTGCCGGGATGGCCGTTCACATATTTAAATGCATAAAACTGCTGGTCGGAACAAGGCATCAACTCAATGACGCCGTGCGGGTAAAGCGTCCGATGTCGAGGCGATAACGTGTATTCATTCCAGCGTCCGAAATCAGTTTCCAATCCGTTAACAACGTGCTTTAAAAAAACCTCCAAACCCATGGCTTGCACGAGTTTCCGAATGTCTGTAATGGTAAGAACTTTCATTATCCATCCTTTTTATTACTTATCGAAATAGGTTTTAAGGAGAATGACGTCCTCTACATGCCTTGTGTAACCATTGATCAAGAATTGCGACCGCTATTCCAGATAGATAGCAGCAACCAGATTCCGCCCAAGGAAGCCAGGGTATAGCCTATAAATCCGAAAGCCGGCAGACCGAACAACTCCGGCCCCCCTTCGACCGTCATGATGATGGAAGATCCGATTATTAGCGCAGAGGTTACCATGCCCATCGTCAAACGGCTGATGGCGTTGTCCATGATATTGACATAGCGATCGAGGTGTCTTACGGTAATGTCAACTTGAAATGCGCCTTTTCGCGTTGCTCGCAAGAGCTTTCGCAAATCCCCCGGCAAGCTTGACAGAAGTTCGCCAACACTGACCAAATTTCGCCAGCCGCGCCTGGCAAAAGCCTCGGGTCGGTAGCGTTCCGTCATGATGTCCCGAATGTAGGGAGCGGCAAATACCAGAGTATTAAAATCCGGATTAAGGTATCTGCCCAGGCCATCCAATGTGATGTAAGCCTTGATTAACAAGGCGAGATCGGCGGGCAGCATGAGTTTATGATCTCTTAACAAAGCCATTAAATCACTTAACATGGCGGTGAGACTTAAATCTTTCAGCGCCAAAGAACTGTATTGATCAACGAATGCTTCTATCTCGATAGTTAACGCACACTCATCGGTATAGATATTATCTGACCAGTCTTCCAGTATTTCAGCCACTTTTAAAGGCAAATGATTGATCATGCCGTACAGCAAACTGACAACTTGATCCCTGCGCTCTTCGGTGAGCCGTCCAACCATGCCAAAATCAATAAAGGCCAGTTTATTGCCTGGCAGATAAAAGACATTACCCGGATGAGGATCGGCATGAAAAAAACCATCTTCCATGATCATTTTAATAATGGCGCGCGTACCGCGATCAGCCAGCACATTTCTGTCCAAGCCATTTTTTTCCATTGCTTCAATATCCCGGCCATGAATACCCTGAATATACTCCTGTACATTCATTCTTTCTCCGGTCCATTGCCAATAGACCCTGGGAATGATGATGTTGGCATCATTCGCCAGGTTGACTGCTATCCGCTCGGCATTTCTACATTCGCCGGCAAGATCGAGTTCTCTGCGCAAGGACTGAGTAAACTGACGCAGGATTTCTCTTGGATGAAATCGACGAATGTCGGGAACTTCGGATTCGATAATTTCAACAAAGCGGTGTAACAACCGTAAATCTGCTTCAATAGTTTTACGCAGTCCCGGCCGCCGTATTTTTAAAATTACCGGTTTTCCATTTAGGAGCATGGCTTTATGAACCTGAGCAATGGAAGCCGCTGCCAAAGGTTGTCTATCAACGTCTAAAAAAAACTCTTCAAGCTTTCCCCCCATGTCCTCTTCAACCTGCGGCAGCAAGTCTTCAAACGGTAGTGGTAACGCCTGATCCTGAAGTTTTTCAAACTCGGTAATATATTGCGGGGAAAACAAATCGACACGCGTGGCAAGTATTTGGCCCAACTTGATAAAAGTGGGGCCCAATTCCTCCAATGCGCGGCGTATGCGTTGCGGAGTATCAAGTTTGACAAATTCTTCGGCATGCTGCCAATGCAGGATTCTGCCTGCACGTTCCAGGGCGCTGCCAACGCCGAGTCCACGGACAAAACTACCAAAGCCGTAGCGTATTAATACGGCTGCGATTTCCTGAACTCTACCCAAATCTCTGGCGGCATTTAACATTTCCCATATCATGGCGGTAGTAAAACTATTTTTTTAAATGCGGGATGTAAAGACTTTCAGCTATCCCCAATAAAATTCCGCTACCTATTTCTGCCACGCTGATTACAGCAGCTCTTGTGCTTTCAACAACAGTGTCCCTACCCCAGTTCGGCAACTGTTTCAACATATCCAGAGCAGCAATTGCCTGTTTGCCGACCGATGTACCGGTATGTCGGGCATGCCAGACAAAATCGCCTACCATATCAACAAGAACTCGATTACTTCCTTTAACCGCTTTTTCCAGATTATCCAGAAACAAGTTTTCGATGCCTTGCATATCCTTTGCAGCTCGATCCAGATCCTGTTTTGAATACTCACTCACTCGAGAAACCGCTTCTTCAATGGCCAGTTTCGATGCTTCGGTTGCAATGGCCAATGCGTCATCGAGAGCGGAAGCTGCCTGTGTGAATACGGCCTGGGTATGGTCTGCATGCGTTGTCATGCCATCATAAATGCCATGGCTCACCTTTTCAATTACGGTTCTTATACTCTCCAGATCGAGTTCTCGCGAAACAATCGCTTTCAGGGTAATAGCCTTGATTTTTTGGTGGACTTCGAAACCCGATTGCACTGCTTCACGGATTTCTTCTTTAAGATCTTGGTGATGGTCAATTTCCGTCATAGCCTGTCCTCCTTTGATTCGTGAAGTTTCAGTTTCAGATCATTGATCAGTCATATTTGATGTATTTGAAACGTGGATCATCCGGGGTCCCTTCCAATGCGCCACCCTCTTTAGCCGGTTGCCACATGATGACTTCCTCGATTTTTTGCGCCAGTTCAAAGTCCTTGTTGGTAACACCTTTGGCGGCATGATTCATCAATTTGACGATGACAAAAGCATAGGAAACTGTTAAGTCTGGGTGATGGAAGGCTGCTTCGGCGAGGTGACCCACCGTATTGACCACCATCAAGGTTCCTTTCCAGCCGCTGGTCTTGAATTTACGGCGAATCCAGCCGTTTTCCAGATACCAGTGCGGCAATTCTTCCTTGAGTCTTGTTTCGATGTCGGCGTCGGAATAGGTTTCTTCCTGCTTACGTTCTCTCCAATTCATGGTATTTTCCCCTACAGGTAGATTCATAGTTAAACTGGTTATAGTTCAGTATCCGGCTGATTTTCCGGTGCTGCATTAGTAAATGGAGTCTCCTGCATACAGTGTTCATAAATGGCGCTGATCAATGGATAATGTGCCAAGTCACATTTATAACGCAAGGCATTGTAGACTTGAGGTATCAAAAATGCATCGGCCATACCGGGTGTATCACCAAAGCAAAACCGGCCCCGGTACTCACTGTTTTGCAACTGTTGCTCCAAAGCAGTAAAGCCTTCCTGTATCCAATGGCTGTACCAGCCGCGTTGAAACTCATCATTAACGGCATCATGCAGGTAATTCAATACGCGCAAATTATTCAATGGATGAATATCACAGGCAATCTGCTGGGCAATGGAACGGACATAAGCACGAGCAAGCGGCTTGTCAGGTAGCAAGGGAGAATAAGGGTAGATTTCTTCCAGAAACTCGATAATGGCGGAGGACTGCGTCAGCACTGTATTTTGCTCCACCAACACAGGCACTCGCGCCTGCGGATTCAAGGTCATGTATTCGGTATTGAATTGCTCGCCACCATTTTTCAGCAGGTGAACCGGGCGTATGACATAGTCTATATTTTTAAGGTTCAATACAATACGCACCCGATACGCGGCAGAACTTCTAAAATAACTGTAAAGGATTATCGACATGGTTTGACTTCCTGTTGAATCGCACCAAAGACAGAATGCCCCTGCTCATCCAGCATTTCAATCCGTACATTATCGCCAAAACGCATAAACTCGGTAACAGCGGCACCGGTTTCAATAATTTCAACGACTCTTTGTTCAACGATACAGGAATAGCCCTTGCTTAAATCATAGTTGCTGACCGTCCCGGAACCGATGATGGTTCCAGCTGAAAGTTTTCGTGATTTGGCTGCATGAGCGATCAGTTGGGCAAAATTGAACTGCATATCGCTGCCGGCATCAGCATGGCCGAATAATCGTCCATTCCAGTGTACGGTCAAAGGCAAATGCAATTTAAAGTCATGCCAGGCCATACCAAGTTCATCGGGCGTCACGGCTACCGGTGAAAAGGCACTGGCAGGTTTGCCATTCACAAAACCAAAGCCTTTCGCCAGTTCATCCGGAATCAGGTTTCGCAATGAAATATCGTTAATCAATACAATAAGTTTGATATGAAATGCCGCTTCATGAATGGACACGCCATAGTGGACATCATCGGTGATAACGCCTACTTCGGCTTCAAAATCAATTCCCCACGATTCGTTGGCAACTTCGATAGGATCACAGGCACCCAGCAAGGCATCGGATGCACCTTGATACATGAGGGGGTCATACCGCAAATTATCGGTTAAATCAGCCCCTCGGGCTTTTCGAACGCGTTCTACATGGCTTAAATAGGCACTACCGTCCAGCCATTGATAGGCCCTGGGCAATGGCGCGGCTGCCTGGCAGGGATTAAAGGTTATATAATCGCCATCATTTTCATTAAGCGCTAGATAAACCCGCTGTAGTTTGGGCTCGATCCGGGCCCAGTCATCCAGTGCGTTTTGCAGGGTGTCAGCGATATCAGGCACGGGTTTGGCCTTGGTCAGTTCACGGTTAACGACAACCAAACGACCATCCCTATCAGTCGTATTGAGTGTGGCGAGTTTCATTTCCAGGAATCCACATAGTCAAGCCACTCGATAGCTTGCGCCTGTTCTGAGATTTCCAGCGAATCTCGGGTATCAATCATTACCGCCACCTCATCCGCCATACTCCCACGTTTTTTATCGGCATTCTGCAAGGCTTTGGGGTGCGGGCCATGAGGTATCCCGCTGGGATGCAATGTCATCATGCCAGGATGGATATGATCGCGGGAAAAAAACAGGCCAGCGTGGTAAAAAATCAGTTCGTCATAATCATCATTACTGTGAAAAAAAGGCACGTTCAATACATTGGCATCCGTCTCAAAAGGGCGCGGCACAAAGGTGCAGACAACAAATCGGCTGGTGATAAATGTCGTATGCGCTGAAGGCGGCACATGGTAACGGTGACTCATCAACGGCCGGATATCACGCCAATTCAGGCGAACGGGCATCAGGGTGCCATGCCAGCCAACTGCATCCAGTGGATTAAACGGATAGGTGATAGTAGTCAACCGGTTGTGCTTTTTTACGACCACGCGCCATTCGGCTTCAGATTGTTGCTCGATGAACGCTGCATCAATGCGTGGCACATCTAAAATGGCCGGATCGAAAATCGCTTGCTGACTGACCAGACCTTTCTCCGGCAGCTGGTAACTGGCCTGGGTGGCCTCAATCACTAAGGCTTTTACAGCTTGAGTCACCTCCATACGCCACAGGGTGCCGCGTGGCAAGAGAATATAATCGCCTTCGCTGAAATACAGATGGCCGTAATCGCAAAATAATTCACCTGCACCTTCATGCACGAAGATTAATTCATCGCCGTCGGCATTTCGAACCAAATGATCCAAACTGTTTTCCAGAACCATAAAGCGGATTTGTATATCCGGATTACTGAATAGCACGAGAGATTGCCAGGAATTACATGCTGAAGCCCCAATTTTCTGGATGTCAAAAGCGTGTGGCCGTAGCGGTCCATCGACTGTCATCCATCCGGTCGGCGGATGTCGATGATACATTTGTGAGGCCGGACCATAAAAGCCTTCCTTACCTAATTCTCGTTCATAGGTCTTCGCTGGCAGGTCAGCATGCGCCTGCCGTGATGCGTTACCTTCCACTTTAGGCGGGGTAATCCATGGCATCAGATGGCTCCTCTTTTGATTTGATCACGTTCGATCGCCTCAAAAAGCGCCTGAAAGTTACCTTCGCCAAAGCCTTCATTGCCTTTGCGCTGGATGATTTCGAAGAAAATGGGGCCAATCACGGTGTTGGTAAAAATTTGCAGCAACAGACCGGCCCCTCTTGCCGGGGCTCCATCAATCAATATTCTGTTCTTGCGTAAGCGCTTCAACGCCTCATGATGTCCGATAACTCTTTCATCAATGGCATCATAGTAGGTATCGGGGATATCCATAAATTGAATGCCGTTTCTGCGTAACTGTGCAACCGAGGCGTAAATATCATCGGTCGCCAAAGCGATATGCTGTATGCCTTCTCCGTGGTAAGCTTCCAGATATTCCTGTATTTGCGATTTGCGATCGGACGGTTCGTTGATCGGAATGCGAATCTTGCCGCAAGGACTGGTCATGGCACGGGATTTCAGTCCGGTTACTTTACCGTGGATATCAAAATAGCGGATTTCACGAAAATTGAACAAACGCTGGTAAAACGCAGCCCATTTATCCATGCCCCCGGCGTGTACGTTATGCGTCAAGTGGTCGAAGGCTGTAAGCCCGATGCCTTCAGGTTTCAATGGCGCTCCTTCCAGCGGGATAAAATCGACATCATAAATGGAATGATCGTCACCATAACGATCCACCAGATAGATCAGGCTGTGGCCAATGCCACGGATAGCAGGAATATTGAGCTCCATAGGACCGACAGGGCCATGATAGGGCTTGGCGCCCAATTTGATGACACGCTTGAAGCACTCAGCCGCGTTTTTAACTCTGATCGCAAACGCACAAATGGAGGGGCCATGCACTTTTGCAAAAGCCTGAGCGAAACTATCCGCCTCGTGGTTGATGATAAAATTAATTTGACCTTGCCTGTAAAGCACCACTTCCTTCGAACGGTGCTTTGCGATGGCAACAAAACCCAGTTGAGCAAACAACCTTTCCAACTCGCGCGTATCTGGCGCGGTATATTCAACAAATTCGAAACCGTCGGTCCCTACCGGATTTGATGCATGATTCATGACATAGCCTCCGTTTCTTTGTATAAGCCATCAGACTCAGGCGGCTCCATTAAGTTTCATCGTACCTGTCGAAAAGCAGATTAACACTCGCCCAGTGAACAACTCAGAAACTTATCGTGCTCAGACCGGGTCATAGTGTTACGTTCGCTACTCTTTTTTGGAGGCTATCATGCAAGGCAAGTCTTTAACCTGTTTTGCCCATCAGCATCATATTGACAGCCTGACTACACCGTCATTGACGGCACTCAGTGCCGGTCAGAAAGGCTATTCCATTGCCAAAGCCAAACGTTTCCTGCAATTTCAAGAGCGGATCAATCATGATCTGCTAAAACATCGCGTGATCACCGATAATGCTTATACCGCCTGGTTCGAACAGGGCGATCAGAATTTGTCACAAATAAAGGCCTTTATTATTCAATTCTCAGTGTTTTCCAATCAATTTCTGATTGCTCAGCTCAATAAAATGATTCATGCCGATTCGCTGAAAAGCATGCGCGCATCCAAAGAAATTCTGGCCAATGAAATCGGTGTTCACTTCAAACCACCGACTTCTTCAGCTACCGGAAACAAGGCCCTCGGAACAACCGAAGGCAGCATTGAGGGAGGTGTTTTTCATTTTACCGCCGGGCATTTTGAATGGTTGTACAACATAGCCAAAAAACTGGATCTCAGATTTTCGGAAATAGGCCAACCCAAACACGGAACCGAATCCACGTTGTTTTTCTGTGATGAATTAATCCGCCTGTATGGCGGAGATGACTATCAAATCTCTCAGGCCGCCAGTTATGCCGTTGAAAACTGGGCCGCCGCCGGATTCTGGAAGCAATTGATCAAGGGTTTCAAACAATTTAACGAAAAAAATGGCTTTGATCTGCCTTTGGGCTTTTTTATCTGGCATGATCAGCTGGAATCACAACATGCAGCCCATACCCAGGAAGAACTGGAGGGACTTTATTTCACGCTGGAACTGGATGAAGAAGGATTTATTCGTTTCGGAAATAAAATGCTGGACGGTGTTGCTGCATTTTGGGATGGCCTTGACAAACAACGGCGCGAATTGATGGCCGTTCATTAAGACACCTGTCATACAAGGGAACTTACTCGGGTCGACAAGGATTTCCCGAGCAGCGCCGAAGGACTTCATCGGAGTTTTAAGAGAGTCCGAAAACCAGTGGCTTATCTGGCAGTCCGCTATCAATACTCGGCGTCATGATAAATATTCTGGACATCATCCAGATCATTCAGCATGTCTAAAAATTTTTCGAACAAATCAATGTCATCACCGTTAATAGATGTGACACTCCTGGGTAGAAACTGAATGGCATCCATATCAAAATCAATCTCGCCAAACGCATCAATTAAGGCTTGTTTTGCTTTAAAATAGTCGGCTTGCGCTGTAAAGACAGTGATTTTTCCTTCATCACTTTCAACATCAGCCACATCGACATCGGCTGACAATAACGCTTCAAGGACCGCGTCCTCGTTATCATTTTTAAACGCCAAGATAGCGACATGATCAAACATGTGACTAACCGTGCCTTGAGTACCAATTTTACATTTGGTTTTGGTAAAACACAGTCGCACATCGCCAAATGTCCGGTTAGGGTTGTCTGTAAGGCAATCGACGATAACCATGCATCCACCGGGACCAAAACCTTCATATCGCGCAGGGGCGAAATCCTCACCGCCACCGCCCTTCGCTTTTTCGATTCCTTTTTCAATAACATGGCTAGGTACTTGATCTTTTTTGGCTCGATCAATCAGCCCCCGTAATGCAAGGTTTCCGTCCGGATCGACGCCACCTGATTTTGCGCAGACGTAAATTTCACGACCATATTTACTGTAAAGCTTTGCCTTGGCATCAGATGTTTTGGCCATTGATACTTTACGATTTTGATAGGCTCTACCCACTTGAATGTTGCTCCATTGACAAAAATAAAACCGGAGATTTTACAGATAAGTTTTTACAGAGGGAAACTTTTAGTCAATTCTTATTTCAGTGATTCTAATCCCAAAATCTCTGAATATTTTAAACTATTAAAAATCATGGGGATGCATAAAACACCAGATATTCCACTGAAACCCGCCCACATACGTCTTACAAGAGATTCAATGCCCCGGCAATATTCTGTAAAACAAAAGAAAGCACTTTGGGTGTAATGGGGCGACCAATAAAAAAGGCCCAACGACTAAATCGATGAGCCTTTTTTAAGTCGGCAAAGTTGAAAAAACTCAGGCCTCAAAAACAACAGCAGCTTTCAATTTTTTCATCGCATTTTGTTCCAGCTGTCTGATTCGTTCCGCTGAAACATTGTAGCGTTCGGCCAGTTCATGAAGCGTGGCCTTTTTATCAGACAGCCAGCGGCTGGAAAGAATATCCAGGCTCCGTTCATCCAGTTCTGACAGGGCTTCCGTCAATAAATCCTGTCCATGCCCCTCCCAGTCGGCATTTTCTAGCAATAACGCCGGATCGGCACCATGTTGCTGCAGATAATTGACCGGCGCAACAAAGCTGTCGTCAAGCGATTCATCGGCCGGCATATCGAATGACATGTCCTGATTGCCCAAGCGTTTTTCCATCTCATAAACATCGCTCAGCTCAACATTCAGATCCTTAGCGATGGCCATCGCTTCATCATTGGTTAACCAGCCTATGTCCTGTTTGGATTTTCGCAGATTAAAAAACAGCTTTCTTTGGGCTTTTGTAGTGGCGACTTTTACGATGCCCCAGTTCTTGATGACGTACTCATGGATCTCCGCTTTGATCCAGTGGACGGCAAATGAGACCAGTCGAACGCCAACATCCGGATCGAAACGTTTGACGGCTTTCATCAAGCCGACATTACCTTCCTGAATGATATCCGGCATTGACAAGCCATAACCGCTGTAGCCTCTGGCAACATGTACGACAAAACGCAGATTCGTCATGACCAATTCTCTAGCTGCTTCCAAGTCACCATGATCTCTGAGTCTTAACGCCAAATCGCGTTCCTGGTCAGATGTCAACTTAGGCATTTGCCTAACAACATTCAAATACGCATCAAATGTTCCAACTGATAAATTAATGGGTAAAGCTAAAGCACTACTCACGATAGTCCTCCTGTTAAAACGATGGAGCAATTTTAGCACTCTCTTCCAAAGAGTGCTAATATTTTCTCTGACAATTTTTTCGCTGAGTGAGAGCCATCAAACATAACCTTCCGGATTCTTCTTTTGCCAATTCCAGGCATCTGACACCATATCATCGAGATTTTTTTCGACTTTCCAGTCCAATTCCATTATCGCACGCTCCGGATTTGCAAAACATTCGGCCAGATCACCGACCCGCCTGGGCGCAATCTTGTAATTGACTTTTTTACCCGTCACTCTTTCAAAGGTTTCTATGATTTCGAGCACGCTGCAGCCTCTGCCGGCACCCAGATTATAAGCTCGGCAAGCGCCTGCGTTAAAACGTTCACCCTGAAGTGCAGCGATAGCTTTGATATGCCCCTTAACCAGATCTACTACATGAATGTAATCCCTGATACCTGTGCCATCACGCGTAGGATAATCATCACCAAACACCGATAATTGCGCGAGTTTGCCAATGGCCACCTGCGAAACATAAGGCATGAGATTATTGGGAATACCGTTCGGATCTTCGCCAATCAGACCACTTTCATGAGCTCCAATCGGATTAAAATAGCGCAGCAAGGCGATTTTCCAGGGATTCTGGACTTTCGAGATGGTATCAGCCGCTGACAAATCCCGTAAAATGTCTTCTATCATGGCTTTTGAGCGGCCATAGGGGTTAATGGGGCCCAATGGAAAATCTTCGGTATACTGCACATGAACGGACTCACCATAGACGGTCGCCGATGAACTGAAAACCAGTTGCTTGACATCGGCATCACGCATAGCCTCAACGAGAACCAGTGTTCCGTAGACATTGTTATGATAGTAATTTAATGGTTGCTCACAGGATTCGCCGACGGCTTTTAAACCAGCAAAATGCATGACTGTCGAGATGGCCTCACGACTAAAAATATCCGTCAAAGCCTGTTTGTCACGAATATCTGCCTGATAAAACTGCACTGGCTTACCGGTAATCTGCTCTACCCGGGATAACGATTCCGCTTTGCTATTACTTAAATTGTCAACGACGACAACCCGGTAATTGGCCTGCAATAATTCAGTGCAGGCATGACTGCCAATGTAGCCAGCTCCACCTGTCACCAACACATTTCTAACAATCATAGACAACGTCCTCGGTTAGTCGATTTTTTTGAGTTTGATCAAATGAACGCGGCGGGCATCGGCTCTTACTACTTCAAATCGATAATGGCCGATAATCAGACATTCACCTTTTTTGGGCATATGTTGAAGTTCATGCACAATAAAGCCGCCAACCGTATCATATTCATCCGTTGTAAACCGAGTGGAAAAATAGTCGTCAAACTCTTCGATGGGCGTTAGCGCCTTGATCATGTATTCATGCTCATTGCGCTGAGAAATATAGCCTTCGTCGTCCTGATCGTCATGTTCGTCTTCAATTTCACCGACAATCTGCTCCAAGACATCTTCGATGGTCACAAGACCTGCCGATTGACCGTATTCATCAACAACAATCGCCATGTGATTGCCGTTGGTGCGAAATTCCTTTAGCAAGACATTCAAACGCTTGCTTTCAGGAACGACGCTCGCTGGGCGCATAATCTTAGAGACTGTCAGTGACCTGTTTTGTAGAGCATGAGTCAACAAATCCTTGGCCAGCAGAATGCCAACTACTTTTGTTCGATCATCCTCAATCACCGGATATCGGGAGTGATTGAATTCGGTGACCAGTGGAAAAATGGTTTCCAGTTCAGCATCGTGCGGGACTACAACCATTTGAGCGCGGGGAATCATGATATCCCTGACACGCATTTGCGAAACTTGTAATGCGCCTTCCATCATGGACAAGGCATCAGTATCCAGTAAATGATTTTCTCGGGCTTCCCTCAATATTTCAAGAAGATCATCAAGATCCTGCGGCTCCCCGGTCAGTAGCTGGCTGATTCGGCCTATCCAGCTTTTCTGCGGGGAGTGTCTACTAGGGGGGTGCTCGTCACTCATGTGAGTCATGCCTCATGTTGATAGGGATTATTAATATGCAGTTGTTTCAAAATGGTAATTTCCTTACTCTCCATCAGTTCCGCCTCATTGTCATCGATATGGTCATAACCGAGCAGATGCAAGACGCCATGGATGATTATGTGCGCCCAATGATGTTCCAGAGACTTGCGCTGTTCGAGCGCTTCCTTTTCAACGACGGGCGCGCAAATAACCAGATCACCCAAAAGATTCAGCGCCATCTCTGGCACGCCTTCGGGCGCTTCAAACGGAAAACTTAAAATATTGGTGGGTCCCCATTTATGCCGATAGTGTTCATTGAGCCCTGCGCTCTCGGTCTCGTCCACGATTCTGACAACAATTTCCTTGTCTTGATGAAGCCCTTCGAGAGCCGCATCAACCCAGGCCCTTATTTGCTGAGGATTGGGCTGGCCGATTGAGTCTACGACAGCCTGTATTTCAATGTGAGCCATCAGTCCGTCTTGTGCTTTTTATCATACGCTTCATACGCCGTCACAATGCGTTGAACCAATGGATGTCTTACGACGTCCCGCGCACTAAAAAAGGTAAAGCTTATACCCTCGATATCCTTCAAAACTTCAAGAACATGGCGTAATCCGGACATTTTTTCTGAAGGCAAGTCAATTTGGGTCACATCACCGGTCACAACGGCTGTCGACCCAAAACCAACGCGGGTCAGAAACATTTTGATCTGTTCAACAGTGGTGTTTTGCGCCTCATCCAGAATGATAAAGGCATCATTCAATGTTCTACCCCGCATAAATGCCAGGGGTGCAACTTCAATAACGCCACGATCAATCATTTTTTCAACTCGTTCAAAGCCCAGCATTTCATAGAGAGCATCGTACAAGGGCCGTAAATAGGGGTCGACTTTCTGCGCCATATCACCCGGCAGAAAGCCCAGTTTTTCACCGGCTTCTACCGCAGGACGAACCAGAATAATTTTACTGACCTTTTCATTTTGCAAGGCTTCGATAGCGCAAGCAACGGCCAGATAGGTTTTACCTGTACCCGCAGGACCCACGCCAAAATTGATGTCGTGCATGGTAATTTTTTTAAGATAATCCTGCTGGTTACGCCCCCTGCCTTTGATTAATCCGCGTTTGGTTTTAATGCTGACTAACTGAGGATCATTTTTCTCAGCATCAGGCAATTCCTGTAGTTTGTCAATTGAAGATTCTTGCATGGCGAGATGAATCAGTTCGGAAGTCAAAAATTCGTTTTCAGTGCTGGCAAACAAATATTTCATCAGAGCGCAGGCAGCTTTAACGGAAGTATCGTCACCTGTCACCTTGAATTGATTGCCCCGATTTGCTATCTGCACCTTCAGTCTAGTTTCAATTTGCCGCAGATGCGCATCGTAATGCCCGCAAAAATTGGATAATCTGCCATTATCAGCCGGCAATAAAACAATGTCTTCAGAGGTTACAAGTGATGTCATAGGCGCAAAATATCAACTGTTAACAACAATTTTATCAACGGATGTATTCAACATTCGACCTCGCAATGAATTAGGTAACGCCTCTGTAATCAAAACATCAACAAACTGGCCCGTTAATCTTGGGTGACCGATAAAGTTGACCACGCGGTTATTTTCAGTCCGTCCCTGCATTTGTAAAGGATTTTTTCGGGACGGACCTTCAACGAGCACTGTTTGTACAGTATTGATCATGTTTTTTGATATAGTTGCGGCCATCTCGTTAATTCGGTTCTGGAAGCGATCAAGACGCTGTTTTTTGACTTCCTGAGGCACATCATCAGGCAATTCAGCAGCCGGTGTGCCTGGGCGCGGACTATAGATAAAGCTGAAAGATAAATCGAAACCGATTTCCTCAATAAACGCCATGGTTTCTTCAAATTCCTGATCAGTCTCACCGGGAAAACCAATGATAAAATCCGAGGACAAACAGATATTGGGGCGCACGGCGCGAAGTTTACGAATGGTTTCGATGTAGTCGGCTCGAACATGTCCACGCTTCATCATTTTCAAAATACGGTCACTACCGCTTTGCACCGGCAAATGTAAATGATCAACCAATTGCGGGAGTTCGGCAAACGCTTCAATCAAACTATCGGTAAATTCAACGGGATGCGAGGTTGTAAAACGAAGCCGATCAATGCCTTCCACACCGGCAACGTAATGCAGCAATAATGAAAAGTCTGCGATATCGCCGTCGTCCATCACGCCACGATAAGCATTGACATTCTGCCCCAACAAATTGATTTCTCTGACACCCTGTTTAGCCAGGGCCGAGATTTCAGCAATCACATCGTCCAAAGGCCGGCTGATTTCCTCTCCGCGTGTATACGGTACAACACAAAAAGTACAATACTTACTACAGCCTTCCATCACGGACACAAAAGCTTTCGGTCCTTCTGCCCTGGGCGCAGGCAGGGCATCAAACTTTTCAATTTCGGGGAATGAAATATCAACGACAGGTTGTTGGTTGGATCGCGCTTGGTCCAATAACTGCGGCAAGCGATGCAGGGTTTGCGGTCCAAAAACAATATCCACATAAGGAGCCCGCTTCTGTATGGCGGCACCCTCCTGACTGGCCACACAACCGCCGACCCCAATAATAACATCGGGACGTTTATCTTTAATTTTTCGCCAAACGCCCAAGGCCGAAAAAACCTTTTCCTGGGCTTTTTCCCGAATGGAGCAGGTGTTGAGCAGTAATACATCGGCCAGTTTAGGGTCATTAATCAATTCAAAACCATGCGATGCCTGAAGAACATCCCGCATTTTATCGGAATCATATTCATTCATTTGACAGCCATTGGTTTGAATATAAAGCTTTTGTGTCATATTTGTATTGTTAACTCCTCAAATAATGCATTATAACCTGAACATCAAATAAACAGACAATACAAGACCGGCTCCAATAACCATCGCTAAGGTTTCTCTTCAAAGAATCGTTTTAAAAAAAATCCCGTATGTGACGCCGGATTCGATGACACTTGCTTCGGTGTACCTTCTGCGACCAATGTACCTCCGCCATCACCGCCTTCCGGCCCCATATCAATCAGCCAATCCGCGGTTTTAATCACATCCAGATTATGTTCGATCACGATGACCGTATTGCCATGATCTCGCAGCGTGTGCAGCACGGTCAGAAGTTGTTTGATGTCGTGAAAATGTAAGCCCGTGGTCGGTTCGTCGAGTATATACAAGGTTTTGCCGGTATCGCGCTTGGAGAGTTCCTTGGCGAGCTTGACTCGTTGCGCCTCGCCACCGGACAGTGTGGTCGCATTTTGTCCCAGCGTGATATAGCTCAAACCCACTTGAGTCAGTGTCTGCAGCTTCCGTGACAAGGACGGCACCGCACTGAAAAAATCAGCGGCATCTTCCACTGTCATGTCCAGCACTTCATTGATAGTCTTGCCTTTATAACGAATTTCCAGTGTTTCACGATTATAGCGCTTTCCGTGGCAAGCATCGCAATGCACAAAGATATCCGGCAGAAAATGCATTTCGACCTTGATGACGCCGTCGCCCGTGCAAGCTTCACAGCGTCCACCCTTGACGTTAAAGCTAAAGCGACCGGGCGTATAGCCTCGGGAACGCGCTTCAGGCGTCGCCGAAAACAATTCCCGTATCGGTGTAAACAGGCCGGTATAAGTGGCCGGATTGGATCGCGGCGTACGACCAATCGGACTTTGGTCGATATCAACCACTTTATCGAAATGCTCCAGGCCTTCAATCACATCGCAGGGAGCAGGCACAACACCGGCTCGATTAATCATCCGTGCCGCATGACAGTACAAGGTATCATTGACCAATGTTGATTTGCCGGAACCGGAGACGCCCGTTACACAGGTCAACAAGCCGATAGGAAAAGCAATATCAACATTTTTCAGATTATTGCCGCACGCATTCCGAATGGTAATTTGCTTTTCCGGATCTGGCGGGGTCAATGCCTCGGGCATGCAGATGGATTTTTTCCCGGATAAATACTGACCGGTTAATGACGTTCCATTATTAAGGATGTCATTCAGCGATCCTTGCGCAATCACACGCCCACCATGCACGCCAGCGCCTGGCCCGATATCGACAATATGTTGTGCAGAGCGAATGGCATCTTCGTCATGCTCAACCACGATTACTGTATTACCCAGATCGCGCAGACGAAATAATGTATTTAACAGGCGCTGGTTATCGCGTTGATGCAAACCTATCGAAGGTTCGTCCAGCACATACATCACACCCACCAGGCCGGCGCCGATCTGACTGGCCAGGCGAATACGCTGTGCTTCACCGCCGGAAAGCGTCTCCGCACTGCGATCCAGGGTTAAATAGTCCAGCCCGACATTCACCAAAAACTCCAGGCGTTCCTGGATTTCCTTGATGATTTTTGCCGATATTTCACCGCGTTTACCGGGCAGATTCAGCTTACGAAAAAAATTTAATGCCGTGCGTATCGGAAAACG
Organism: Methylococcaceae bacterium; assembly: GCA_013140705.1. Taxonomy (GTDB): domain Bacteria; phylum Pseudomonadota; class Gammaproteobacteria; order Methylococcales; family Methylomonadaceae; genus JABFSH01. Next base: position 35,325 of record JABFSH010000008.1, read on the forward strand.
GGTGATTTGATGGATCGGCCTATCATCAATAAATACATTCCTGGCCGATACATTCAGCCTGGCGCCATCACAGGCCGAACAAACCTTCTGTGACAAATACTTTGCCAGCTCTTCCCGCACCATCGGCGAATCGGTTTCCCGGTAACGCCGTTCCATATTGGCGATTACACCTTCAAACGCATGACGTTTTTTAGCCGCCAGACCTGCTCCATTCAGATAGCTAAACTCAATCTGTTCAGTACCACTGCCATAAAGGACGATGTCCTGTATTTTTTTTGGCAATGCTGAAAAAGAACGCTCGGGATCGAAACCGTAATGCCCGGCCAACGCGCAAATCAACTGATAGTAATGGGCGTTACGACGATCCCAACCTCGGACCGCTCCACCCGCAAGGCTGATGTCAGGATTGTGAACAATGAGGTCTGGATCAAAATGCTGTCTAACTCCCAAACCATCGCAACTGCTGCATGCACCTCTGGGATTGTTGAATGAAAAAATACGCGGCTCCAGCTCGGTCAGGCTATAGCCGCAGTGTCGGCAGGAGTAGCGCTCTGAAAACAGCAGTTCGGTCGAATCATCCATACTCGCAGCAATAGCAATGCCATCGGCAATTCGCAATGCAGTTTCGAAAGACTCCGACAGCCGCAAGGCAATATCGTCACGAATTTTGAAGCGGTCAACAATCACCTCAATCGTATGTTTCTTCTTTAAATCCAGAACAGGTGCCTCATCCAGATCACAGACAACACCGTCTATACGCGCTCTGATAAAGCCTTGAGCCCGCAAATCATCCAGTAATTGAACATGCTCGCCTTTTCGACCGCTCACCACCGGTGCCAGCAACATCCAGCGCTGGTCCTGGGCTTGCGCCATCACTTGATCTACCATTTGGCTGATGGTTTGCGCCTCCAGGGAAATTTGATGCTCAGGACAGCGCGGCGTTCCAGCTCGTGCAAATAACAATCTCAGATAATCATAGATTTCGGTAATCGTACCGACAGTTGAGCGCGGATTATGGGAGGTGGATTTTTGTTCGATAGAGATGGCGGGCGATAAACCTTCGATATGGTCAACGTCTGGTTTTTCCATCATCGATAAAAACTGACGCGCGTAAGCAGAGAGGGATTCGACGTAGCGACGTTGGCCTTCCGCGTAAATCGTATCAAAGGCCAGTGATGATTTTCCTGATCCGGAAAGTCCGGTGATGACAATTAACTGATCCCTGGGTAAATCAATATCAATATTTTTGAGGTTATGCGTTCGTGCGCCACGGATGCTAATTGTATCCATCGACTAATTCCGGAAACTAATACAGCCGATACTATACGATTAATGCAGCACCAATACAAACCAGCAGATACATTCAGGCACTGCGTCCGGTGTGTACTATCGGTTGCATTGAATCAAACGCTCAGCGTTAATAATCATCCGACTTGAAATCCATAACCAGTCATCCTATAGTTTTCAAACAGCTTCCCAATCCTGAAAGGACTGTTGGTTGGTTGCTGCTTTTTCAGTCACCAGGGACATCCATTCAATATGGTCAAACCAAGGCAGGTCATCCAGGTTTTCATAATCAATATCATCTAAGTTTTGTTCTAACATAACACGACTCCCCATTATCAATCTGCTTATTCAAAGTTACTTCAGTCAAAATAACTAAAGCAGTATTCATGCCTAAAATGATGAAAACAGTTAAATCAGGAGAAATATCGTTCACTCTAACGACCATGAGGTTGATTCATCACTTCGAAACATGAATGACCCATAAGTTCTGTTCCTTCACAGCAAGAAACTTATGCACCATCATGACCATTTAGTGACAGTTTTGTCAGTTGTCATGACAGAAATGGATCAATAAACAACATCCACTGTTGAAAATTATCAACCTTCCCAGTCAGCCTGGACTTGAACTATAAGGCCTTTCTTTACTGAATCCGGCATTTACAGTAGTATTGTTGCCATTAATGGATAAATGCTGACCAGTTCAGCGTCATTTATTTACCGCCCGTTCTATTGAAGCCCGATTCAATCATTCGATAAGCCACTACAAACATCATGTCAATTACCGAAAATCAAGAATCCCTTAGCCCTAACGAAGCCGTAGGCGCCAATTTCATTCGGCATATCATCGCCAACGACCTCAAGGAAAACAAACACAACGGCAGAGTTGCCACTCGTTTCCCCCCTGAACCCAATGGTTATTTACATATTGGTCACGCAAAATCGATTTGTTTGAATTTTGGCATGGCCGCCGAGAATAATGGCACGTGTAATCTTCGCTTTGACGACACCAACCCTGAAAAGGAAAGTGTTGAATTTATGGAATCCATTGAAAGGGATGTCCAGTGGCTGGGCTTTAAATGGACAGAATTACACCATGCTTCAGACTATTTTGAACAACTCTATGGTTATGCGGTGGAATTGATCAAGCAAGGCAAAGCGTATGTGGACAGCTTATCGGCTGATCAGATGCGAGCCTATCGAGGCACCTTGACTGAACCCGGCAAGGAAAGTCCTGATCGTAACCGCCCGATTGCCGAAAGTCTGGATTTATTCCATCGCATGCGTGCCGGTGAATTTGCCGATGGCCAGTGCGTTTTGCGCGCCAAAATTGACATGGCCTCGCCTAACATCAATATGCGAGATCCTGTTATTTACCGTATTCGCCGGGCCCATCATCACCGCACCGGTAACGATTGGTGCTTATACCCCATGTATGATTATACGCACTGTATTTCTGATGCACTGGAAGGCATCACCCATTCACTGTGTACGCTGGAGTTCGAAGATCATCGCCCGCTGTACGACTGGGTGCTGGATCAATTACAAACCACTTACCATCCGCAGCAAATTGAATTCGCCCGACTACAGTTAGAATATACGATCGTCAGCAAGCGCAAACTCAACCAGCTGGTCACTGAAAAACATGTCAACGGTTGGGACGATCCCAGAATGCCGACGATTGCCGGGTTGCGTCGGGCCGGTTATACACCCAAAGCAATTCGCGATTTTTGCGAACGCATCGGCATCACCAAAAAGGACTCCTGGATAGAAATGTCGGTGCTGGAATACTGTATCCGCACTGATCTCAACGAAAATTCACCACGAGTCATGGCGGTGTTGCAGCCCCTACGCATCGTAATTGAAAATTACCCAGCCGATCAGACTGAGTTGCTGGAAATCGGCAATCATCCGCAACGTCCTGAACTGGGCAAACGCAATGTCCCATTTTCAAAGGTCGTACTCATCGAGCAGGATGATTTCGCTGAAAATCCACCACCCAAATACAAGCGCCTGATATCGGGCGGCGAGGTGCGCCTGCGTGGCGCCTATGTCATAAAATGTCACGAAGTCATCAAAGACGCTGATGGCCGCATTACTGAGTTGCGATGTACCTACGACACTGACACGCTGGGCAAAAATCCGGAAGGCCGCAAAGTCAAAGGCGTTATTCACTGGGTTTCAGAAGAACATTCTCTGCCCGCCGAGGCTCGCTTGTATGGCCGATTGTTCAAACTGCCAAATCCTGACAACGAAGAAAACTTTCTGGATGCCTTGAATCCGGATTCACTTGAGATCTTGTCGAATTGTCGAGTAGAAGCGAGTCTCGCCAACGCACAACCGGAAAGTCGGTATCAGTTCGAACGAACCGGTTATTTTTGTCTGGATTCTGTCGACGATATTGATGGTAAATTGGTGTTTAACCGAACAGTCACGTTAAGGGACAATTGGGAAAAAGATTAGGGATATGACCCACTAACCTCCCGTTGGAGCCGGCGCCCCTCGCCGCAATTGAGCGCCAACGATTCCATGTTCGCGGCGAGGGCGCCGCTCCTGCAAAGAATTCAGGATACCGAGCAATTCCGAAAAATTTATTACCACATTCCAAACGCTTTTTTGTTACCCACATTTCACCGCGATTCGAAGATGACCAAGACATGACTCTCATTAAGTTCAACGCCATTATCGTACTTTTATTGATCCTGTTGACCATTGAGGCAAAGGCTCAAACCCGAATCGCCGTTCTCGATTTTGAATTAAAGGACCTGACCCTAAAACCCGGCATTCCAGCGGAAATCAGTCGTACTGCTTCCGTGAAACCGATGCTGGAGAATGAGTTGGCAAAGTCGGGTTATCAAATCATTGCTATCTCCGCCGATGCGCAACAACTGGTAACGGCCGGAACGGGTTATCTTTTTGATCATCATGATGTCGCTGCGCTTCTAGGAAAAAAATATGGCGCCGATTATATAATTGTCGGCAGACTGCATAAACCCAGCTTTCTGTTTATTTATCTGATGGCACATCTTATCGACGTGAACAATGGCACTTTGGCCGCCGATCTTCTAACTGAAGTCAAAGGCGGGGAGAAAAAGCTGACGCTGAAAGGTGTAGAAGACCTCGCGGTTAAAATTAATAAAACAATCAAACCCTAAAGACGCTTAACCTGGGAGATTTCACTTACTTTTTCCCACTATGAACAAGTTCAACTGTTCAAACCATCCCTTTGTGTAACAAATTGGCAGTAACGCTGATAGGTTAAACTGGTTTCCCCGTCGAAAATTTAAACTATGTTCATTTATTCTCTCCCTCTGTTTTTTTCTTCAATGCATTTAGCCAGTCCTCTCGAACTGCTGATTATTACTACTGCGCTGTTTCTTATTTTGTTTTTAACCCATCCCCTGCATGAAAATCTAACAACCACTGATTTTAGGACTCATTACCTGTTTTCGGCATGGAATGGCAATGCTCCCCTGTCTTGGGCATTTTGGCCATTTTTTCTGCTATTGAATAGCAGCCTTTTCATCGCTGATTTCCTGGCAAAAACCGGTGTTATAACTGTTTCCAGTTGGGATGATATTCATTTTGTCTTACTTTTTCCTCTCTGTTGGTGGACACTTGCGGTCTGGCGTTGCTCAAAAAATGCTAAAACAGCAGCCTGGCAAGCATTTTCACGACTGGTAACACTATCGGTATTCTTTGAATATGCAGTCAAACTATCCATTCGCATCGATTATCCACGCATCTTTTTTGCGTGCGAGGATTTACTACTCGATTACGGCAGTTGCTTTTAAAACTCGCATCGACTCAACGTTGTATTGGATTTTTCGGACACTATCAAACTTTGAAAAATCGTAAGTTCGGGTAGAATGTTCAATTGAGTGTCCTTTCAGCGTGACACGCTTATCTTTAATTAATTTTGACAATTTGGGTTATGAAAATACTTATTCTTGGCGCAGGTGTAATGGGATCTTCGGTTGCCGATGCCCTGGCAAGCGAGGAGAACGATATTGTTGTCGTCGATTTGAAACCCCAGCTACTGGATGCTTTAAAGGAACGTTTTGATATTGGCACGGTCTCCGGTAATGCCGCTCACCCGAGCATTCTTGAACAGGCTGGCGTCAAACAGGCCGATATAGTAATTGCCGTCACTGACAGCGATGAAACCAACATGCTGGCCTGCCTGATTATCAATGCGCTTTATAACCGTCCCAAAACGATAGCCCGTGTTCGGGCAATCGACTATCTGCAACATCCTCATATGTTTAGTTCCACCGGCATCCCGGTCGATCATGTGATCAGTCCAGAGCAGATAGTCATGGAATCTATTCGTAACTTGATTGAATACCCGGGAGTCTTGCATATTTCCGATTTTGCTGGCGGAATAGTCCGTTTATTTTCACTTAAAGTGTTATCCGATGGCTTCTTGACCGGCAAAAAGATCAAGGATATCAAAGAACGTTTAGCCGATGGCAAAATCCGTATTGTCGCGATTTTTCGACAAGGTGCCCCCTTGCAGGTGAATGGGAATGCTAGCGTTGAATCAGGCGATGAGGTGTTTATTGTGGCGCCTCGCGAAGAAGTAAGGCGTGTTTTGAAAGCCCTCAACAAACTTGAAGCTCCGCTTAAACGAGTTATCATAGCCGGTGGAGGCCATATCGGAAAACGTTTGGCGATGGCGCTGGAAAATAACCATCAGGTCAAGATTATCGAGAAAGACATTAGACGAGCCAAAAAAATCTCTGCTGAATTATCAAAAACGGTCGTTTTAAAGGGTGATTGTGCTGATGAGTCCCTGCTTCTTGACGAATCGGTTGATAGTGCTGATTTGTTTTGTGCAATTACCGATAACGACGGCGTTAATCTTATTTCAGCTTCTTTGGCAAAAAGCCTGGGCGCACGCAAAACCATCTGCCTGCTCAATCATATTTCCTACAGTAAATTGTTATCGGCTACCAGCATTGATGTTGCAGTCTTTCCCAATCAGGAAACATTAGGCAGTATTCTAAAATATGTGCGGCGCGGCGATGTGGCGCAAGTCAGTTCGCTGTGTGGCGGTACTGCAGAAGCCATCGAAGCCGTTGCCCATCAAAATAACGGCATTGATTCCGTCGTTGGCAAAAAAGTTGAAACCATTCAATTTCCTCCCGGCATTGTCATGGGAGCTCTCATTCGTAAGGGCGAAGTGATCTCGATTCATCATGACAGTGTCTTCGAAGAAAACGATCATGTCGTCATGTTTGCGATGGATAAAAAACTCATCAGTAATATCGAAAAAATATTTCAGCCGCTCACTTAAATGAAATAAAGCATAAATCCAGAACTGCGGTAAATTTCTACCCAATGACTTGCATTTATTTCACTATGCATCGACTTAACATACTTCCATGAATGTATATTTCACCATCTTACACATCTTCGGCGTCGTTATTATGGGCTTCGGTGGCTTAATGACCACCTGTCTTGTTACTTCAAAATTAGCTGATGATGGCGCTACGACAGCCTTTCTGCAAGGAACCTTGATTACTTTCTTATCAGGCGCCCTATTGTTTGTACTTACTCGACGATCACCCAAAAAAGTTTCCCGAAAAGCCGGATTTTTATTGGTAACCATATGCTGGTCTCTGGCCTCGGTGTTTTGCACGTTGCCGTTGTTGCTTCAGTTTCCTGGATTGAGTTTTTATGATGCCTATTTCGAGGTCATCTCGGGGTTGACCACAACCGGCGCTACAGTGTTTAGCGGACTCGATCATCTGCCCATGTCAATAAACCTGTGGCGGCATGAATTAACCTGGTTTGGCGGCATCGGCATTATTGTTTTTGCAGTCGCCATCCTGCCGATTTTAGGCATTGGCGGTATGCAATTATTAAAATCCGAATCGCCAGGCTCTGTTAAAGAGTCCGAATTGCCCCCTCGCATAGCACAAACGGCTAAAGCATTATGGCTGGCATATGTACTCATTACATTGGTTTGCATTATTTCTTTACATGTCGCCGGCATGAATTGGCTTGATGCAGTTTGTCATGCCTTTGCAGCGATGAGTCTGGGCGGATTTTCTACACACGATGCCAGTATCGGTTATTTCAACTCATTACCTATTGAAATAGTACTGACAGTTTTTCAATTGCTGGCTGCGATGAATTTTGCCACCCATTTCCTTGCGCTCCATAAACGCTCATTCAAGCCCTATGTCAAGGACATGGAGGTTCGAGGCATGCTGATCGCGGTTCTCGGCAGTTGTGTTTTGGCGGCGTTTGTACTGTGGTATTACGGTACTTATCCCGATTTTTTTACTGCCTTGCGTCATGCCACATTTAATTTAGTGACAATTGCGACCACCTCTGGTTTCATGACACAGGATTTCAATTTATGGCCCATTTTTGTCCCTATGTGGATGCTATTCCTGAGTTGCATTTCTGTCTCGTCCGGATCCACCGGCGGCGGCATCCGGATGATCCGGACCATTATTTTAATGAAACAGGCCCGCCTTGAGATGTTTAAATTCATTCATCCTTATGCCATCAAACCGATGAAAATCTGCGGTCAAGTCGTGGGTAATGATGTTGCAAACTCAGTGATGGGCTTCATTTTTCTGTACTTCATCTGCGTAGTTATCCTTGTGTTTACCTTGCTTTTGAGCGGTCTGGATTTTATTACAGCATTCTCGGCAATCATTGCTTGTTTTAACAATGCCGGCCCTGGATTAAATCAGGTGGGTCCAGCTTCAAATTATGCTGTGCTGACTGATTTTCAAACCAATGTCTGCACGTTTGCGATGCTATTGGGGCGAGTACAAATATTTTCCATCGTGATTCTGTTCATGCCGGAGTTTTGGAGAAAATAAGCCATTGGACTCGTACACTGTTGCGTTGAATTTCAAGCAAAAGTCGGAATCGTCCAGATTATTTCTAGCATTGTGGCCCGACGATGTTACGCGAGCAAGACTGAGCGATTTAAGTCTGTCACTCCGACTCAAAACCAGCCAATTAGTGTCACCGCACAATTTCCATGTCACCCTGGTGTTTATTGGCCGCGTCAATAAAGCCTCCGAATTACTCATCAAACAGCGTGTCACCGATATTTCTTCCCGATCCTTTACGCTAATTTTCAATCGAATCAGTTACTGGCATAAACCCAAAGTCATCTGCCTGACGACTCTAATGGCAGATCCTCATCTAATGGCCCTGGCAGAAAAGTTGAATAACACGGTTATTGAATGTGGTGTGCAAACCGATACCCGGCCTTTTAACCCCCACATTACCCTGGCCAGACATGTATCCACGTTCGACGAACATGACTGCGAACCCCTCGTATGGAAAGCCGAATCATTTTGTCTTGTCGAATCCTGCTCGGAAATCAATGGGGTGAACTATAAAGTCAGAGATCGCTGGTCTTTTGAAAATCGTAACTTCTTGTAAATAAAACGAATGTAACTCACGCCGATACCCTGAGTGTTTTACCTTGGTGGCGCAGGAGGCGGTGAACCGGGCGGTGGCGGTGGAATTTGAAAGCTCGGCGATAATTCATTTCCGCGAGAAGTCTCGCCTGAGAATTGTCCGGACACAGGCACCTGATGGCCTTTGGCATACATGCACTGAATGTAGGCGACATCATAGTGTTGTTGCACACCATACATCGTGTTACTGGCAGCACCCGCACCGATCAAACTGCCGGCTACCAGCCCCGTACCTGCACCTACTGCCGCCCCATGCCCCCCATCGATTGCCGCACCTGCTGCTGCTCCCACCGCCGTTCCGATGGCAGCGGTCGCAACGCCACTATTGACGCCTGCCTGGTTGGGCGTTGTACCACCCACCTGGCGCGAAGCAAATTGCTGACAATTGAAATCATCATTCTGGAACTGGTCAAAAGACATACCGGTTCCAGGCAGCACCATCACACTGGGCCCATTTGGTAAAGAAACACAACCGCTAACGCCCCATAAAACCGTCATCATTAACACAGTGGAAAAACGTAACATACAGTTAAACTCCTGACTAGCGGAGGCAATACATAAATTAAGCCGTTTGTGGTGAGCAGGTCGAGCCAAGGATGGCACTGGCTAGCGAGGCGCAGGTGGCGCCGGATTTACTTGCTGCCAGCCACCGGGACATTCCTTGATGTAGGGATAATAGCCTTCGGGGCTAAAACAGTAATACCAGTAGCCTGATGCATTGGGTTGCGCCATAGGCGGTGTTTGTTGAATATAGACCGGTGGCGAAGCTGGCACAGTAACTATTGCGGGTGGATAAGCATAAACCGGGGGATAATTATAAAAAGGAGGCCAACCATAAAAACCTAAGCCAAATCCACCATAATAACCACCACGCCAGCCATGCCCGTGTCTCCAGCCACCACCATGATGACCACCGCTGGCACTGACAGCGGTGCTGGTTATTAAGCTGATAAAAAGTACACTTAACCCTATCATTGTGGTCTGTTTCATTGATCTCTCCAGCCCGAACTAACGGGACTTTTGAAAAAAAATTTAGATACTCAGCCATTCAGAGCTCACATACGAGCCTAAAGTTCATTCCAAATTGATGTAAACAATCAACTGACCTGAGTTTCTGATAAATCAACCGGACCGCATTCAGCGCCCTGCATAATTATTCTGTTACAACTCAACCCGGATGCCCAGCTCAATGACTCGGTCTACCGGAATTTTGAAAAACTCGATGGCGCTGGATGAACTATGGAACAGGAATCGTGATAAAGCTCTGCGCCACATCGGCATTGAACTGCGGTAGCGATAGGAAATAAATTCTCTACCCACAAAAAACGATACTTTCTTTAAATCAATATTCAGTTGATGCTGTTCACTTAATTCTTGCGCACACAATTCCAGAGCTCTTCGCACATCCTGCAACTGCTGAAAGCCAAAGTAGAATTTGACCCGATAAAAATTGCGATTGATGCCATACGAACGAATTTTTACCCGGTGCGCTTCATCAACGTATGGCTCTTCTTTGGTAACAATGGTCAGTACAAGAATCTGTTCGTGCAGAACATGATTATGTTCAAAGTTATGCAAAAACACTTGCGGCACACCGTGCAGGCTTCGCGTCAGATAAATTGCAGTTCCGGGTACGGTCGCAGGCGGATTTTTTTGTATGGCCATGTCGAGGTCCTCAAACAGAACCCGCTTGGCATCATGGTGTGCAGTTAACAACTTGCGACCTTTAATCCAGGTTGTCATTATCAAAAATATTATCGCGCCAACAATCAATGGCAACCAACCGCCAGATGGAATTTTGGGTATGTTGGCAAAAAGAAATACAACATCCAAGGTCAAGAAGACCGACAAAAAAACTACGCTGGTATATTTAGTCCATTGCCAAAGCGCTTGAATGACAACGAAAGCTAGGATTGTTGTAGTCATCATTGTTCCGGTCACTGCAATTCCGTAAGCAGAAGCAAGTGAAGCTGAAGATTGAAAACTGAGCACTAATAAAAATACCGAGACCATCAATATCCAATTAATTGCAGGAACATAGACCTGGCCCATTTCATTACCGGAGGTATGAAAAATATCCATGCGCGGGCAATAACCCAGTTGTATCGCTTGTCTTGATAATGAAAAAGCTCCTGAAATTACCGCTTGCGATGCAATGACAGTAGCCAATGTTGAGAGAAACAACAATGGATAAAGTGCCCAGTTAGGCGCCAGTAAATAGAAAGGATTTTGTATCGCATCCGGATCAGTAAGTAATAATGCTCCCTGGCCAAAATAATTAAGTAGCAACGCCGGAAACACGAAACAAAACCAGGCATACCGGATGGGTTGCAAACCAAAATGCCCCATGTCGGCATATAGTGCTTCTGCGCCTGTTATGGCTAACACAACTGCACCCATGATCAAAAATCCTTGCCAACCCAACTCCCACAACAACTTTACTCCATAATAGGGATTAACAGCCATCAAAACATCCGGCTGTTCGATTATATTGATGACACCCATGACAGCCAGTGAAACAAACCAGGTACACATCACTGGCGAGAAAATTTTCCCAACCGCACCCGTGCCCTTAGCTTGTATGAGAAAAAGCCCACTTAATACAACAATAGTAATCAGAAGTATGTAACGGTCCAGCTCGGGGGCAATAATTTGCAAGCCTTCCACGGCGCTGAGCACGGAAATGGCTGGCGTAATGATACTATCGCCATAAAACAGGGCGGCGCCGAGCAAGCCAATCGTCAAAATAAAACGCATTCTTGCAGGATTATCACGTGACCCGTGCAAGGCCAACGCCATCAAAGCCATAATGCCGCCCTCCCCCTTATTATCAGCACGCATAATAAAGATGGCGTATTTTGTCGTGACCACCAGAGTTAACGACCAAAAAATCAGCGATAGTACACCAAGTACATGAAGCTTATCGATTGGTAACCCGTCGTGGAAACACTCTTTAAAAGCGTACAAAGGGCTTGTACCGATATCGCCGAAGACTACACCAATCGCGCCTAACGCTAATCCTGTCAACTGTTCTCTGGAATGATTTTGATGATTTGAAGGCATTGAAATAGTTACAAAAAATGAATGGATCGTGTTAAAAATCGGAGTCCGAATAACCGAATGGAGGCCTCATGCATTCCACAGCGGGCATGACGATGTATTCAGGGATAAAGCGGCATACCCGTTGTATGTTTCAGAACTGTCTTGGGTAATTGCATGGTGCACAGACAGTGATGGAATGCCTGGCATTGATTATCGTGATTTGCTCAGAATAGTACGCCAGAATTGATAGGCCAAAGGCATTAATGAAACGACCACGATACTGAGAATGACCAGTTCAAAGTTGCGTTTGACGATGTCGAGATTACCAAATTGATAACCCAGCGTAATCAATCCTCCCACCCATAAAATGGCGCCGCTTATACAAAACATCAGGTAACGCGAATACAACATGTTACCTGCGCCCGCGACAAACGGCGCGATAGTTCTGATAATGGGTACAAAACGGGCAATGATCACGGTTCGACCGCCGAATTTGTCGTAGTAGGCTTCTGTTTGCGTGATGTATTCGCGCTTGAAAAATCCAATTTTTTCGTGTGATTTAACTTTAGTGCCAAACAATTTGCCTACAACATAATTGACATTGTCGCCGGCTAATGCGGCTGTGATTAGCAGTGCGATCAACAGATAGACATTCAGCTGTCCTGTACTGGCTCCCAGTGCTCCGACAGCGAATAATAAGGAATCGCCAGGCAACAGCGGCATGACAACCAAACCGGTCTCGCAAAAAATGATCAGGAATAAAATGGCGTAAGTCAAGGTACCGTAGTGCGCCAAAATGTCAGCCAGATGTGTATTAAGATGAAGGAAAAAATCAATGAATTGTGCAAATAAGTCCATATGTCTCGTTGTATAAGCTATAAGCATTGCGCATATTGTATAGTGGAATTCTATAATTGTCGGAAAACATGCAGACTAAATTTGTCTGGTGATTTGATACCTTTATTAATTGATGACTCATGGCTCTCTGAACGCTGATTAATCGGCCATTTTTAGAACGTTCCAAAGAGCAAATAAGCTTACTCTTGTACAACCGGCAAAGTGGAGCCGCTCAATAGGTTTTGCCAAAATTGAGGTTCATATTTCCACCATGCATGTCCAGCCATGGGAAGCTTTCCGCCATTCACTGCAAAATAATAAGAAGGCTTTAGTTCAAGGGAAAATCGGGATGCTGTAATTTCATTTGGAATAACAAAATCTGCGGAAAGTGCACCCATGACTGAAAAAAACAAATAAAAATTACATATCCTATTGATTTATTTTACAGATAAATGTGGAGCGGATATTTACAACCATTGAATGCTCATACATTATTCTGAATCTATGGTTATTATTTCACTCGTAAATCGACCTTGCGCAATTCGAGTTTCGACGATATTGCCGATAGCCAGTTGTTGTGTACAGCGAATAATGTCACCTGTAGGCTGAAGAAACGTCAAGGCATAACCTCTATTCAAGGTTGCCAAAGGACTGACAGCGTGCAACGTTTGAACGGAATTTGATAACCGGTGATGACATTGTTCCAATTTATGTTGTGTGGTGGTGACCAAACGTTTACTCAGGTACTGTTGACGCTGCTTCAGACTATTGATGGCATTAGAGGGATTGAATTGCCATAGTCTGGCAGCTTTGGCTTCAATAATGCTGCTATTCTTCCGGATTTTTGTTTGCGTTGCCTGTATGAGCCTAATTTCGAGTTCGTCAATTCGTTGTATTTTTCTGCTCAGCTGCTGCGCAGGATTTTGTAGTTGCAAGCGCTTTGATAGCCATTCCAGTGATCGTTGTAACTGATTGATTTGTCGCTGCAGAAGCTGTTTTAAACGCTCGTCCTGTTGGTTAAAATATGATAACCATTGTTGCCGATCTGGACTTGCATGTTCTGCAGCCGCTGTCGGCGTTGCTGCACGAAAATCGGCAACAAAATCCGCAATGGTCATATCTGTTTCATGACCAACGCCTGAAATAATTGGAATCCTGCTGTCAAAAATGGCTCTAGCGACTATCTCTTCATTAAATGCCCAAAGGTCTTCCAATGAGCCGCCGCCGCGCGCAAGTATTAGCACATCGCAATGGCCGAGGCTATTGGCTTTCTCAATGGCGCTAGCTATTTCATGTTTGGCATTCACACCCTGTACAGCCACTGGATAAATAACAACAGGTGTAGCAGGAAAACGTCTTTTTAAAACAGCCAATATATCTCTTACTGCTGCACCTGACGGAGAAGTAATGACTCCGATCGAATTAGGTATAACAGGTAAATTTTGTTTGAAGGCAGCATCAAAAAGCCCTTCTGCCAGTAGCTTTCGCTTTAGCGCCTCAAAGGCTTTTTGAAGACCTCCGTCACCAGCGGCTTCAATATGTTCAACAATCAGTTGAAAATCACCCCGCGGTTCATAGAGACTCACTTGCGCATTGACAACCACCTGTTTACCGTTTTCCACTGCAACTGACGATCTGCGCTGTTGATTTCGAAACATTGCACAGCGGACTTGCGAGTTAACATCTTTCAGCGAAAAATAGAGATGACCGGATGAAGGTGTACTTAAATTGGATATTTCTCCAGCTACAAGAATTGATAAGAAATGCTCGCCCAGTAACTGACTGGTTTCACGATTAAGTTCTGAAACCGTCATAATCTTCTGACTATTTAGCTTTTGTGGCTTGGACGGGAGTATCTCCATCAACGGGTAATACCGTTTTTATCGGCAGGTCTTTGGTAAAGATATTCGAGCATTATCAGAATACTATTGAATATTCAAACAATCGGCTTCTATGTTTAATTGCTGCATTTTTTTATGCGCATACGCGTCTAATGCATTGAGCATATCCAGCTTTGGGTGGTTTTGTTGTTTCAATTCAGTTATTCGCGCAAGATAATGGCCAAGCGTAATTGCGGCACCTGGATTCAGCCCCATCAATTTGCTCCGACAAAAATCATACCATCGTGAAAGTTCTTCCGTTGTTAAGGTCTCCGGAAAATTGCGGGCCCGGTATCTGAATATCATTTCAGGCAATCTTGAATCGTTAAATTCGTATTTTTTGGATGATAATTCGATCGGAGTCGCTGCTCTAACAAGCGCCATTTTATGTTTGTCCGCATCTGCAAAAAAGCCGCCACTGTAAAGTGCAAGATCGGGATCCAATGCTTGTTGTTCGCTAGCTTGCTGAATAAATACTTCAGATAGCTTATCAGCAAGCCCGGCTGCATTTTTAATTCTGTCTATATTCAGGCAATAATCTGCCAAATCGATTTCAAGGCGCAACTCATCATCCCTCCGGATCACGGAAATCGGGGCCAACACCGGACATTTATTGATATGCACCGTTTTCAACGGTATTCTGGCAACACCTTCAGGCAAACTTTCCGTTGCCGTAAAAATTCGTTGTTTTATTTCAGTGGCTGTTAACAATAACAATGGCTCGGGATCAACCGACAGATCATAAACAATAATTCCGTTCGGATTGCTGGGATGCTTGCAAATAGGCAGCACAATTGCCAGACAATTTCTCTCGGCGGGGTATCTACCTGAAACATGAACGACCGGGACAAAGCTGCCTAATTGCAACAGGTCAAGTACAGACGTCTTGCTACGATGTTGCCAAAGAAATGAATACAGTTTTGGCTGGGCGTACCTGATCAGTTTGGCAAGCCCAATGGTGGCATAAACATCAGATAATGCGTCATGAGCTGCTGTATGGCTAATACCGTTAGCCTTGCATAGTTCTTCGAGTTTAAAGTCGGGTCTACCCTCATTATTCCGGGGCCAGACTATGCCATCCGGCCTTAAAGCTCGAGTTGCTCTCGCAACGTCAATGATATCCCACCGTGAATTGCCATTCTGCCATTCTCTGGCATATGGGTCGTAAAAATTACGATATAGACAGTTCCTTGTAACTTCATCGTCAAAGCGAAGACTGTTATAGCCCAGCGTACAGGTACCCGGTCTTGCCAGTTGTTCATGAATATGACGGATAAATTCCGCTTCGCATAAACCATTTTCTTCAGCCATGCCCGGAGTAATGCCTGTAATTAGACAAGCATCGGGATGAGGAAGGGAATCAAGTACAGGTTTGCAGTATAAAACTATCGGATCTTCCAGGGGGTTAAAATCATAATCCGTCCGAAGTCCTGCAAATTGAACAGGAGCATCTTTCTGCGGGTTTATTCCGGATGTTTCATAGTCATGCCAGAATAAAGTGGGGGATTTCTGTATACCTCCGACTAGAGTCATCTTCTGAGCAACTGTTGCCGGCTACTTCTATTTTACCGAGACAAGAGCTTTTAAAACATCCGTACGACTAATAACTCCAACTAAATCGGAATTATTAAATACCGGAAAACTTCTGACCGATGACGTCTGAAACTTTTCCGCTAAATCCACAATACTGGACTCAGAATCGACTTTTATAATTTCCGATGTCATGAAATCGCCTACTTTTCCACTCATTCCTTGATTGTAAACACTGTCTAAAAAAACACTCATACCATCTTTTTCAGAGAACAATCCAATCAGATGTCCATGATGATCAATAACCGGAGCACAGGTTATTTTATAATCGAGCATTTTTTTTATAGCATCAATGACATCAGTTTCCTTAGTAAGTGTTACTAGCTTTTTAGACATATATTCTGCAACAGAAATATTCTTCAACATAAGTTACTCCAGGTTTTTTTATGGTGGACTGTAATCACTAAGTCGGCCGATATTAGGCAACCACGTCCACAGAAAGCTTAAATATTCCCTTCTGCTTCAAGTTTTTTTCTTTTATCGCACTTTATTGCACAAGAGCAATTACTATTAATGCCTCCGCATGATCCTTTGATTGCACGCCTCCCAAATATTACACCAATAGCCATTATGCCAATAACAACCAGCATAAAAACAAAAGTCACTAAAAAATATGTCATGATGTTACCTCTGCATTCCGATAAATCGAGTGAACATTCTTTTACTTGGGTAAGAGTAAGTTCGATTAAATTAAATATGGCAGCGCCACCAGTCGAAATTGCAAGTTCTGCAGCGTACCAAGCGAGACTGTACATCCAGATTTAATTTAATCTACTTGTTAGAAAACTGTCTTTCAATTAGTTCCATGATTTCGCTTGTTATAGTTGCAGATACATAATACAAGGTTACGAATTAACGAAATTTATAACTCAATAAACTCCTGTTACCGATTAACTTTTTTACATGACACAACTTTTAAGCAGACATTATACAAACAGATTACCGAGGTCCAGAACAAATGGAGTAACAAACAAGGAAAAATCTTGAACTTACATCCGTAAAAGCTGGACCTTGGCAAAATCCCTGGCAAGAGTGACCCTTAAGCAGCAAAAAATGATTCAATGCCCCCGTCCCAACGTTTTTATTTCTTTTAACTCGCCATTCTCAAAACGAAGATATTGCCTCAACCGGGAAGGACCAAAATTATATATCCACTCTTCTACTTGAATCTCGTTAAATTCTTGAATATCGATGGTTCTATGTGGGAAATGAAAGGTACTTCCCACTAATTTAGACCGAGTTTCAACTGATTCGGGATCTCCGCAACGACGGAGTACGTCCACTTTGGAGTAGCCCAACTCGACAAGATCACGACCACAACGCATCGCCAATGCAACATTAGATAAACAAAAACTCAATATAAGGATCCATGTCGTCCTGTACTTCATCACATGAACCTTGAAGTGAATGAAAAGTCATTCAGGCAATCATTCACCCACATGACTTCCAGCCTATTGCCGGATTTGGATAATTCTTCCTTGACCCAATTATCCAGGGCTTGTCGTGACTCCTCCGCTAAAAATCGCATATTAATTCTTTACGGAGGATTTTAGAGTGATTAGCCACCAAAATCGTCGAGCATGATATTCTCGGGTTCAACGCCATTATCGAGTAACATTTTAATAACTGATGAGTTCATCATTGGCGGTCCGCACAAATAATACTCACAATCCTCCGGGGCCGGATGTTTCTTCAAATAGTTTTCATAGAGAACATTATGAATAAAGCCCGTATAACCAGTCCAATTATCTTCAGGTAATGCATCAGATAGCCCGACATGCCAAACGAAATTTTCATTTTCCTTGGCTAACATATCAAAATCTTCAACGTAGAACATTTCGCGCTTGCTACGAGCACCATACCAGAATGACATTTTACGCTTAGATTTCAATCTACGTAGTTGATCGAATATGTGTGACCTCATTGGCGCCATACCCGCTCCACCACCAACGAAAATCATTTCTGCATCGGTGTCTTTGGCAAAAAACTCGCCATAGGGACCGGAAACAGTACACTTATCACCTGGTTTTAAATTAAAAATATACGATGACATTATACCGGGAGGCACACTTTCATCAGCCCGTGGTGGTGGTGTTGCTATCCGGACGTTCAACATGATTTCCTTTTCTTCCGGATAACTTGCCATCGAATATGCACGTAAGGCCGGTTCTTTTACATTTGACACATAGCGCCACAAATTATATTTGTCCCACTCATCGCGAAACCGCTCTTCAACAATAAAATCGCTGAATTTTGCAACATGTGATGGGCATTCAATCTGGATAAATCCACCCGCCCGATAATTAATCGCTTCCCCTTTAGGTAGCTCAAGAACAAGCTCTTTAATGAAGGTGGCAACATTCTTATTCGATTTAACGGTACATTCCCATTTTTTAATACCGAAGACTTCGTCCTCGACTTCAATGTTCATGTTATGTTTGACCGACACCTGACAAGAAAGTCGCTCACCATGTGCCGCTTCACGTTTGGTAATGTGGCTCAACTCCGTGGGTAAAATTTCACCGCCCCCCGAGTTAACTTTAACTTTGCACTGTCCACAAGTTCCACCGCCACCACAGGCAGATGAAACAAACAAGCCATTATCAGCCAATGCATTTAATAGTTTTGATCCCACAGGCACATGAATTTTCTTTTCATCATTGATCAGAATTTCAACATCCCCTTCAGCAACCAGCTTACTTTTTGCACCAATAATAAAAAATACCAGTGCAATCACGAAAGCCGTGAAAATTATAATCCCTAATATGATTTCCAGCATTACACTACCTTCTTAAAGTTGGATTCCAGAGAAAGCCATGAAGCCAAGAGACATCAGACCCGCAGTAATAAAAGTAATACCCAGACCCTGTAAACCAGCGGGTATATCACTGTACTTAAGTTTTTCGCGCACACCGGCCATTACTGTAATTGCCAATGCCCAACCAAGACCACTGCCAATTCCGTAGGTAACGCTTTCACCGAAGTTATAATCACGCTCAATCATAAATAAACTGCCGCCTAAAATGGCGCAGTTCACCGTGATTAATGGCAAGAAAATGCCAAGCGCAAAATATAAGGCTGGGAAAAACTTATCCAAAATCATTTCTAAAATTTGAACCAAGGCTGCGATCATACCGATGCAGCTTAGCAATGCCAGAAAGCTCAAATCAACCCCGCTAATGCCTAGCCAGGATAACGCATCCTCCTTTAAGAGAGAGTGATAGACAAAGTTGTTGGCTGGAACTGTGATAGCCTGAACGACCATCACTGCAACACCCAATCCCATTGCCGTTGATATTTTTTTAGACACGGCAATGAAAGTACACATACCCAGGAAGAAGGAAAGTGCTAAGTTTTCAATGAAGACAGATTTAACAAACAGACTGATATAAGCTTCCATTAGTGGTGCCCTCCTTCGCCATGTGCAATTGACATAATTTTGTAATCCACTTTTTCAATCTGCTCCGGTTTCCACTGACGAACAACCCAGATTATTATACCGATGATAAAGAACGCACTCGGCGGTAACAGCATTAATCCATTTGGCTCATACCATCCGCCATCCTTGGTCAATTTGAAAACTTCATAACCCAACAATTTTCCAGATCCAAGAGTTTCTCTGAAAAATGCAACAATTATTAAAATTAAGCTGTAGCCAGCACCATTACCAATGCCATCAATGAAACTTTCCAGAGGCGGATTTTTCATCGCATAGCCTTCGGCACGTCCCATCACGATACAGTTGGTAATGATCAAGCCCACAAAAACCGATAACTGCTTGCTCACATCATAAGCTACCGCCTTCAGTATTTGGTCAACAACGATGACCAATGAAGCGATAATTGTCATCTGCACAATAATTCGAATACTGCTGGGAATATGATTTCTAATCGCGCTAATTGCCGCACTCGAAAAAGCGGTCACCAAGGTCAATGCCAGAGCCATAATCAGTGACGTTGACATTTGCGAGGTTACCGCCAGGGCAGAACAAATACCTAAAACCTGCAGAGTAATAGGATTATTGTTAACCAATGGTTCTACTAAGACCTTTTTTGTTTCATCATTTAGAATCGCACTTTTTGTTTCATTACCTAAAACAGCACTCATGATTTTGCCCCCTTAACCGTTCTTACTTTACTTAAATACCGTGCAAAACCTTCTTTGCTTGTCCAGTATCTGACCAAATTAGTCACACCGGTACTCGTCAACGTAGCGCCAGCTAAACCATCAACTTGATATTGACTGCCAGGTTTATCATTGTCAACAACACCTTTGATTAAAGCTAAAGCAGGTTCACCAATATCAGCCTCCTCAATGGTCCCTTTGTCGAAGGAGGGCTGATCCGTTTCGGCATAAATTTTCTTGCCTTTCCATAAGGCGCGCCATTTTGGATTAACCACCTCTCCTCCGAGGCCAGGTGTTTCTGCCTGATCATAAAAGTTGATGCTCTGCACTGTTTGACCATCAGGATCAATCGACAAAAAACCATATAATGTCGACCAAAGACCGTATCCATTAACTGGAAGAATGATTGATTTTATGGCATTACCCTCTTTTACCAAAAAGACCTTAGCCAATTTAGCCTTAACTCTGATATGGGCGATGTCCTTTTCTTTTGGAATGACAACACTCTGAGCAGGATCTTTAGCCGCTTTGCGTTGGTCGTATTCCTCCGCATTGATGCCATCCACATATTCGCCTGTTTCCAAATTGACAATTTTTGCTTCAATTTTCTCTGCGAATGCTGCATCAATGTCCTTACCATCCTCAAGCAAACCCGCCACATCAAGGATATTTTGTTTCATATCCAGGGCTTTGTTATAAGCCTGCAGGGGTTTCAGCGCGACAGCTCCAAATGAAACAAGCACCGCACAAACCAGGCAGAGTGATACCGCTATGGCAATGGTTTTTTCCAGACTGTCATTACCTAAAGCAAGAACTTTATCGCGGTATTTAATAAATTTTTGGTAATTTTCTGATTTTTCAAGAGCAGCACAAAGTTTCACGCAATGCTCAGATTTCTTTAAAACGTTAAGCATGGCGTTTCATCCTTCTTCTGATATTGGCCTGGATAACAAAATAATCGATTGTTGGCGCAAACATATTCGAAAACAAAATGGCTAGCATAATACCTTCCGGAAATGCCGGATTAACAACGCGGATTAAAACCGTCATTAAACCGACCAAACCACCGAAGATCCAGCGACCGGTATCAGTCATTGCAGCACTTACAGGATCGGTTGCCATGTAGACCATACCGAAGGCAAAGCCACCCATCGTTAAATGCCAGTACCAAGGCAAAGCAAACATCGGATTGGTATCGCTACCAATAATATTGAACAACAATGAGGTTAACAGCATGCCGATAAACACACCGCCCATGATGCGATACGAGGCGATACGGGTGTACAACAGGAAAGCAGCGCCTAACAAAATCGCCAGAGTCGACGTTTCGCCCAGACAGCCTGGTTCAAAACCGATGAATGATTGTAGCCAGCTAAAGTTCGCCGCGTAAACGGCATCAAGACCACCATTTGCTGCCAGACCCAAAGGCGTTGCAGCGGTATAACCATCAACGGCAACCCAGATGGAATCACCCGTCATTGATGCCGGATAAGCGAAGTATAAAAACGCTCTACCCGTAAGCGCTGGATTCAGGAAGTTTTTACCTGTTCCTCCAAAAACTTCTTTCCCGATAACAATACCGAATGATATGCCGAGCGCAACCTGCCATAAAGGCATGCTGGGAGGCAGTATCAACGCATACAGCATGGATGATACCAGGAAACCTTCGTTGACTTCATGGCCACGAACGGTAGCAAACAAGACTTCCCAGACCCCACCGACAGCGAGCGTGACGATATAAATAGGAAAAAAATACAACGCACCATGCATCAAATTGGACAACGGGTTCATCGTGCTGTAACCAAACAGCGCCATCGGCAGACTGCGCCAGTTGTCAATTTTTTCCAAGCCCATTGCGGCCATGGCATGATTGGCCTGATAGCCTGTATTGTATAAAGCCATCAAGACACAGAAAAAGGTTGCAATGACCACAAAAGTCATCGTCCGTTTCAGGTCATTGCCATCACGGACATGTGTTGTGCCGCGTGTTACATCAGCGGGCGTATAAATAAAGGTATCCACCATCTCATAGAGACCGTAGTACTTTTCCAGCCGTCCACCTTTTGTAAAATGCGGCTCAAATTTATCTAAAAAATCTCTAGCCGACATTATCCTTCCTTCTCAATTTTGGTTAAATTTGCTCTTAATACAGGACCGAAATCATGTTTGCCTGGATCTACAAAGGTCAGCAAGGAAACATCTTCCTCATCCAACTCCAGACATCCCAGCAATTGAGCCTGATCCGAATCGCCGATTACCAATGATTTTACGAGCGGTGTAGGCAGAATGTCCAAAGGCATAACCGTTTCATAAATCCCAACCGGAACAATGGCTCGATTACTACCATTTTTATCGGTAGTCAATGGATATTTGCGACCCGCTTTACGGTCTTGACGGCCGGTAATGTATACATCCAGGGCTGAATACTTGTCTTTGCCCGGTACGATCCAGCCGAACAACTCACGCGCTCTGCCTTCTTGTAACGCCGAAATTTGATTGTCATAGAAGCCCAAATAGCTCGCCCAATCCGCCGCTTCATGCCCGTACAAAACAGAACCTGAAATAACCCGACTTTCAACAGCGTCCAATTCACCCGCGATCAGATCATTGGTGTTGGCTCCAACCCGTGTGCGAATCAACCTTGGATTTTTAACGGTAGGTCCCGCTAAGGACACAACACGTTCTACGTTCAATAATCCTGTCGTAAATAATGCACCGATTGCTATCACGGCCTGATAATCAAGATACCAGACAAACTTATCAATGCTTACAGGATCAATCAGGTGAATGTGGGTACTCGGCAAACCGGCAGGATGCGGCCCGGAAAATTCCGCGACTGATACAGCAGCATTACCTGTAGCAATTTCAGCACCCGTTTTTTTACAAACGTAGATTTTACCTTCAGTCAATCTGGAAATAACTGTCAGACCATTAATAAAGTCGTTACTCCGAGCTTTGATGATCACTGCGGGATCAGCCGCCAAGGGCCTTGTGTCAATACCGGTGACAAAAATTGAGCGTGGAGCGCTGTCAATGGATGGAATCTTACCGTAAGGTCGTGTCCGCAAAGCGGCCCATAACCCCGAAGACACCAGATTTTCCTTGATTTTGTCTACTGATAGGTCCTTCAGTTCGGATTCTTTATATTTTGCAAACGTTACTTGCTCTTCACCTTTCAGTTCGATGACGACAGATTGCAATAGTCGTTTTGCGCCCCGATTAATCGTTTTAACAACACCGGCACCAGGCGAAGTAAATACGCAGCCTGGATTTTTTTTATCAGAAAACAGTACTTGACCCAGCTTGACAGTATCACCTTCGCTTACCATCATGGTTGGTTTCATACCTACATAATCCATCCCCAGAATGGCAACAGATTTAACCTTGTTACCTTTCTCAATAATCTGTTTAGGATCCCCAGCTATCGGTAGATCCAAACCTTTTTTAATAGTAAATTGCATAGTGTGCAGCCAGCTCTCCGATTAAGTTGCAGCGAAACTGTTCCCTTGTTTCAAACCAGGCCAAAACAAGAGACACATTTATATAAAACACAAGCATTACAACATGAAATCGATGTTATTTCAACGACGCAGTACTAGGCAAGCGCATAATCCCTGACCAGTGCTTAGGCACCCGATTATTATTACCGATACGTTCAATATTCGATGCCGAAAATTTGACAAAATTTCAATTTATCCAGTTGAATCAATATAGTTGTTAGAATTTCATTGACTTTACTTGAAGTGTGAGCGTATTTTAATAAGCGTTAAATAAGCAATTCATCACTCATTAAAAACTCGAACACAGTATAAGCATTACCTGAATTTCACTGGTAATAAGGGTCACAGAGCCTGTGCGTTTTACTGACAACAGACTCCCGTTTCCTGACTTGGAGGGTCAATAAAAATCACGCTAAATCACTACCTGTCATTGCCGTCCAGAAGAAAAATAATTCCAACAATTCAAATAACTTAGGAGTCGAAAATGAATATAAAACCATCGATCGCCGCAGTCGTGCTTACGAGTGCAGGATTTTTGGGGCTTTCCAGCTACAGCAGCCCAAGTTTGGCCCTACTGAAAGAAAAACCCTGTGATAAAAGAAGCGTAGGAAAAATACTAGATGAAGCCAAGTGTGCCGGGCGCACAGCGGAAAGTCTTCCGGGCGCTGATGAAGACTATTTTCAGGACATGGATAACGGTGTTACCAAAAACCCTCCCGCAGTAGCCGCCGCTCTTGCTCCCTATGCGCCCGGCATATCACCAGCAGATGCCGTCAAAGCAGCCGCAATCGGTCGCAATAACTGGATCGTATGGACAGCCGGAAATGATTATCTATGGAACCGACTGGGTTATGAGAGTAGAGGCAATCTCGATTTTTTAAAAACAATCTCCAATCATCCCAGCTTAAAGTTTAGCCGTAGTAACCGTTGGAATTATCTCGGACTCGTGAACGAACCCTGCTTTCAGAAGCCGAGCAAACCGCGTGAAGACCGCTTCGGACTCTGGCTTGATGAACGCTCCAAAGACTGCCCTGTGGACCCCTTTGAAAACGAAACAAAATATCCTGGCGTAAAGATAGGCGCTCGAGGTAAAAACATGCCAACCGGTTCCTATTATGGTTATGCCACCGGTATCGTCGGTGTCCGCTTGTTTCCAAATCCCGATTTCGACGAAAAGGCACAAAAGCGCTGGGATCCCGTTCGATACTATAGCGATGAAAAATACTATAACGACAAAAAACTGGTACGCCCTTATCGTGTCGGCATGTCGTGCGGATTCTGTCACGTTGGCCCTAACCCCACCAACCCACCAGCCGATCCTGAAAACCCAAAATGGGAAAATCTCAATTCCAATCCAGGCGCACAATATTTCTGGATAGACCGCATCTTTACCTGGGATGGCGACACCAGCAATTTCCCTTATCAGCTTTTCCACACCTCCCGCCCGGGTGCCCTCGATACTTCCCTGGTATCGTCCGACTACATCAATAATCCGCGTACGATGAATGCTGTCTACAATTTGGCCGCACGTCTGGAGAATGCAAAAAAATTCGGTTCCGAAAAATTGACAGGCGGTCAAAAAGACAATAAACAACTCAACAATTATGTAGCTGCCGATAGTCCTTTGGCAGGATTTTATAAAGCGCCGGACACCGTCTGGACCCCCCATGTTCTCAAAGATGGTTCTGATTCCGTCGGTGCACTCGGTGCCTTGAACCGCGTTTATGTCAATATCGGCTTATTTAGCGAAGAATGGCTAAATCATTTCAATCCGCTCATAGGCGGCCAGGAAATTACCCCGATTCCTATCAAGGTAGGTCGTCAAAATTCAGTTATGTGGCAGGCAAATGAAGCACAAACACCCAATTTGGCTTTATTCTTCCTGGCCAGCGCCCAACCGGATTATCTGAAGAATGCTCCCGGTGGCGACTCTCACCTTGAGAAAAATCCCGACATCCTGACCAAAGGCAAAACGGCCTTTGCTGAACGTTGCGCCCGCTGCCACTCCAGTAAATTGCCGGAGAAGGCGTATAGCTTCTTCCCTGAAGGTACCGGTGGCAAAAACTATCTAAAACAATGGAACGCCTACTGGGAGTGGACTCAAAGTGATGAGTTCAAAGGCGAAATGAAGCAAATTGCCTTAAAGGAAGATTTCCTGAAAGATAATTTCCTGTCTACCGATTTGCGGGTACCGGTCACGTTACTTGAAACCAACGCCTGCAGTACGTTGGCCAGCAATGCTATCAGTGGCAATATTTGGGACAACTATTCATCACAATCCTATAAAGATCTACCATCAGTAGGCAAATATACTGTCCATCATCCAATCACCGGCAAACCCTGGGAATTTAAAATGCCCGGAGGCGGTCGTGGTTTTACACGTCCAGCTTCATTGATCAGCCTCTGGTCAACGGCACCCTTCCTGCTCAACAACTCGGTCGGGCAATTTAACCCCAGTCCTTCCGTGGAAGCTCGCCTGGCATCCTTCGACAACTCAATCGAACAAATGCTCTGGCCTGAAAAGCGTAAAGGCAACATACAGTATCAAACCGTATCCGGTAAAATGCTGCCTGGCTGGGTGGACAAAACCCTGGAAAGCAGTTACCTGCGCATACCATCCGGTTATGTTCCAAGTTTTCTGGAAGACGTGCTGAGTGTCATCAGTCAAGGCAAGTTTGTCGGTGAACAAGGGATCGAACTTGGGCCGATACCCAAAGGCACACCGGTTAACCTGCTGACCAATATTGATCTGGACAGAAGAGAAAACCTGATCGAAAGAATCAAACACCGCCTTGGCCTCGTCCATCTCTTTAAGAAGATCAAGAAAGATCTGAAAACGATTCCTAAGAATGCGACTGACGAACAAGCCGGTAAAATCTTTGGCGACCTCGTCGATCCATTGGTCAAAGCCAGCAAATGTCCTGACTACATCGTCAATAAAGGTCATTTCTTTGGTACCGACTACTTTCAGGACACCAAAAAAGAGCCCGGTTTGAGTGACGAGGACAAAAAGGCCCTGATTGCCTTCCTGAAAACCTTGTAATCCGTCCATCGGTTGTGCAGGTCGATAACTCAGTGAGTGGTCGCCCTGCACAACATTTCATGAAAACAGATAAAGTTTACCGCTTGTTGCAACACGACAAACAGCAACTTATTCATCAAGGAGACCCTTATGACTGACACGAAAAGCGCAGATTATGAATACATTGTGGTGGGATCGGGAGCAGGAGGCGGTACTGTCGCCGCGCGTCTAGCTGAACGTGGCAAGAAAGTGCTGGTACTTGAAGCGGGCGGCGATCCAAAAGCCCTGCAAGGCAGCAACCTCGCCTTTCCCGATGCTAATCGACTCCCCGAAGATTATGACGTCCCGGTATTTCACACGTTTTCAACCGAAAATGAGGCCATGAAATGGGATTTCTTTGTTCGCCATTTTGGCAATGAAGAGACCCAGAAAAAAGACCCTAAATACACGCCGGAAGAACAGGGTGTGCTGTATCCACGCGCGGGATGTCTCGGGGGCTGTACCGCCCACAATGCCATGATTACCGTGTATCCGCATAATGCCGACTGGGACGATATTGCCAATCTGACTGGCGACAACTCCTGGCGTGCCGACAATATGCGCAAATATTTTGAACGCATGGAAAACTGCAAGTATCGATCTATCAATCGGCTGAAGGCAAAACTGGGCATTAATCCTTCACGCCATGGCTGGAGTGGCTGGTTTCAGACCGAAGCAGCCCTTCCGCTGGAAGCGCTGTCGAAAGATAAAAAACTGGTGCTGGCCATTATTAAGTCCGCCGAAGAAGCAGTCGAAAAATTACCCCATCTATTCGAGCGTATCAAATGGTTTGTACAGGGCCTGGCCGATCCGAACGACTGGCGACTGGTTAAAGAAAACGCTACCGGACTGCGCTATCCACCTCTGGCAACACAAAACGGTGTTCGCCATAGTACCCGTGAACGCCTGCTGGATGTACAGAAGAAATTTCCGGACCGACTCACCATTGAATTGGATGCGCTGGTAACAAAAGTCATCCTGGATCAGGATAAACGCGCGATCGGCGTTGAATACTTAAAAGGTGCCAAACTCTATAAAGCCCATCAGCATCCGAGCAAGGAACATGGCAAACCGCTCAGCGCCCACGCCTCCAAAGAGGTGATACTGTCTGGCGGCGCTTACAATACACCGCAACTGTTGATGCTATCAGGCATCGGTCCTAAAGAAGAATTGGTCAAACACAGTATTCCGCTCAAGCTTGATTTGCCTGGCGTCGGCACCAACCTGCAGGATCGTTACGAAGTCGGCGTGGTTAATCGCATGAATAACGACTGGGAAGTATTGAAAGGCGCAAAATATTCAAAAGGCGATCCACAGTATGCTGACTGGCAACAAGGTAAAGGCGTTTACACCACCAATGGCGCCGTTCTGGCCGTCATTAAACGCTCATTTGGCGAACAACCCTTACCTGATTTGTTTTGTTTCGCCTTACTGGGGAAATTCAGAGGTTATTTTCCTGGCTATTCAAAATTGATCCGGGAGAACCTGAATTACCTGACGTGGGCCGTATTGAAAGCGCACACGCTGAACCGGGCTGGCGAAGTGCGACTGACTTCCTCTAACCCGCGAGACCGACCCTATATCAATTTCCGCTACTTTGAAGAAGGCAACGACACGGAAGGCAAGGATCTGGATGCTGTCGTCGCCGGTGTTAAATTTGTCCGCAGCCTGGTAGCCCCCCTCATCGAACAAGGTATCATCGCCGAAGAGGAAGCGCCAGGAAAAGACGTGCAAACGGACGAACAACTGCGCGACTTCGTCAGGTATAACGCCTGGGGACATCACGCTTCCTGTACCTGCCCCATCGGCAGCGACCAGGATCCCATGGCGGTTCTGGATAGCCAATTCAGAGTGCGCGGCTTAAAGGGTCTGCGTGTCGTTGATGCCTCGGTATTCCCACGCATCCCGGGATTCTTTATCGTCAGCTCCATTTACATGATTGGTGAAAAAGCAGCCGATGCTATTCTAGGCGTTGAGGCCTGATTCTTCAGATCAACTCGTACTACACACATACAACCGGGATTGACACTCAGGAGCAGGCACCCAGGCCAGGGACGGCAGGCCCAAATTCATTGATGTACTCTTATTACGCTTTTTGCATTTACAGACCAGACAAGTTACCGTAGCGTTTCAATGCCAAAATGTCCTACTATTCAAATCAACCTATAAAATCCATGCATCCCCATCCATCGCCCCATCCACCCAATCGTCAAACCCTCTATGTTGCCACGGCGCTGGTACTGGGAATTGTGGTCGGTGAACTGCTCAACCTGACGTTTACCAAAGACAGTGCGACCCTGCTACATAGCATTGAAATTTTCACGGTATTGACGGACATTTTTTTACGTTTGATCAAAATGATCATAGCCCCGTTGGTCCTGTCTACGCTGGTCGTCGGCATGGCCAAAATGGGCGATGTCAACACGGTGGGACGCATCGGCCTGAAAGCCATGCTCTGGTTTTTTTCGGCCTCGCTATTCAGTCTGTTATTGGGCATGGTGCTGGTCAATCTATTACAGCCAGGCAGTACATTACACATCCCGTTGCCTGCACTGTCTGCTACTACGGGCTTGCCAGAGGTCAAACCTACGCTGTCCAGTTTCGCTGACCACATGTTTCCTAAAAGCATCATTGACGCCATGGCCGGCAATGAGATCTTACAAATTGTCGTATTTTCGATGTTCTTTGGCGTGGCTTGCGCATCTTTGGGCGAACTGGCTCGCCCAACCGTAAAGCTGCTCGATTCGCTTTCGCACATCATGCTCAAAATCACCAGCTATGTCATGCATTTTGCGCCTGTTGCGGTATTTTCTGCCATGGCTGCCGTCATTGCCCAAAACGGCATCGTTGTCCTGCTGTCTTATGGTCTTTTTATTGGTGAATTTTATTTTGCACTGTTGCTGTTGTGCACAACGTTGGGTGCATTCGCTTTTCTGTTTTTGCGGCGTCGTATCTGGTCCCTATTGCGCCACATTCGTGAACCGATGCTGTTGGCCTTTGGCACAGCCAGTAGCGAAAGTGCCTATCCCAAATTGTTGCAGCAATTGGAGCGCTTTGGTTGTGATGACAAGGTCTGTGGGTTGGTTCTCCCGCTGGGCTATTCATTCAACCTCGATGGCAGCATGATGTACATGACTTTTGCGGTGTTGTTCATCGCCCAGGCTTATGGCATTGATTTGCCGATATCCGAACAGTTTCTGATGTTGCTCGTATTACTGTTTACCAGTAAAGGCGTGGCTGGCGTACCAAGAGCGTCGCTCATTGTCATTGCCGCCACCTTGTCGATGTTTCACGTTCCTGAAGCCGGACTATTGTTGCTGTTGGGTATTGATCAACTGCTCGACATGGGGCGCAGCGCCACCAATGTTTTTGGCAACAGCATCGCTGCAGCCCTCGTCAGTCGCTGGGAAAAAGCACTGGCTCATTAACCGCAGCCCGTTACTATCAAACAGTCTCCATGCCCTTTGCACCAATCAATTCAAATCACCATCATCGGCTCTACCTGCAGGTGATTACGGCCATCCTTTTGGGTATCCTGCTAGGCCACTTTTATCCTGAAACCGCGATCAAGATGAAGCCCCTGGGCGATGGCTTTATCAAACTCATCAAGATGCTTATTGCACCCATCATTTTTTGCACTGTGGTTTCCGGTATTGCAGGCATGCAGGCTTTGGACAAGGTAGGACGCGTCGGCCTTAAAGCCCTGATCTATTTTGAAGTAGTCAGCACACTGGCATTGGTGATCGGCTTACTGGTTGTCCACATCATTCAACCCGGACAAGGCATGAATATCGACACCAGCACGCTCGATACCAAAACGCTAAGCACCTATACCGAAAGTGCCAAAATGCATAACGTTGTTGATTTTATACTCAATATCATTCCTGGCAGTATTGTAGATGCCTTTGCCAAAGGTGATGTTTTACAAGTCTTGCTGTTTTCGCTTTTGTTCGGTGTGTCCCTTGCTGCCATGAAAGAAACGGGCTCAGAAGTAGTCTGCTTTATTAACAAAATTTCACAAGCCCTGTTCGGCATTGTCGAAACGATCATGAAACTCGCTCCCATTGGCGCATTCGGCGCCATGGCGTTTACCATCGGCAAGTATGGCGTGGCGTCACTCGCGCCATTGGCAACATTAATGGCCAGCTTTTATCTGACTTGTCTGTTGTTTATTTTCGTTGTCCTCGGCATCATTGCCCGCCTAACCGGTTTCAGTATCTGGCGCTTTATCTTTTACATCAAGGATGAATTACTCATTGTCCTGGGCACGTCATCGTCAGAATCTGTGCTGCCACGCATCATGATCAAACTGGAGCGCCTGGGTTGTTCCCGTTCGGTCATCGGCCTGGTGATTCCCACCGGTTATTCCTTCAATCTCGATGGCACTTCGATTTATCTGGCGATGGCGGCCATCTTTATTGCTCAGGCAACCAACACGCCCTTGACGATAATGCAGGAAATGACTTTACTAGCCGTCTTGTTGCTAACATCCAAAGGCGCTGCCGGGGTTACGGGTAGCGGATTTATAACCCTGGCGGCGACCCTATCCACCGTCCCGACCATTCCGGTCGCCGGCCTCGCATTAATTCTCGGAATTGACCGTTTTATGTCTGAAGCGCGTGCGCTGACAAACCTGATCGGCAATGGCGTGGCGACGCTGGTCGCAGCGAACTGGGAAAACGAACTGGACCAACACCAACTTGAAAGTCAGCTTCAGCTTCGTGCAAAATCTAATGACTCTGGGCCCAAATCTTAAGAGGAGGGGAATTACAAGCTGATCCCTGTGGCTATTTAGCCTGGGCTGCCAGCAACATCGATTTCACCGGATTAAAGGTTTTTCTATGCACCGCCAAAATACCGAACTGTTGGATTTCAGACAGATGCAGTTTGGTACCGTAGCCTTTATGGACATGAAATGAGCATTGCGGGTATTGCTGATGGTACTGAACCATCAACTGATCCCGATGCACTTTGGCCAGTATGGATGCCGCACTGATGGCTTGGACCTTACTATCACCTTTTACGATGGCTTGGCCGGAAATCCCACAATCCGGCACATGAATGCCGTCAACCAGAAGATGTTCGGGAGTGATGGATAAACCAAGTACAGCACGCCGCATGGCAAGCAATGTTGCTTTAAGAATGTTTAAGGCATCAATTTCTTCAACACTGGCTTCGGCGATCGACCAGCTCAAAGCAGCATGAGTGATTAGTGTAAACAGGTGATTACGATTTCGCTCACTCAGTGTTTTAGAATCGGCCAGTCCGGCAATCGGCCGATTGGGGTCCAGAATGACTGCGGCGGCGACAACCGGGCCGGCGAGTGGTCCGCGTCCTGCTTCGTCTACGCCAGCAACCAGACAGTTCAGATGCTTACCTCAGGATGCCCCGGGTAACATTTCGTAAAAAGCTGACCATCTCCGACAGTTCCTTGCTGTCACCGGCAAGATCTTCCATCTGGTCGATGGCGTCATCCATGCGCAGATTCATTTTATAAATCATCTTATAGGCTTTTCTGATCAAACGAATATCCTCAGGGGAAATTCCGTTACGCTCCATGCCGACCGAATTGATGCCGTGCGGACGAGTGGGGCGCCCACCGACCATGACAAAAGGTGGAATATCCTGAGTGATCGCGCTTCCCATCGCGGCGAAACTGAATTGTCCGATTTGGGTAAATTGATGCACCAAGGTAAATCCACCCAGGATGGCATGACTATTCAACCGGACATGCCCCGCCAAAGAAGCACCATTGGCCATGATGACATGATTGCCAATCACACAATCGTGGGCCACATGAGTGTACGCCATAAACAGGTTATCGTTACCAATCTGCGTCAGACTTCGATCTTGCTTGGTACCTCTATGCAGGGTTGCAAATTCTCGAATGGTATTTCGATCGCCAATCTCAAGCCGAGTGATCTCGGCAGCATATTTTTTGTCCTGGGGATCTTCTCCGATTGAAGAAAACTGGTAGATACTGTTATCTTTACCAATGCGAGTTGGTCCCTTGATGACAACATGAGAACCAATGACGGTCCCGGATCCAATTTTAACATCGGGGCCTATGACAGAAAACGGCCCTACAGTAACGTTGTCGTCCAGCTGTGCTTTGCTGTCAATGATCGCTTGTGGATGAATCAAAACTAATCTACCACAGCCGCACATCTGATTTCGGCGCTTGCCACAAACTCGCCGTCCACTTCAGCTCGACAGTCAAAGGCCCAGATATTGCGTTTACTCTTAACAAATTTTGCCTCCAACATGAGCTGATCGCCGGGCACCACCGGCCTTTTAAATTTGACTTTATCAATGCCAACCAAATAATAAATCATACCGACCAGTTCATCCCCGGCTGTTTCTGAAGCTAACAAACCGGTAGCTTGAGCCAGTGCCTCAAGAATCAGGACACCCGGCATAATGGGTTTTTGGGGGAAATGACCTTGAAAGAATGGCTCATTATAAGTAACGTTTTTTACCCCTAACAATCGCACTCCGGGTTCACATTCAACCACTTTATCAACCAAAAGGAAGGGATATCGATGCGGTAAGAAATCTTGAATTTGTAGAATATCTAGCGTTATAGCCATAGCTTATGTGAGTTTTTTAATTGGGGGCAACCGCTGAATGATAAAGATACTGTCTTATTCAGGCATTTTTGACAGTTTTTGTTGTACCTGGGTTGTCACATCAATCTGATCGCTGGCATAAATAACGCCATCTGTCAGCAAAAGATCGAATTTTTGGTCTTTTGCTATTTCACGAATCGCTTCAATGATACGGCGTTGTAATTTACCCAATTCCTCATTACGGCTGGCGTTAAAATCTTCACTGAACTCTTGTTGTGATCTTTTTGCATCGCGCTTTTTGTTAAGAATATCTCTTTCCAGGTTGCTGCGCTCAGTATCGCTGATCACGGCAGAATCACGCGTCATTTTTTCTTCAAGGGTTTGGATTTCCTTTTGTTGTGAAACTAACTGTTTGTCTCTGGGTGAAAATTTTTCTTCCAGACGTTTTTTGGCTTTTTCTGCTTGAGGTGCTTTTTCAAGAACCGCAGGTATATTGACGAAGCCGATTTTTAAGTCGGCATAGCTCACATTAGCAATCAATAACAGTCCTAAAAATAAAGCAATTTTTGTTTTCATCGGTGAATGTGTCTCCGCTTCGAGTTAAATTAAAAATTTATATTGTGTAAGTAAAATGTTGTTAATTATATGGGATAAGCCCGATAAACCAAAATTCTTGCTAGAAATTTTGGCCAAAGTTGAACTGGAACATCTGTTTTTGATCTCCAGGATCAGTCCCGGAGGCAGACTGGGCGTTTATCGGATACGCTGCACTGACGGATAAGGCACCGAAGGG
This sequence comes from Methylococcaceae bacterium, assembly GCA_013140705.1. GTDB lineage: Bacteria > Pseudomonadota > Gammaproteobacteria > Methylococcales > Methylomonadaceae > JABFSH01. Next base: position 69,463 of record JABFSH010000008.1, read on the forward strand.
TGATAACCATTCTCCTGAAAGCCCTGCCGAGTATTTCATGTCGCTGAAACCGAAGTTATTCGCAATTCTTCCCGCATCAAAGAAAGTCCCGAGTCTGACCGACTTTGTCTCTGACAGAAACGGTACAGGGAAGAATAATTCGGCATTACCAATAAGCTTATTGGAGCCTCCAAACGGAAAGTTGTTGGAATCAACGGGTCCGACTGTATTATTCTTGTAGCCACGTATCGAACCGGTACCGCCACCAAAATAGTTTTCAAAGAAAGGCAAGTCGTTGGTATTTCCGTAACCGTCTCCATAGGCCACTTCGCCGTGAAGTCTAAAGGTTAAATCCTTGGCTAAGGGAAAATAAATCTGATGTTTGTAGCTGGCTTTATAATATTCCAGGTCGCTGATGCCAGGCGTGGTCACATAGGCAGAAAGGCGCTGCTGGCCACCACTGTTGGGAAAAATGGCCCGATTCAGGGTATCGTGCGTCCAACTTAAAGTAGGCGCGAAGGTGAGATATTTATCCCCTTCATCCGCCACAAATTCCGTAATTTGTGTCGAAGTAAACGCGGAGGTAATCAATTCGGTATGTTTTAAATCAAGTCCAAACCGCAAGGAATCAAACTCGTTCAACGGTATACCGAAGTCCAGTCCCGCGTTGGCGACATTGGTGGAATAGTTGGCAATGTTGATCTGACCGGCGTTTCGCTTCGTATAGCCGAGGTTGTACCCCAAACTGACACCATCCGGTGTAAAGTAGGGATTAAAAAACCCAAACTGATAACTGGTCGCGTAATCACTGTTATTAAAGGCCAGATTCACGCGCTTGCCTGAACCAAACACGTTATCCTGCGAGATATTGGCATTCAATACAATTCCTTGTACCTGCGAAAAACCTATACCAGCCGACAGGTTTCCGGATGGCTTTTCCACTACGGTATAGTCAACATCAATCTGATCCGAGGTACCAACTACCGGCGGTGTCTCTACATTGACCGACTCGAAATAGCCCAATCGTTCCAGACGCGTTTTGGAACGCTCAATTTTGGAACTGGATGCCCAGCTGGCTTCCATTTGCCGCATCTCACGGCGTAACACTTCGTCCCGGGTTTTAGTATTGCCTTTAAAATTGATGCGATGCACATAAGCGCGCTTGCCAGGATCGACGAAAAAAGCCATATCCACGGTTTTCTTGGCTTCGTTGATTTCCGGCACCATGTTCACGTTGGCAAAGGCATAGCCTTTATCACCCAGCTTATCTGAAATGGCCTTGGAGGTTTCCGTAGCATTTTTTCTGGAAAATATCTCTCCAGGACCTACCGTTACCAATTTGATCAACTCTTCCGGCGGTACCACCAAATTACCGGTGAGTTTAACTTTATCCAAGGTATAAACAGCGCCTTCCTTTACATTGATGGTGACATAAATGTCCTTTTTATCGGGTGTTATTGCAACTTGTGTGGACTCAATTGAAAAATTGATATAACCGCGATCCAGATAATAGGATTTCAAGGTTTCTAAGTCTGCGCCCAGTTTTTGTTTGGAATACTGATCATCCTTGCTATAAAACGATAATAAGTTGGTGGTGCTTAATTCGAATGTTTTTAGCAGTGTCTTGTCATCAAAAGCGGCGTTACCCACAATGTTGATCTGCTTGATTTTAGTAACCCGGCCCTCGGAAATCTTGATATGAATACCAACACGATTGCGGGTTAGCGTAGAGACATCGGTTTTGATCTTCAAGGCATATTTGCCATGACTGAGATACTGGCGATTCAATTCCTGCTCAACCTTATCCAATACCTGTCGATCGAATACCTTTCCTTCCGACAAGCCGATTTTATCCAAAGCTTTGGTCAAATCATCCTTGCTGAGATCCTTGTTGCCTTCAAAAATAATTTTTGCAATGGAAGGCCGCTCGACGACGTTAACAACCAGCGTTGAACCTTCCTTTTCAAGGGTAATATCCTTGAAAAATCCGGTTTTAAATAAGGCCTTGATGGATGGTCCGACGTTACGCATCGAAAACTTGTCCCCCACGTTGACGGGGAGATAGTTATAAACCGTACCCAAGGAAATGCGTTGCAAGCCTTTGACCTGGATGTCCCTAACGATAAATTCATCATCAGCCTTAACTGCTTGGGAAAGGAGCAGACATAACAGTAGCAAGCGAGAGAATATGAGTTGTTTCATGTCAACGTAAAAATTAATTTCTTGATCTGAATATCAAAAACGGGGCGATTATAGCACAGTAAAAATTTTATCCACTTAAGCAGGCATTATTAATCTTAACATTATTAGCCCTTTACCCAATCATTTCGAGCATAAATCAACCGATCAGAAGTTCCAATTTTTAGTCCCATTAGCGACCTCCCGATCACAATCTGCTATTATTGCCACCATTTAACCATAGATAAGGTCGAATAATGTCAGAATTCAGCAATGTCACCGTTATTAAGAAAGCCAATGTTTATTTTGGCGGCAATGTCAGTAGTCGCACTCTACAGTTCGCAGACGGTTCGTTAAAAACACTGGGCTTCATGCTACCGGGTGAATACGTCTTTAATACGGCGGATAAGGAGCTAATGGAAATCCTCGATGGCGATCTTGACGTACTGTTGCCCGGCGCCGACACCTGGCAATCCATTAAAGCCGGTGAAGCCTTTGACGTGCCGGCCAATGCACAATTCACGGTTAAGATAAAAGCACCAACCGATTACTGCTGTTCATTCCTTAAATAATTTCCGATGAATTACTAGTAGAGACGCTAAATCTTGCGTCTCTACATACTAAACCGTGAATCACTTTCTCACGTCATTAATTAAAAAAGCAGGCCTGACCGAACTGCCTTTTTCCTATTCCATCCGGCGCAGTCAGCGGGCCGTAAAAGTGCGTATTGTGGTCAAGCCTGGCCGGGTTGAAGTAGTCGCTCCAGCAAAAACGAAAGACGCCAGCATTCAACAGTTTGTTGAGGCTCAACAGTCGTGGGTGGTTCAGGCTTTAGCCAAAATGGCTGAAAAAATGCAACAGCACAAAACCCTGGCTCCCGCTCACTATGGTCAGGGCGTTACTATTCCCTACCAAGGCGAATTTTTTAGCCTGACCACCAAACCCACCCCATTAAAGCGCATTAAAATTGAATTTATCGATGCTTTTATCGTACATTTGCCAGATACCTTGGATCCGAATAACTGCAGTGACGCCATCAAAGCCGCGTTCATCAACTGGCTTAAAAAGCAAACCCAAATCGAAGTGGAACAACTGGTGGATCAGCATGCCGGCAAGTACCGGCTATACCCCCGCAACATTACGATTAAAAGACAAAAAAGCCGCTGGGGAAGCTGCGGCATACATAACGACATTAGCATCAACTGGCTATTGTCGCTGGCACCCAAGCAGATATTGGAATACGTTGTCGTCCACGAACTTTGTCATATTCGAGAAAAAAATCATTCCCGCCAGTTCTGGGCTTTGGTTTCAGAACATCTCCCCGATTATCAGCAGCACCGGCTGTGGCTTAAAAAAAATGGCGCTCGCCTGATGATGGGTATTTAGGATTTTGGTAAAAAACTTTCCGAAAAATAGTTCTAAATCGCGGCAAGGCCACCGCTCCTTCGGTTTTCTCATTAGGTCAATTTCTTAAAGCTATCCATGTCATTTGAAAGCGTCTGACCGCTTAGTCACAAACAATCTGAACTCTCTGCGTAATGCCGCAGACCAGCGTATAGGGAATGGTTCCGGCGCAATGGGCGATTTCTTCGACCGGCAAATGTTCACCCCATAAAATCACGGGGTCACCCGGTTTAGCCAGTGGCTGCGTTTCCAAATCAACCGTAATCATATCCATGGAAACCCTGCCTATCAGTGGCACGCGTTTTCCATTCACGAATACGGGAGTCCCGGGGCTCGCATATCGAGGATAACCATCGCCATAACCGATAGCAACAACACCTAGCAACGTTGATTTTTCACAACGCCAACTGCCACCATAACCCACGGTATCGCCTTTTTCGATAGGTTTTACTGCAATCAATCGCGAATGCAGGGACATAACCGGTTTCAAATCCAACTGCGATCCCACTAATTCGGGGAAAGGCGAAATACCATATAACATGACACCGGGGCGCACCCATTCCGCCAAAGCAGCGGGCCAGCCCAGAATGCCGGCTGAATTGGCAATGCTACGTTGTCCGGGATACTTGGCAACCGCTTCGTCAAATAAACGAATTTGCCTAAGAGTCATGGCGTCATTTTTATCATCGGCACTGGCCAGATGCGTCATTAAATGTATCGACGGTTTGATGACAGAACAAGCAGATAAGCGTTGATACACCGAATCCAGTTCCCGCACTTTAAAGCCGAGCCGATTCATGCCGGTATCCAGCTTTAGCCATACCGTTATTTGATTATTTTCATGCCTCTTATCAAGAAGTTCCAGTTGCACTGACGAATGTACTACCGTATCCAGCTGGTAGTTCATAAACGCATCCAGTTCATCAGCATAGGTAAATCCTTCCAGCACGACAATCCGGTTGGCAAATCCGGCATTCCGCAACCGGATCCCCTCATCTACCCTGGCCACGGCATAGGCATCAACACCCTGTAACGCTTCGGCAATGCGCAATAAGCCATGCCCATAACCATTCGCTTTGATAACGGCCATGACTTTGGCGTCAGGTGCATAGTGTCTGACAACAGCCAGATTGTGCTGCACGGCATCCAGATCAAGTATCGCATAAGCGGCCGGTATCATTCATAGTCCTCATAGCTACTGCCGGCATGATTTTCAAAGCGGGTGTACTGACCCAAAAACGTGAGTCTGACAATGCCGAGCGGACCATTCCGTTGTTTGCCGATAATAATTTCAGCGGTGCCTTTGTCAGGACTGTCTTCGTGATAAACCTCATCACGATAGACAAAGACAATCAAATCTGCATCCTGCTCAATGGCTCCGGACTCCCGAAGATCCGACATGACCGGACGTTTATTCGGGCGCTGCTCAAGATTACGATTCAACTGTGACAAGGCAATGACCGGCACATCCAGTTCCTTGGCCAGCGCCTTTAAGGATCGGGAAATATCAGAAATCTGCTGCACGCGGTTGTCGCCGCTGGACGGTGATTGCATCAATTGCAAATAATCCAGCACGATCAAGCCCAACTGGCCATGCTCCCGCGTCAAACGCCGTGCTCTGGAACGAACTTCTGTCGGTGTCAGTGCGGGCGTATCGTCGATAAATAATTTGGTTTCTGCCAGCAAACTCATGGCCGAAGTCAGGCGCGGCCAATCATCGTCTTCCAGTTTACCTGTTCTGATTTTATGTTGATCAATGCGGCCCAATGATGACATCATCCGCATCGCCAACGAATCGCCTGGCATTTCCATGCTGAATACGGCTACCGGTTTATTGCCCTTAATAGCTACATTCTCCGCCATATTCATCGCAATGGTGGTTTTCCCCATCGAAGGCCGACCCGCCACAATAATCAAATCGGCAGGCTGCAAACCGGACGTCAATCGATCCAGTTCAGTAAATCCGGTGCTGGCACCCGTGATCGATCCCTCCTGACCGAACATGATTTCGATCTTGTCAACGGCTCTGGCGAGCAACGACTTGATGGGCATGAAACCACCCTGCCCGCGCTGTCGTTGTTCAGCGATTTTAAAGACTTCGCGCTCGGCATTTTCCAGTAATTCAGCCGTTTCCCGGCCTTCCGTATTGAAGGCGGAGTCTGAAATCTCGGTGCCCACATGAATCAATTGGCGCAGCACCGACCGATCGCGAACAATGTTGGCGTAAGTCACAATATTGGCCGCACTGGGGGTATCTTTCGCCAGCATGCCCAAATACGACAAACCACCGGCATTTTCAAGTTCGCCAATCGACTCCAGCGACTCGGAAATGGTGATGACATCGAAAGGAATCTGCTTTTCCGCCAACTGCTCAATTGTACGAAAAATCAGACGATGATCCTTCCGATAAAAATCACTCTCACCCACCTTGTCCGCAATGGAGTCCCAGGTTTGGTTATCGAGCATCAAGGCACCCAACACCGACTGCTCGGCCTGAATTGAATTAGGCGGAATTTTTAAAGACTCATAGGCAGCATCGCGATCAAATAAATAACTTTCAGACATACGTATTCAATGTTTAATAACGGTTAATAATCAGCCAAATACAGACTTTAACAAAGCACTTGAAGCAACAGAGTTAATCTCATGAGAGATCATACAATCATTCTGTCAGACCTGACCTCGCAGAAGTTGTTCTAACAGTTTATCTGATGCTAAATTGCGTTGTATTGTTAATTAATGATTGCACTATCCGGGTAACTGGCTTAAATTAATAGGGAATGTACATTATCAAGGGTGCCTATTATGCCTGTTACTGCGCAAGTTACCACAGAACGAAGACAACAAGCCAACCAACTCATTAGCGAACTGCAAAATGAAAGACAGGAGCTATGGTCCTTATATTTTCATGTCGCTGAATTAAAACCTTTTTCAGCCCAGAAACAAGTCAAAAGCAAATTAACGCAATTTTCCCAGATTTTGGTTGATTATGTCTCTCTGGGTCATTTCGGTGTCTATGAACGCATCCTCAAAGGTAACGAACGTCGCACCGGCGTGTTGACAGTTGCCCAGGAAATTTATCCGGAATTCACTGCAACGACAGAGGCTGCTATTTCCTTCAATGACAAGTATGAAAACATCGATAAAATAGCGACTTTCGATACGCTGGAGCAGGAATTATCCACCCTGGGTGAAAAGCTGGCCAAACGAATCGATCTGGAAGACAAACTTTGCGAGCTATTGAAAAAATAGCCGACTTTCAGCAACACCTCATCAATTAACCCAGCTTGATCCTTAGACTGCAGATGTTCGGGCCGGGTGTTTAGACCTTGCTGCTAACCGACAGCCTGCTGCATACAAGGTATGCATTTGCTGTCTCTATAATAAATCAAACGTGCCAAACCTAAAACTCCTCCTTCTGGCGCTCAGTTTTTATACGCGTTTGCCTTGTCCCCGACCCCTGGATTATCAAAAGCTGCCTCAGGCCGCGCGCTATTTACCACTGGTAGGCTGGGTGGTTGGAGCCATGTCGGCGGCCAGTTTTTACCTGCTCGATTACCTATGGCCTCAAACGACGTCGGTGATCATCACCTTGATACTCGGTATTTTCATCACGGGCGCCTTCCACGAAGATGGCTTTGCCGATGTCTGTGACGGTTTCGGCGGTGGCTGGGACAAGCAGCAGATACTCAGCATCATGAAGGATTCGCAAATCGGCACTTACGGCGCTGTGGGCCTGATACTGATGCTGCTATTAAAAATAAGCTTACTGAGTGCATTGCCTCCCACTTCAGTTCCCCTGCTTTTCCTGACAGGCCACAGCATTAGTCGTCTCCCGCCCTTATTGCTGATGTACCGTTATGACTACGCCCGAGGGGACAACAGTAAAAGCGCTGTTGCTGTTTTCAAGCCAGAACGCCGACAAGTGCTTATTGCTGCGGTTTTGGCTGTCTTCCCGTTGCTGCTGCTGCCGGGTCTCTGCCTGTTGGCGCTAATACCCTTACTGTTTGTAAACTGGCAATTAGGCCGTTATTTTCATCGGCATATCGGCGGTTATACCGGTGATTGTCTGGGTGCAAGCCAACAAATTGCCGAGACTATTTTTTACCTGAGTGTGACGGCGCTATGGACATATATCTGATACGTCACACGAAAACAGCCACGGAGCAAGGTCTATGCTATGGTCGAAGCAATGTTGCCTTGAGCTCGACTTTTATTCAGGATGCCAAACAAATACAAGCCAGGCTGCCAGCACTGGGCACAAATTACAAAGTTTACAGCAGCCCATTGAGTCGCTGTTTACAATTGGCGGAACTGTTTTCCCAATCCGTCATCACCGATGCCCGCTTACTTGAACTTGACTTTGGCGACTGGGAAAACCGATCGTTTGATGCGATTAACCCCGATGAACTCAGTCACTGGACGCAACACTTTGTGGAAGTAGGACCGCCAAACGGTGAAAGCTTTGCCTCGCTGTGCGAACGTGCGGGCAATTTCTGGCAGGAATTGCTATTAACTCCCAGTGAACAAGTGATCATCATCACTCATGCCGGTGTCATTAGAGCCTTATTGGCCCATATATTGAAACTGCCGCTCGGGAATGCCTTCCAGTTTCGGATCGACTCGGGCTCAATACATAAATTTCAATATCGGGACAATTACACGCTTATTCATTTTCTAAATCAATCCTCATAGTGTCACGGGGCTACTGCCAGCAACCTTATCAGATTATTTGAATTTTCTTGTTGAATACGTTCAAGCGTCAGCCAAAATTGACGTGAGGTCATGATGCTTAGGTTGCGTCACCCCGACAAACTGTGTGTCATTTCTAGCGCTCTGGTTCGTATCGCGTTCTAAAGTTTCCCAATAACTGACGGAATGAAGACTGACTGAGAAGCGCTCAATTGCTTCGCCAACTTGAAGTAGGCCTGGGCAAAGCAGTTGCCGGTTTTTGGCCTGCTTTGATTAAAGCATTTTTTGAAGTTTTCTGTTGGACGCCAACCAATTCGACATCATAAATCAAGGCTTCATTTGGCCCCAATCTGCCGTCCGGTGCTCCTTCTTCGCCATAAGCCAGATCGGATGGAACATAAAGTTGCCATTTGGCTCCTTCCGACATTAATAATAAGGCTTCCTGCCAGCCCTTAACCAGACTACCAACATGAATGGCTGGCAGTTTAACGTCATTTTGTGTGGAGGTTAATTCCTTACCATCAATCCGGGAAATTCGATATCGCACATAAGCATTGTCGCTCAACGTTGGCTTACGCGAACCTTTTCCATCCTTCACTATTTTGTATTGTAAACCACTGGCCAGAGTCTTTACGCCAGGCCTGGACCTGTTGGTTTCCAGAAAAGCCTTGCCGGCCGCCAAATTTATTGCCGCCACTTTGTTGTTATGAAAAATACGCTGGGCAAATACCCAGTCCGTCGCTTTTTGCAAATCACTTGGCGAAAGTCGAATATTGTTATTGTTACGCACATCGTTCAGCCCCAACAAAAAACTTTCCTGATCGAACGCGACATCGTCCTGATGCAAGTTTTTCATAAACGCGACGCCTTGCGCATAACTGGCTTTCCGTACGTCGGTGCGGAGGATAATTTCGTTTTCTACTGATTCTTTCGGTTTGGCTGCACAACCGCTTAGAAGATAAATACCGATAAAAATTAATGTGGATGTACGAATCATTAATTAAATTAACCCGTGATTAAAAAATTTGAATTTCCGGGGCGAAGTCCCTGTTTCATAAATGTCAGCTTGACGTGTAGCCTGTTCATAGCTGTAAATCGATCCATGTTTCCCATGCCCTGTTACTGACACCTTAAATGTAATCCGAAAATTTTTTCCGGTCAGACCTTATAAAAGAAAGTGAGCCGACAAGCCGGATGACTTGCCGACTACTTCAATCCAAATTTGCTGCTTTTCTGTTGACTTATGGTCCACCTTCATTTCCAAGCATTGAAAACCATTGAAAACTTGCAATAAGTCTACACGAAGGGAGCCAAATTATTGATTGATGATTTGCGTGAAATCAGCAACCGGAGGATTGCCACCTACGCCCGTGCCGGTATGGGCGCCAAAGCCGTTGGCTGCTGCACCACCGGCAGGCGTTGTTGATCTTTCGCAATGGATTTCTGCGAGATAGCTATTGGTATTCGCATTCGTATGAGAGACTGCAAACACATAATCACCGTTACCGTTACTTCTGGCGACAAATGCACTGGGATTACCATTATTAGAGCTATCTGATACAGATGCACCAGAGCCCGCAACACCGATTTTGGCTATTGAAAGCTTAACGCTGTTATTTCCGGCTGTTTTATTTATTCTGCCCACAAAACGAGCTGCTGGACCTGAATATTCATCAATAATGCCATCACCATCAAAATCCTGATCAGCTGCCCAACTGAAACAGCTAGTGTGATAAACATCGATGGCCGAAGCATTATTAGCCAGTGAGCCCAAGGCCTCATGAGCTGAACTTGTTCCGGAAAATCCGGCAGCGGACATCAACAATGCCGATAAAACGGTTCTTTTTACTGTTTGAGATTTCATGTATACTTTCCTAGTGGTCAAGCCACAATTTGTTAAGATAAAAAAGTCTGACGCAGCATCCTGTTGCGTTCAGCGGGGACAGCCACAACAATAAGTTCATTGTGACGATCCTATCCTGTTTCGCTCTTCTTGCGGCGAAGAACGAAACCTTGGCAACTCCCTTCCTTGTTACCAATGAGTTTCAATGACTGATGCTTTTTCAGGGCATCAGTTATTGAAATATTTTTTGCAGTCCCTTTGCAGACTGCCAAGTTTAAGGCACTAACATCTAGCTACGAAACTGTCCATTAGCCAGTTCGAAGGAGGTGCGATTAAAAGTGCAGGCTTAACCTGCCACCCTACATGAAATGAACATGGCGCTATAATTAAAAACCGCACTTTTAATCACACCCTTTCGAAGGGTGAATGAAAAATCCAAAATGGACAGGAATTAAGATCCCTCTTTTCTCCTGATTTCCGCCAATTTTGCGGCCGCGTAATCGCGAACACCGGCATCGGTATCGACGAGTGCTTGCTGCAATATTCCAACATCATGAGCACTATCCACCGCGAGCATACGAACCGAAACGTCCTTGTCCTGTAAAGCACGGCCCAGAACTGCGGTAGAGCGCTGCTTGTCCAGGTTTGCCAGGGTAGCCAGGGCTTGTGCCCGAATGCTGGGATTCTTGTCGTTTATCGCTTCATCAAGCGCTTTACGCACGTCCGCATCCTCAATATCGCCATCCGATGCCAGGTTAGCCAGCGCTTCCACCCTGTGTTCAGTGCTACCTGCACTATTGAGCTGTTGAAGAAGCTGGTCCGATTGCTCGTGTCTTGCTATTTCAGCCAGGGCCTCTTGTTCCTGAGCAGTCATAAACCGTTGCCTGTAAGTCGCGTGATTTTTAGCAATTGCCGGCTCGATGGTGATCGCCTTACAACTTCCTACGCTGGAACCCAGCAACCAGAATTCAGCCACTTTTCCCGGCTGCGGACTACTCGCAACCAGGCCTAATTGAGTACCCACCAGGCAGTCCATAATTTGCCTGACTGATACTCCGGCACAGGTAGCAGTGACAGGCGCCTCCGGCAACACGGAATAATGTATCAATGCGCCTGTTTTATCGGCGATCTCTTTCAGAATAGCGCCGAGACTGGCTTGTCTTGCTTCCAATATAAGCGCAGTGCCTGTTTCATTATTTATCTGCAAACTGATGCCTGGTTGACTCGGGTTCACAGGATGTTCAGCAGCGCACATCACAACTGAAAAAAACACTAATCCAATTCCTGTCAGGCAAAAAACAATCGAATGACAGGAAAACCTTGATAAGCTTAAATTCATCATGACTCCAGCTTGGGGTAGTTAACTTCAAACATCTGCAAGATTAAGGTTATCCAGCTTTCTATTCACAGTTTAAATAATGCTTACAGCGCTGATTATCGAACTTTATGACTTTCGTGTTCTTCTCATGCCGAACAAGCCCAGCAAACCTGAACCCATCAACCAGATGGCGGCCGGTACAGGCACGGAGGCCGGTAATATCGTCAACACGGATCTATAGCCTCTTGCCTGAAATGCATCGTTTTCTATATCAATGATGAAATTCTCATAGTTTGGATCGAAAGTCGGACTGTTTGGGTCAAGCCTGTCATAATGCGGATAACATTCATAACAGGTGCCACCCAAAACTACTGTATATTGGCCTGCAGCCAGATAATAATTATTGAGTGAGACACTCGTTGCCGTTCCATTGACATCACCGACATGCGTGAGATAGGTAATGGTTTTAATCTGCCCGGCATCATTGGCCATTGTCGTATTGCCGAGGGCATTCCAGGCCCCTTCCTTTCCGGGCGGAACAGGTAATGCAGCGGCGCCTTCATGTGCTGCACCGGGAACCGTGCCGCTATACAGACTAAATGCAGGCGTTAGATCACCCAACGGCGTTAAACCCGGATTGCTGGGAATTGATGTAATGCCACCGGAAATGGATAAATTAATATAGGCGCCTGCCGGATCGGTAATGTTAATCAGATGCCAGGGCACAGTATGGCTGTCAGCCCAATTGGCGTCCGTTCCGTTTGCCCAGGCGCCGTTACTGGTAACCACCCAGTCCCTTTGGTAGGTTGTCGAACCATCGGCATTGGCTGTCAGGGTGGTATTGGGTGCGGTTAGCATGTTTATATAGGCGACATGTGCCAATGCCTGCTGAGAAGTGGCCGCAAACAATAAGCATAAAACGGTTATCGGTAAAAATTTCCTGATCATGTTGTTACCCTCTTGATAGTCGTTGATTGATTCAGGAATCAGGGTTCGATGTTATGAAACTCATCATTCCTTTTGGATAATTCAATTTCTCCTTTACTTTAAAGGCAAATATTGGTCCAACCAGGATGTGTTTCAATGAAATTGTTTTGAAACAGATTCAGGCGAACTGCTAATTCTACCTGGTCAGCGCGTCATACCCGTCGGGAAGCGTGTATACGAAATGACAAGGCTGAAAAGTAGTTAGTCTCTTACCGGAGGTGAGATTATAAATTGCGGTTGAAGATCCAGTGCAGGCTTAACCGTTCGTTCTGAGCCTGTCGAAGGATGATCGGTTAAGCCGTTCATGGTTCGACAAGGCTCTTCTGAGCGCAGTCGAAGGGCTCACCACGAACGGCTTAACCTGCCGCCCTAGATGAAATGGACATAGCGCTATAAATAAAAACCGAACTTTTAATCACACCCTCTTATCGGTCAAGTCTTGTTATTTAGTTTGAAAATAATGCTAACTATTGAATGTAGCCAGATAGTCATGCTATACGGGGCGTGTTGCTACAAGGGGCGAATTCATTCGCCTTGTCGGCATGATTCCAAGCCAGGAGTCGAATGAATTCAAATTCGGTGAATAGTTACGAAAAAACCAACAATTGAGTCATATGACACATTTTCTTTGAAGCTACCTTCGAAACAGCCCGAAAATTGCGTGATATGACCCACTGCCCATAAAATAACTATGTTATTTAACGTATTTTTCATATTTTGCGACTTCGCTTTCGCTAAAATGAAATGTAATGGTGTCAACCAGCGACTGTTTCTTGGTATCGCCCCACTGAGCGAAGCAGGAGGGCTCTCTCGAACGAATTCCACTATTTATAATGAAGCGACGACAAGTTACGTAGCATGTTTATTGAACTAAATATTGATCAAATGGCTCCAGTGGGCTTGTTGAGCCATCGGCACCAACAGCATCGATCACCAGATAGTCATCTCCTGCGAGATCAGGTGAGAGGGGATTGGCATTGGCAGAATGACCGTGTGGAATTTTGATTTCAGGATGATCAAATGGCGCCTTTTCAAAACGAACCCTGTCATCGGTTAAGGTCTTCAGAAAGGCAACAATATCTGCACGATTTTGAGGGAAAGCGCCCAGATCACCCTGACCGAATACAAAACCAAAGTTTTTGCCCGGGGTATTAAAATTGCCTCCCCTTGAGTAAAACTCCAGCACTTCATCCAGCGTTGCCATGCCGCCGTTATGCATGTAAGGCCCTGTCAACTCAATATTACGCAATGATGGAATTTTGAAAGCCCCGGCAACCACGGCTCTTGCTTTGCCGTTATCAGGCTTGGCAAGTTCAACGGCAGTAGCGGCAGGTGTTGGCTGGAATGCCCAAACCGGGGTAATGCAGTTTTCTATCGATTGAACTTGCGGCATGATGCCGTCAGAGGCAGTGAAATTTTTTGTACTGATGCTTGGACTATCTACAGCAAACAGTATCTGGAAATCGCAAGGCCGCACATTGGCGACTTCAGCATCAAAAACCTTAGCGGTATTACCCACCAGAAATTGCTGGTACTGTGCGCTAAAGGACAATGGATTTCCGAAGCTGTCAACACCACCCAGTCCGATATCCGGCTCAACCGGCGTGACGCCGGTTGATGTAAATCCGGTATCGCTTAAGGTCGAACCCGCGTTTGACAGCATCCGGGTCACCACGTTTTGCGATGTTTTCAGTCCCGCTGTGGCATTACCAAATGCTTCCGGATGAGTTTTCATTAACTGGGCATTGGTGGCGACTGTAGCCGACGTGAATGTTGGGCCCACATGACACAGGGCGCAATGTGCATTTCGAAACAAATCAAGACCGTTTAGTTCTGCTGCGGTTAAATCGATGGGTAGGCCTTCGGCATTTCGGGCGCTTCGGTCAAAAGGCGAATCATCGGAAATCAGAGTGGCTTCATAAAGCTGAATGGCCAACGCAAAAAACATGGAAAAATTGGCCTCCACCTGACTGTAGGGATCCTGCCCAACCGGTTGCCCGAAGGCGCCACGTCGAGTATACGACCAATATTTGGCATTGAATGCTTGTCTGATCAGCGCTTCATAAGTCGTTTTCAGTCCTGGTTTGCTGTTGCCGGCGCTACTTAAACTCAAAGCCCCCAGCACGCTGTCCTGGTAATGCACTTTTTGATTTTCCAGCGGTCTGCGATTCAGTAATTTTCGAGCCAGGTCTTTAAATGTTCGCTGGCGACAGGCCATTTCGGTGTCGCTTAATGGTGGCGCCACTGCCAAAGACGCCAGCGATGAATTGATTAAATGCAGGCGCTGCTTTTGAACATTCCGGCTGTTGATTTTTACCCAGACGCCTGCATCCGGATCACGATCGCCCCAAGGACTGCTGCCATTAAAGACATTATTGGCCCTGCCATCCCAAAAGCTGCGATGATTGAAAATGGCATTAATGACGGTTGGCGTATTGCGGGGTTCTACTCGGCGTGTGCCTTTGGCGCCAACGTGAAATACTGCATCAGGACTGCGACTACAGGCATCATTGCCGTTTCCAGCTCGCGAGCTAGATGAAAATTCACCGCTGAACGTGCCGGAAGAGGAAACCACATCATCACTATTAAAAAGAACCTGTGAAAATGAATCAAAAGGATCGGCCAGTTGATAAAATGGAAAATCCGTTCGTTTTAACGTGTAATTCGGACCACCGGCGGCGTTTGAAGCCATGCCGTCAAAAATTTGATTGGCGAAACTGGTCGATTTACCACCGGGCGATAACTGATTTTTGGTTCTCGTATCGGCTCCGGCATGAAAATGGCAACTGCCGCAGGCAATGCCATCGCTGCCCACATTCGTATCCCAGAATAGCGCCTTACCCAGAACAATGGCTTGCTCCTTGTTGACTATTATTGGATCAGTACCATCGAGCAGACCGGGAACTTCTGGAATCGGTATATTTTTCAAGCTGATCGGCAATGGGCCGAACCCTACAGCAAACGCTGATCTGACAAGTCCAATACTGGCCAGAATAATAAAAATAACAGCAGATTTATAAACAAAGGTAGCAAACATAGGTAGCCCCGCAGGTGTAACAAGATGTAAAAGTATTCAATCCAATTCCTTTTAATTGGTAACTATTCAGTGCGAAAGACCATAAGCCTTCTTCGGAGTAAACGCAGCTCATAAAGAAGATGGAACGCAACGAATGCACTGAATAGTCACCTTTAATTTTTATTCTCTTCCGTAAATAGCCTGGTGTTACGCAAGCCATATTCATTGCCTGTCAAAAATTAATTCATCCCACTGAGAAGTTCAGCAGCCCGCGCCCAGCATAAAATCCAAAATAACTTGCGGGCACGGGCTGGATGAGAGCAATGTTAGACATGATTCTAATGAAAAGTGGCTTGCAATTCATTGGGCAGACAAATGTCTTTTTGTTTGCCCGCAGATTCCCTATGCTGAAATGTCGAGAAACGATAAAGCCGTTGCCTGACCTACCCGGCCTTACTCTTAAATCGTCCGATGATGCCCAAACCGCTTAACGCACTGCCAAACAACCACACGGCGGCAGGAAGCGGCACCGCAGCAACATTACCCGGCGCAACGGCCCAAACGTTACTATACCTGGGGATGATGCCATTCATCAGTGTAAAGTTATCGATCGATCCGAAGAGCGGCCGCGCAACATCGGCATTCGTAGCACTGGTCAGGTTCGATGTCCAATAGAAGGGAAGAACCTGGGTAAATGGTGGGATTGCGCCAGAGCCTTGGCCAAGCTGAGTCAACAGGCTAAGAGCTTCTGTGCTGGTCGGCAGCCGCCAATCGGTGATGGTTTGACTGCCGTTTTGATAGTTAAAACCATCAGCCCAAGCGGTGGCAGCCCACCAACTACCCACCCACCGCGAGAGGGATGTCTGATAACTGAGATCGTCGGCGGCAATCGTGTGGGGATCGCCCAGCGAAGGCGTCACTACCGTACCCAAAAGCGGCCCTGTGTAGGGGTTGGCAGTTGGATTGGCTGTCGTACTTGCAATGTCATTGGTAAATGCAAAGCCATCGGATATCCAGGTTACATTGGACACATCGTCATAAATCAGTCCATTACCGACATCCACCAGACTCGCCTGGGAAGATGCACAGAACAGGGACGTTGACAGCAAAAATGTGGAAGTTATTAGTGTTTTATAATTATTAATTGTTTTCATGTTGGATACTCATAAATACAGGTGGACGGAAACCTCCGCCCGTGATAATGAATTATCAGGCAACGATAAAGCCGTGGCCCGATCCTGTTGACCAACTTGTATTGACAGCCTGTCATAACAAGTTGGCCACCAGATGCACGGCGCCTCCACTTATTTATCCCTTAAAAGAGAGACACAGGAGCCGGCTCATTACTTGCTTAATTGCAAGTAATGAGCCGCACAATCCGTTAACTCTATGCTGCTAGTCGTTTTCTACGACCGGTAGCCATTAATCCAGCCAACGCAGAGCCGAACAGATAGACAGCCGCCGGAACCGGCACTGAACTGACCGTCAGATTGAACGTCGATGTTCCGGTTACGGAATTATCCGCACCGCCCTGGAAGATCGTGTACCAACCGGGCTGTAGATTCAACAATGTCATCTCGGCAAAATCAAGCCCGGTACTTCCGGTCACGCCACTAAAGTAAGTGCCTGTGGTGCTAACCTGATTGACGCCAGACAGGATGGTCTCACCCCAGTCATTGCCGGAGTGTGCATTACCGGAGTTGACATAAGCCAGCGTTTCCAGCATGTTGCTGACACCTGGAACATTATCAGGAGCGCCTGGCGAAACGACAGTGGGGGAAGACATCCAGTAGGTGCCCGGGCTACCGAGTTGTCCGGTTGGGTTGAAGCTATGCGGGGCATTGCTCCAGGAAGTACCGCCATTAGTTTCGGTGCTATATAATGTTCCGCCATCCCATTGGTTAGCGCCTGAAGCCCAAACCGTGAATGCATTTTTAACCGCACCGGTGACATCGGTTGCCCTAATGGTGATGTCGTTGACTGAGGTCAGTTGAAAGGTAAACCATCTACCGGCATGACCCCAGGACGAGTTCTCCAATACGGGATTGTCTGTATAGGTGTTTTTGTTATTTCCCAGTGCTATAGTACTAATCGTTTCATTGGATCCAATTACATTATCCAAACCAATCCAGGAGGGTGTAGAAGCGCCACCGTCAATTGTAACGGCATTTGCCGCATAAGCGCCTGCACTTGCCAAAGATAAGGCTGTGCCGGCCAGAACCGACTTTATAGCAATTTGTAATTTACTGCTCATTTTATATTCTCTCCATTGTGCTTGCGCACATTGTCCATCATTCACTACCCGTACAATTAAGCACGGTATCTGATGATGCTTGTTAATATTGGATTTCAATTGCTTGGCTCAATCAATGCCGAAGAACTCATTAACTATTTCCTGGCTCTTCAGCCTCCCGATTACCTTGAGGAGGCAGCCCGGCGATCTCGGTCAGATCCGTGGCTTTCCGGCCCCGCCTTACGGAGGGTGTGGCTAAGCAGGTGCCAAGAATAAAACCGTTAGACTGGAACCCCTCATTTCATGGCCCAGCATAGCGTGATTTACCCCTGACAACCTGCCTAGTGTATTTAAGCATTATTTATGCCACGTTAAGAGAATTGTCTTCCTGGTGGCCATGCAAATTAAATGACAATGAAGCTAAGTGAAACCTTAAAAATAGAACTTCTTAAATCTGTGCAAAATCCCGAATCTAAGCCGTTACCGGTTAAATTTAAGAAATATTTCTTAAAAAGAATTAAACAAGAAACGCTATTTTTCAATTAATCGATAATGACGCCATATATAAAGGGAACCTCAAAAATTATTCGTTCATGCTTCGACAAGCTCAGCACGAACGGATAAGTAACTGATTTAACTAAACACTCGTTCGCACTGAGCTTGTCGAAGTGCAATTTTTAGAGGTTCCCTTAAGGTGATCGATGATTATGAAAACCCAATTAATTAAACTGTGTTATTTAACTGTGTTATATGACACAGCAATAATGTGAAATATTCCAGCACCCACAGACAGTCCATAACCTGTGGCCTGTGTCTCAAATCAAAAAATTAAAATTGTGTGATATGACACACTTTTCAAATTTTACTCAGAACAAGGGGGAACCTCTATAAACCTATAAAAATCAGTTGAAAGGCGTGAAATCCGTTCGTGCTCGGCTGCAGGGATGCAGGAGGTAGAGCACCGACAGTAGGCGCTTTAGGCGACGCATGGAGCAGTTGCCGAGAGTTTATCGAAGCATGAGCTGATTTCACAACCAACCCACTGGGTGAGCATTCCAAATCCCGTACATCCTTCGACTGCGCTCGGACGAACGGGATTTGGAGTGCTCATCTGATTTTTCTAGGATAAATTGCGCTTCGACAAGTGCAGGACTATCAACAGGCGTTAGCAAGCACCTCAATCAGTCATCTATTTATTCAGGAGTAGCGAAAAAGGGGTTTCATAGCCATATACCTTAATATAGGTATCAAGAATGGGGAGAACTGTCTGAAAATGTGTTTCGTAATTACGCCAGCGCTGCCTGGAGGTTGTATACAAGGGCCGTGTTACCTGGTCGAAACTTGGGGTTTTGATGATTTTCTGTTGCGAGTGGCGATAAAATTCACTGCATTCGGCTGACCAGTCCAGACCCATTTTTGCAAATATGGGTCGAAATTGTAATTCGAGATCATCAAGCACATCTTCATAGCGAAGCTCAACCCATCGAAGCGACAGACTATCGCGAACCGAGAGCCAGTAATTCATTATTAAATCGTAAAATCTGGCGCCTTCCTCCCAGGACAGAAAATGAACCGTCAAGGATGAAATGGCAAACGGCTGCATAAAACAACTCAGACACACATCACGTGGATCACGCACGGCAAAGATTATGATTGCATTCGGAAAAAGGATGTTAATCAGTTCAACATTCAGCGTATTCATCGCTGTTTTATCAACCAGCACCTTGTGCAGGATTCCCTGCCCCAGTGTCTGCACAGCAACATCCCAATAATGCCGCCTTAAATAAGTAATTTGATCGCTATCCAGAGCCTTAATACGTTCCGGTAAGGTCATTGAGGGCGATGTGATTTTTAATATCTCATTCAGGACATGCGTGATTATATGTGTCTCGTCGCTTGTGACCACTTGCGAATGTGCTGCAAGTATCTGTTCGGCAAGCGTTGTTCCGGAACGATAAAATCCGATTAAAAATACCGGTGACGGCAAGTCATCTGCCAGTACGCGTTTGCCTGTGGATTGTATGAATTGCCGATTGAAAGATTTTTTATACTCACGAACGTCTCGATAGACGGCTTTTTTATCGATAGCCCGTATGCCTCGGGAGGCCAGGTTGATTTTACCCGATTCGGTCAAATGCTTGAAGGCCCCGTCATAATCTTCGGCTTTATCCAGTATTATCCCAAGTTCCATATGCGCCCTGGCCGTATTGTGGTCGCTCACAGTGTCGACAAGACGCTCAAGACGATGCCTGGCATCATCCAGCTTATCCAGCTTGGACTCCAAAACAGCCAGCAAAATGATGGCGTTGGATTCTTGAGGCGCAAGATCAACTGCGCGCACTGCCCACGGATATGCTTCGGAAAATCTGTTTAGCCCCTGAAAGCCAAGGGCGGCAATGTAGTTTGCATTGGCGGATTTCGAGTCAATATGAACGCAGGCTTTGGCGAAAATCAGGGCTTCCTCCGGCGCATGCCAGTGAATCAGTTGATAAGCAAGATCAAGCAGGTTAGCAAGATTCCTGTCGACTTTGGCTTTAGTTAATAAAACCTTACCGGCCTGGCAAAGATACGGAATGCCTTCATTAATTCTATTCAGATGGCATAAACATTGCCCGAGACTCGCCAGCGCAACAGCAGATTTTTTCTTAACAGCCAGCGCTTTGCGGAGATAATTTTCAGCGCTCCTGTAATCCTTGCTCGATATTGCTGCTTGAGCGGCACTCATACATCGATCATGGTTGTCGACAGGCTTCCTGGGTGAGTTTATGGTTAATTTCATACAGCATTTTTTAAATTTTTTACCACTACCGCAAGTACACGGATCGTTCGGCTGCGGCATAGCTTTGTGTTGAGTATTTATAAATTTTCTCCATCAGGTAAGGATATGGCAATAAATCACTTACCAATTGGCTGTCGAGAAAATTTTACCGTTCGTCCCTTCGACTGCGCTCAGGAGAGCCTTGTCGAAGGATGGACGGAAAAATTCCACTCTGTAGCGGCAAGCCATTCATGCTTCGACAAGCTCAGCACGAACGGCTTGCCGGGCGATTTTGCGATTTCGGGGAGTTATTGTTTACGGAATCCTAATTGAATTACTTCAACGAAAGTGTGGTGCCTCGCCGCGATTGAGCACCCAGAATGCCCTGTTCGCGGCGAGGGCGCCGCTCTTACGAAGATTTCAGGAGACCGCAGCCCCGGACAGTTAGTTTTTGCCATATCCAAATTAAAAGCAAAAACTATTCCAGAACTGGGTGGTGTTTGATATTGAAAATATGTCATTGGCTTAAATATTGCTTAATTTCAAACCGTAGTTTTCGTAAGTTTTTCACGGGGGCTGAGTTAAGAACTTACCGAAGCTACGCACAATTATTCATTTTACTGAGGTGAACAATGCAATTATCAAAACGATGTATGTTAATTTTAGGCTTGCTGGTATGCCAGGGAGCGCTGGCACATGGCCCGCTTCCATCCTCCCTGCAAGGTGTACCCATACCCCCTGTGCCTGGCCTGGTTGATGGCGCCGATCCAATTGTTGTCAATAAGAACGCCGCCATTGCCCTGGGGAAAGCCCTGTTTTGGGATGTCAATGTCGGTAGCGATGGTATGTCGTGCGGTTCATGTCATTTTCATGCCGGCGCGGATCGACGCGTTAAAAACCAGATCAACCCCGGTCAAAAAAGCAGCAATCCCAGCGGACAAACATTTCAACCGACAGCATCGGGAGCAGCCGGCGGGCCTAACTACACGTTAAATGTCGATGACTTCCCGTTCCACCAGTATGTCGATCCCGTTGATGTATCTAGCGGACTGTTATTTTCGAGTGACGATGTTGTCTCATCGTCCGGTACGTTCAGCGGCATTTTTTCCGGTACATCGCGGATCGGCGGGGTTAATGATGACTGTTCGCGCACCGTCGATCCGGTATTTCATGTCAATGCCGCCGGTACGAGACGAGTAGAACCGAGAAATACACCCACCGTGATCAATGCGGTATTTAACCACCGGAATTTCTGGGACGGTCGCGCCAATAACATTTTTAATGGCAGTAGCTTATGGGGGGAGCGCGATCCTAATGCAGGCGTCTGGGTTAAAATGAATAGCCGAAGTGTTGAAAAGCAACGACTGCATCTGCCTAATTCCTCCTTGGCATCTCAAGCCGTGGCTCCACCCTTGAGTGAAGTTGAAATGGGTTGCGGCAGTCGCACATTCCCCGATCTTGGCAGAAAACTGCTGATGCGCCGCCCCCTTGAAAACCAGAAAGTGCATTATGAAGATAGCGTCCTGGGTCCATTAAGCCGAAGTTCAGCCGGCAATCTGCAGCCTGGGCTCAATACAACCTACACCGCTTTGATCAGACAAGCCTTTAACCAAAAATACTGGTCATATACGCGCCTCGGCGCTTTCGGGCAACGTCCCGGCCAAATCGCCTACAATCAGATGGAAGCCAATTTTGCGATGTTCTTTGGTCTGGCCATTCAGTTGTATGAGTCTACGTTAATATCGGATCAGGCACCCATCGATACCAGCGCCCGGACACCTATTGATCCAAGCGATGGCGACGAAGGTGATTTTTATCCCACTGATTTAACGCTTACTGAACGCAGAGGGCTGGATTTATTCACCGCTTTTCATTGCAACATCTGTCATGCGGGCCCTTCTTTAACTTCCGCGGCGGTTACCACCAATGCCATGTTGCTGGAAGCCAATCCTAATGCCATGGGTCCTTATAATCTGGTCAAACCAGCCGGAATATCCAGGAATATTATTAGCCATGACAGCACCGTCAACGGCAAAAAACTCATGGACTTCGGTTTTTTCAACACCAGCGTTGGCGATCCGGCGGCCGACCCCGGAGTCGGCGGGATTGACGACTTTGGCAATCCACTATCCTTTACCGGCCAATACCTACAATATCTCGTAGGGAATTTGTCGGCAGTCAAGGATCCGGGGGTCACATCGGTCCGTTCCTGTGATTTCATACAAGCATTCGCAACGAACTCCACAATCGCCAATGCTGAAATTTTTACGACAGTGGACGGCGTAATTCCGGATCCCAATGGTAACCAAAATTGCTTGAGGGCAGGCGGTGACGGGGCATTCATTCCCACTGCAGCCGCCGCAACGCTGGAGTTGGCAAACCCCTTAACAAGAAAAATGGATGTTGCCACTAAAGCCGCTTTTAAAGTACCCAGTTTACGCAACATTGAGTTGACGGGCCCCTATATGCATAACGGCAGCATGGCAACCCTGGACCAGGTCATTGAGTTTTATAGCCGGGGTGGCAATTTCTTCAATAACAGTTTGCACTTCTTTATTTTCCCATTGGATACCCTGCAGGTAGATCCCGACAGTCGGGCTGCTCTAATTGCCTTTTTAAAGACATTTACCGATGAACGCGTCCGTTACGAA
Organism: Methylococcaceae bacterium; assembly: GCA_013140705.1. Lineage (GTDB taxonomy): Bacteria > Pseudomonadota > Gammaproteobacteria > Methylococcales > Methylomonadaceae > JABFSH01. The sequence goes on from JABFSH010000008.1 coordinate 92,522, forward strand.
AAAGCTCCTTTTGATCATCCGGAGCTTGTTGTTCCAAACGGACACAGTGGCGATCATTTGTTTGTATCAGGAAATAATCCGCTGAATGCCAACTTGGGAGCCGATGAAGTAATCACCATTCCAGCCGTTGGTGCGAATGGTTCAACCCAGCCGCTGCTGCCCTTTGACGCTTACTTGGCACCTTAAGACATTGACTTACTGCCTGTATTAAACATTAGGGGACCTCTAAAATTGCACTTCGACAAGCTCAGTGCGAACGGTAATCTCTTTAAATCAGCGACTTATTCGTTCACACTCGACTGCATGGATGCAGGTGGTAGAGCACCGACAGTAGGCGCTTTAGGCGACGCATGGAGCAGTTGCCGAGAAACTGTCGAAGCCTGTCCAGAGCGTAGCCGAAGGGCATGAATGGATAATTTTTAGAGGTTCCCATTAATCAATCCCCCTGAAGATAACCGGGTATCAGTTATTCCAAGGGGGAACGAAACTGTTAAAGGCTGATTACGGAAACCTTAATATTTACAACAATTAACTGACGGACCCTTTTTATGAAATTATTCACCCAATTTTGTGGCCTATTTTCCACCGCTATCTTCGCATTATTTTTCTTGATGCATCCTGTTTACGCTGCCAGTTCATTTAACACGAACTCACTCGTAAGCTTTACACTGACCGGAATTACCAATTTAACAACGCCCGGCGATCTGACGGATCTCGAAGTGGCAGGCTCATTTGCACTGGACAATGGCTCAATCGTTACATCAAGTCCAATCCTGCTGGATTACATTCCCGGCTCGCTGTCAAGTCCGGTTAACCCAGGCAACACTTTCAGTCAAACATTTGGAGCCAGTGGCAGTGTCAGCAACGATAATGCAACGGCTTATTTCCTGGCGACGCGTGATCCTCTATTGAGCGGGGACCCCAGTTTAGCCAACCTGTTTTTGAGAAATAACTCCCTGACTGATTCCTATCAACTTGGCATAACGCTCGATTACACACTATCGGCAAGCGCCAGCGGAGATGTCGCCAATACGGATGTTTCTCTGGACTATTACAGCCTGAATTCACCTTCATTTGAAGGCTTTGCCCTGGCCGCCGCCTCGGCCTTTATCGCGCCCTTTGGCGAAACCACATCAAATTCAGTCTTTCTCAGCTTAACCCTGAATCCCGGTGATTTCGAAGCGCTGTCTGCCGATGTAACCATTAACGGTTATATACAAGCCGCATCCCCCGTGCCCCTGCCTGCAGCTTTCTGGCTGTTTTTCTCGGCTCTTTTGACAATGCCGGTGTTTAGAAAATCAACCCGACTTAACCTGTCAACTATTAAGGCACACTAAAAGTGTGTGATATCCCGCATTTTTTTAATTAAACTGTGTCATATAACACAGTTTTTTTTAAAAGAGCCTGATAAATCGCAGCGTTCAGAAAATGAAAAGTGTGTGATATCACACACTTTTCCATTTCATTAAAAATTCCGACCAAATTCATTCCTGTAAAGTTATAACAGTCTTCGCCTTCAGAGTTTCGACAAGCTCAGTACCTACAGGGCATAAATGAACGGGTAATTCGTTAAATCACCTCAGTTACTTGTCCGTTCGTACTGAGCCGACTGAGCTCAGGAGAGCCTTGTCGAAGCATGATCGGATAATTTTTAGAGGCTCCCTTTAGTAAACAGCATTGACCTTGCTATCTTCGATTCACGACGACAGACAGTTCTTTAATGGCAACTTTAACCGATCAAATAATGGCATTTAAATTGCTTAATCATATTGGAATTTCTGATTTGAAAGAAAACACATTGGTACCAATCAGGAATTTAAAAGGATTCATTCACTCAGGGACTTGAGTGAAGTCGCATGGATTGCGGCACCCATTATTTTTAGCTTTAACAATAATTAAGGTAAATCATGAAAACAAATAATATCAAACTACTTAAATTGGCGACAGCCGGTGTATTGACAGTTGGCGCCTTTGCAGCCTTTTTGGCGCCAACAACGGCCAGCGCCGCGCTGGTAGGCGGCACTGCCACCATTACCATCGATAATACTGCGTTTACCGCGTCCAACGCATTCGGCGAATACGTGGAAACGTTTTGGGATGCCAGCTACAACACTACCAATATTACCGGCGCCACCACTGGCGGCCTTACATTGCCGACAACCGGCAGTACAGCCATGGCATTTACGGTAAACACTAACACTGTCACCAACACTGTCGCTCCCAGCAACCCCCTTTCCACTCCACCCACCTACGGTCGTACCGAACAAGCCACCACTATGGATGCCGGCAATACGTCGGTCGGACAGATCGGTCTGAGCGGTGCATGGCGAATAAACGGCCCCGGTGGCGTCCTTACCCCTTATGATTTCAGATTGGTCAAAACCGGAAGCACCTGGAATATCAGTACATTTGACAGTTCCTTTAGTTACCAAAACTTTTTGACACTCGCCAACGTCTCTGAATCGTTGAACGGCAATGGCGAACTGCTGCTGAGCGGTGACCTGAAATGGACGGGTCTGTGGGCGTCGTTGGCGGGAGCGAGCACTAGCGCCGTGGTCGGTACATTTAACCTGGCGCCGTCTGCCGTGCCCGTACCTGCCGCAGTCTGGCTGTTCGGCAGCGCTCTGATGGGATTCCTGGGACTGCAAAAACGTAAAATGGCCGCATAATAAAGCTTCCTGATTACTTCTACTTTGTCAGATTACATGTTAACTATTTTCCAAGATCGTCATTCCGGCATGGATTGAAGGACCCGATAGAGCGCGAAGCGAATCCAGACTCCATGGATGGATTTGAGCTTGCCATCCATGGCGCTGGATACCCTTCCCGGCGAGTATGACGAGCCTGTGTAAATCTGACAAAGTAGAATTACGTATAAGCTTCAGCCGATATCTAAGAGTCATAAGTTTCCAAAAACGTCGCCCCGGCATGGACTGCCGGGGTCCAGGCTACACGGATGTAAACACAGCGATTAGCTCTCTCCTGTTGAGTCACATCCCTGTGTTCTGGTTACCGGCAATCCATGCCGGCATGACGGAGACTTGAGTGTCTGCTGTTTCAGCTGGAGCTTGTGGGTAATCAGGAAAAGCTTTGATTGTGGTTTCTGGAGCTGTTGTTGATGTTGCTTGCTCCAGAAACCTCAATATCGCCCCCGCCTCGTATTTGTTAGTTGAAATCTCGGACGCGTGCGAATTGTGACAAATGCATTCTTACTCAGACAAGGCGACAGGATCCGTTTGAGCATCTCGTCGCCATGAGGCAAATTTACAGGCAACTTATGAAAAAGATCATTAAACCTCATTCATCGATAGCCTCTTTTACTTGCGCTACTCTGGCTATCACCACAGCGCTGGTTTGGACTAGCGCTGACGCAGCCACCCTGAATGCCCCGTCCAGCGGCACTTTTACAATGAATCTGGATCGGAGCGCGCTGACACCTTACTATGGCTATTTCTTGTCCACCTTCTGGGACACCGCAGCATCCAACCCCAGCAACCCGACCAATACCGGCAATTATTTGGTAGGCAATATCGCCACAACGGAAATCCCCGCTGTTAATCGGGTATTCGATCTTGCCCCAATCGGTAGCGACCCAGTCAATCAGCCTGTGCAACGTTTTGTAAAAGCTACATCGGCGGGCTTCAGCATTGATTCAGACACTCTGGCCGGGGTATCCAACACTCAAATCGGCATGACGGGTGTGCAAGGTTTTTATGCGCCCTTATGGCCGCCCAGTGGTGGCGGCGTTTTGAACGGCGACTTTTCTGTCGTTTACGACGCCAGTCGTCAAAGCAGTGGCCAAACCGGCTGGTATTTGGCCAACAACATCTATTTCACCATGGCCGTTTACGATTTCAGCAATCTAAGTATCGCTTTCACCGATGCGAATAACTGGCGGTTCAGCGGCGATTTGCTGATGTCGCCGGAAAATGGCGGGATGCTGCAGGGCGCTTCCTTGAACGATGTCGGCGATTTTTGTCTGGGCACAGGCTCTTACGCCGGTTGCGGGCAAGTATCATCCGTACCTGTGCCCGCTGCAATTTGGTTATTCGGAAGTGGTTTTCTTGGTTTTGCGGGCATCGCAAACAGGAAGCGTCAACACTCATCCACCTTGAAAAAAGAACAATTATGAAAATCAACGAAAAACCAACTGTTCGACGAAATTTTACCATCAGCGCTTTTGTCGTGATCGGCGCACTGGTTTTCACAAATTCGCAAGCCTCCACGGTATCCGGAGGCGTACTTACCGTGAATCTGAACCGGGATGCGTTAATTGCCGGCACTATTCTTGATAATACGCCAGCCCCGTCTATCTACGCGGAAGAGTTTTGGGATGCCTCTGCAGCATCCAAAACATTTTTAGAGGTCAGAGACGATAATACGCCTCTAAATTTAACCGACTATGCAGCCAATGAAATTTACGCCATTGGCCTTCAATACGCCGTCAACAGCGCCAGCATCGCGCCCAATCCACTAGGACGTCAAAATAGAGCGACCAACTTTTCTTTCGATCCTAACGATTTGTTTGGCACAGCAACCGGCGGCATAGGTCTTAACGGAGTCATACGGTTCAGGGTGGATGTCAACCCTCCCACCAACAGAGTCCTGCTTGGCGACATGACGCTGGAATACCATCCCGAACTCGAAGGCGCTACACCAGGCCGCTCCGGCTGGTTACTAGTCAATCATATCGGCTTCGATGCCGATGGATTCGAACTGTTCGACGTCACTACCCAACTAACGGGTGACAGCCTGACGTTAAACGGCAATCTTGGCTTCGGCTGGGGCTTTGATCATGTTGGTGCACAAGCTGCGCGCTTGAATGATACCCGTATCGGCACGTTCAGTTTTCAGACTACAGTCGTTCCTTTACCTGCGGCTGTCTGGATGTTCCTGTCCGGCGCAATTGGCTTAGGCCTTGCTAGTTATAGAAAACGGCAGGTCTAAACCGCATTCATAATACGGAGAAAACAATGAACCCTAATAAAAAGAACTCCCAAAAACGTTTCATTACGCTGACGTTTGTATTCGCAGTAAGCATCGCTACTTTGACCCCAGCTTCGAATGCCGCCATATTGAATGCCAGTTTGGGTGGCACTTTCACGATGAACTTGGACAGAAATGCCCTGGCACTGGCCACCGGCGGCAATCCCGGCAATCCAGGACATTTTTTGGTCAACTATTACGACACCGCTGAATCGGATTACACTACGCGTTCCGATTCGTCCTTCTATTTCAACAATCCGCTACGCACCGAAGTGTCGGCATTGAATCTGGTCCATGACATTACGCCAATCAGTCCCACCAACCCTTCCGGACAGTCACCAGGCCGCTATGTCAAAGCAACCACGCCGGATTTCGCCGTTGATTCGGATAGCTTGACCGCGACTGGCTCAGTGGGCATGTCCGGTATCGAATTATATAAAGGGTTGTATAACGGGGCGCTGATCTATGGCGATTATTCCCTGACCTATAACCCGGCTTATCGTCAGTTGGTCTATGACGATTTCGGCTTAGCCAATTATCCGAGCGGCTGGTATTTACAAAACAACGTCAGTTTCAGTGTCGTGGTTTACGAACTGTCTAATTTGAATCTGATTTTTACTGACGCCAATAACTGGCAACTCAGCGGTGATCTGCTATACAGTCCGGAAAACGCCGGCCTGCTGAAGACCGCAATACAAGCTGACGCCGGCGACTTTTGTCTGGGTTTCGGCACTTACTCCGGATGCGGACAGGTAAGCGCCGTGCCGCTACCGGCGGCCATCTGGCTATTCATTTCCGGTTTAGCCGGTTTTGGAGTTAACGCCTGTCGCCGTAAGAGGAGATCATGATGAAATATTTGAATAAACGGCCTCTGCCGATGGTGATCAGGCGTCGCGACAATTTTTATACACTGGCAATCATTACCAGCTTGCTTGGTACGCAACTAGGGGTCGCCGCGCCGTCGGAATTCGCTTACGGTTCCTATGTCAGCATACAAATGAACGTCGATGCATTGGGGCAAAACATCACCGGCGATGCCGCTCACGAGCCCACCATCGCTTTCGATCCCAATAATCCGGACAGGCTGGTGGCCGGCTGGAAGCAATTTAACTCCGTGCTGTCGGGTAATCGTCAAGGCGGCTGGGCATATAGCGATGACGGTGGCAGTCACTGGCAGTTTCCAGGTGCATTAACCCCTGGGGAACAACGCACCAATATCATGGTGGATGTCGATTCCGCAGGCAATTTTTATTATCAAAATCTGCATTATGATCCCAGCGGCAATTTCGCACAGGATGTACAGGTCTTCAAGTCTGTTGACGGTGGCGTCAGTTGGCTGGACCCGGTTTACGCCCATGGCGAAGGCGCAGATAAGGGCCGTATCGGTATCGACCGTAGCGGCACCGCCAGCGACGGCCATATTTATCTGCATTGGCGAGAAGGCCTGGACGACAAGCATTTCACACGTTCCACCGACCATGGCGCAAGCTTCGAGACCCCGATCAGCATACCGGGCAACCCGGCCTTCGGAACAATAGCCGTCGGCCCAGAGGGCGAAACCTATTTGAGCGGCAGAAGCGAAATCGGCAGTCTGGTCGGGGCAAAACTGGTTTTCGATGGCTTTTTGCTTTCAACGTCGCTCAATGCACGCGATCCCTCGGTCACGCCGAGTTTTACCACCCAGACTATCGACCTGGGTGGCGTACCGGTAATGTTTCTGAATAGCAACAATCCGAACCCAATCGGTCCTATTGGCGACGTACAGGTCAGTGTCGATCAGTCGGTAGGTCTGCTGCGCGGTAATGTCTATGTATTCGGTCCAGTTGATCCGGCAGGCATCGACAATCAGGATGTGAATTTTATTCGCAGCATCGATGGCGGTCAGAGCTGGTCGGCACCGATGCGTATCAACACCGATACGGCGGATCGAAATGCGTACCAATGGTTTCCGATGCTCGGTGTGGCCGGGAATTCTCGTATCGATGCGGTGTGGTACGACACCCGCGCAAGCCTGCAGCCAGGAGTATCGCAATTGTTCTATTCGTATTCCTGGGATGGCGGGCTGACCTGGAGTCCGAACAAGGCAGTGACGGCGCCTTTCAGCACCCACATTGGTTTTCCGTTAGGCGCTGAAAAAATTGGCGACTATAGCCATCTGGTCTCCGATTCCAACGGCGCGCATGTGGCCTACACTGCATCATACAATGGCGAACAGGACGTTTATTATCTGAACGTCTTTCCGGACTGCAATGACAATGGCCAATCCGATGTAGTCGATATCCAGCAACGACTTAGCGGCGATACCAATGTCAATCACACCCCGGATTCCTGCGAAAACATCATAGTCACAGGCGATATTGACGGTGACCGCGATGTTGACCAGCTTGATCTCAATCAGGTTGTCGCGGCAAGAAACAAGCCGGCATCAGGTCCGAATGATCCCAGGGATCTGGACAAAAACGGCGCTATTAACGCATTGGACGCACGTAAGCTGACGCTATTATGCACCCGGGCGCGCTGTGCAGTGAACTGACATAAAGATACCTGATTACGTAAAAGCTTCAGCCAATATAAAAACTATATGTTTACCCAAAAACGTCACACCGGCAGGGCATGACGCAGTCCGGGCCTGGCGCAAAACTCTTGCTAATCAAGAAAGAATGTAACATTCAGCGACTCGGCAAAGATCGTCTGTAGGAGTGGGCCATGCCCGCGATTGGGAAGCTGGCAACAGCTATCGCGGGCATGGCCAGCTCCTACTAACCGCCAGAGAAATAGCGGATGTATCAGTACACTGAATAGTTATGAAAGAATTTGAATATGACCCATAATGAGAGAAAGTTACAATGAACCTCAAACTTTACAAACTGTTGAATCTAACTGCGTTATTTTTGGCAAACGGAATAGCGCAGGCCGCCATTAACCTGGATATTAACCCGATTGCTCAATCAGGAAATTCCGTTGATATCGGTATTGTCATTTCAGGACTCGATTCCGGCGCAGCGCCATCTTTAAGCACTTATGATCTTGATTTAAATTTTGATCCAAGCCAGTTGTCTTTTGCCAGCGCCGATTTCGGCAATCAACTGGATTTATTCAATTCCGGATCAAATTTAACAACTGCGGAGATTACCAGTCCGGGAGTCCTGAATCTGTTTGAGCTGTCTTTTGATTCACCTGCCGATTTGAACATCTTGCAGGCAGATAGTTTTACACTGGCCACACTCACTTTTAATATTGTGAATGCCGGGACCAGTCAACTGGAAATCTTCATCAATGCGTTGGGAGATGCCGACGGGAATCCTCTGGCTAATGTCGCTCTCACGTCTGCGTCGATTACCACGGTGCCGTTGCCGCCAGCGTTTTTTATGATGGCGCCGGTCTTGGCAGGATTGGCTTATAAAGGCAAAAATCGCAAAATAGTTTTGTAACTTTATAAGCTTCTGATATTAAAGGCACATAAAAGCTGTTTCTTGAGAGCCTGTCGAAGGATGATCGGTTAAGCCGTTCATTCATCCTATAAAAATGCGTGAAATCCGTTCGTGCTCGACTGCAGGGATGCAGGCGGTAGAGCACCGACAGTAGGCGCTTTAGGCGACGCATGGAGCAGTTGCCGAGAGTTTATCGAAGTATGAGTTGATTTCACGACCTACCCACTGGGTGAGCATTCCGAATCCCGTTCGTCCTGAGCCTAGTCGAAGGATGTACGGGATTTGGAATGCTCATCTGATTTTTCTTGGTTCATGGTTCGACAAGGCTCTCCTGAGCGCAATCGAAGGACACACCACGAACGTCAACCTGCCACCCCACATGAAATGGACATGGCGCAATAATTAATTCTACTTTGTCAGATTACATGCTAACTATTTTCCAAGATCGTCACTCCGACATGGATTACCGGACCCGATAGAGCGCGAAGCGAATCCAGACTCCATGGATGAATTTTAGCTTGCCATCCATGGCACTGGATACCCTCTTCCCGGCGAGTATGACGAGCCTGTGTAAATCAGACAAAGTAGAATTATAAATCGCGCCATTAATCACACCCGGTAAGGATACAGCTAAAAATAGTATCCCTAATGATTTGGGGGAAATGTAGGAGCGGCGTCCTCGCCACGAACAGTGCATCCTGGATGATCATTCGCGGCGAGGGCGCCGCTCCCGCAAAGATTTGAAGATACTGAGTTATACCGATTGTTTGTCAAAATTTGGTTTTCAAACCCTCCTCACCCCGGCCTTCTCCAGCTGGAGAAGGGGCGAGCATGCCAAATTTTGAAGTGCAATGAGTGTATATTTCGGAAAGATAATTTTTTACCCTGTCCTAAGTATGGCAAATGAATTTGGTAGTAGTCAGCCAAAGATAAAATGACGATCATGTAGGTGCGGATTTATCCGCACTGTGCGAATAAATTCGCACCTACAATCGCACCATCCGTCAAAACTTCATCGGGACACTAGTAGTATACCTATCGGATCAAGATTTGGCCGCCGGTGGCGCTACATTGCCACCCAGTCCCTTCAGCGTTTCCTTTGCTTCATCAAGACCAAAAAAATCGACATTTTTATCGACGGATTTCTGCAAAAGCTCGCGGGCCTTGGCAGCATCATTTTGTTTGAAATAGGTCATGCCTAAATGAAATTGAATTGGCGCACTCTCCGGCTCCAATGCAAGAGCCTTTATGAATAAATCCTGGGCCTTCTTGTAATTACCCTGCTTATAAGCAACCCAGGCCACCGTGTCGAGCATGTTGGGATTGTTAATTTGAATCAAGGGTTCGGCCAATTTGGCTGCGCGTTCAAGACCTTCCTTATCCTTGGCATAGTCAGACAAATAACTGGCCAGATTATTCACCGCCTCCATCGATTCCGGATATTGCTTGTGAATATCTTCGTACACAGCAATCGCCTTATCGTGTTCACCCGTTTTGTTATAAATGCCAACCAGATCGTTCACCAGATCTTTCGATCCTTTGGTTTTAACAATGCCTTCCTGATACGTTTTTATGGCTTCAGGCAACTTGTTTTGAGCACCATAAGTCAATGCAATCATCCGGTAAGGAACCGCCCAATCCGGTTTAATGGCGTTGGCTTTTTTAAAGGCAATCATTGCTTCAGCATACTGTTTGTCACCCAGGTAGACACCGCCCAGTAAATTCTGGGCAATAGGGTTCTTGGGCTGTTGCTTGATTGCTTCATTCAGTTTGGCTACTGCCTTGTCGGTTTGCTTTTGTGCCAGGTAGCTTTTAATTAACTGGGTCAGCGGTTCTACCGAATCAGGCTGTTTAGCCAGTGCGTTTTCAAAAGCAGTAACACTTTTTGAAAGCTCTCCTTCCACCTGATAAGCCAGACCCGACAAATAAAAGCCCATGCCTTCGTCAGGAATGGCTTCCTGCAGGCGATTGGCGGCATCCTGTGCCTTTTCCCACTGTTTCTTAGATAACGCAATCCTGAAATCGCCTTCCAGTGCCTGTCTGTTTTTCGGATTTAATTTTAATACAGCATTGATCTGTTCCGCTGCGCGATCAATATCTCCCGTCTGTTGCAGCAGATTGGCCAGTTCAAGTCTGGCGCTCTCATCTTCTGGGACAATTTCAATAATTTTCTCCATGTTTTCACGCGCCAAAACCTTGTCCTTGTTCAGCATATGCGCAGTGCTCAGCAATCTAAGCACTCTCACGTTTTTCGGCTGATCAACCAGAACCGCGCGAAAATCGCCAATGGCATCGTTAATTTTAGACTCGGTCATCGCAAACTCACCGCGTAAAGTCAGTGCATCAACATCGCGAGGATTTTCTTCAATGATGGTTTTAATAAGCGCTTTGGCCTCATCCAGTCGTTTGGTTGCCACATAGATTCTGGCAAGTTTGTTACGGGCTTTAATCGATTGAGGACCGAGCTTGTCAAGTTCAACGACCTTTTTTAACACTTCTTCAGCCTTGTCGCCGTGCTTTTGTGAAATTTCCAAATCAGCCAACACAAAACGCAATTCATATTTGTCCGGATTTTGCTCAATCATCGGAGCCAAATCGGCGATGGCTTTTTCAGGTGAACGCTTTGCAACTAAAAAGCCGATCAACGCAGTTTTGGCGGAAATATCGTCCGGGATCTGTTTAACGGCCTCACGTAAGACTGATTCCGCATTATCCAGCTGGTTATTGGCCATAAAGAAAGTAGCCAGGCGCTTGTGATTTTCCAGTTGTTTGGGCTGTAATTTTATTATGGCTTCCAGGGTTTGCTGCACTTTATCATTTGCCTTCGTATCCATATAAAGCTTGGACAACATCAGCAACGGTACAGTACTGGTCGGATTTTTTTCACTATTTTTTTGAGCAATGGCAATGGCCTCCTCCATTTTCCCGGACTGTGCCGTCAGCGATGTCAATAGCAGGTTGGCCGGCAGATCATCCGGGTGTTTTTGAAGTCCCGATTGAATCTGAGCGAGAGCGCCCTGAATATCTTTATTGAATGCCTTGATACCTGCGGAGAGTACTATGCCTTCCATGTTGTCCGGATCGATGGCCTGAACCTCCTTTGCCATTTTGTCCGCTTCTTCGGGTTTTTTGACCAGCAAATAAATCTGACCCATTCTTAACCGGGACATGATATGTTTGGGGTCCTCACCAATAACAGCCAGATACTGACTGACAGCTTCCTTGATTTCACCCATCTTGCTCAAGGCTTCGGCCAGTTGATAACGCGGCTCGGGATCCTTGGGATCAATTTGCAGCACGTTTTTGAATGAAAGCTGGGCTTTTTCATAGTCACCCTTTTCCATTAATTGCTTCCCTTCTTCCATGTATTTGGCTTTTCTTTCAGAAGAGCCGCCGCATGCGGTTAGCAGACCGATAGTCACAATGAGGAAAACTACTTTTAAACTGGGTACAACTGGTTTCATGGATTAATCCTGTGTATCTTTATGACGTGTGTGTATTATAAAAAAGAGTAGACTGCCAGTACCGCAGGCTCTTCAACGTACCAGCAATTCAGGGCCGAACATCTCGACAATCAGACGTCTGTATTGTTCGGACTTGGCGGTCTGCAGGTGCTCCAGCGGATTGAAGTTATCGGTAAGAATGATGCCCTTACTGCTATCCAGCGGCACATTTCTCTCCTTTAACCAGGCAATTTGATCGGCCAGCAGTGATTTTGCCTGCAAATCGATCGGTTGATTGGCTGCCAGAAAAATATAATCATTAAAATTTTCACCGGGATCCGCAACAAAAAACGCTTGTTGTGAAAATACCTGGCGCAGGGTTTTCGAAACTGCCGCCAGCGAGGGATTATGACCGCCATCATAAAAAGCCACAAAATTGAGTGCCAGAATGCCCTTTTCCGACAACAATCCGCGCAATTGTTTCAAGGTCTCGACCGTCAATAAGTGCGAAGGCTCCGTGCCGCCGGTAAAGCAATCATGAATAATCAGATCATACGGCCCTTTCAAATGCCGGATTTCATAACGCGCGTCACCGATGATCGACATGCCTGCAGGTGTGAAGCCGAAAAAATCGACTGCAGCGTCCGCAACCGCCGGATCAATTTCCAGGGTATCGGTCTCGATACCATACTGATCACTCAGCACTTTCTTCATCAAACCTGCGCCCAGGCCAATGATTAAAGCGCGCTTCATGGGGGGAGCCATGGCAGGAATCAGACCGACAATACTCTGGTAAGTCAGCCGGTTTTCACCATGGGCTATCCCGGCAGCGCCAATTGCCGATGCATCGGAGGTCAATACACGAAGGTCCTTTTCGCTTTGATCCATCACCCGTACCCAGCCGTAAAGGCTTTCGTGCTCGGACAGAATTTTAAATTTGCTGTTGCCTTTAACGTGACCGGCACCGGCGATTTGCGGCAACAGGCACAAACCCAGTATTGTCAGTACCACACAGGGAACAAAGGCGGCCGAGGCGCCCAGTCGCTTTTGCTCAAAAAAAGCCACGACAACAGACAACAAGAGCAATACAAAACCCAGGCCGATCAAAATTTCACGAGACCCCAACAGGGGAAACAAAAAGAAGCCCAACACCAGCGTACCGACCACACTGCCCAGGGTGCTGACGGCATAGATGGAACCGGACGATGCACCCACGCCATCCAGTTGCGTCGTCGAAAGTTTGATGGCAAAGGGACCCACCATGCCTAGCAACGTCAAACTCGGTGAAAACAGAATCAATGCACTAACGAAAGCGCCGCCGCGTAACCCCAACGGATCTGTGGCCAGCAACACCGGGCGGGTCAGCCATGGAATCAACAGCGTCAGGAACGCCGCCAGCGCAATAATCAGCGAAAGCCCGGTGCGCTCGGCCCGATCCGCCCATCGACCGCCGACGAAATAGCCAATTGCCAGGGCGATCATCGTTACTGAAATCAAGGACGACCAGACATAAAGACTGGCCCCGTAAAACGGTGCAATCATCCGCGTGCCCAACAGCTCAATGACCATGACCCCGGCCCCCGTCATGAAGACGGTTAAAAAAAGACCAGCACGACCGCTGGCATGTAAGGGGCTGTTGCTCATTGTTGTACCTAAGGTTATTTTTCCGGTAATTATAGAAATTTAAGAGGCTCTAATCAAAAAATCTCATTGTAACAAGCTAGTGGGAACCTCTAAATTTATCCGTTCGTGCTTCTACAAGGCTCTCCTGAGCGCAGTCGAAGGGCATGCAGGTGGTTCGACAGGCTCACCACGAACGGTAAAAGTGAATGGTTTCCACACAGGCACCGTTCGGCCTGAGCCTGTCGAAGTGCAATTATTAGAGGCTCCCTAGTGATGATATTCGGCGTCATGTTGTTTCGGCATGATTCTAAGCCCAGGAGTCGAATCAATAACACCTATATTCTATACAACTAACCGATTAAGTCGGTGGTGGTGTGTAGTTTAAGGAGGGACTTACTAAACTCCCTGCAATTGCCCTTCGACAGGCTCAGGCCGAACGGTGCCTGTGTGCAATTCATTCACATCTTTCCGTTCGTGGAAACCATTCACTATTACCGTTCGTGGTGAGCCTGTCGAACCACCCAATTGCCCTTCGACAGGCTCAGGGCGAACGGTGCTTGTGTGGAAATCATTCACTTTTTTCCGTTCGTGGAAACCATTCACTATTACCATTCGTGGAAATCATTCACTTTTTCCGTTCTTGGAAATCATTCACATTTTTCCGTTCGTGGTGAGCCTGTCGAACCACCAGCATGCCCTTCGACAGGCTCTCGGCAACTGCTCCATGCGTCGCCTAAAGCGCCTACTGTCGGTGCTCTACCTCCTGCATCCATGCAGTCGAGGGCGAACGGTGCCTGTGTGGAAATCATTCACTTTTTTCCATTCGTGGAAACTATTCACTATTACCGTTCGTGGTGAGCCTGTCGAACCACCAGCATGCCCTTCGACTCACTCATGCGAAAAGTAATTGTGTGGAAATCATTCATTTTTTCCGTATTACTCATTTTGTATCGAATTTATTTGAGTCCCTGTATGTTGCTTGGCTGCATCCTGACAATGGTATTGCAACATATAGCTCTCGGAGATTTTTTCGGTGTGGTTAACGAACACCAGGTAATCGCCTTCACCCGCTGTGAGAATGATATCGGGACTTGGATTATAATCGCCTCCGATAGGATCAGTCGCGGTTTTGGTAATACCTCCGGTGGCTGTCGCCTTATACACGACAACGCTCATCACGCCGCCACCTTTGACATTATCCCTCACATTGACAAACAATTGATGCGGCGTTTCGGAAGGGTTTTCAGCATCCTTAAAACAGGAAATCGAATACAGATCGGTAGCACCTGCACCAGACGCAGCCATAAGACTACCTTCAGTTTCATGGGCAGATACGCTGTTGAAACACGCCAATACCATGAGAAAAAATCCGCACGGCAGTCTGACTGTATTAGAAATGCTGTTGTTCATAAGACTCGTCGATGGTAATTGAAACTCTGATTGATTCTACTTTGTCGTGCGCACGGGTGAAAACTGTAATCTGAAAGCGCATCAAACAGCTTTTTAGTCAAGCTCTAAAACGCATAGCTCCAGGTCGCAGAAAGTGCGCCTTCTCGATCCAGTTGATAGCCATTGTAATCCGTACTAACCGGTTGCAGCCATTCGAAGTTCAAACTGTTACCGGCCAGATCGCCGCCGATCACCGCTGCATTCAAACCCAAGCCAAGATCCCAGAATTTGCCGCCATAGTTTTTCGAATAGTCCATCGGCCCCAGGGTCTGTATCAAACCTTCAAACTCATGCCTGACCGGGCCTTGTGAGGTGTAAACACCACGCACCGACGCCGACAACCAGTCCAGCAACTGGTAACTACCCCAGGCGGTCGACTGAAAAATATCGCCCAAGGCATAACCAGACGAGTTCTTGTGTTCCAGACGCTTGGTGCCACTCACTTGCGCACCCCAGGACCACTGATCCATTTTACCGGTATAGGTCAAAGCCGGTTTGAAATCCCAAGTGCCGCTACCCAGCTGCATGCCGTAGTGGATAATGCCGCCGGGTACTTTATGGTTGTCCCGTAACATTATCCCCACATCGCCGGTCGGCGCCGTTACACCCAAGGTCAGATTGACATGATGATTGGGCTCGCCCCATAATTTGAATAAGGCATACATCCCGGTATCACCAACGCCCCCGGTATTATGACCCACGCCCAGGTGATGTTCGATATGCCTAGATTTGTCTTCAGTGCTGGGACCACCAGCCTCAGCATCATCCGGTGTACCCGCTAAATGTCGCATATGCATGTTCATGTTCATAAACTGCGGCATCAACATCAGATTCAGCCAGTCAGTCGGCGCATACATGATGTCCAGCATGTGCATATGCATGTTCATGTTGTTGGGCGTTACATAACAGGCATTGGCAATGTCGGCACCACAACCCTGAGTAACAATGGCCGGATCGGAAACATCGTTAGAACCGTGCAGCATGTCTCCAGCCTGGGTGCTGTACATGTAGCGATAACCGACCATAAAATCGCCGGGCTTGTCCATCATATGCGCAAACATGACCCCGGCCGGTATCGGTGCGCCGTGATGATGGCCATGATGACTGTGTTCGTCACCACTGCCGCCACCCTGACCCAAAGCTCCCAGACTTACTTTTAATGATGCATTGGCAAAGTAATAATCAAAATTGGAATAATCACCTTCGCCACTACCGCCGATCATTAACGAACCGGAGTGAGTGTAATATTCAAATCCGGTTTCCAGTGTGACACCTTTCGTAAATTGCTTGCTGATCGAAACGCCGCCGCTCAAGGCGCCATAGCCGGACAAGCGCTGATCGCTGGAATAATAAGCCGGTAACAGTTGATATGCGGTAAGTGAATCTGTTCTTGCCTGATTCACCACCAGATACGGCGTATAAAAGTCAGCCGCATCCTGTGAATAATAGCGAACTCTCGGTGTGATCGTCCAGCCATTGCCGACCGGTTGCACCCAGTCAGCCGCAATGGTATGGGCATGAATGCCCCAGTCGTCGGCGGCAAAATGATAATCAAAATGCAGGGCCGAATCCAATGCATTGATATACTGCACAAAACGCGTACCGACGGTCCACTGATTTCTGATCTCCGGCCTGACTTCCGAATAACTCCCTACCTGGGCAGTAAAAATATCGACGGAACGGACACCCTCAATGCCTGTAACAAAATCACGGCCATCGCCAAAACAGTCGGGGCAATCAGGATTCAAATTTTGATTGGGATTCACAAACAAGGCAGTCACAGACTTATATGGATTGGCCATATAGCCGGTACCGCGGCTATAGCCGACAGAGGCCTGAATCAGCGAGTCTTTCGTCAACACCTGAGTCAGATCGAGATTCGCCGCCCAATCCTGACGTTTTCCGTTTAAATGTACAAATTGATCAATTACTTCAGCCTGACCATTATCCTGATATCTTGACGCATTAATATATGGAGCGGCGTCATGATCGAGAATGGCCTGCGTATCGCTATTGGTATAACTGACACC
Organism: Methylococcaceae bacterium; assembly: GCA_013140705.1. Lineage (GTDB taxonomy): Bacteria > Pseudomonadota > Gammaproteobacteria > Methylococcales > Methylomonadaceae > JABFSH01. The sequence goes on from JABFSH010000008.1 coordinate 109,484, forward strand.
CACATTCAGCGTGGTCCGTTTTTGGTTGAAATCGAATCGCCCTCCCAGACTGCCAAATCGTGATTCATAATCCGGTTCGACCGACAGCCCCCCCCCCACATCGATGGCCGCTTCATCCCATTCGTAGCTGAGCTTGAAATCACCCTGCCGGCGGGTTTCCGGTGATGCTACCGACATTGTATGGACGACCTGAGTATCCGGGCTATAAGTCTCTATGCCGGTATTCTCGTCCAGACTCACGAACTTCAAGGGCGTCAACGTATTTTTATCGACAACTACTTGTCCTATCCCCAGCACATACGGCGATGCACCACCTTGCGTTGTTTGATTATTATTGCTGTTCATCGACAGCGGCGCTGTTGACACCGGTGTCGCACCACCCCAGGTGTCCTCGGTATAATTAAAGGCAAATTTGATACGGTCAGCCAATGCTATTTTGGCACCACCGTGAATCGAATCGACTTCAATCGGGTTTCTGTTATCCGGTACAAGACCGTAGAGATTTCGTTTGCCTTCCTGATAATGGCTGTATTGAAAGCCCACTTCCTCATCGTCGGCAGCCTGTGCCGAACCGGGCATAATCAAACCCGGCAACACCAGGGCCGCTGCGGTCAGGGCCAGAACACCAGGGTTACTGGAAGCTCTCAGAATATTTTTGGTAACCGGCTGTCCGTTGTGCACCGTGGCCATGAAACCTTCACCAGAATTAGTAACAGCCACAACCACCTCCACCGCTTGAACCGCTGCTGGCTGCCGCTTCCCGGCTGCCATAGTTGTGTCCGCGCATGGTATTCAGCATGGGATAGGGATCCAGCGCCATCTGCGACTTGGCAAGAGTGCCGCGTTCCCAGGGCTGCACAGGCGCACACCCCGCTATGTACAGACTACTGAATACCAGCAGCCAATTGAAACTAATAATAAATTTTCTCATGGTATTTTCCTGTTGATTAGCTTACCAGTCGCTAATTTTTTGCAGTCGAGCGTACTCGATATTGCTTCATTTAACAATCGATTCTGTTCAGGCCTCTTCTGCCTGTATACCCTTCAGGTTATTTTACCCTTTGGATATAGAGGGAGAAAAACTTTTACTCCTTGGTTTGTTGCCAACAGCCTTACCCCCCCTCTCCTGCTGGAGAGGGGGGGTAAGGAGATTTAGAATAAAGTGATCGCTTCAGCCTTCCCTCTAAACCAATCCTTCAGGTCTTTGGAAACTAAATCATTAACCTGGGTTGATGAAAAAATTATGTAAATTTATTTTATTTCTCCTCACCCAACCCTCTCCAGCAGGAGAGGGCTTTTCTGCTGTATCTTAAAGTCCTGAAGCTATACTCATCGCACTTAAAAAATTCGGCACATTCGCCCCCTCTCCAACAGGAGAGGGCTTTTTCTGCAGTATCCTAAACGCCAGCAGCTATGTACTCTATCGCATCCGTGCATGACGCCAGCACATTTAACCCCCTCTCCTGCTGGAGAGGGTCGGGGTGAGGAGATTTAGAATAAACTGATCGCTTCTGACTTCCCTCTAAATCAATCCTTCAGGTCTTTGGAAACTAAATCATTAACCGGTGCTGATGAAAAAATTATGTAAATTTATTTTATTTCTCCTCACCCAACCCTCTCCAGCAGGAGAGGGCTTTTTCTGCAGTATCCTAAACGCCAGCAGCTATGTACTCTATCGCATCCGTGCATGACGCCAGCACCTTTAACCCCCTCTCCTGCTGGAGAGGGCCGGGGTGAGGAGATTTAGAATAATGGAAATTCATTAATATCGATACCTTGTTAAACTACTTATCTCCATTTAGACATCCATCAGGGTGGTCTGTATTCAAGCCATACTCAATTCCTTCTATTAGCCGACGAATAACCTCTAAAACACCGTCACTATTTTCAGTGACCTCGTTATTCCAGAACCTTATAACTTTAAATCCGCGATTTTCAAGAAATAAACTGCGCTGTTGGTCATAGTCTGCTTGATTGGCGTGCTGCCCTCCATCCAGTTCAATAATCAGTTTTAAATCAAAACATATAAAATCAACAATATAAGGTTCAATAGGATATTGTCGACGAAACTTGTAGTTAAATACATTTCTATTACGCAGTTGTTTCCATAACAGTTGCTCAACATCAGTCTGATTTTTTCTCAGGGATCTTGCTTTGTTAAGTATGCCCATATCGGTAATTTTACTTAAAGTCAGAACCAAACGCCCTCTCCAGCAGGAGAGGGAACGAAGGTGCCGAATTTTGAAGTGCGATGAGTATAAAACAAACATGGAACAATTGCCGGTAAGGCTGGGTAAAATAATTTATTTTCCGGCCTGTTTGCTTTCGGCAAGCAATTTTTCAACCAGTGCCCGAAACTCTTGCGCTTCGCCGGGTCGAAAGCCTAAATGCAGATGGCGTATGACACCGTTGCGATCAATCAAATAAGATGATGGCATGGCTTTTACACCAAAACTCTTGGCACAGCGTTCTTCAGTATCTGTTGCAATAGTGAAACTGGCGGGAGTTTGTTCCAAAAAAAGTTTTGCCTCGTCTACATTTTCATCCAGGTTGACACCAATGACCTGTAAGCCCTGCTCTTTCAGGTCATGATCCAGCGAATTCATAAATGGAAACGATTTGATACACGGACCACACCAGGAAGCCCAAAAATCGACATAGACGACTTGGCCTTTGAACTGCTTTAAATCCAGCGACTGCTTGTCCGTAAAAGTAGTCAACGCACAGTGTGGCGCCGGGCGTTGTTCAGTTTCTGCCGCCTGGGACGATAGCGACCAGAACGGTAACGCCAGGGAGACACAAATGAATAAAATTCGTAAGTTCATAACTTTCTCAGGCTCTCTTTATAATTGATGTTATTGTTGAGCCGACACATTATTTTGATATATAACACCGATGCTCGAATCGTCCGTCTTCAAAATAAGCCAACACCGTTACGCGTAGGCAGACAATAACAGTCGCTTAATTCTACATTTGTCAGATTCCATGCTAACTATTTTCCAAGATCGTCATTCCGGCATGGATTGCCGGACCCGTTAGAGCGCGAAGCGAATCCAGGCTCCAGGGATGGATTTGAACTTGCCATCCATGGCACTTGATACCCGCTTCCCGGCGAGTATGACGAGCTTGTAGATAATCTGAACAAAGTAGAATAAGCGTAACGGTATTGGCCTCATCCAGCCTTCTGACCCCTGTAGCAAGGTTTTTGAGCTTATAAGATCCCTAACAACTTTGCTTAACCGGTCAAATGATTGACCGAAGTGTTGTTATTGATTTTGCAAAGGCGCCAGTTCCTCGGTACCGGTATGGGCATTGTTGATATCTTCACAATGTGCCGTCAATAAATAAGTATCGGCAGCATTTATAGTGTGGTGCACAAACACTTCAAAAGTAGGCTCAATTTCTGTGGTCGGGGTTCCAACATTATAAACCTTTAGCCTTCTGACCGCACCGGCAACGCCATCGGCTGGAGCAAAATCCGTTGTACTGAGGGATCGTTGGTAACCCAGCGGACCATTCGGAGCCGGCGTAGCGTCAAGAATTGTGGCGACCGCAGTCAACGCTCCACCACCTGGTGAATCGTCCCGGATCTGAATATACAAATGATCGGTAGGAAGTTGCGAGGCCGCCAGCGGATCGGCTATGCATTGCACGCGATAACTGTCCACCACGGAATTACCGCGACCGCCAGCCACACCATTTGTCAGTGTACCCACGACGTCATGGGCGAAGACAGGGTTTACGTCCATAATTGCAGTAAGGCTTAAGACGGCCATTAAACTTGTTGTTAATTTTATTTTTTTCATTGGTTTTTACTCTCTCATTTAATAAATTTAATGAAACCGACCGAATGATTGGTCGCATCGCTTGATTATTGCTACTTCTCTATTAGCCAAAGCATCAGCCAGTGCCAAAATTTCGTCATCCCGGCAGGGATGCCGGTATCCAGGTCCATGGAGGTAACTTGCCAAGTACTCAGTCGCTCAACTGAGGCACCATGCAAACCATGCATTCACATCCATGTGACTGGATACCGGCATCCCTGCCAGTATGACGGTGCTGGCTGAATATCCTTGCTAATCAGTTTGCACTTTGTTCAACAATTGCAGCTTGGTCGTTGCGTACTGCCGGATATTCTCATCGCTGTCCTTGAGGGCCTGCTGCAATAAAGCCATATTGTTGCCCACGCTTTCCACCGCCATTCGACGCACCTCCGCATTGACATCCTGCAGCGCTGCCTCGATCTCCGGCAGGGCTGCCTGGCCTTCGCGCTGCGCCAGTTCAAAGACCGCCTGCGCCCTGACACCCGGATCCTTGTCCGACAGGGCATTTTTCAAAACACGCTGCACCTGCGCGTCACCCTCACGGCCGGCCCGGGCCAAGGAGATAATGGCGTTCATCCGCTCCCGAGGATCCCTGGCCAATTCCAGCAACTGGTCGGTTATCTCGGCTATTTCCGAATCGGTGGCGGCAACCCGCTGTGGCGGTTTCAACGCAAGTGCGGGGTCATCGTCAGAGACAGGGTGGACCGATGATATGACCGGCATCTGCAGCAACCAGACTTCCGACTGAGCGTCCTTTGTTTGATAATCGTTTTCCGCTGATCCGTTGCGAAACACCCTATCAACATGGGAACCCAGCAAGCACTGCAACAATGACTTTAAACTGCCTTGACAATCGACCGTCAGTAAAGCATCAGGTAAAGCCAGTGTGTGTATGGTAGCGCCGGTTTTTTCGCTGATCGCATCAAACACCTGTCGCAATGTCGCCTCCCTGGCAGATAATCGTAAGCGATGTTGCGCATCGTGCTCCAGGATTATTGAATGCCTCGGCTTCGATTCCGGCGGGCTTTGCGCGCCGGATAGACAGGATGTCGACAACAGCAAAAACATGAGAATAGCCCGAATAAGCAACACCGAATGACTCCAGATTTCCTGTTGATTTCGACCTCTACTGTCTAACCGAGCCTTTGTTGCTCGTAGGTCTCGCATGATTTATATCACTTTGCGCTTCATGCTTTAACGTCGAACACTCGTTGAAACATGAAGCCGAGCAGATATTTCCTGAACAAACACCTGAAGCTCATTGATTTGAACAATTTGATACAGCCTCAATCCTTTGACTGGCGAATCCATTCGAAACTGGATTGAACTGCATTCCCTTCATCGCGAATTCCCCGGCAGAACCCGAACGAAATCCCGATAACCCGTGCGCTTTAAGCCGCCATGCGGCTTTCTTTTTTGCGACCGACCACACCCAGACCGGCCAGGGCTGAACCGAACAACCAAAGCGCCGCGGGTACCGGCACAGCAGCCGGTGCAGTTGTTGTTACAACATTGCCCGTTACAGTTAAATCGTAAATATTATTTACCGAAAATGCGGGGTCGCCGATAGGAAAAAAACTATTCCACAAAGCAGCTTGCAAATTGGATCCAATGGCTATAGTTTGCCCCAAAGCACCCGTCAAGTGCACGTCATTGCTTAACGAAGTAGGGCCATTTAAGTAATCTGATTGAAGGATCAGATAAGTGGAACCGCCCGTCAAATTCAATGTCAAGCCCGGATCAGATATGCCGCCTGCGGGGGATGGGGGGGTAGTAGTGGGGTTAGCGGGAATGTACTGATGCACCGGGACAAAGTATGCGTTAAGGTCTGGTGTCAGCCCCGTAGTAACATTGGTCAACCCAAACGGCGCATTATCATTGGCGCCGACCAACACCCAATTCGAACCCACTTGTTGCCAAACGCTCAAAAGTCCGTTCATGAAAACTTCATTACCATCAGTACTCATGGCTGAACTCAAAAATATATCAGAAGAACCTGATGACAGCGCCTGAATATAATAAGCTTCTAGACCGTTGCCTCCTGGCGCATTAGCATCTTGAGTTGTGTGAGTAAGACCAGTGATTGTTAATGCCTGTGCTGCGCCTGTTGACAAACTTGCGAGTGCCAGCAGGGCTAATGCTGTTTTTTTCATGTAAATTTCCTCATCTTGGTTATTGAAATTGGTTGGTACTAAATAGCTTTAGCCATCATAACAGTGCGCCAAATATATTTAGTACCAAATCAAACACTTTGCACTACGAATCCGGCCTTTTGGCGAAGAACTTGGTTAATAACAACTTCACGCTGTAGACCTACGAGGTTTTAAAAACCCCGTAGGTCTATGGTGAATTAACGAATATTATATCTGACCAAATCCTGACTACTCAAACAGCCGGTTCAATAGTATTTTTCAAGCTACCAGGCGCTGACTTTTTCTTTTTGAAAGACCCAGAAAGCCCATCAAACCGGTACCAAACAACCAGACCGCCGCAGGTACTGGCACGGCAGAAACGTTGCCATCCACTGTGAAGTTATAAGCAAAATAAGATTCCGTGCTGGAGCCAATGAATCCATCTGCCAATGACGTTCCCGCCGGGGTATAACCGGAACCGGTAATGGTCGCCAGATACGTTCCTTCGGCCAAATTTAATTTTAATTGTGAATCAAAAGGTTGCCCTACTTCAAAATAGTTAACCAAAGCGGTGTCATCATTGGACCCCACAAGCACCCAATCAGATGCTAATGTTGGATTGGCCGCTGTTGTCGACCACAGTGTCAAATACGGATTGGCTGGCGCACTGGTGTTTGTATATATGTTTACAATATCGGTGTTGCCGGCATCAACGTTAAACGCAAAGGCATCAACGGCATCGGCAGCGACATGTTCCTGATAGCCAAAATCCAAAACGTTTGCCTGCGCAGCGCCTGTTAGCAGCGCAAACAACGCAAAAGCGGAGTAAATATGTTTTTTCATTATCTTTTCCTTGAGTTATTGGGAATTAGCACCTGATCACCCTGTTTTGAATCACCGGATCGTCGCCATCTGACAACGATCCGTTCTATCCAAACCGGCGGTTCAGTTGCCTCTCAGCACTATTATCTGAACATGTTTCCGTTAGCACCGGCAGCAGGTGTTATGCCAACACCCCAACCAGGGAACTGCAATGCATTGATGTCGTCAGCCGATGGTTTGACAGTGATCGTGAAAACCGGATTAGTACCGCCCGCTGGCACACAGTTGGCAGGATATGGGTTGACAACAGGATCGCGATTAATTGTCAGATTCGTTGTGGCGGCACCATTTTCTGTAACTTGAGGAGGGAAGGCACTGGTAGCAAGACCCGGCGTGGTGTTATCAAGCCACAGGTTATAGCCGATGCCGGCAGTCTCCGAACCCGGAAGACCGGCAGGATTAGCCGCAACGAAAGGTGGCTGGGGCGTTGGCTTGGAGATATCAGCCACTGCAACAGCGATCACCAATTTGTCTGCGCACAAATCAGCAGTTGTCAAGGCATTTGGATTGGCGGCAGGTAAAATTGATCTGAAATGCGGGGCAGCAAAGCGGAAAGGCACTTCACCGTGCAGGTTAACTTGCAGCAAACCTTTGGTTGATACCCAGCCAATGGTTTGATTGGAGGCATTGGCCTGTTCAATTTGCTGACTAAAAACATCTTTGCTTTGCACCAATTGTGGCGCACCGGCTACAGAAACCCATGGCAAAAGACCTGTTGTGTTGGCACCAGCCGCGCTGGTTGAAAAGAAATCACCCAGGTTGCTAACCGAGGCACCTACGCCGGTACGACCCAGTATAGGATTGACGGTCGGGAACACAACCGATTGAGCAACAACCGGTGTTGGAGGAGTAGTATGGTTAACTGCATGATTAACGCCGACACGGCTGAAGCCTGTTCCGCCACTGTTAATTGCATTCAAAATACTGGCATGCGCAAAAGCTGCCTGGCCTGCGCCCATCATTAATACTGTGCCTACACCTAATGTAACTGCTTTCAATTGTTTAGCGCTTAATTTCATAAAGTCCTCCTTCGGACATTGACAGTAATTTTTTTATAATTTAGCGACTTTGATTTTAAATTGCCCTACCCTGGCAATACACGAAGTCACTGCGATATATGCATGCACCATTCGTGCCAAACATATAACAAGCACCCGATTTTGTACACCCAGGCAGACTTGTCTGAAATCCAGTGCTTACAGGCTTGTTATACAACGATTTTACGACTCCATGCCGGCGCCATAGAACAATGATCGCAAATTTCACAAGCTTAAGCACGCTGCTCTACTTAAGCTTTAATATTCTATCACTGCCGATAAGTTCAATTAGGTGTTTTTATTTTGAAATCCCGATAATTATCCTAAAAAAATCAGTTGAAAGGCGTGAAATCCGTTCGTGCTGAGTTTATCGAAGTATGAGCTGATTTCACAACAAACCTACTGGGTGAGCATTCCAAATCCCGTACATCCTTCGACTGCGCTCAGGACGAACGGGATTTGGAATGCTTATCTGATTTTTCTAGGATTATTGTTTAATTTATTGATTTTACAGGCTTTCGATTTTTACTTACTTTGTTTGAAGGTTATTGCACTTAATTGATGGTCGACTCAATATCCATCCTGATTACCCACAAGCCTCAGCTGAAATAGCAAACACTGAAGTATACGTCACCCCGGCAGATTGCCGGTATCCAAAACACAGGGATGTGACTCGTCAGTAAAGTTAATCGCCGGGTTTACATCCATGTAGCCTGGACCCCGGCAATCTGCCGGGGTGACGTTCCTTGGTAAACTTATTGTTTTTATGTTGGATGAAGCTTATATGTAATCAGGATATCCATTGTCGAGAATTATCAACCAGGCAAAATGGGGCATTTGACACACTTGTTATCCGCTAGTTACGTGGCCTGCAGGTTGAGTGTGTCATATGACGCATATTCAGTGTGTTAAATAACACAGTTTAATTATTTGTGGCTGAATCTGTTTTGGGCTGCGAGCATAATTATTATTTTGTACTAAACTATGTGACCCTCCTTAAACCGACAGGGCCTTGAACCGGGACGCCATTAAGCTCCAGTGCAGGCTTAACCCTTCGTCCTGAGCACTTCGACTGCACTCAGGAGAGCCTTATCGGTAAGCCGTTCATGGTTCGACAAGCTCACCACGAACGGCTTATCCTGCTACCCCACATGAAATGAACGGCTTATCCTGCCCTACTTGAAATGGACATGGCGCTATAACTAAAAACCGCACTTTTAATTCTACTTTGTCAGATTACCTAAGCCGGATAAACCGGAACCAAAATACAAATGACTTATCTCTATGTTTTTAAATAGAAATTAGACAATTCTTGTCAAAAAATGTAAAGACTTGGCTGGTAAGAGACTAATCACTATTTTCCACTATCGTCTTTCCGGCATGGATTGCCGGAATCCAGGTGTCATGGATGAATTTAAGCCCGCCATCCATGGCACTGGATACCCGCTCCAGGCGAGTAGAGTATGTCGAGCTTGAGCATAATCTGACAAAGTAGAATTAATCACACCCGTTTAACCAATGGGTGAAGAAAGGGATTGACAAAGCATCGGAAATAAAAACTGTGTTATATGACACACTTTTGATTCACGTATTTCGTGGCCTGCAGTGGAACTGTGTCATATAACACAGTTCAGGTGCGTTAAATAACACAGTTTAATTATATTTTCGATGGGTTTCATGCTTTTCACTTGCAAATTTCAATTCTTGAACTATGTTTCCCGTCCATTTTCTGCAATGCTGGCAGTCCGAGTGAAATCGCCCATCGTTATCCAGGTCAATTTCACGCAGCAGACAATCGAAGATAAGAGAATCTCTAATAATTGCACTTCGACAAGGCTCTACTGAGCGCAGTCGAAGTATGGATGGAAAAATACCTCTCCGTAGCAGCAAGCCATCCGTTCGCACTGAGCTTGTCGAAGTGCAATTATAGAAGCTCCCTTAACTTCTAAATTCATCCCGATTGCGCTGACAAACCCGCCTAAAGCTCAGAGCTTACGGCGACGGGCAGCGACAGCCAGCCCGGCGATTGCGCTGGCGAACAGATAAACCGCACCCGGCAGCGGCACGGGCGCGGCTTGCAGAGTATTCATCTGCCAGGCCAGCGCGTAATCCCAGGAGAAATTACCGGTTTCGCCGGCCTTGACCTGCAACTCATAGTCATGGCCCGTGATCAAACTCACCCAGAGATTCTCGGTGTTATCGAGAGTGCTGGCCGACAGCGCTGTCGTGGTTTGCGTGGTCACATCAAACAATTCCAGATTCAGATTGTGCAAGGTGGTCGCAAGACCGCTGTTATTGGCCACTCCCAGGTTCCAGACCAAAGCGGCCGTCAGGGTCATGTCGGCCGTGGCATTAAAGGCATAGGTTGCCGTGCGATTGGCGCCGGCACTGCCGCCGAATGCGGCATCGTAATCAAAGCCATAGTTAGCAATGGCACCGGCATTGCTGCCGCCATCCTGCAAACTGTTTTGTTCGCCGGCGGCAATAATTTGATAGCTGTGCAGAATATTGATCTGCCCGGCGCCAAAGCGATCATCCAGGCCGTTACTGGTCTGATGGCCGCTGCTGCGATAATCGGTAATATTTGCAGGCGCCAGAAAGCCATTGGCCGTTACCCGGTCCGCACCGGCCATCAACGCGGCTTTAATGGTTTCGGAGCGTTCTGCATTATAAAGTGTACCAACACCGTTCACAGTGGTTGAGCCTTTCGACAGGCCCAGACCACCGGCATGACCGGTTTCAACCAGCAAGGCGGCGGCCGCCGATACAATCGGCGTGGCTGCGCTGGTTGTGGTCTCGGGCGCCACCAGGTCAGGCCGCGTGCGTCCTGCCACATAAACCGAATCAATAGCATCGGCCCCGGCATCATGGCCACCGTCGGTTCTGCCGACTGCAATGACGTTATAGGCATTGCCCAGTAATGGCGAAAAGCTGCTGCTGTTGGCCATGCCGACAACCTGGATGGTTTCATTGCGCTCAACCTGGCGATCAACGTATCGCAATATCGCACTGTCATCAGCCGATGTAGCCCCGGCGCCAACCCAGCTATGATTGGCAATTCGACTGCCGTTAACCGGCGCCTGCACCGTGTTTGTGGCAATGCTGTTGAGCCAGTTGTTGACTTCATAGCTGCTGATCTGCGTAATTCCGGCTGCAATAGCATTGGAACCGTAAAATAATGCACCGACGCCACTTGCATGGCTGGACGGTGATGTGCTGGTCAGGCCGGGAAAACTGAAGTTTTTGTCAAGGGCAAACTGCGTGCTATCCGGCGCAAAAACGGGGAAAGCTGAATCAGCGGTCGGCACCTGTGAGGCTTCCACTTGAGTGACGCTGACTCCGACTCCTGCCGGTGTACTTGTTCCCAGCCAGTCAGCCAGCGCGGTATAACCAATATCGGTCTGATAATCCGCCAGGGTTGGCGACGTCCAGCACAGGACCGGAATAAGGCAGAGCCAGCGGTTGTTATAATTTTTCATGAATCTCTCTCTTTTGCAAAAATGGGTCATATGACACAGTTTGATGCCGCCAGTTACGCGGCCTCCAGGGAAAGTGCGTCATATGACACAGTAACGCTACGTTAAATAACACAGTTTAATTGAGGTAGCTGCAAAACGCGCCAGTTAGTCCTAAAGAAAACGCTTGGGCTTATAGAAGCCCACTTAGCACGAACGGCTTGCCGGGCGATTTTGCTATTTCGGGAAGATATTTTTAGCGGAATACTAAACGAGGTGATCCCCAAAGCATGGTTCCGGCATACCCACCGGGGCACAAGTGGATATGCCGGAACAATGCCTTGACTGAAGCATCCTGCCAATCAGTCTTGGTCAATGAAATAACCACGTTGGCGGGGTCTGGGCCAACGTGGTGTCCTGCGGGTTAGAGCCGTTTAAAGCGCTATTTTCTTGCTGCTTTTACGATTCAGGCCAAGTACCGTCATCATGCCGGTCAGGAACAGCCAAACCGCTCCCGGTACCGGCACGGAAGACACAGAGACCACACCATTAATGGTAACTGCCTTGCTTGAGTTGAACAGCGAACTCAACGTACCATTGCTCGTACTGCCATCCAGGGCTTTGACCAGATTAAAGAAGCCAGAACTTAAACCAGCCAGCCATAAGCTTTCACCCAGTGATCCACCCGTCAAACCAGGCACCGTCGTTGCCCAGCCTCCGGTAAATTGAGTGTTAAAACCTAACGCAAAACCGCCAAAGGTGCCGATGGCATCGGCGGTACCGTTGGTAGGATTTATATCCAGCAAATTGGCCTTTAACAACAACTGGTTTGGCTTGGCCGTCCAGGAGGTCGGGCCAAAGTTACCGGCCGGCAATGAACCGTTGATTTGCAGATAGTTGGTTAACGACGTGGAACCAATTGAGGTAATCAATTTGCCTGCGGAATTGAAATTGGCCTCATACTTGATTTTATCGCTGCCTACCGCGTAACTTTTGAATGTTGATCCGTTCAACGAGTCAAAAACAGCGGTAGTACCGGAACCGGTCAGCTTCCAGTAAGTATTCGCGCCCGTGCCAAACTTTTGTACTTTAACCACTTCGTTAGTACTTAAAAAGTTTGGGAAACTTGGGGCGATAATACCCGGTGCAGTAAATCCGGGCAAAGTGCTTGAAGCCGTCGGAAGACTTAAAGCTGCATGACCCGCAGTCGCTGCCAAAGGTAACACGAGGGCTAACGCCCATCGCGCATGGTCAATTACTTTCATTAATAACTCCTTAATTAATTAAGGTGGCAACCCGGCTATCTTGTGCATTAAGCCTCAAGACCCGCAGATTTCCGCCCCCGCCTCACGGCAGGTTAGGCTTTTTCACACTCAGCTTGGTAATAAGAAACACGAAACCAGGCAATATTCACCGGGTTTCCCCACCATGCAGTTATGGGTACCTTCCAAAGCGCCTTAACCCCCAACATTTTTATCTGCCTGTTAGTGCTGATGCACGTAAAGTCAATAAAAAGGCTGTTGTAGTCGACTCTGTATTGCAGGACAATTGCTTGATGCGATTGTCCCGCCAATTGATATTACTTTTATTTAAGAGTCGCAGGGCGTTCAGTTACCTTGAAAGACATGTAATACTTGTATTTGGATTAGCCAGCAAACACCAAAGAACCCAAAAGCAACTCAACAATCTTCCTTCAAAGCAACCCAACCTATTTTAAAAGCATGGCACATTTATAAAGCAATACTTGTGCCACTATTGTCGCCAATTCGGTAAAAATGAAACTCCAAACTAGCGCTTCGAACCTGTAATATCAGACCCGATAAGTTGTTAGTAGGGTGGCAGGTTAAGCCGTTCGTGGTGAGCTTGTCGAACCATGAACGACTTAACAGATCATCCTTCGACTAGGCTCAGGACGATCGGGATTTGGAATGCTCAACTGATTTTTATAGGATGATGGGGGTAATTAAATGTGTGGTTTTAAGTTGTAGCTCCATGTCCATTTGATGTAGGGTGGCAGGTTAAGCCGTTCGTGGTGAGCTTGTCGAACCATGAACGGCTTAACCGATCATCCTTCGACAAGGCTCAGGACGAACGGGATTTGGAATACTCATCTGATTTTTATAGGATGATGGGGGTAATTAAATGTGCGGTTTTAAGTTGTAGCGCCATGTGCATTTCATGTAGGGTGGCAGGTTAAGCCTGTCCTGGAGCTTAAACCTCACTTTTAATCGCCCCTCCGTGAATGATACAAAAATTCAAATGCACAGGCATTTATTTTATAATTGCCTTATGCTTACGGATTAGATATCGTCTGCGGACTTTGTTCTACTTTGTCAGATTGCCTGGTAATTATTTTTAAAGCCCGTCTTTCCGGCATGGATTGCAGGGCCCGATAGAGTGCTAAACGAATCCAGGTTCCACGGATGGATTCGAGCTTGCCATCCTTGGCGCTGGATACCCGCTTCCAGGCGAGTATGACGAGCTCGTGAAAATCTGAAAAATTAGAATTAATTAACTTCAATCTCACTCGATTTAAACCTGTCCATGAACCAAGTACGTTATAAAGGATTTATTCGTCCCCTCCATTCCAAACTCGAGGCCCTGGCTCGAACCCTCGACATTGCCTTGATCGTGATCTCGTTATACGGCTCGTTAAACCTGTACCAGGTTCCTCTCGATCGTGAATATTTGTTGCCTTGCCTGACAGCGGCGGCCTTATTCAGTATTTTTGCTGAAAACAACGAACTCTATCAAGGCTGGCGCGGCGAAGCCCTGTTCGATGAAGCGCTGCGCATCCTGTTTTCGTGGCTGGGGGCATTTGCCTTGGTGATCAGTTGCGTTTATCTCTATAGACCAGCTTATAACTATTCACTGGAAGTCATCGAATTATGGCTGCCACTGGCCCCCACCAGCATTATCTTCACACACGCCCTAAAACGTGGCTGTCTGTCCTATTTAAGAGCTCATGGCTTTAACACAAGGACTTTCGCCATTCTTGGAGCCAATCCGTTAGGACTTCGACTAAGTCTCGTGTTCTCGGATATGCCCTGGCTCGGCTATAAGTTTGTCGGTTTTTTTGATGACCGTGATGCATGCGAAGATAGACGATTGAATTCTGAACAGGTTGGCAATATCGCCGGAGGATTTGAACAACTGCTGGAAAAATCAAAAAACGGTGAAATCGATCATATTTACATTACGCTTCCCCTGCGGGCCGAACAACGTATTAGTCAGTTGATCCAACAACTGGCCGACAGTACGGTTTCCGTTAACATTGTCCCCGATTTTTTTACCTTCAACCTGATCCAGTCCAAATGGAGCAACGTACAGGGCATCCCTGTTGTCAGCGTGTACGACACACCCTTTAATGCCGTAGACGGCATCACCAAACGCATTGAAGACCTGGTTTTGTGCCTGATCATCATACCGATCATTCTCGTTCCAATGATCTTCCTGGCCATTGCCATCAAAATCACCTCGCCGGGACCGGTCATTTTCAGACAGCAGCGTTATGGCGTAAAAGGCGAAAAAATTGAAGTGTGGAAGTTCCGTTCCATGACGGTCTGCGAAAATGGCGACCAGATCAAACAGGCCACCACGAATGACAGCCGGGTGACGCGACTCGGAGCTTTTATGCGTCGAACCTCGCTGGATGAACTGCCTCAGTTTTTTAACGTGTTGCAGGGCACCATGTCGGTCGTCGGCCCACGACCTCATGCTGTTGCTCATAACGAATACTATCGCAAGCAGATACAGGGCTACATGCTGCGCCATAAAGTAAAACCCGGCATTACCGGTCAGGCACAGATCAACGGCTGTCGCGGCGAAACCGACACGCTGGACAAAATGCAGGCCCGCATCCATTACGATCTGGAATACATGAAACAATGGTCTTTGTGGCTGGATTTAAAAATAGTAATCGTCACCATCTTTAAAGGCTTTATCAGCAAGCAAGCCTACTAAGGATATGGCAAAAAATAACTTACCGGTCCGGCATCAAAAAAAGTTTTCCGTTCATCCTGAGCCTGTCGAAGGACGGACGGAAAAATTCCACTCCGTAGCGGCAATTCGTTCATACTTCGACAGGCTCAGCACGAACGGATTGCCGCGCGACTTTGCTATTTCGGGAAGATATTTTTAACGGAATCCTAATTCTACTTTGTCAGATTACCTAATCACTATTTTCCACTATCGTCTTTCCGGCATGGATTGCCGGACCCGTTAGAGCGCGAAGCGAATCCAGGTGTCATGGATGAATTTAAGCCCGCCATCCATGGCACTGGATACCCGCTCCAGGCGAGTATGACGAGCTTGAGCATAATCTGACAAAGTAGAACTAAGGACATGGCAAAGAATAACTTACCGATCTGTTGCCGTGAAAATTTTTCCGCTAGTCCTGAGCCCTTCGACTGCGCTCAGGACGAACGGGATTTGGTGGGAAGGTCTTGCAGCCTTACTGTTTTGACCCATTCTCCCAGCCAGTATTTTTATCAACCCATCTCAGACACAACATATACCACAGCACCATTGGCAACATGAAGGCAAACCAGCTCCAGTCATCAATTAAAAACAGTTTGGCAACCCAGCCATTGCCATCAAAATATTTTACCCACGGAATGCAGTAAACACTAAAAAGCGTGCTACTCCAAATTAATAGCAGAGCACCCTTTCGCGTTTGAATACTTGAAAAGGCTAAAACTACCCACAGTGGCATTGAACTTTTCATTGTCATCGTTCTTCTTACCCGTTATTTTCAATATTTAACATTAAATCAATTGAGGAATTTGTCCTTCGACAGACTCAGTGCGAACGAATGCCGTTATGAAATACCAATCCCAAAATATTTTCTGATTACTTAGAACTTTCAGCTAAAGTAGCAATGTCTGAACTTACCGTCATACCGGCATGGATTGCCGGTATCCAGAACACAAGTACGTGGCCTGAAGTGAATTTTGTTTACATCCATGTAATCAATCCATGCCGGGGTGACGCAGCGTAAGCATCGCAGAAGTAGTTTTGCTCCTGGCTTGGCTGAAACTTATACGTAATCAGGAAATGTTTTGATCCAAATCTCCTCATCCTGACCTTCTCGGCAACTGCTCCTGCGTTGCCCTGCTTACCTACATCCATGTTGGTATCCTGCGGGAGAAGGCATAATTGTCGACCATATCGGGATTGGTATTACTCGTCATCAAACAAAACATCGTAAGCTTCAAGCAATTTTGGCGCTTCATACTTCCATTCCAGTTCATTTTCGACGCGATAACGGCCATATTGACCCATGACTATGCGCTGTGCCGGATTATCCAGGAGCTGGACAATTTTTATGGCCATATCCACCGCATCATTATCAGCCGCGTAAAGAGACGCCTCCTGCGCTGAAAAACGGCCTTCAGTCAAATCAAACTGCACAATCGGTTTTCCTAGCGCCATGTATTCCATAATCTTGTTCATGGTCGACTTGTCGTTCATTTCATTGGCCACATCCGGATTGACACAGACATCCGCCGTATTCAACATCTCCAGCATATCCTGATCCGGCACGCGCCCGGTGAACGTCACATAATCAGCAATTCCCAACTCGGCGGCATAGGCTTTCATTTCCTCAAGTGACGTGCCACCACCGACCAGTCCGAAATGCACATCGGTGCGCTTCAAGTCGAAAATAATATGCCGCGCAGCTTGCAACAGATAATCGATGCCTTCCTGCTTACCCATGACACCGACATAACCCACCAGGAATTGACGTCCCTTTTTTAGCGCAGCAACCGGTGGAATGATTTTCAACCGGTCCAGTTTTGGCCCGCTGCGAACCACAAATACCCGCTCCGGCGCCATGCCACCGCGCTCGATGGCAATCTTCTTATAGGATTCATTGGTGGCAATTGAAACCCCTGCTGTTTTAAATGTCCAACGTTCCCAGGCCAGCATCACTTTATAGAAGAAATCACGACGGCCAAATTTCGCTTCATACAATTCGGGATTGATGTCATGGTGATCAAACAAAAATTTTTTGCCGAGCAGCTTGAAAAATCCGCCGATAATAAAAATGTTATCGGGCGGATTACAGGCATGGATGACATCGAATCCCCGAGTGAGCAAGACCTTCCAGGCCAGTACAAACTCCCAGAATAGCGCCGTCGAATATTCAAGCGCATAGCCCAGCGCACCTTCGGCTTCGAAGGGCAGGTCATGCCGGTAGATGTGAATGCCGTCAATACACTCGTAAGTCTTCTCATAACCTTTGCCGGTCGGGCAGATGATCGAAACTTCATAGCCTGCACCTACCAACGTCGTGGCTTCCTGCCAGACTCTGCGATCAAAGGGAGATGGCAGATTTTCAACAATAATCAGCACTCGCCTCGGCCAGTTTTTACGCATCAAACCAGCCCTCACCAGCAAATGCCATCGTAACAGTCGCTGCTGCGTTCCCTGATGATTCTGACCAGGTCAACCACCACCTGCCCTGCCTTAAGATTCGTAGGTACGGTGCGGAATTCATCTGCGCCATTGCCAATGACCAGCGTCTCGGCATGAGCTAAAACCTCGTCCAGACTTGTCACCATCAGTTTTGAAATATGTGGGATATGGTTAAGAATATAATCACGGTTGGCGCCAGTCAGTGCGGCAAGATTGACATTCCTGTCGTACAATTTCAAATCATAGCCCTTGCCGATCAGGTATTCGATTACATCGACGATGGGCGACTCCCGCAAATCGTCGGTACCGGCCTTGAAGGCGAAACCCAAAATACCAATCTTGCGATGGCCTTTATCGGCAATCATCGTGATGGCCTTGTCAATCTGACGCTGATTGGACGGCATTATGGCATTCAGAACCGGCAGATCCAGATCCAGACTTCGGCCTTTGTAAGTAAGAGCACGAACATCCTTGGGCAGACAGGAACCGCCAAAAGCAAATCCGGGTTTCATGTAATAGGGTGAAAGATTGAGTTTGGTATCCTGACAAAAAATATCCATGACTCGGTGGCCATCAATGCCCACGGCCTTGCAAATATTGCCGATTTCGTTGGCAAACGTAACTTTCAGGGCGTGCCAGTTGTTGTCTGTGTATTTCACCATCTCCGCTGTTTCGATATCGGTTCGAATCAACGGTGCATTCATATATTTATAAAGCTCGACCAGCTGATCGCCGGCCCTGGAATCCGATTCCCCAATAACGGTCTTGGGTGGATGATAATAATCATACACCGCTGTTCCTTCACGCAAAAATTCGGGGTTGTTACAGACCCCAAAATCCACACCGGCCGTTTTGCCGGAACTGGCTTCCAGTGTTGGAATAACAACCCCCCGCATGGTGCCCGGCAGCACCGTGGATCGTCCCACCACAACATGGAAATTTTCCTTGTCCTTGAGCGCCAGACCAATTTCCTCGCACACGCGGCGCACATACGACAAGTCAAGATTACCGTTGAGCTGCGAAGGAGTGCCGACACAAATCAGCGAAATATCCGAGCTCATGACTGCGTCACGTACATTGGTCGTCGCCCGTAAGCGCCCTTCGGCAACCGTTCTGGCAATCATTTCACCAATATCTTTTTCGATAATTGGTGTCAAACCCTGGTTAATCAGGTCTACCTTCGTCTGATTCGGGTCAAGGCCGATGACAGTGTGACCATCTGACGCCAAACAGCCTGCCGATACGGCACCCACATAACCCAAACCAAATATGCTAATTTTCATATAACGCCTTTTTCCTACTATTAATTGAATGTTCTGCAAAGCTCTCGCGGGCAAGGCCCGCTCCTACAACGTAGGACTTAGTGACAGTAGGCCGCATCTTGAGTCAGGCCAGTTCCATCGATGTCATTGCACCACCAACCGAGTTACCAACTTTGTCGGCAAATGACCTCGCCAGACACCCCGCAAGGTACAGGACGGAACCTTACTACCCAAAGCCGGCGAAAACCAGCCCGACCTTGGCGAGTCACTCCCCCTAAACACGTCCCAGTGCCAACTTGCATCGACAAATACCGTCATTCGGCGCTCAGAACCGAGTTTCGTGACTTGCCATGTTCCCGGATGAACACCAGGCACTACGTCAATATCCGGCGCAAAATGAAAATGTATGGCCACATCATGTGCACCATGCCCTTGAATCTCGTCATAGAGGTTCATTTCAGCATCCGAACCCTGCAGAACCACACGACGTTTGTGGATGCCTGCGGCCTTCCTATAACCATCATGTTCGCCGGTCACCCATTGCGTGCCATCGGCATCCTCTCCCTGAGCGATTATTTTTCCCTGAGCATGCCGCAACCACAGGAAGGGACCGCCGATTTCTGACTGATTCCTACCGTCAATCACTAAGGTGTTGTGCGCTGCCGTTCCCCGAAAATAATCCCGCCAGCCATGATCACTGTGATAGGCGTAGGTACCGGGATCCACCAACCACCAGAAGCCATCAACTGCAAGGCAGACACTTAGTGCATCGGCATGCCCATGCGCAGCAATAGACGGATAACCTAAAGACCCGGCATCAAACACCAGATGCAAAACCGAATTGCCCAAAACAGCATAGCCGCCTTTCGGAAATAACCTGGGATAAGTTGCCTGGGTGACCTGCCTTGGCCTGATCGGCAATGGCTTATTATCAAAGCACAATGTGTACCAAAATGCTTTTTGGGAGAATGTGGTCGGTGTGGATACGTTATCAAAAACCGCTTCAACCGCCGCTAAAACGTCGCGATAGGGATTTTGAGGCCATGCAACACTGAAGCGCGTGACAAACCCATCATCAGCATCACCAATTTGAGGTGGGAGACAGTCTATCAATGCTGTTGACTTTAGTTGTTCGTCCTGAGCCTGTCGAAGTGCAGGCTGATCAGATTCCCCTTTCCGTTCGTCCTGAGCCTGTCGAAGGGCAAACTGATCAGACTCCCTTTCCCGTTCGTCCTGAGCTTGTCGAAGGGCAAACTCCCTTTCCCGTTCGTCCTGAGCTTGTCGAAGGGCGGAAAAACTAGTCGAGTCGTTTGGTTCATGCTTCGACAAGCTCAGCACGAACGGCTTGAATTTCGACAAACTCGGCACCGACGGTTCAAACTCCCCTTTCCGTTCGCCCTGAGCCTGTCGAAGGGCAAACTCCCTTGCCCGCTCGTCCTGAGCTTGTCGAAGGGCAAACTGATCAAATTCACTTTCCCGTTCGTCCTGAGCTTGTCGAAGGGCGGAAAAACTAGTCGATTCGTTTGGTTCATGCTTCGACAAGCTCAGCACGAACGGCTTGAATTTCGACAAACTCGGCACCGACGGTTCAAACTCCCCTTTCCGTTCGCCCTGAGCCTGTCGAAGGGCAAACTCCCTTGCCCGCTCGTCCTGAGCTTGTCGAAGGGCAAACTGATCAAATTCCCTTTCCCGTTCGTCCTGAGCCTGTCGAAGGGCAAACTGATCAGACTCCCTTTCCCGTTCGTCCTGAGCTTGTCGAAGGACTGTCAAATTCATCGACTCGGCTCGTTCATGCTTCGACAAGCTCAGCACGAACGGCTTGAATTTCGACAGGCTCAGCACGAACGGTTTGGACTTCGACAAGCTCGGGACGGACGGGTTTGGCGTTGTCTCCACACTACATCCTGGTGA
The DNA here is from genome assembly GCA_013140705.1 of Methylococcaceae bacterium. Lineage (GTDB taxonomy): Bacteria > Pseudomonadota > Gammaproteobacteria > Methylococcales > Methylomonadaceae > JABFSH01. Next base: position 130,407 of record JABFSH010000008.1, read on the forward strand.
AATGGCTTGCAGAAACCCGGCCATTGAAACAATGCGTTCGGCAAAAGCCTCCGAAAAATGTTGCCCCCGGCGCAATCCAACAAGCCAGGCAAACAGAAAATAGTCCAGAACCCATAAGTGATAATAACTGGCCTGTTCCTTATTTACGCCGTCATCGAAAACCTGCAAGCGTGCTTCGCGCTCAAGTGCCTCTTGTGCAAAAAGGGCCCAGCGGTCGCCATGTCGGCCCAGATCAAAAACACTGCAGGCAACCCAAATTCCGGTTAATTCACCAATTAAATGATTATTGGCCGACGAATCACGGGATAGGAAATGACGCACAAAATGAGTTTGCTGGTAAATGGCCTGGCCCAGTTTGACTGGATCGGAAACAGCTGAGAACAATCCGGCTTCACCGTCCCGCAGCGTCAGCAAACTGTGTATGACCGCCCAGGAAATCAGCCGTAACGCCGGCTCCAGTGCGCTGCACCAGTGAATTCCCATGCCATAAGGGTTCTGTTGCATCCAGCTTTCAATCTGCTTTATAACGGCATCGCGATATCGAAGTTCGCCGGTACAGGCATAAGCCGCAGCGAGCGGAATCAAATGCTGGTGCCTGCCCAGTTCCCACAAAAACTTGATATTACCTACCAGACGATCATCCCGGTAATTCAACGTTTTACCAAAGGTGAGCGGCGCTTCAATGCCTGTCAGGGGATCGCGATGCCAATTAATCGATTCCCCCATATCCAGCGGAGCCTGCCCAAAAAAACCTATACGACCTTTCAATAATTCATTTAATGATTCCAGCTCCAGACTGAAATGTTCCTGCCAGGTCTTCATCCAGTCTTCCGGAGCTACAAACAATGACAGACGGGGCTTGACGGGACATGCCGGTTTAGGCATCCAGGCCCGTGCAACCGCCCATTGCTCCAGACGCTGACTGGCCATATCGGTCACGCGATGTATGACCTCAAGCACCGTCATTGCCCGCAGACGGTTGATTTTCCAGAGAAAACCGCTTACTTTTCGACGAGATACTGACGATGCCATAATTCCAGATTCAGTAGCGTCCATAATAATTTTTCATGATTCTGACGTCCCTTGATATGCTCGTTCAACACACGCTCCAGCACATCGCGCCGGTAATAACGAACGGTCAGGGAATCATTGCCGGTCAGATGATCGTATAAATAATCGCGCATCGGACCGCGAAACCACTCATTAACCGGCACTCGAAATCCAACTTTCGGGCGCTTCAGAATTGCCGCCGGCAACAGCCGCTTCATGGCTTCACGTAAAATCCATTTGGTTTGCCGCCCACGCACCCGGAAATTGTCCGGAAGCGAAGACACATACGCCGCCAATTCGTGATCCATAAAAGGCATCCGCGCTTCAATGGAGGCCGCCATCGTCATGCGATCACCGCGTTCCAGCAGATTATCCGGCAACCAGCTGGTCTGATCAAAATACAGAATATTGCGCAAGGCGCTGTTGCCTGCCCGCGTGTCGAATTGTACACCGCCCTGCCGCTCCGTTACAGGCCGGAAAGCGACCAGTTCATCACGCTCCTTGCCAGAGAGAGCGCCAAACCATCTTGGCAGACGATCTTTCCGGTCTTCGAGGCCCAGATTGACGATAGCGGTTTTTGCCCGTCTGAAGCGATAAGGCAAGGCATGGATCAGAGGCTCGATTAGCCCATGTCTCAGCATCCCGGGCAGTATCCGGTAGCCTGCGGCATAGCGTTCATACACATGCTTTGGATAACCGCCCAGGAATTCATCGCTACCCTCTCCGGTCAGCACCATCTTAACGGAACGACTCGCCTCTTTGGCAAGCAGATAAATGGGAATGTCCGACGGCTCGGCAACGGGTGCATCACGAAAATGCACCAATGCCGGCAGTTCGTCCATCAGATGTTGTTGCGAAATCGTCAGTTCGTGATGCTCCGTTTCAAACTGACGGGCAATCGCTGCTGCATAGCCAAGCTCGCTATATTGGGCCTCAGCAAAGCCAACAGAAAAAGTTTTCACCGGCAACGAACTGTGGCGCGCCATCAAACCCACCACGGCCGATGAATCAATCCCACCAGAAAGAAATGCACCAAACGGCACATCACTGATCATTCTGATTCTTACAGCCTCATCCAGCAATTCCAGAAATCGACCGACCGGATCGGATGGTGGCATCAAACCACCCCAGGGTTTCTGATCAGGCGGCGAATAATACGGCTGTTCGTGCAACTCACCCTTCTCCCACACTGCGAAGCTACCCGGCGGCAGCTTGCGAATGCCGGAAAACAGCGTGGCAGGCCCCGGCACATAACGATAAGCCAGATAATCCCATACCGCTCCATGATCAACATCAACGGTGATACCTGGAAAAGCCAATATCGACTTGATTTCGGAAGCAAACACTAAAGTGCCGTTTTGTTGAGCAATAAACAGAGGCTTCTTACCAAAACGATCGCGCGCCAGAAACAGTCTTTCACGATCGGCATCCCAGATGGCAAATGCAAACATCCCGCGAAACTTTTCAACACACGCCTCGCCGAACTCTTCGTAAGCATGCACGATGGTTTCGGTGTCGGATGCGGTAGCAAAGCGATGACCTCGCGCAATCAAATCATTTCTAAGTGCTTCGAAGTTATATATCTCGCCATTAAAAACAATCTGAATACTGCCATCCTCATTGCCGATCGGCTGATGACCGGTATTCAGATCAATGATTGCAAGCCGGCGATGTCCCAAACCAACACCATGGCGGCCATCCCGAGTATTTGTTTCATAAAAGCCTTCGTCGTCAGGCCCACGATGAGCAATCCGGACCGTCATGCCTCTTAAGATGACAGGCAAATCCTGAGTGGCTTCGCAGGCCACAAAACCGGCTATTCCGCACATAATTTAGCTCAGTATCGATTGATATAAATCATTGAACTGACTGGCCAAACGCTCGACACTGTAAAACTCCCGGGCGCGAGCAACACACTTTGCAGCCATTCTCTGCGTGGCTATCCGATCATCAGTCATGCGTTTTATTGCTGCCGCAACACCTGCGGCATCATGCGGTTCAACAAAAATGCCATGCACACCATCTTTTATGACATCGGAAATGCCGCCGACACGCGTGGTTACCATGGGCGTACCGGAAGCCAGACTTTCAAGCACGGTATAGGGCAGACCCTCCCGATGAAAGGTCGGAAACACAAAAATATCGGTCTGCTGCCAGAAAGCCATTTTTTGCTGGCCAAACAATGCACCGGAAAAGCAGACCACGTTATCCAGGCCCAAGGCTTTGACCTGTTCACGCAGATCAAGTTCTGCCGGACCCGACCCGGCGATAGTAAGGGTAAACTGTTGATCACCTGATTTGTGCAACAGGTTTATGGCCTCAATGGATTCGAATACACCTTTATTATGCGCCAGGCGGCCAATATACCCGAGATGAACAAGCTCGGAAGCCATTGGCCTTTTAGTCTGATCACGATACGCATCCAGATCAATCGCATTGGCAATGATCGACAGAGATTTGAAACAGGCAAATTGCTGATAGGCGTCGCGTTCAACAGACGCCAACAGAACAACAGCCTCCGACCCACTAAGCACGCAGCGTAAAATAGCGCTAAAGAATCGATTGTTTTTAAAAAACTGTTGTGGCAAATCGCCTCCATGTACCTGATAGACCACCTTTTTCTGGCAAATTTTTGCGATCATGAAGTACACGGCATCACGCCAGAAGGCTTTCTGTTCCAGGGAAGTATTCAGATGCACGATATCCGGCGATTCCGAAATAATTTTTGCTGCCAGAGCAAAGGGACTGAACATGAATCGCCAGATTTTATGTGCTTTTCCTTCCTGCCTGCCTTCACTACCAACCTGAAAATGAAGCAGCCTATAGTTTGCGGCCAGCGATGAGCCCATCAGTTGATTGATGTGTGTTGAGACGCCACTGACGGCCGAAAGAGAAGGACCCAATAGAAGAATGGAAGGCATGGTAGCGTTGATCAAGGATATTATTGACGTGAGTTACGGAATGCGCATCAGGACGCGTTTGTGATCTTCTTTTGGAAACGGCCATTTTGAAGTCTTGCTAAAAACGTAGGTGCCAAATTTTTCATACGGCAAACCGGATTCCATGGTACTGACTGTAGGGCCTTTATAATCGACAATCTGCACGCCGTCCAGAAACACCTTGGCATAGCCTGTCATGTCCTTGGCGACCCGCTCTTCCAGACGGAAATCGTACAGATGATCAATTATCAAGGGTATTCTTACACTGACCACATCAAAAATATTGCCGACAGCATCGGGGGCCTGGCCCTTGGGGTTATCAACGGACAAAGTGAACCATATTTTATTGAAATCGATGAACATTGCCCAGGGCCCCGCCTTCAGGTTAACAGTATGGGCACCCGCGATGAAAACCGGTTGCAGGCTGGTTTTCCAGTCATCCGGTATTAAAAAATGAAATCTGACATCTTTTATTGAGCCCAACGCATCACGGTGCAGCGGGACATATTGCGCACGCTTGCGTAAGGTATTACCCACACCATCACCCCACTGCGGCTGCGCGGGATCATTGGCGCGAACCAGAAACTGCTGATATTTTTCACCTTTATATTCTACCCAGCTGATTGAATCGGGAAGTGGTGCATGAATATCATAAGCTGTTTCTGCACATGAAAGACCGGGGTTTAAAGCCAGCAGGCTTATACATATTAATACTCTATGCATCATCATAAAAACCATTCCATTTTGGATTTGGTAAAAATAACTTCCCGAAATAGCTCGGCTGGTTTTTGTAGTAGCGACGCCCTCGTCGCTCCTATGGTTTTCTCTGTGAGTGTTTAACTCAACTTTGTCAGATTATATTAAGACTCGTCATGCTCGCCGGGAGCGGGCATCCAGTGCCATGGACGGCATGCTCAAATCCATCCATGGAGCCTGGATTCGCTTCGCGCTCTAACGGGTCCGGCAATCCGTGCCGGAATGACGGGCCTGGAAAATAATTAATCTGTAATCTGACAAAGTAGAATTAATCATTCAAGGAAGTTATTATCGGCCTTATCCTTATCGTTCAAAACACGCGTTTCATGGTTCCCTTTTTTTCTATAGTAAATATCTAATTCTACTTTACCCTAGCATGAGGAATATTAGGGCTACCGGGATCAACCGTGATCTCGTGCCGACCGGGTGATAGCACCAGATCCATATCTTCCATAGGTACAGCACCCAATAACACTTCATCACCTAATACCAGTGCCCCCACATAACAAAAACGGTCCCGAAAACCTACTTTTATCGGACCCACGTAAGGTATGTTCATAGAACGACCATCTGCCACGGGAACTTCCCGTTTTGACTCCATTTCAAGATCAAGCTGAATGGCAACATGCTCTGGTATACAAAGCATTAAGGCACCGGTATCAGCCAAAGCTTGTGTGACAATAGGTGTCAAATTCAGATTACGCGGGTTACTAAGTGAAATTTCCGCAAAGATATGTCCCATTTTATGTCCTATTTCTTATAATTCTACTTTATCAGATTCTGTGCAAGCCAACGTTCTGTACAAAACACTTTCCACATCATATTATCGAAACGCGCAGTGCCAGAGAGAAACTGATCAAACTGGTTTTGTACTTGAAGTTTGTGGTAGGGCGCGTCGGCTGAAATCTGACTAAATGCATCGACAAAGGTCTTCTTTGCATCCTGTTGCAGCCATTCCGGCTCGGCGGTAACAAAGCCCAGCTTGCTGGTTCGATCGCGAATTTTATCCGGCATGATGCCACTGAGGGCTCTTCGGTAAACCTGCTTCGCGGTTGCACCCAGCAGTTTCTGTTCGTTGGGCAATGAAAACGTATATTCGACCAAGCGATAATCCAGAAAAGGTAGTCGGGATTCGATGGAAAACGCCATCGAATTACGATCAACCTGGCGCAAAATACCGGGCAGTGAATCATGGCGGGTATATCGATAGAGCAGTTGATCGAATCGACCGCCACCGACGCGACGTTTCCAGTCGGCAAGCTGCGAACGTTCTTTAAGAAAGACCGACTCTCTAACGGCCTGATCAAAAAAATCAGACTGAAACAGTTCTCGGGCTTTCCGGAGAGAAGGCATCATTGACACGGGAAGCACGCCCTTCCCCCATTCGCCGAGCAAATCGCGGGCGATTTTTGGGTAGGACAATCCCAACGTCTGATGAATGCCCTGTGCATTTCGCAGCGCAGCGCCCCAGTGCAATCCCGTGATATTGTCGGCCAGGCAGGCCTTATACATGAACGGTACATAGCCCCCGAGCATTTCGTCGGGCCCTTGTCCATCCAGAGTCACGGTAACACCTTTCTCTCGGGCGAGGCTGTAGACACACCAACCGGCAAATATACTAGTACTTAAAAAAGGCTCATCCTGGTGCCAGATAAGTTTATCCAGATCCTGAAGCAGGCGTCCGGCCGTTGGCAATACAAACGAGGGTTCAACCTGCGTAACGTCAATCACTGCTTGCGCATACTCCCGTTCATCGAAAGCAGCACTATCCGAAATGGCCGTAAACGTTTTTTGCAGGCCTGTGACGCCCTGATTCTGTAGCAAGCGATCCACGACACACACAATCCCGCTCGAATCCAGCCCGCCCGAAAGGCAGGTTCCCAGCGGAACATCGCTTCGCAATCTGAGCCTTACGGCATCCTCAAACAATTCCAGATAACGATCGGCATACTGCTTGTCACTCCAGTCCAGGTTTTTGTTGCGTAAATCAATATCCCACCATTGCACCGGGCGGGGCGACCAACTCGCCTGGGCATTCAGCGGTACCATCATGTAATGCCCACCTCTCATGTCCAGGATATCACGATAGAAGGTGTGCTCCGAATTGCAACCGTAGGTATTGAAGGTAAAAAAATCAAACAGCACACCGGCATGCATGGCCGTACTAACGCGATCAAGCGCGACAAGCTGTTTAATCTCCGAGCCAAACGACAACGTGGTGCCGTCCCAGTGATAATAAAAGGGTTTAACTCCCAGTCTGTCTCGTGCGCAAAACAGAATGTTCCTTTCAACATCAAGGAGCGCGAATGACCACATGCCGTTCAGTCGTTGCAGGCAATGCACACCCCAGGCGCGATAGGCCGCCAATATGACTTCAGTATCTGTGCCGGTGGTAAAGACATAGCCTAGACCTCTCAATTCCTCGCGCAGTTCGATATAGTTATAGACTTCGCCGTTGTAGGTAATCCAGAGTCCGCCATTGTCATAGGACATGGGGCAACGTCCGGATTCGCTGAGATCCAGTATCGAAAGACGGCGATGACCCAGTAATACATCGAAACCTCGATCAGACTGCTGCAACTGATCGATGTCTTTCGTAAAGTGCGCGTGGCGGTTAGTGCTGTTAAAACCCAGATAGCCATGATCATTGGGACCGCGGTGAACGATGAGCCCGGTCATCGAATCAATTTCATCAGGCTCTGCCCGACCATTAACAGCAACAATCCCTGCAATTCCACACATTAGTTCTTACCTTCATAAAAGGGATCTACTGAAAACAGACTCAGCCAATCGTGGTGAGCCTGTCGAACCATACTCGCATCACACCGTTCGTGGTGAGCCTGTCGAACCATACTCGCATCACACCGTTCGTGGTGAGCCTGTCGAACCATACTCGCATCACACCGTTCGTGGTGAGCCTGTCGAACCATGAACGGATTAACCATCCTTGCAACAAGGGCAGAAATTAACTTGTCCATGCCCAAAATACCCAGCGCATTTTTCATAGTGATATTTTCTTGCCTAAAAACCTTACACCCATTCTTGATAAAACAGAGCCTACACTTTGCCTAAACATTCCTGCTTCCTTCGGTTTTTCGTTGAATAAATTGAGCCACCTGGACAACATGGTTTCGATAATCAAAAAATTGCCGAGCAACATCCGCACCCTTGCGGCCAATATGCTTGGCTCGTAATGGATCAGCAAGAAGTTTGCCAAGTGCCGAAGCAATACTCTCCACATTTTCAGGTTCGGCTAGAAGGGCATTCTCGCCATCGCTCAGATACTCCTCGACATCACCGACTCGCGTAGCGATAACCGGGCTGCCTGAAGCCAGATATTCAGCCAGTTTGGTGGGAAAACCGAAATTGGCATAGCTACTGTTGGAGCGGCAGGACAACAAGCCCACGGCATTTTTATAACACCAGATGAGTTCATCCCGAGATAAAAAACCTGTAAATAAAAGCCAATCAGCCCCTTCTGAACCCGCCATGCCTGTTAATTTTTCCCGAACAGATTGCGTGGCGCCGCCGGTAAAAACCAGCTTGATATCGGGATGTTGCACACGAAGCATAGCAACCGCCGCCACCAAAAACGATAATCCGTCTTTTTCACTAAACGAACCGGAGTTAAGCAGAAACCTCTGACCCTGTAGCGCTGCAATGGGACTTCCCTCGCTACCGGCATAGCGATCATAATCGATTAAAACCGGTAGAAGGTAGACATCATGCTTCGCCAAACCCATCGTCTCGTAGTAACGCCTGATGCCGCCTGAGATCGCCAGCATACCCACAGCCAGCTTGGGAATCAGATGTTCCATAAGAATTTCACCGCTATTGGCCCAGCGCCGGATTAATCCCAGGTTAAGACGATCGACGGATTCACTGGGAATTTCACAGGACTCGACAATGAGCGGTATGCGCAAATAGCTTGCCACCAGCATGGGAACAATGTATTTCAAAAAAACTGGCGTATAAACCACCAGAATATCCGGTCGGGTTTCACGTCGGATTAACAGTCGCAAGCTGGCAACAATGCCCTTTAGCGTATCGATCAAGGCCCCTGACACCGTTGAAGGCCGCACCGTGCTGCCACTGAGATAGCGAAAGCTAACACCACCCCAAACGCCGGTGATTGAGGTGTTGTCCTGCAACTGATGTTTAGTGGTTGGCTGCAAAATCCACAGCGCGGTTTCACCCACGCCTTCATTCAACAGCTTTGCCAATAAAAACAAACGCTGGGAGGTCGCCCCACCTTCGGGGAAATCTCCGACTGCCAGAATACTGCAACGCATTATCAGATTTTTGGCTTACGCGATAAAAACAGAATGGCGGCTGCAAAACGGACATCATCCTCTTCCAGGAATTGCAAGCGTTGCTGCTTCTTGTCGGCATTGTTGAAATGCAAAAGCTTGATCAATGTGGGGAATACGGTTTTTCGAATCCAGGCGAGAGCACTACCATAAATGGACAACGCCTTGCCCACACCGGCAAATGGCGAAGGAAACATTTGCTGAATCAGATAGGGTACGCCATGATCCTCGCCGGCCCGAATATCCAGGATCTCAAAACCGGTTGTGCGCGGTGCAATTTGAGCGTTCAAAGCAGACATTTAATCCTTCCTTACCACTTTAAAGCTGCGGTGCACGCGGCTTGGTCAGTTTATAGTTACCCAGAATCAAGACATCCAGGCCCGTATCAAAGAAACAGCGAATGGCTTCGCGGGGATGGCAGACAACGGGTTCACCCTTGACATTGAATGATGTGTTGAGAATGACATACTCGCCGGTGATATCACCAAAAGCCTTGATCAAATCATAGTATCGCGGGTTATAGGAATGCTTGACCATCTGTGGTCGTGCCGTGCCATCCACATGCACAACGGCAGGGATTTTAGCCTTCTTGTCTTCGCGAACCGCAAATGAAGTCACCATAAAGCGTTCGTCGCGGCTATTGATAAGGTAATCCGTACTTTTTTCGTAAAGCATCGAAGGACAGAAAGGACGGAAGGCTTCACGATATTTTACGCAGCGATTGATGATGTCCTTGTTTTCGTTTCTCAGAGGACTCATCAAGATGGATCGATTACCCAAGGCTCTGGGGCCCGATTCCATCCGTCCCTGAAACCAGCCAAGAATCTTGTTGTCTGCCAGATCCTGTGCCGCAACCGAAGAAGGATTCTCGACGAATTCGTACTCCAGACCGCGCTGATCCAGTATCAGTTGAATCTCTTCATTGCTAAACGAAGGACCAAAATAGGCATCATGTAACAGTTCATGTTTATGATCGGGTAATGCCTCATAGTACACACACAAGGCCGCACCAACAGCCAGTCCGGCATCACCCGGGTTTGGGTAGATCCACTGCGTATCAAGTTTGCCGGAATTCCAGATATCCTGATTCGACTTCACATTCAAAAATGCGCCACCGGCAACACACAAATGCCGGGTATTGACCCTTTCCAGCCAGGGCAAAATGATTTCGCTCGTCTGCTCCTGAAAAACTCGCTGCGCTTCAGCTGAAAAATCTTCACGACCCAGGCGCATGGCAATAGGCTCCAAACTGTAGGCATCATCAAAATGGTAATGATAGGCAGAATGATCCAGCCATGCCCCCCCGTTGATGTATTCATGGGGGGTTACCAGCTCACCGTCCTTGAATACCGGATGGAATCCATCCAGCGCGCCGGGATGCGTTTTTCCGTAGGGCGCCAGGCCCATGGTTTTCCATTCATCACTGCCATGACGCCAGCCCAGGGCCTCGGTGCAGTTCGAATAAAACCAGCCCAGTGATGCTTCACCACCCCAAGACCTTAATGCTTCCAGATGATTCGCTTCGCCTTTCCAAATGGTAACGGAAGACGAATCGCCGATACCATCCATGGTCACCACCAGCACACGTTCCTCATTCAGACCGGATGTATAATAGGCTGACCCGGCATGCGCCTTATGGTGGTCTACCAAAATAATCTGACAGGTCGGTGAGATTTTTAAAGGTTTTTGATAGAGCGGCAGAACGGTATCGGTCCGTTTGGTGTTCATGACATACTGCAGAACCTTTCCCTTTAACTTCGACTGTATCGAACGCTTCTCCTTGGGGAGCTGCTTATCAGAAATATCAAAAAACACCTGCACCGAAGGATGAAGATATTCATTTGGCAACGCAATTGCGTCAAGATCCTCGGTTGTAATTCCTGCAAAATCCAAACAGTAAGCGATTGCATTCAAGGGGAAGGATGAATCGTTTTTAACACGCGTCAGTCTTTCCTCCGCCACATCGGCCACAATCTTTCCATCAACAACCAATGAAGCCGCAGCGTCATGGCCTGTTTGAATACCTAAAACATATTTCATAAAACTCCTCTTAGTTGAAGCACTTAGGATAAGGCAAAAAATAACTTACCGATTGGGTGCCGAGAAAATCTTTTCGTTTGTCCTGCCACCCTACATGAAATGGGCAGGCGCTATAATTAAAAACCGCACTTTTAATCACACCTTCGGCGCACCAGTCACTTTACTCGGCGGACAACACACGATTGTAAGCCGCCATCAATTGTCCCACCACCGTCTCGGGATTGTGCCGGACTGCGGCCGCCGTGCTGGCTCCTCGCCCCAGCTTCACGGCCAGTTCATCATCCCGAAAAATTCGCCGGATGTTATCTGCCAGAACGGGTATATCGCCTACTGGCGTTAGCAGACCGGATTCACCATCCTGCATCATGCCGGGAATTCCACCGGTAAAACTGGCGACACAGGGCAAACCTACCTGCATGGCTTCTGCCAGGCTATTGGGGCTGTTTTCAATATACGAAGTAATCGTAAACACATGCGCCCGAGTCAACTCCCTGGCCATCGTTTCATCATCGATATAGCCCAGAAATTCGACGCAATCGCTCAAACCCAGACTTTTGATTCTGCGCCGTACAAAACGCCCATAGCCGTTACGAGTGCTTACAGTGCCTGCCAGACGCAATTTGATATCGGGGAATTCATCACGCAGCAGTGCCATCGCAGCCAGCAGATTTTCCGTGCCGCGATTGGGATGGCCGGCATTTGTGTAAATCAGGGTATGGCGATCACAATTTTCGAGCGACCAGCGGATTCGATCAAACGCTGGTCTGAGCAATTCGCCAACATGGCAGTAAAAAGCGTTAGGGTTGTACACCCTGGTGTGGGCATGATCCCATGCCGTCCGTCCCAGAAACCCATCGGCAGACGCCAATATTTTTGCCTCACGGATTGCGCCACGCCTGGCATCCAGAAATTGCCAAAGCAAGCCAAGCCGAACCGGCAATTCGATCAGACGACAGCTTTCAATAATCTCACGGAACGACAATGCACCGAAAAAAATATGTGCCTTTGAAAAACTGCCGAGCAGACCCTGTATCGAAATAATCACGGGAGTTTCGGTTAGGCCCAGAGACTTGAACATTCCATAAAAGCGTTCACTGCCGTGTATGTGAATAATATCCGGCTTGAACTGATCCATGATGTCTGCACACTTGTCCAGGTCGGCTGAACGCATAGCAAAGGCAGGAAAGCGTCCTGGTTGCCCTATGACGAAGTAATCGATATCGCCTTCCCTGAACTGCGTATCTCGCAAGCCCGGATAGGCAGTTACAATGCCCAGTTCAAGTTTGCTTAATGCCGATACATGGCGAGCCAATTGATCTATCCAGTGCCCCCCGTACCCTTCACTACCCGTACCCGCCCGCTGCGCCATCACGGGCGTTGGTACATTCGAAAACCACAAAACCCTCAAATTGTCTTGCTCCTGTTACTGAACTGAAAGGGTAAGGGAGACAATTGAACACTGCTCAATTTCTCCAGGTAAATGGTTTTGACCAGCGAGTTCGACAAGCCCAGCCAGATCCAGAACAACATTTGATAATTGGGGTTGCGAAAGATACTGATCTTGTATTCATTCACCAAAAACACCCCCCAGAACATCGTAAATCCGAGCGCCAGAACCAGCAAAAACGAATTTTTTCTCCGGTATTTCAGCGACACGATAAACAATCGAAACTCTGTGATTACAATCATGCTGACAAATGCCAGGGACCCTACCCAACCGAACAATTCAGGCAAGGACAGATACAGACTGTGAAGGTCCGTGACACCCACATCATGTTTAAACGTATCGACGCCGAACCAGGCCCATTGGTTGGACTGTGGAATGCCATAACCGTAACCAAACATCCAGGATTCGCTTTTAAGACGCAGCGCCCCGGCTGACACCAGTTCGCCCCGGTTAATATCTTCCCCCGAGACAACGCCTCCAATTGATAGCTTCGCCAGTCTTGGCGCCAGGTCGGAAAAATCCTTGATAATTTGATCAAGACCTACATACACGCCAATTATTGGCACCAGGACCGCCACGACAATAATGACTTTGGCCTGGTTTCCCACCCTGTCTATTGATGAAAACAAGCGAATGGCAAACAGTACATAAAAAAACGCAATCGCTAAAACCAGCAGAACCGCAGCCGCGCGGTTTGAAGTCAGCATGATGAAGGCAATGCACAGAAAAATCATGATGACCACGCGGTTGCTGCCAAAACGAATCACTTTCTGCGTCGTCGATGCCGACAGCAACGGCAATAGCAAACAGGTTAACAACAGACCGTATTCGCCGAACAGTTCAAAATGGCGGAGGGTTCCACTGGTAATCGCTTCTTTATTGTCAAGCTCATCACCCTCAAGTAAAGAACCGAATTTCGAATAATTCCCGATTAATGGCGTATTCCAGTCCACCAACATATAACGCTGGTTCAGTGCCACCGCAAACTGATAAAGCACCATAAAAAATGAGACCGTCAAAAACAGGCGTACCCTATCCGGGGTAATACGCACATTACTGGACAGCTTGAACATCAGCAAAAAACCCAAAAGGGCTGCAATGCCCTCAAGCATCGAAACCAGCGGCATGGGATTTTTTATGGCCCATCCAGCAAAATTCCATAACAGAAAAATTCCGATAAGAATCGACATCGGATAGTCTTTCTGAAGAAATCCTTCCTGCTTTTGAATATCCGAAACAAAGAAAAAAATCACCAGCACACCAAAGGTCATTAAATTCCAGAGACCGCCCTGATTGTCCGCATAACTGAAATGGCTGCAGATATAGACAATGAGAATAAACCCGAAAACATCGCGCCTAATAAACAATACATAGGTGAAAAGCAGTGCCACCAGCACAAATCCAACGCCGCCTACCGCGGCATTGGGCATATAATTTTTCAGTAACAAATGACCGAAAATCTGTGCCAAAAACGTGAGAATTAAAATCCCAACTGCTGTCAACGTTTTAATCTTTGCCATACCTGCTTAATTCCGCTTGTTCATCATATCCGTTTCATCGGTCGTCACCACAAGGTCACGAAATTCCGGTTCTGCAAATATTGCCTGCCTGAATCCCTCAACCATTTGGCCCACGTTGATTTTATCCTGCATCGTTGCAATTCCGCCTTGACCGATACGCGTACTTAATGCTTCTGACTGCAATAATTCAAGCAATTTTTCAGCCAAAATGTCCACATTATCCATCGGGAAGATAAAGCCGTTATGTCCTTCCCTGACATCATGAACCTCTAGTCCATAATCTACCGTAACGACAGGCTTACCAAAAAACATGGCCATCTTGATGGCCAAACTGGAAACGCCAGGGGTTACAAAGATATCTGAAATCATGAAATATTTGCTCAGTTCCATCTCGTCATAAATGGCTCCTTCAAAAAATACGGGTGATAAGTTCAATTGTCGGGCCATGGACTCCAAATGATTTCGTTCACTGCCATCACCCACCAAAACCAGTGACACATTTAAGCCTTTCTGATGCAAACAACTGAGCGCCTGCATTAAAACATCGACTTTTCTGTCCCTGTTAAGACGACCCAATAAAAAAATAACGTTTTGCCCTTGCGGTGAAAATCGCTTTCTCTCGGATGCCAAGATTTCAGATCGCTCTAACCACGTTTGTCGATACCTGCCAAGTGCTTCCGTATCAGGCGAATTGGGCGCCACCCAAACTTGTTCCTCACGAAAACCCTCTTCCCGCATCACATAGTGTTTCGCATGCTCGGAATACGCAATCACACCGTCTGCCAGCGATACCAGCCAACGTTTGGGATTATAAGTTCCAAACCAGCGATTGAAGCGACCTCTATTAGCAAATGCCTGAATTTTCTTCTCATCAATAAAAGGCACGCCGCCCTGAAACCATAAAACCCTAATTAAAAGCAATTTACAGACCAACAATAGCGCCAATCTATCCAGACAATCGGCATTTCCGGCAATCACGACATCAGGCCGTCCAAGCAAAATTCGCCAGCAGATACCAAACTGATACGCACTGGACCCCACTTCCCAAAGACCGATTTTGACACTGCGAAAGCCATCCAATATCGCCGCGCTTTTCAGGTTTTCGCTCAGCATGGCTTTGGACGAGCGGCTATAAAACACGGTCAGGTCAATACCATCGAGTTGCGCCAGGCGCTTGAATATGGGTACGCGGTAGCTGGGGATGATTTCCTGCAGCAAATATACTTTCTTTTTATTCATGTCTTTAATTCTAACTATTCATTGTTATGACATCATTACATCATCTTTGCCTTTTTAGTCCCCTTACGCCGAGCATCTACTTCAGACTTTACACAGAGAAATCTTGTCAATATAAATCCGCTGCATAATCTGGCAAGAGTCAATCCACAGGCAGAACTTAAATGTTAATCCGCAAGTGAATACGGCAAAAATCAATCCACAAGTGAGCCCACCTAAAGTCAATTCACAGACAGCGTAAAAGTCAATCCGTTCGTACTGAGCCTGTCGAAGTATGAACGGATTGACTTTGGGCCTAGCAACATGCAACTCCCCAGTCTCCCGCCATTTTCTCCTTTCATCCTTCGACAGGCTCAGGACGAACGGAGAAAATGGTGAATCACCATCTACCCACATTCTTTAGACTTTGCTCAGGAAAGCCTGGTAAAAATATCCATACCCTCACAAATTTCCTGCTGTCCTGTGCATACCGCAAGTGAATACTGCCAATGTAAATCCGAAGCAGAACCCACCAAAAGTCAATCCACAGGCAGAATTTAAATATTTATCCACAAGTGAGCCCACCTAAAGCCAATTCACAGGCAGAGTAAAAGTCAATCCGTTCGTACTGAGCCTGTCGAAGTATGAGCGGATTGACTTTGGGCCAATCGACTGACGACTTCCCAATCACCCCGCATCATGGCTTCCTTTTTATTACGACTCCAGCCTTTTATTTGCCTCTCTGCCGACAAGGCTTCTTCTCGGGTTACCGTCTCTTGAGACCAGACAAACTCTACAGGAAGGCGCTTTGCAGTATATCCGGTGCACTCTCCTGCCTGATATTGAGCCATTCTCCTTTCAAGATCATCGGTATGTCCCGTGTAGTAACTGCCATCAGCACAACGAAGAATATAAACCCAAAACATGTTTCCCCTCATTTTTCTGGAATAGAAGTCGCGTCGACTCCCGCCATTTTCTCCTTTCATCCTTCGACAGGCTCAGGACGAACGGAGAAAATGTAAATCACCCTCTACCCACACTCTTTAGACTTTGCTCAGGATAGCCTTGTAAAAATATCCATACCCTCACAAATTTCCTGCTGTCCTGTGCATACCGCAAGTGAATACTGCCAATGTAAATCCGAAGCAGAACCCACCAAAAGTCAATCCACAGGCAGAATTTAAATATTTATCCACAAGTGAGCCCGACAAAAGCCAATTCACAGGCAGCGTAAAAGTCAATCCGTTCGTACTGAGCCTGTCGAAGTATGAACGGATTGACTTTGGGCCTAGCAACATGAAACTCCCCAGTCTCCCGCCATTTTCTCCTTTCATCCTTCGACAGGCTCAGGACGAACGGAGAAAATGGTAAATCACCATCTACCCACACTCTTTAGACTTTGCTCAGGATAGCCTGGTAAAAATATCCATACCCTCACAAATTTCCTGCTGTCCTGTGCATACCGCAAGTGAATACGGCAAAAATCAATCCGCAACTGAGCCCACCTAAAGCCAATTCACAGGCAGCGTAAAAGTCAATCCGTTCGTACTGAGCCTGTCGAAGTATGAGCGGATTGACTTTGGGCCTAGCAACATGAAACTCCCCAGTCTCCCGCCATTTTCTCCTTTCATCCTTCGACAGGCTCAGGACGAACGGAGAAAATGGTGAATCACCATCTACTCACATTCTTTAGACTTTGCTCAGGAAAGCCTGGTAAAAATATCCATACCCTCACAAATTTCCTGCTGTCCTGTGCATACCGCAAGTGAATACTGCCAATGTAAATCCGAAGCAGAACCCTTCAAAAGTCATTCCGCAACTGAGCCCACCTAAAGCCAATTCACAGGCAGCGTAAAAGTCAATCCGTTCGTGCTGAGCCTGTCGAAGTATGAACGGATTGACTTTGGGCCTAGCAACATGCAACTTCCCAGTCTCCCGCCATTTTCTCCATTCATCCTTCGACAGGCTCAGGACGAACGGAGAAAATGGTGAATCACCCTCTACCCACACTCTTTAGACTTTGCTCAGGATAGCCTTGTAAAAATATCCATACCCTCACAAATTTCCTGCTGTCCTGTGCATACCGCAAGTGAATACGGCAAAAATCAATCCGCAACTGAGCCCACCTAAAGCCAATTCACAGGCAGCGTAAAAGTCAATCCGTTCGTACTGAGCCTGTCGAAGTATGAGCGGATTGACTTTGGGCCTAGCAACATGAAACTCCCCAGTCTCCCGCCATTTTCTCCTTTCATCCTTCGACAGGCTCAGGACGAACGGAGAAAATGGTGTATCACCATCTACCACACTCTTTAGATTTTACTCAGGACGAACGAAAAAATGTTTCACCGTATCGTGGCTAAAGTCAGTTACCTCTCATTTAACCTGTGTCGCCAGGCTGGCGCGAGCCCGACCGAGCAACCTAGGATCCAGCTTTATATCCAGTAATCGTGCAAAAAATAGCAGAACAACCAGAATCAAGCCGATTTTGGCCAGTTCATCTCTAACCGTCAGTTCAAAATCAACCATAAAGACCAGATTGGATACCATAACGGCCACAACAGCTGCCGTAATAATTTTTCGCCAGCGATAGGGTACATGATAATAGCGCTGACTCAGTGCCAATCCCACTACTGTTAAAAAAACAAAAGCCAGCACGGTTGCCAGGGCCGCGCCCATCATGCCGAAACGTGGAATCAATACATAAACCAAGACCGCATTAATCACGAGCGCCATCAAGTTCAGGTAAAGACGCAGGCCGGATTTCTTGGCAATTAAAATACCGTAGGTAAAATATTGGCCGATTGAGGACAAAATGGCCGCCAGCAATAGCAGAGGAATGACAATAAATCCCTGACTGAAAGTCCTGGTAGTCAGCACTAACAAAATTTCCTTTCCGAACAAGGATAGCCCAACCAGGATGGCACAAACAACAAACAGATAATAATTAAAGACCACCCGAAATTTTTTCGGCGCGCCGGGTTCCCGGTAGGTGCTCATGATGACCGGATTCCATGCGCCCTGAAAGCCCATCAGAAACAGATTGATCAGCGATGCAACGCGAGCGCCGATTCCGTAAAGCCCCACTTCGTCAAGGCCGCTCATCTGATTGATTGCATAACGATCCACATATTGCATCAGGTAAAAAGCCAGCGTCCCCGGCACCAAAGGCAGACTAAATGCCATCATCCTCCTTAAGGTTTTCCAGTCAAAATGCAGGCTGTAATTTATTCGACCAAAATACAGTGACAACAAGGTAAAAACGCTTATCCCCAGTAATTGGCCCAACAAGATGCCATGCACCCCCAGCCTGAATTTGGCGACCAATAAAAAACCGGTGCTGACGCTGAACACGGTATTGCCAATGCTGCAGATGGCAAACTGCCTGGATTTAAAACTATAGATAAGTTGGTTATTGGTAATCGTATAGATGGCGTTTATCCAGATCAGCAGGAAGACCAATAAAATGGTGGCTTCCTTGACCTGACCCTTCAGCCAGCCATGCGCCAGTTCCGAGGACAAGGGCAGTGCCAGCGGAATGAAAGGTACAAAAATAAAAACGGTGTAGAGCAGAATACTGGATGAAATGCGTTTTCTTTCATTGTCGTCGGCCGCATCATTGTAAAATCGCGCCAGCGCCTGATCCAGAGCCGCCCCCATTATTAAGGGAACCAGAATAACCAGATAGCTCAACAAATCCAGCGCACCATAATCCGCTGGTTTCAACAGTCGGGTATAGATCGGAACAGTAATCAGCGAAAAACCGCGCGCAATCAGCGAACTGATCGAATACAGCGAAGCGTCTTTAAGCAGGCTTTTATACATTCAAGAAGAGTAAGGAATCGGGTTGCAATGAATAAGCAATTTATCCCTTCAGCACTTCCAGCAGCACACAGGTCTGCTTCCAACGTAAGGGTTTGATATACCACCTGATCAACCAACGCGGCGAGCGTAACAACAAGTAATCAAGAATTCTGCCGGGTTTAAAAACGTAGTATGCTTTTTCAGTAATTTCAATTTCATTGGACTTAATGATCTTGTACTTTACATAGGAACCAATAAAATTGACCAACTCCCTGACTGTAGGCCTGAACATGGTATCTATCGGGTCATTATGTTTTGGATATACAAGTGGTACCGTAACCATCAGCAATGTACCTGGATGAGTAAACCTAAGCAGGTTTTGCATAAAAACGTTCCGTTCGACGATATGCTCGAGTATGTTGCAGCAAATAATCAGATCATAGGTCACCTTAAACAAATCATCCGGCAAATCCTTCGCCGCCAAATCCATTACAATATCAACACCCTCGTGATCCTTGATATCAAGAAAACTGAAAGTAGCGCCCTTTTCCAGTAACGGTTTGTGAATATTTTCATTGATATGCGGTTGTGTCGATGTTCTATATTCGATATCCGATGCGCCAACATCCAATATTTTTGTAGCCGAATCGATGGCAACTTCATCAAGTACACTTTTAATCCAGAGCGCCTCTTCTGTAAACATATTCTACCTGCTGTAATGTGTGATTTTTCGTTGAATGCGATACAACAAAAATATCGCCTTAAAAACTAGCTGTGCAACACGTGAAGCCGGCTGGATGTTTGTCAGACTCTGTTTGAGTCGATAACTGAACCGAATGCCATTCTTTTTTATATCAGCAAACTTCATTGCAGTGGCATAAGCCGCATCGACGATGGCGGCCCGGTTAGTCGCATCGCCCAGCACGGCCAGAATGGCTGTTGCAATGGCCTGTGGGTTCTTTTCGCATATCCAGGCATTGCGGTTATTTTCCAAGAGTTCATCAATATGCGGAATATTGCCAACCACGACCGGCACTTTACAGGCCATGACTTCCAGAACCGTATTGGGAAAGCCTTCGCATTGGGCAACAGAAACAACACAGTCCGATGCCTGATAATACTGAAGCAGGGCATCTTGCGATACATCACCACGAAATGAAATCCGATCGGCCAGATTCAAGCGACTCACAGTGTCTTCAACCTGCCGTTTATAATCCGGACTGGAGCGTCCAAGTATAATCAGTGATGCATTGCTGTAACTTTGCAGAATTTCTGGAAAAGCCTCAACGATCAGATGAATGTTAAGGCGTGGCTCCAGGGCCCGGGAACTCAGAATCAAGATGGCCTTTTCATCCAGTCCCAACTGACGTCTGGCTTCCAAACGATGACCGGGGCTAAAGCGAGTCATGTCGGCACCCCAATAATTCACATCGATTGGCGCCGTCACGCCGTAACGTTTAAGGCATTGCGCCAGCAATTCCGATTTTGCGCTGAGATAATAGGAACGCCGTAGCGACATTCTAACCAACAGTTTCGCCAAAAAAGGCACAACCATGTCGCCTTCATCATAAAAAGCATCATTCCCCATCACAATACTCGCAACCGGACATTGTCCATAACCGATGGCGTTAAAATAATGATCGCCCGAGGCATAATGACAGACAATAACATCGGGACGAATCGTGCCAAGTAAATGCTGGAGCACGCGGCCACGATTGAGAGATTTTCCCTCCCGATCGCTTGAATGATAAACAACACCGTGCGCCAATAATGGCCTGCTATCGGAATTGCCTTCGATATCAATGAAGTGGACTTCATCGAACTGATCGGCAATCGCGACGGTTCTCGGAACTGCATGCACAACGCCGGGCGAAATAACACAAACTCTCATTTTATGTATCGCCATTAATTGATGGTAACGTTACCAACACGTTTCTTATAGACATCGAGCCAGCTCTCAAACGCCAAAAGCACAGAAAGCAGGCTGTTATAATTGTGATGCGTAGCGGATTGCAGGTGCATCAGCTTTTCAACGCCACCCTTATCAATCACGCCCAGTTTGCACAGGCTTCCATTCAGTACCTTATCGCCTACCAGTTGCAGAAATTCTCCCTTAAACCAGTCCTTGACCGGGATATCAAAACCCTGTTTGCGACGATAGATCAGTTCGTGGGGAAGGTATTTTTCCATGGATTTTTTCAGAATATACTTTGTAACAGGGCCCTGCGCACTGTTGCGCAACTTCATCGCCGAAGGAAGACGAAAGGCAAATTCAACCACCTGATGATCCAGAAGTGGAACGCGGGCTTCCAGAGAATGGGCCATCGTCATTCTATCGACTTTCATCAGCATTTCATCGACCAGACGGGTTTTGAATTCGGCGTAAAGTTTCTTCTGAAGGTTGTCATTGCTTGAAAGTTGATCGTAATAATGCGCCATGAGATTGTTTTCCCAGGCTTTCAGGCAATGCAGAAAAATATCGCGACGAAAAACCCCGCTGGCGGCCAGTAAACTGCTTTGCGCCACCTGTTCGCTATATCTGAGACCTTCCGAACCACTGCGCCTGCCAAATCCTGTAAGCAGCTTGTTAAACACCGTGTTGTTGTTTCCAGCCATTGTCGATAACGCGCCCATTACCAGATAACCCGCCGAAAATAATCCGTTTGTCATGGGATGGCGCAGATAGTCATTGTTTGTGTACCCCTGGTATCCGGCAAACAATTCGTCGCCACCATCGCCGGTTAAAACAACCTTGGTTTTTCGTGCCGCATTTTGCGCCAAATAAAAGGTAGCGTAGGCCGAACTGATGGCAAAGGGTTCATCCAGATGCCAGGCCATGCGTTCCAGATCATCCATAAAATTTTCATCGATGGTATCTGCATGATAATTCAAGTCCTTTAGGCGCGCGACTTCGCGTGCATAGCGATCCTCATCATAGTCGGCCTGTCCGGGGAAGGTCATCGAAAACGCATCGATTTGCTGACCGGGCGCCTGTTGGCGCATCAGGGATACGATCGAACTGGAATCCAGTCCGCCACTTAAAAAAGCACCCACCGGGACATCGGCAACCATGTGAAAACGAACACTGTCATTCAGCACGTCATCCAGCGCAGCGATCTGGTTCAGCTCCTCCTGGGCATTTGTATCAATGGATGGCGCTGGTGGCGCCCAGTAGGCTTGCTCACTGACCGATCCATCCGCCGTGACCAGCAGATAATGACCGGGAGCAAGCTTTTTGATATCGGTAAAAATACTGTCAGGCTGAGGCACCACAAGAAAACGTATGAAGCCTGCCAGCGCATTCAAATCAACATTAAGCGCAGAATAACCCGACACGGCAACGGCCTTGATTTCGGAAGCAAACACAAAAGCCTTTGCCGCCAACAGGTAATAAAAGGGCTTGATACCCACTCTGTCCCTGGCGGCAAAAAGACAATTTCTATCCCTGTCCCAGATCGCAAATGCGAACATGCCTCGCAAGTATTTCAGGCAGTCCACCCCATAAAGTCGATACAAATTAATGATGACTTCCGTGTCGGAATGGGTTCTGCAAGGCAGGCCTTTGGCTTCAAGGTCTCTAGCCAATTCCTTATAATTGTAAATCTCGCCATTGAAGACAATGATGACCCTGCCGTCAGCACTGATCATGGGTTGATCGGCTTCACGGGACAAATCAATGATTGACAGGCGTCGATGCCCCAAAGCCACCGAGCCCTTTAACCAATGGCCCGCGCTATCGGGCCCGCGGTGGGCAATGGCATCGGTCATTGCGGTAATGACTCCCTGGTCAGCGGGAGTCCCATCAAAATTCAATATTCCTGCTATACCACACATAATCGGCTACTATGTTTAACTATTTGGTTTCATGCCTGTTCTATTTGCTCAGAACTCTTCGGCTACCCTCAGGAGAGCCTACTGGAAGAGTGATAAAATCGAGCGTTAAATCAACAGCATTTTAATTCTACTTTGTCAGATTTACACAGGCTCGTCATACTCGCCGGGAAGCGGGTCGACTGCATGGATGCAGGAGGTAGGGCAACGCAGGAGCAGTAGCCGAATCCAGTGCCATGGATGGCAAGCTCAAATCCATCCATGGAGTCTGGATTCCGGCAATCCATGCCCGAATGACGATCTTGGAAAATAGTTAACATCTAATCTGACAAAGTAGAATTAAGAACTTGGTAAAATAACTTAGGATAAGGATCCCTTTAAAAATAACTTCCCGAAATCGCCAAACCGTTCGTGCTGAGCTTGTCGAAGCATGAATGGCTTGTCGCTACAGAGTGGAATTTTTCTGTCCATCCTTCGACAAGGCTATCCTGAGCACAGTCGAAGGGCTCAGCACGAATGGATCAGTAACTGATTTAACTTAACACCCGTTCGCACTGAGCTTGTCGAAGTGCAATTTTTAGAGGTCTCCTTAAGATTTAGGGGGTCAGATAAAGTATTCGCCCTGTTTTGGCGGCCTTTTTCCCATCCCTCTCCCTCTGGGCTTTTAGCGCAACACGCGAATAGTTAATCCTAACACTGACACGCAATCCAAATTTAAAAGCAATAACTGTTCCATCACTAACATCCATCTAATGATTAATTTAGGCACAGCAACTTTTAACACAGCCATTTTGCTGGCACTTACCCTTGGCACCATACTGTTTTTCAATTATTACCAGAGATTTGTTGTTTCTGGAGCAGAATTAGTGAAAGACAATCAGTTCCTTGAAAACTTCGGAGAGTGGGAACATTCCATCCACGCCATGACGACCGGACCCGGCATTGCCAGCCTGCATTCCGAGAATAGCTCGGAAATTGTTAATCTTAGCCAGAAAATTTCCAATATCGGCCAATACCGCCTACTCAGGCTCGCCTGTGATATCAAGGCGTCTAATGTAACACATCATAAAAATAGTTGGAATACAGCGCGGGTTATTCTGATTTTTTATAACCCGCAGGCCCAAGCCATGTATCACCTGCCGCATACATTGGCCACTTTTGAGGGCACACAGGACTGGACACATTACGAAGGCATTTTTCAAGTCCCGGCTAACGCTTCAGCAACCGAAGTTGGCGTGCAACTGACACAGATCACAGGCACACTGAACGTCAAAAAAATCAGTTTGCGACCTGTTGCAGAAACTGAATCTTTCGGCAACATACGGAAACTTGGTCTGTTCGTATGGAGCACTGTATTATTCTGGATAACACTGCCCTTGCTGCGATCAGCCCGGGGAAATTGCCACCGAACACTTATAATAGCGCTGGGAATCGCCATCATGTTCGGCGTACTGATGCCGGACGACATTAAAAAAGGTATTGGCATATTTCTGTCGCCTTCCCGCATCATGGTCCCCGAATCATCACTGACAACGGCCTTTAAATTCACGCCTTTACTACCACCGCTGGATATATTCAAACTTGGGCACTTTGTTCTTTTCACCGCCCTCGCCGTTGCTGCGCGTTTCGGCAACCCCTACCCGGCATCAAGAACCGCCATACCGGCTTATTTATTTGTCTTTGCGTTGGTTACCGAGGTTCTGCAACTGTTCGTTTCTGCCCGCAGTGCACAGATGGGTGATGTTCTGATTGACAGTATGGGCATTACGCTGGGTGTTTTACTGGCGTATGTCATGCAGGTCGTTCTGGCGCACATGCCGATTAATCGTTCTCGCTGAAAGCGAAGGTTTCCTTGAAAACATGGATTCCGTTAAAAATAACTTCCCGAAATCGTAAAAATAGCCCGGCAAGCCGTTCGTGCTGAGCCCTTCGACTGCGCTCAGGAGAGCCTTGTAGAAGCATGAATGGCTTGCCGTTTCGGAGTGAAATTTTTCCGTCCATCCTTCGACATACTCAGGACGAACGGAAAAATTTTCTCGGCACCCAATCGGTAAGATATTTTTTGCCATATCCATGGCCAATATCTTTGATGACTATCTTCCTCGCTGGAACTATAGAGCCATCCCTTAAAATAGGTTTTCGGGAAGTTATTTTTTACCAGATCCTTAGGGTATAATTCTTTTATTTGTTTCTCTTACGTTCTGGTGCTAACCAGCGATCGCGTAGCCAGATCGCGCCATAAGCCGCCAACAATACAATGGCAGCTTCTGCTGGAGCGCGATTACGTGATTGCAGTGCATTAACCACTTGAGAAAAAACCCATATATAAAAAGGCAAAGCAGTAATAACTATTGCCATAGAACGTTGCAGGGAGTTTAGCAGCCTCCAATCAACAATCATTCGTAGGCTGCCTAAGAGTGCCAACAAAGTCAGAGCCGCCATAAGCATAGCGCCCACCAAAGATATTAGAAGAATTAGTCCCTGGGTTTCCAGCATGAACATAATCGTTGTTACCATGCCTTTTTTTTCAAACATAGGCCGCCACCCACCGGCACTATCAGCCTGCAAAAATTTTCGATCCACATTACCAATCACGAAATAATCAATTGTGATGCGTTCAATACCGGATTTAAATGCAAAAACTAAAGTATCTCGGATTGTCTGGCTAATAACCGGGATTGGATGGTCGATCACAAAACGAAGATACTGCTGCGGAGAAATGCTACCTTCTTTTCCTTGCGTGAGAAACTCCTCTCTAACATGAGAGGCGCTGGCAATATCCATAGTGTCACTAATTCGCCCAATACGATTATACAAGTGATGCCTCAAATCGCGACTACCTTCACCCATGGTAAAATGGCCTGTATTTGCCAACATAAAAAGCATCCAAACAAGGATGGGGAGAAATGCGAGTAAAAAATACTGTATCGCAGGCGTTATTTTCTTGCTTAAAAAAAGTACTAGTGTTGGAACAACCGCCCAAAGCAAAGTAATCGGCCTTGCAAAAGTAGCCAATCCGAGGGCAATTGCGCTGCCAGCAAGAAACGAATTTTTTTGTTGATCCAAGAAACGAACGAGTAACCACAGTGAAATGACCAGCAATGGGCAGTGGATGGCTTCGGTTGAAAGCTGGTGAGGAAAAATCAAAGTATGCGGCAAAGCAAGATAAATCGTGCTGGTAGTAGCGGCCACGCCCGTTGTGAACCCCCAAAAACGCGCGATTCCATAGACTGTATAACCGGAAAAAAGCGTAAGCAAGATTTGAAAAATAATAAGTCCGTCTTTACCTATTAAAAAAAAAAGCAAGCCATGAAATAGATAGTCTCCACCCAGTCCATTGGATAATAAGAACTCGGCATCGATACTATCGCCTTTGCTTAATGCCAACGCAACATGTTGACTTGTACCCCACCGTTCAATGGCTCGATCTGCGTTAAGAAAAACTTCAGGGTGGGTAACGTCATAAGCAAACATCAAGAGGTGTATCACCAAGAACACGACCATAACCCTCCATGGCAAATCTTGATTTACACCAAAATCTTTTTTTGTCAGCGTCATGTCTTAAACCTCATTTAAACTTACATTTGTAGAATACATAGAACAAACTCACTATATTGTGAATTAACAGCTGACCCGTCAGTAATTCAAAAAAACAGAACGACCGCTAACTTACCAAAGACATGAACCATCAATCCGTTGTAGGAATGCACTTTGCCTGCGCATTCAATCCCCGTTTTTCTTCAACTCATTTGAATAATGATATTTAGTTAGAGTCTTTTCTCATATCTTAAGCATAACCCAATGAACTGGCTATCTTTTAGCTTTTAAATCGCATTATAGTCCACTTAATGAAGATTAAGCACAGTAACCTTCATTTTATGTTAAACCACACCACACGTGACCGGGCCATCCCTTAAAAATAGGATTTCGGGAAGTTATTTTTTTACCAGATTCATAGAGTTGTTTTATATACAACTGACTGGTATCCTTCAAGCTTAAAAATCTATTATGACACATGAGGGCATTAGTAATGCAAAGCTACTCCGGACGAAGTAAATAATTGATTTAATCAAATAACCGTTCGCACTCGACTGCATGGATGCAGGAAGTAGAGCACCGACAGTAGGCGCTTTAGGCGACGCATGGAGCAGTTGCCGAGAGCTTGTCGAAGTGCATTTTTTAGAGGCTCCCTTAATGTGATGGCAGCGGGGTTATCCACCCCATAAATTTATTTGGTGAATAAAATATGCATGTAATGCAACACAACAATTCTCTTACACAAATTCCATGTCCCGCTTGTGGAACACTGCTTGCGAAAACTTTGGAAGAAATTGACCTTGATGAAGAGTTTTCTCTGTATTTCCCCAATGACAAGGAAAAAATTGACCGGCTTAAACCCCTGTCCGCACTTGATGTTTCCAGTTATTCGATCAATCTATGCAACCAATGCAGCTTGACTTATTCAACTCCAATGAAGGGCGCGGCTTCTCCCTGGTATGAGTTCGTTTATCTTAAACTGGACTTTCATGCCAGCTATCGATGGGAATTTGATCATGTCATCGACAATGTCGACACCGGACTTTCGGTTGGTGAAATAGGCTGTGGCACCGGCATTTTCCTGGATGCCTGCCAGAAAAAGAAACTACCGGCAAGAGGCGTTGATTTTGCCAATGCATCAGTCAATATCTGCTTAACGAAAGGACTGGATGCGGTGGCTTTGAGTGTTGAAACTGACTATTCGGAATTTATTGCCAATGACAAAAGGGATGTCATTGCTTCCTTCCATGTCCTCGAACACCTGGAAAATCCGAACAGCCTTTTTGAACTGGCGAACCTGTGGTCAAAACCTGAAGCCACCTTATGGGTTGCAGTGCCCAGCGACACCCGCATTGATCGTTTGCTAGGGAAAAAGGATATTTTCGATGAACCACCCCACCACTTGACAAAATGGTCAAAGGAATCACTAAGGGTAATTGGCGAAAAAAATGGTTGGGAAATGCTTGAACTGATCTATGAAACCCGCCCCTTTCGCCAACGCCTCTATGATCTTCTTGTAGAAAAGCGAGGCAACAACGAGACACCTAGTTTGAGCAATCATCCAACCCTCGGTAAATGGCTTGATCGAATCTCACGTTATGCCCAATACCCATGGCTTTATATCAACAACAAAGCCATCGTTGACTCAATAACCGGACACTCTATGCTGGTTAGATACAGGAAATTAAAACAATAAACACGGTTAGCGGTCTGGATCAACCGAGTTACCTATAAAGGGAAACTCTAAAAATTGCACTTCGACAAGCTCAGTGCGAACGGTAGTCTTTTTAAATCAGTGACTTGTCCGTTCGTACTCGACTGCAGGGATGCAGGAGGTAGAACAATGCATGGAGCAGTTGCCAAGAGCTTGTTTAAGCATGAACCTAAAAAAATCAGTTGAAAGGCGTGAAATCCGTTCGTGCTGAGTTTATCGAAGCATGAGCTGATTTCACGACCAACCCACTGGGTAAGCATTCCAAATCCCGTACATCCTTCGACTGCGCTCAGACGAACGGGATTTGGAATGCTCAACTGATTTTTCTAGGATGAATGGATAATTTTTAGAGGTTCCCTAAAAGTATTAATGTATTCGACATGATCAAGGCGAACGAATTTCCTCATTTTCAACTGCTCTGATATCTATGCACCCGAAGGTGGGTTGTAAAGCCCAAAACAGGCTCGAAAAAGTACTTCCAGAACGGACAGATTGCCTTTGAAGCTGCTAATTTTGGTCGGCACTTCGCCTCTCGGATAACGTCGAATCGTTGGTAGTTCCAGGCAACGATACTGCAGTTTAGGTGCTCGGTAGGACAGATAGGCGAGCAACTCATAGGTCAAAAAACAGTCACGGAAGGGGGACACTTGTGAGTCCAGCAGCAGTTTCCGACTGTAGGCGCGAAAACCCTGGGTTGTATCGGTCCAATGAAATCCCGAGAACAGACTCAGCATCGGCGCATGGATAAAGCGGATGGCAAAGTCCCTCGACCGGGGTGTATTTTCTGCGATACCGCCGGCTATGAAACGTGAAGCCTGAACAAAATCCACCCCTTGTGTCAAGGCATCGATGAAGCGGGGTATCGCTTCAGGATCATCCTTGTCATTACCGTCAATCGTGATAATCCCTTCATAACCCTGGCCAAGTGCAAACGCATAGGCGCAACGCAGCTGGGCGCTCAATTTCCCGGGCCCCGTCTTGACAATTAGTCCACGAACGCCGTTCTCTTGCAGTGATATCAGTTCAAGCGAACCGTCATTACTGCCACCATCGATGATTATGATGTCGGCGATCCTGTCAATTTCGAGAGCGGACATTCTTGCAAGCAGGCTTTTGATTCTTTCCCCTTCATTAATGACGGGGATGACAATGCAGAACGAATGCAGTCGTCCGCTCCATAGTTGAATATCAAAGGCAGGAACCTGCCAGCGTGTGCGATCATCCGGGTTAATAATGTCAGGGTTCATTGGTCTTTCATTCTCTAGGTAAACTATAACTTCCTGATACAGGATCTCCTGCGGCAAGTCGTTCCATACTTGAACTTTTCCATTCATCCTTCGACAAGGCTCTCCAGAGCACAGTTGAAGGACGAACGGAAAATTTGTCTCTTAGGATTCCGTTAAAAATAACTTCCCGAAATCGCAAAAATCGCCCGGCAAGCCGTTCGTGCAGAGCTTGTCGAAGCATGAATGGCTTGCCGCTACGAAGTGGAATTTTTCCGTCCATCCTTCGACATGGCTCTCCTGAGCGCAGTCGAAGGACTCAGATATAAGGACGAACGGAAAAATTTTCTCGGCACCCAATCGGTAAGTTATTTATTGCTATATCCTTACTTTATCGTGAAGTTATTTTATGGCATATCCCTTTCCCTGGTTATCAAGCGACACGAGCCGTGATCAAAGCAACACCTGCGATCACCAAGGCAATTCCTGCTGCTGTAGTCCAGTAAAAGGGCTCTCGGAAAATCAACACAGAAAATAATGCAACGGTTGCAACTGCGCCTGAGGTTAACACCGGGTGCGCAACATTCAAGGGTAATCGCGCCAGCGCGGCGGCATACAGAATAAAGGCCAAACCATAAAGTCCCAAGCCCAGCCAAAACGGCCAGTTGCAAACCACGGACCGGATGGAATCGTTTAGGGAAGGGAATTTTCGCGGTGGCATCATTGCCATCTTCACCAGGACACTGGCCGACGCATTGGAGGCAATACCAAAAATCAGAATGAGCCATTTCATAGAGTGAGTTCCTGGCCGGAATTGCGGTAAAAACGATCCGCCACCGCCAATGCCCGCGCTATTGATACTACATGCGGTTCATTCGAGGTTGCCAGCATTTCAATGGTGACTACCTGTTCAGGTAGATGTTTTAGCAATGCTGTCATGACTTTCGCATGTTCAGCACCCCCATCTCCCAGGGGCAGCAAATTGGGTTCACTGGCATGAATATGTCCAATCAAGGCCCGGCAGCCTTCCAGCACCGCTTCGGGTTCTTCGCCGTTAATGGCAATGGCGCCGCTATCCAGTTGCATTCTGATGGCCGGGTGGTCAATCAGTCTTACCACCTCAGCAGTGTCGGCACTGGTAGTCATGAAATTAGTACCATAGCAGACGGGGTTGGGCTCAAGACAGATCGTCACATCATAAGTCTGGGCAAGCCCGCCAAGACGACGAAAAAAAGGCACTGCAATATCCAGCGTTTCCTGATCATTCAGGCCGGTGCGGTCACGATTTTTCGGTGAGCCAAAAACCAGGCGTCTGGCACCCAAACCGGCGCCGATGCGACAAACGGATTGCAGATGGTTCAGCATGGCATTCTGGACATCGGGAGCGCCAAACAGGTTCAAGCCAGTGGTGCCAAACAACAAAGCCTGCATGCCGGTGATCTCGAAACCACGTTCTGCCCACCATTCCCTGACCCCCTTGATATCATTTTCTGTCGCTGCAGGCGGATCCGGAAAATATTTACCCGGCGCAATATCAATTGCATCCACATCAAATCGCGTCAGTAGTGCGGCGATTGTCTCATCTTCGCCGACATCCCAGGCAATGTTGGAAATTGCCAGCCTCATACGATCACCTCGGAAGTAACTTTGCTTTTGGTTGGCTCCGACTGTGCATAGGCGCGTATGGCCTGGATGGTTTCACGTTTGCTGTATTGGTATTTGCCATCACCCCCAAAAATGTCGGCATATCGGGACTGCATGTCATAAATAGCTGGCGCATTCGATAAAAACTGATCAAACGACAAGCCGAATCCCTCTCTGGCAACCTCCGCCACACTGATGGGTTCAGCCGTGAGATGAATTAATTTCAAACCGGCATTGAGCGCAGTTTGAATGTCATACCAAAGGTTAACCATGGGATAAAACTGGAACACGCCGCGACTGTCAATCGCATGAAGATTATTGTCGTTCAAGAAATCAAAAATGACATTCTTGCGCAAACCCGGACCCACCAGGCCAGGAAGTCGAACGATCAGATGTGCGGGAAAATGACTTTCAACAAATTTTTCCAGCAAACGGCGGTGCAGGCCATAGGCGTGAAGACCTGCTTCATCAACGCGTGTGGCTTCATCCGTCCCTACGGAATTATTGAAAACGTCGACAGTACTGATCAGAATAAAGGTTTTGCACTGAACTGTTTTCAGGTGATCGATTAACGCGTTAATATTCTGCCGATCCGCGTCGGGTTCCCGATTGGCGATCCATTTTTGTGCCGGGGCTGCCGAGCAAACCACGGTATCAAATTTTTTCCCGTAAATATCATCAATGTTCTGTGAACGAAACAATGATCCAAATTCTGTCTGTTTAAGAAGCGTTGAACCCACAAATCCACTGTAACCAATTAACGCACTGGCATTATCTAACTGGGGCATTTGCCCTTCTCCTTAAGATTATTAATTGCCACAAAAGGCACCATTTGCTTGAAATAAGCATTTTTCTCCATAGCACTCATTCCGCTAAAGTTATGAGGAATAAAAGCAGATTTCATGCCGGTTAATGCCCCATACTTTGGGGCCAAATCGACTGTATCTGGCATAAACAGATAGGTTTTATCGGCATTAGCTGAGTGGCAAGCCTGCAATGCCTGAATCTGTGTAAATTCAGCAATCATTTGCTGTCTTTTATGCTGTGCAAGCAGGATATCTTGGTAATAAAACCAGCTACCCATCAACAAGGTCCCAGTAATTGCTATAAATGAAATCCCACAAGTATTCCCCCCCCCGGGGGTATTAAAATCGTCGCATAAAACAAAATAAAGCTTGTCATTAGCCAGAGCAGACTAAAGTACCGATTAACCATATAGCCGGTCAATATATAAGGAAGCATGCATACCAGGAGAATAAAAAAAAGTACGGCTACCCTCAATTTTACAACAGTTTTAATTTTGAACCAGTTAGCCAAAACGAAAACCGATAGACATATGACCAAGGGGAAATTAATGATGGAGTGTTTGATTGCTCGTATTAGATAACGAAAATTAACCAGTAATTTTGTTATCCACATAAGCGGATCATCTGAGGCACTAACCACGGCAGCCGGTGGAAAATCGAGAACATGGGCGGGTAAAGCCGACATCGCAACCCATGAATTATCCGATATCCAGAGTTTTCCAAAATGGCTGTAGCTATAAATGGACCATGGCAGTGTACCCAGCCAAAAACCAATAAACAGGTATGAAGAATTGCTCCGCTTTTTTTTACGAACAACACAAACGGCAACCTGAAATAGCAATCCATAAATTAAATAATCAAACCGGACTAGCGCTGCGCAACCCAGTAAGACACCAGCTATAAGAGGATATCTCAAAGCCCAGGCATAACTCGCAGCCAAAAACGTCAGGACGGCCAGTGGCATGGCTGTGCCACCCAATACCTCTTCTGAATAGCCGGGAAAAAATAGCAACCCACTGGCAATGGCAAAGCTGGAAATCGGTGGTAATTGCAATACCGCACCGATTTTGAAAATCAACCATACAGTAGATATTGCCAAACAAATATTGACACCTACAGCAACCATCGGACTCAGTCCGACAACATGATGCGCCAGCGCAATTAATACCGGGTACCCGAACGGAAAGGAAGCGGAATACTCATTCGAAAAATAACTGCGAAAGGTATTAAATTTATAAAAGTTATCGGTAAATACTGTTTTAGCGAGTTCGAAATATGCCCAACTATCAGGATTAAATAGAGCGATTCCAATGTAATGACTGACGCTGAACAATGAAACTGAAAAAAACACTAAAACATATAAAACCGAATATCGCTGCCCAAGCCTGTTATTTATATGAAGTCCTGCATAATTGATTATGTTTACAAAGCCAGAAATTCCTTTTGATATATGAGCCATCAATTTTTCCATTTTTGTCAGAACAATTAGTTGGAGTGTTACGATAAATTTTGAGACGGCAAAAGGTAATTTTTCCGTAGGGTAAACCATATAAAGCATGCACTGCGGCACCGACTACACCCGCACTTGTGCCAGCCTTAGGTCATAGTAGCGAAGGTGATGGCATGCTCAACCGCGTTTTTATTTTTATGGAATGGCATTATACTGCTCCACGCCATTTCCTGCCCCCATTTTTGGAATACGGAATGTTGGCATCTGATCCGAAAAATTAGTCATCTACGATGTTGCCAATACTACCTTACTTCAGTATCTTAACATTCACGCAGGCGCGGCGGCGCCCCTACGAAGATTTCAGGATACCGCAACTTCGGAAGTTATTTTTTACCATATCCTTAGCGACTGGGTGCCGAGAAAATTTTTCCGTTCGTTCTGAGCCCTTCGACTGCGCTCTGAAGAGCCTTGTCAAAGCCTGTCCTGAGCATACGAAGGGCATGATCGGATAATTTTAGAGGTCCCCTTAATAAGAACCTATACGTTCAGCCATGCTTGAGCATGAAGGAGTTTTAATGAATACCCTCAAAAATCAACAGATGCTTCTGATCCTGACGCTGGCGTTTGTCCTTCGCCTGACTGTTTTCTTGCTCTTTCGGCCGTGGGACATTCAGGTTCAGACAGACAGCGTCCTTGTCGACGACGCGACTGGATATCATAGGCTCGCAAATTGCCTCGTCGATCATTTTAGCTTCTGCGGGGATACCTTCAGAACGCCGGGCTATCCATTCTTCATGGCTATTTTCTACGCGCTTTTTGGCGCCAAGCCCTGGCTGGTTTTGTTTGCGCAAATTTTTGCCGATCTGGTTTCGGTATTTTTCGTTTTTCGAATTGGTGAAATGGTTTTTTCCAGACGTGTCGCCATAATCGCCGCGATATTTTTTGCGATCGATCCAAACTCGATTTTCACTTCGGCAAGCCTTTTAAGCGACAGTCTTTTTGTTACGTTTCTATTGGCTTCGCTAAACTTCTATCTGCGTGGCTTGAAGCAGGGAGAAGGACGGGGCTTTCTAATCGCCGGGGTCCTGCTGGCACTGGCCGCCTTGGTCAGACCAATCGCCCAGTATTATTTTTTAATTTTACTTTTTTTCACCTTGCCGTGGCCGACAAGAAATCTGAAGACCCGACTTAAATGGGGACTTGTTTTTGCACTTGCCTTTACAGTCACCGTCAGTCCCTGGTTATATCGAAATTACTCGCTCTACGATAAAGTCAAACTTTCGTCGGTTCAGGGTGAGGTTCTTCTGTTCTGGCAAGTTGCCTATACCCGCGGCTGGGAAACGAACCAGTCCCGCGAAGCCATTGCTGCCGAATTCAAGTCGCAAGCCAGGGCACTGGGCTACTCAGAAGATGGCAATCCTTTTGCCAACGAGGTGATTGAACAGCAACTCGCGGTTCAATACATAAAATCGCACCCGCTAATTTTCGCGTCACGCTGGATCAGCGGCATGATAAACACATGTGCCAATCTTGGGACCTACGATTTCGCTCAAAAGTTGGGCTTGACCCATAATTTGATACCCACGGATGCCTTCGTCAATGCGAGTAAGCTCGAACTTGTCTCCATCTTCTTTCGCTTGAAGAGCCTGCCTGAGATCGCGTTGGGATTGATCGTGCTGGCTCTGCTCCTGACAAATTATTTAACGTTCTTGCTGGGTTCCTGTCTCTTGATAAAACGTCAACAGTGGTCCATTTTTGCTTTATTCGTCGTCAGTATCATGTATTTCATATTCACTGGCGGCCAGATGGGGCTTGCACGTTATAAATTGCCCATTGAACCGTTTTATCTACTTATCGGTGCATATTTTATTGACCATTTGTTGAATCATCGAACTTCACGATCCCAAACCAAACAGATGAAATACCAAACCCAATAAGGATTCGGTTAAAAATAACTTCCCAAAATCGCAAAATCGCCCGGCAATCCGTTCGTGCTGAGCTTGTCGAAGCATGAATGGCTTGCCGCTACGGAGTGGAATTTTTCCGTCCATCCTTCGACAAGTCTCTCCTGAGCGCAGTCGAAGGGCGAACGGAAAAATTTTCTCGGCACCAGATCGGTAAGTTATTTTTTTCCATATTCTAAGTCCGTCTATCCTTCTTTGACCTGCGGGAGATAGTTTGGGCGGGGGAGATTCTGATAACAATATTTTGGCTTGGTATAACCGCTTGTATTGGATTTACGCTGCAACCTCAGAGGGTTAACGATCCTGAACCAAACGAAAGCCGATCAGGAAACTACGGAAATCGGAGCTATTCCAGCCACGGTAATCTGCGTGAAGATATTCCGGACTGTAGTACCAGGAACCGCCACGAAAAACCCGCTTTGCGCAATCGCCTTCGTAACAGGTATCCACCCATTCCCACACATTACCTGACATGTCATATAAACCATAGGCATTGGCCTGCTTACCACCAACAGCATGTGTACTATTGCCGGAGTTGCCACTAAACCAGGCTACCGCATCAATATCTTTGGAGCCGCAATATTCGATGGGGGAACTTGCCTGACAGGCGTTGTACCATTCCTCTTCAGTTGGAAGACGATATATGTGGCCGCTTAACTTGTTGAGTTTACCAATAAAGTTTTGTATGTCATCCCAGCTTACCTGCTCTACAGGGCAAGCATTCCCACAACTGTTAAATTGAGAAGGATTACTACCCATTACCGCCTGCCACTGACCCTGGGTAACCTCATATTTCCCCATTTTTAATCCGGAAGGCAATTGCACCATGTCAATCCTGGCGGAAGGCTGTTCGCTTGATTCTGCATCAGTCTTTTGGGCTATTATCCGAATTTGATTTTTCATCTCTTGCATTTCTTTTTTTATCTGCTCGATTTCAAGCTCCAGCCGGCTTTTTGGGTAATGTTTACTTTTGACTGAGGATTTGTGGGATTCGTCACCCTTAGCAAAAGCCGACACAGGTAAGAAAATTAAAATACAAAAGACTAAAAAATGTCCAAATAAATTTTTCATGCTTGCTTAGGATTCCGTTAAAAATAACTTCCCGAAAACGCAAAATCGCCCGGCAAGCCGTTCGTGCTGAGCTTGTCGAAGCATGAATGGCTTGCCGCTACGGAGTGGAATTTTTCAGTCCATCCTTCGACAAGGCTCTCCTGAGCCCAGTCGAAGGGCTCAGGACGAACAGAAAAATTTTCTCGGCACCAGATCGGTAAGTTATTTTTTGCCATAGCCTTAGACCTAATAAATCAACTGTGACTTCAAATGAATAAACCTAGGAAGAACCGTTGAGCCGACCAGCATTCCGTTCCCCGGAACTTGAAGGGTAACGTGATTTTGGTTGACTCTCCCGATGGTGAAAATAACGATCAACATGCCTTTCCAACGGTAAACGCCTCGCTTTCCAACTGCTCAAATACGTCATAGATATTGTCTACTTTTCCACCCAGCACCGAATAACAGCCCGGCAATTGTGAGTGTTTTTCAAACAGGATGGGCCTGCCGTCATCACCTTCATTTTTCATAAGCACTGTTTTGACCTCAAAGAGGGATTCAACATACTCGGCATCCAAAACGGCTGGAATGTAGCGACTGACATCCCTTACCATGCGATCGACTCGTGTTGCGCGATCATGATCTTGTAATTTCTGGTATGGACTGATCCCCGACTGGTCCTGCCAGTTCATATGCGGTGTATAACGAACATGCGAAAGCGTGTGCAGCCCGCGTGCTGGAAAAGGCATCATCGAGAAGAACGGGCCATCCATCACCGTGACACCTAAATTCTCAAGGGCAGGCGACACCTTTATCAGGGCCATTTCAGTGATTTCCTGTTTGAGGCGCATGGTAGTGCCAGGAAAATCGCCCTTCAACTGGTTGAGTCCACTGTATGAACAATTAAACACGTAACGACTGGAAATAAATTCCTCACTGCCGCCTTTGGGCTGAACGGTGAGCAACAAAGGATCATTACTGCCTTTTGAAATGGCTGTTACCACTGTGTTTAACAGAATCTGCACATCACAGGCCTGCAGTTCATGCTCGGCCCAGCTGGCCAGTTTGGTTGAATCAAAGGCATATTCCTCGACCAGAAAGACCGCTTCGATCAGGCGCGGTTCAAATAACTCGCGTAATGTTGAATCTACTGGTTGAATGTTGGCGCCAATGTCGTGACAAAAGCGCTCGAACTGTTTGGCCGTGACTTTGGAGTTACGACGGGCGATTGCGTATAACTTGGTAAAATCCTGCTTGACGGCTTGCGGCCAATCCTGCACGAATCTTGGAAAATTAATCCGGCTCCGATACGCTGTGGTAAAACTGCGCGGATAATGATAGCCATTGTGTATTCGCGCCTGATTATTGTAAGAAGCCCTCGTTAGAAGCGCAGATTCTCGCTCCACCAGAATAATGCGTTTAAACCCTCGTTGCCTGCTCAAATAGATGGCTATGGCGGTACCATAAAAGCCGCCTCCGATAATTACAGCGTCCTGATTCCTGTCCTGTCCCGTCATCAGTTGGATTAATCTAGCGGTTTACAGGGCTGTTGGGTTTAGCCGTGACGACTTCTACATTCAACTTCTCTCGACGGGTCATGCGGGCACTGGTGAACTCCTGCCCCACATGGTAAAGCGGGCCTTCATTTGACAAACTGGCCATTTGCAGAATGTACTCGCCAAGAACAAAGAGCACCAATGAAATCAAGAAGAACATTCCGGATTGCTGTAATGACAAACTGATCCAGCCCGGTGCGACATCGGCTTTGATGAATCCGATAGCAACAACATAAAATGAATAAAAAACATTTGCAATTGCGCCAAATAATGACAACGAAGTAACCAGTCGCATCGGGGCGCGCGTTGTCGAAACCAGCAGGCGGGTACCTCTATCGATACTTTCTCCCAGTCGCGTGACATGCATTTTTTTAGGTTTCGCGCTGTACGTCAAATTTACGCGTGTAAAGCCGCCGGTGGCTGGCAGGTGCCGGTAGATTATGGCGGGTTGCGGGTGTTGAAGAATGAAGTTAACGACGCTCCTGCTCAGGATGCGGTACTGCGGAGCGTCTTTGGCTAAATGGATGCCATTAATGGATTTATAGAGCTTATTGAACAGTGTACGAGCTATCCAGTACGGTATGCTCTGGGCAGGCTTATTTTTTAAATTGTTGGCAAACACCACATCCGCACCGCAGACCGCCTTATCAAGCATTTCTGGCAGAAAATTGATGCTGTCAGTCAGAGGATCAATGACTACAACAAAATCACCCAGCGCATTTTCCAATCCTACCCATGAAGCGGTATCACTATCCACTTCCTTGGTTAGTGCATACACCTGTAAATTGGGCAGACCATTTTCTGCGGTTAATTTCTTTAGAATATTGACGCTGTCGTCTCTTGATGAATTGTCCACGATTATCAGTTCATAATCGCTGACAAGAGTGGAAAGGCAGGATCCGGCTTGCAGAAGTATGTCTTCCAGATAGTTTGACTGGTTGCGTACAACGAACACAACAGACAAAAAAACAGGGTAAAAAGCCATTCGAAGTCCTCTCAAATGCTTGCACTGAATTAGCGCGATAAATTTAGAAAGCGCTCATGCTAATCTTAAAAAAAGAGGGACGCAACTTTTTTATCGTTAGGATATGGCAATTTTTTAGAGGCTCCATTAATTCGGGTGATACCGCCAAAGCCTGAATAATCGGACCCCGGAAAGTCCATCATGCGCTATTGCGCCTTAAACTCACTCTGATGCTCTACAAACCAGCGATAGGTATTGGTTAAACCTTCGGCTAATGCAATCTGCGGCTGCCAGCCCAAGGATTTCAATTTATTGACATCCATCAGTTTTCTGGGCGTACCATCCGGCTTGCTGCTATCCCAGATGATTTCACCGTCAAAACCGACCACTTTCTGGATGGTTTCGGCTAGTTCACGAATGGTGACATCTTCACCGGTACCGACATTAATATGTGACAGCATCGGCTCTGTTTGAGACTGATAGCGTTGATTGCTTAAACTCATCACAAACAGGCAGGCTGCGGCCATGTCATCGACATGCAGAAATTCGCGCATCGCTTTGCCCGTTCCCCATAAGGAAACTGTCGGCGATTGAGCCGTTTTTGCATCGTGAAATTTTCTGAGCATGGCAGGAATCACATGGCTGTTTTCCAGATGAAAATTATCGTTCTGTCCATACAGGTTGGTCGGCATGACGGATCGGTAATCCGTGCCGTATTGGCGGTTATAGGATTCACACAACTTGATGCCGGCAATTTTGGCAATCGCATAAGGCTCGTTGGTGGTTTCCAGTACGCCGGTCAGCAAGGCGGATTCCTGCATTGGTTGTTGGGCAAGCTTTGGGTAAATGCAGGAACTGCCCAAAAACAGCAGCTGATGACATCCGGACGCCCAGGCCTGATGAACGACATTGGCTTCCATCATCAGGTTCTGATAGATAAATTCGGCCGGATAGACATTGTTGGCATGAATGCCGCCTACTTTGGCAGCGGCCAGAATGACCTGCTCCGGTTTTTCCTGTTGAAAAAAATTCCTGACGGCAGCTTGATCCGTCAAGTCCAGTTCGGCATGCGTGCGCACAATAATATTTTGATAGCCGGCATCGCTCAGTTGTTTGACGAGGGCCGAACCCACCATGCCCCGATGCCCGGCCACATAGATTTTTTTTTGTTTATCCGGCATAACCTTATTCCCTGCAGACGGCGATGTGATAGCCTTGGTTCGCTAATAATGCGTGCTTTTTGGCTTCTTCATAATCATAGGCGACCATCTCGGAAACCATTTCCTGCAAGGTTATTTTGGGCACCCAGCCCAGTTTTTCCTTGGCTTTGGTCGGATCACCCAGCAGTGTTTCAACTTCAGCGGGTCTGAAATAGCGCGGATCGATGGCAACCACCTTCTGCCCAATCTGCAAGGCGCTGGCCTTATCGCCCTCAATTGAAGCAACATAACCTTTTTCCTCGACACCATTCCCTTCCCAACGCAAGCTAATGCCAAGTTCCTTTGCGGTCATTTCAATAAATTGACGAACGGAATACTGCACACCGGTAGCGATAACAAAATCATCCGGTTGATCCTGTTGCAACATCATCCATTGCATCCGTACATAATCCTTGGCATGCCCCCAGTCTCTGAGAGAGTCAATGTTTCCCATGTACAGACACTGATCCAGGCCGATGGCGATATTGCTGAGGCCTCGGGTAATTTTTCGGGTCACAAAGGTTTCACCCCGACGCGGCGATTCGTGATTGAACAGTATGCCGTTGCAGGCGTACATACCGTAGGCTTCACGATAATTCACCGTGATCCAGTAGGCGTACAATTTGGCAACCGCATACGGTGAGCGCGGATAAAACGGCGTGGTTTCTTTTTGCGGCGTTTCCTGCACCAGTCCGTACAATTCCGAAGTAGACGCCTGATAAAACCGTGAGTTTTTTTCCATACCCAAAAAGCGCATGGCTTCCA
The DNA here is from genome assembly GCA_013140705.1 of Methylococcaceae bacterium. Classification (GTDB taxonomy): domain Bacteria; phylum Pseudomonadota; class Gammaproteobacteria; order Methylococcales; family Methylomonadaceae; genus JABFSH01. Next base: position 171,188 of record JABFSH010000008.1, read on the forward strand.
GCAAGCGCAATGTGCCTAGGGCATCAACGTCGGCCGTATACTCCGGCGATTCAAACGACACGGCGACATGGCTCATGGCCCCGAGGTTATAGACTTCGGTGGGTTTGGTTTCGCTGAGTATCCGCGTCAGGTTGGAACTGTCGGTTAAATCACCGTAGTGCAGATGAAACTTCGGCTCCTTGATATGCGGATCTTGATAGATATGATCGACACGCTGTGTATTGAACAGCGACGAACGCCGTTTGATGCCGTGGACTTCATAACCTTTTTCCAGTAAAAACTCGGCCAGGTATGAGCCATCCTGCCCTGTGATGCCGGTGATTAACGCAATTTTTTTACTCACAATCGCTCCTTGTTAAATGTAACGTGTTCGCTGGTTATTTATGTTGCCTGTTCGGTAAGTTCTTTACCGGGTATATAAGCTGGCACCAGTGGCGCCAGGTCTTTCATAAAGGCGTGCAAACGTTGATCCGCTTTATTGATATCTTCGGCATTTTCTACGGTGGTCACCAATCTGATCAGGGAACCATCGGTCCGATTCATGGAAATGGCATCATAAAACAGATACCATTTGACCAGGTATTCATTGGTAATTGAGCGTCCACGTTGTTGAAACCAGTAATAGACCAACTGTCTGTTTTCACCTTTTTGAATGATGGCTCGATTAACTTTTAGCCCCCTACCCTCCAGGTTTATATCCGGGAAGTCTTTTTGACCAAATTCAGTAATTTGCCAGCCGTCACCCGGGATACAACCTTTCGGCGAATGGACAGAAACACCCTTTCGTTGCGATTGATAATAGGCACTGTAAAAATTAACATTTCGACCGGATTCTGGCTGCAGGTAATTGATGATGGCGTAATCGGTCAGCTTCAATTGATCCAGATAATCCTGGCTGAGATAGTCGTTACGACCCTGCCAGTTTCCAATCTGTAATGGAAAAGTTAGAAAGGCTTTACGTTCGGGTATGATATCTTCACGTTCCTGGATATAGGTCGACGCCAGCGCACTGCCGGACAGAAAGAATAACAACAGCAGGAGGGATTTATTGTAAGCAATTTCAGGACTAGTGTCAGTTGCGCTATTTGCCCATTCACTCGGAATCATGACCAATTCGTTCATGGGAACCTTTTTTCCACTGAGCCTTGAAAAAAGCCACATTTCCATAAACAGAAGTACCATGCAGAGTAAAAAGACTATCCAGCCCTCGAAATCATGCAAAAAGCCTTCTGCCATATCTGTTCCCCAATTATCGACGAGGATACCAATCACGCCGACGCGGAAACTGTTCATGAAGATGGTCAGCGGCGCTGATGACAGAAAAACCAGGGTCTTTTGCCAAAAAGGGCCCTTGAACAAATAGGCACACAAAAAAGAAAGACTGGCCAGGGGGAACAGGTAACGAAGTCCACTACAGGCATCGACAACCTGCAATTTATAATTCCCTAAATCTATGACGTTACCTTCAAGGTACACCATGATGTTACAGGCTCGTATGAACTCCACGCCCAGCCAGGATGAAATCAATTGCAATTTTGATGACAGGTTATTGAGTATGAAAGCCGGAAATGGCACCATAAAAATCAGAAACAGCAGCGGTATCGCTCCAATCCGTAAGCCAGGCAAGCCAAACGCTATCGTGAACATGCCCGTTAATGTAACAATAAAGGCATATTGCTCAATGGTTTTTAATGTTGCTAGGCCTCCCAGGACAAACAGCAGCAAGCCGATACCGACTATCAACAATCCAATAACCGAGTCTCTGAATTGCTGGTTAAAAGTTAATTCTCCCTTACGAATCCATAGGAAATAGATGCTGATAAGCGGTATAAAAAAGCCGTGGCTATATTCTTCGACGTTTATCCATATATCCACCATTTCATTCATGCTGCTTTTAAAGGTAAATAAAAGTAATAACAGCGCAAAAATCCAGAGTATTAAAATCATGGCCGGCGATTTCAACTGTAAAGGTGAGTTGGACGTAGCAAGTGAAGTCATGGTCTGTAACTGAGTGTTAGAGGAGCGGTGATAGCCTGTCGATGCGATCCTTTGGTGTTTAAATGATGTTCGCCCTGAGTGTGATCAATAAACAGCGGACCTGGACAGGTTCAGTCCGAACAGTTTCACACATCATTGAACCGGATTTGTTGTGTTGAATTATATAAACTGTTTTATTGTAATTAATAATTTGGTTTGATCCAAATCTATATCTTAATGGTATTGACCTGGTTGCAGATTACAATCAGTATTAACATATTGACCAAAGTATCGGGTTAATCAGGAAAAATTTAAATTTTGGCATATACTTGCCCTTGGCCAAGCAAATTAAACTTATATTTTCTATTGATTAATTATTAAAGGGTGTTTTACAATTGAAGTATCCAGTTAATGAGGAGAACCCTGATATATGGTCAAATTTGGCATCTAAGTTTACATTATTGCCCTCCCAATATCATCGAGGTTTGTAATCGGCCTCTCTAATTCAATTTCAACTAAAACGTTCAACCGCCCCGGTACAGGGCTGGCAAATTCTTAAAAGAAAGGAAGTCATTTTGAAACAGCTAATCTCGTTCATTGCATTTTCCCTGGTTTTGACTGTATCTACTTTGGCAGAACCCCAACCGAGTAATCCTGTTAATCCGCTATCCAGCGTTCCGATAAAAACACAAGCGAATACTCCCGTTAAGGAATCGGCCAATAGTAATGCCGATTACTTGCTTTCGCCGGGTGATTTGCTTGAAATTTCCGTCTGGAAAGAAGAAGGCATGCAGCAACAGCAGACCCTGGTTGCACCTGATGGCAATATAACCTTTCCGCTGGCTGGGACCATAATGGCAGCCGGCAAACCCATCTTTGCCCTCGAAGATGCCATTGCCGCAGGACTGGCAGGTTACATTGCGGATCCAGTCGTCAACATTAAACTGCTTCAAAACAACGGTAACACCATATTTGTCATCGGCAAAGTTAACAGGCCCGGGCAGTATCCTGCCAATCGCCGAATAGACGTTATGCAGGCACTTAGCCTGGCAGGTGGCTTGACAACCTTTGCAGACAGCGGTTCCATTCACATTCTTCGTCGTGTGGGCACGGCCGAAAAAGTCTTCAATTTTGACTATGATGACGTTCTGGATGGAAAACATTTAGAACAAAATATCATTCTGGAAGCCGGGGACACCGTAACAGTACCATAGCTCCAGGACTTTCATCACTTCGGTAGATCATCATGAAAAAGGGATTTTTAACCTTTCTAACAGTCTGCACGACTTTAACCTGCCAGGCTGAAGAGTATTTTTTTAAGCCCCTCATCAGCGCCAGCGAACGTTACACCGACAATTTGTTCTTGTTTGTTGATCCCGAACAGGATAACTGGATCACGACGGTATCACCGGGTGTGAATTTTGGTGTTCGCCATGAGAATGGCGAGTTGAATACCAACTTCACGTGGAATCAACTGTTCTACACCAATCAGTCAGAACTGAACATCGATGAGCAACTGTTTGGCGCCAATTACCAGCATCAAACGGAACGGTTTAAATGGGAAATGGATGCTTCGTACAATAACAGGGCTAGTTTGAACTCTACCGGCACCGACATTGGACTCGTTTTTCAACAGGTCATGAGATCGGATTTAACTTTGGCACCTTCGGTAACCTATGCCCTCAGTCCACGTAGCACATTAGCATTTGACTATTCTTACAATGAAGTAACATACGAAAAAAGCAACAGTTTAGGCAATAACATATTTCTTTCCGATTATGATTACCATCAAGCCTCAGGAACCTTCAATCATTTATATACCGAACTGGACAAGCTAAGCCTGACGCTTTCAAGCTCGCGCTATCATTCGCCATCTGAATTTGCTCAACAGACAACATACAATAATGTCGCCCAGGTCGGCTGGCAGCACACCTTCAATGAAAAATGGGTCGCCTTTGCCGCCGTTGGTGCCAATTATTCACAGTCAAATGTAACACAACAAATACCGGACCTTTGTTTTTTTGGTAATGTGTTAGTTGACATAAGCCCCTGCCCTTCTTTCGCTCCCTTCAGATTTGTGGCGGCCGAAGAAGTCACTACCCAAAAATCCGGATTTGGCCAGGTTTATCGTGGCTTCGTGCAAAAAACCTTCGACCATGGCGGGTTCTCTGCCTCGGGATCACAAAATCAGACGCCCTCTGCGCAGGGATTGCAAACACAGACCGAACTGGCTGTGAACGGCTATTACACCATCAATGAACGCTGGTCTTCCAGTATAACCGCCAACTACTCCATCTATGAAATGACCGGTCAACGCAATAGTCAGCTCAATAGAACTTACTATACTATTAGTCCTGCTGTTAGCTGGCGCTGGACGCCGGAAATTAACCTGGATTTATCGTACACATACCGACAACAAGAATTCGATGGTGGATCACAACCGGCTATAGGCAACAGTGTGCAACTACAATTCAATTATCAACCCCAAACCAATTACCAGGTAAAATAGCGTGGAAAATCAAGAGACTGACATTAAAGATTATTTCAAAATAATCAAACGACGCATCAAATTTTTACTAATCCCGTTTGTGTTGATTTCAATTTTAAGCATTGTGCTGTCTGTATTACTGCCTTCAGTTTACCGTTCAATGGCGACAATCCTGATTGAAGAGCAGGAAATCCCCCCCGAACTGGTTCGTTCTACCGTGACAACCTTTGCAGATCAGCGCATCCAGGTAATTAGTCAACGGATTATGACACGTGCCAATTTAATGGATATCATCCAAAAATATGGCCTGTACGCTAAGGAACGAAAATCAAAATCCGAAGAGAATATTCTGGAGACCATGCGTGAAAGCATTAAGGTTGAGCCCATCAGTGCCAATGTGAAAGACCCTCGCAATGGCGCGCCCACAAAGGCCACCATTGCGTTCACACTAACCTTTGATGATAATGCGCCAGGCACTGCACAAAAGGTAGCCAACGAGTTAACATCATTGTTCCTCAAGGAAAACATCAAATCACGCACAGAATCAGCCGAAAATGCGACGATGTTTTTGAGAGAGGAAATGCGCCGCTGGAAAGAAAAAATCAACAAAATTCAAACCGAGTTAGCTACATTTAAGGAAAAAAATCAAAACCAGCTTCCACAGATCAGCGAAGTGAATCAACAGGAACTGACGGCTCATAGTGGACAACTGATGATGCTGGACAGCCAGGAACGCTCTTTGCAGGAACGCCGGTTTTATCTCGAAGGTGAACTTGCCCAGATTGATCCTAGTGCCTTTGCAACCAACACCGCCGGCAATCGTGTACTTGGGGTGAAAGAACGGCTTAAAATGCTGGAATCGCAGTTTCCCACTTTACAGGCCAGTTACTCGGCCAATCACCCGGATGTTATAAGGGCCAAACGCGAAATTGAGTCATTGAAAAAACAGACCGGCAGCACCGTTGATCTGAATTCATTGAATGCCGATTTGACCGAGAAAAAAAATAGATTGGCATCCTTGTTAAAACAATATTCGGACAAGCATCCTGACGTATTGAGGCTGCAAAAAGAGATCACCAGTTTGCAGCAATCCCTGTTTAACGCCAGGGAAAGTGACACCACTCAAACATCTGAGACACCTGACAATCCGGCTTACATCACACTAAAAGCCCAATTGGAATCCATCAATTCCGATCTCAAATCCCTTGCTTTAACACGAAGTCAAATTAACAAAAAAATGGCTGACTTGCGGCAAAGTCTGCGCCAGGCACCAATGGTTGAAAAGGAATACATCAGTCTCATTCAGGAACTGGAGAACTCAAATATTCGCTATCGTGAAGTGAGTGGACGAGAAATGGAAGCGCAAATATCCCAGCAACTCGAAGTTGAACGCAAGGGCGAACGCTTTACACTCATTGATCCTCCTCAAGAACCTATTGAACCGATTAGCCCCAATCGGATTGCCATCATCATTCTTGGTATTATTCTTGCCTTTGCCAGTGGAATCGGTTGTGTTTTTGTTGTGGAAACGCTGGGATCAACCGTTAACAATGAAAAAACAATTGCTGCAATTTTGGGCTCCGCTCCGTTATCCAGTATTCCTTATCTTGAAAGTCAGGATGAACACGAAATCTACTTAAAAAGACGTTTCATAGTGTTAATCGGTACCGTGATTGCCATTATCGCGGCAATTGTTGCTTTCCATTTCATTGTGATGCCGCTTGACGTTTTTTGGTTCAAACTGTTACGTGTTATCAATAGTCACTAATTCAATTTAAAGGTCTTTACGAATGAACTCCAAAGAATCAACGACTGAAATTTTAACCCCGGTAGGCTGCAAGTCTTCGACTCTGCCTGCAGATAGCTCGCAATTTTCTTATACACAAACACGCATCCAATCGACGCAGCGTAAGCATCTGCATGAAAATCGAATCATTACCGGTTTTAAACCCGGTGAATGGCTTGAGTCTTACAAAATGTTACGAACTCGCTGCTTACGATTAATGGGGGCAATGAACTGGAACACCCTTGCCATCACCAGTCCAAGCAATCAGACCGGAAATAGCCTGACTGCCGCAAACCTTGCGATCAGCATTTCGATGGAACTGGATCGAAGCGTGCTGTTGGTTGATGCCAACTTTCAAAACCCCAGTATTTGCAAGCTGTTTGGTATCCAGGCAGAAACAGGACTGGGCGATTATTTATTAAACGATACTCCGTTGAATGAACTATTGATCAACCCTGATTTGGATCGACTAGTCATTTTACCTGCCGGCAAAGAGATGCTGAATTCAACTGAAATGCTGCGTTCACCCAAGATGATTCGTCTGGTAAATGAGTTAAAAAACCGATACCCCTCCAGAATCATCATTTTCGATCTACCACCCTTGCTTTCACAAGCTGACACGCTCGGTTTTTCACCCTATGTTGATTGTGTACTGTTAGTTGTTGAAGAAGGTCATACCAAAATCGAAGATCTTGAACATGCCGCCTCGCTCCTGAAAGAAGTTAATTTGTTAGGTACCGTGTTGAACAAATCAAGTGACAACAAAATCAAATATAAGGCTAATTAGAGAACTTGCCAAATGCTGCATCCCACCCCGCTTAACGAAGTTCCATAGCCTATCCAACAAGCCCCTCCATCGTTATAATGCTCATGGTTGTTGTTATTCTATAGCATGAGCATTTTTACTTCTCCAAATTACAGCTTTCTCGAACTGAGATAACCTATTTCATGTTTTGCAAGCATACCTCGGGAAATTACTTTCTCTCCAATGAATAAGTTTAAATTCAGGAAAGTTATTAATGGCGATATTGATCGCGTTAATGCGAGCCATTTTAAACTTTTACAAGGGTAAATAATTATTACGTCATCAGTGGTTTGAATTGACCGCAGTGAATTTTGTTTTATGTCGTTTCCAACTGAAAGCTAATTATAGCTATAGTGATTTACATCTTGATTATATTCATTTATTAGTATTGACAACTGATTTATAAGTGTGTTGTGAATTTGAATTGACTTGACTTTATTAAGTCACAGGAATATTTTAGGAAAAAGCGCGGCAATTTCAGATGCATTTCACACAATTGAACTTGACTTTTTAATGTGTCGTTATTAGTGGAGTTAATTTAAAAAAATTAATAATTACACGAAGAATCAATGAAACAATCGTTATTTCATGATCTTGTCATAATTTTTTAATAAACTCAATGTGAAAGCTAAACCTAGTGCAGGGTAGAGATTGAAAACTCGGGATCTTGTATGGCTGGAAGATGGCCGAATAAGCAGAAAAATTAAACTATGGAGAAATACCAATGAAACTGAATATGCAGGGAAAATGGGCAATTGCTATATTGCTTCCATTGATTGGAAATATTGGATACGCTTCAAATGATGAAGGTAACCGTAAACAAATTGATTTTAGCGCTTTCGGTTCAAATGCTGGCGACATTGGCGCACCCAGTTGGCCGTTGTTTAAGGGTGTTAATGAAGTCATTAAGGTAAAAAAATTTGGCACCGGACCCAATGCCTACTGGACTCTGACCGGAACGGGATCCAACGCATCGTTTTTAGGCGACTTTTCCAATTACGTCAAGTTAGGCAATGAGAGTGTTAAATACGTGGCTCACTTCAATGCTGCCGGTAAATTGATCACGTCAATCGGATCGGGTGCAAATATAAAAACCTTAACTAACTATCTTGAAATCAGTGGCGCTTTACCGGCCGGTGATTTCGGCTTCACATCATGGACGAACCAACCCAATCAATTATTGCTTAAAGCAACGTTGCTGGATTCAAATTCCGAAAACGGAACCCCTGATTTAATTGGCACTTATTCTAACACTGCATTGGGCTTTAAAACGCTTTTTACGGATGGCTGGGTTGCCGAAAATGCTTCTATAACCGGCGGATCAATCGGTGAAAATTTATGGCTAGTTGGCTTTAGTTCCGAGTTTAGAAAGTTAATCAGAGCCCTGGATGGCAATAGCAATAACGGCACACTAAATTCCTTGTTTAATTCATCATCCAAAAAGATCAGGAACGTCGTATCAATCGCTGCTGTCCCATTACCCGCAACCGCTTGGCTGTTTGGAACCGGAATCATGGCGTTTCTGGTTGGTCGGCGTAATAAAAGCGGCTTAAAATTTTTCGCATAACGATCAATAATTGCATAACCCACGTTGGCTTGGATTATTCCAACGTGGTTACGTCACTACCCCTCCCTGACCTTCGTTCGCAAAACTTTATTGAAGCTTGGTGAATAATGATGGATCAATTCGACAGCCTCCAATCTCGGGATGATCGATTACGTCTTGTTCAAAATCTCGGAAAGTCGGTAACTGAAAGGCAATGCGATTGATTTTTCCGCCTGAAAACTGAAATTCCATGGCCCCGCCCTTGGCGCGAGGACTTCCGGCTTTTGTAGTAAATAACACGATACCTTCATGACCAATCTGATCACCTTGCTGTTGGGGCGTGGGTCGTGCGCAACTAAGTTCACTGATCTGTAGACTGGAAAAAACCTGTGCTAACTGCCCCGCTTTCACAATAAGACCTTCGCCGGGAATGCTTATGGTTTGGGGACTTGTTGCTGTCTGCGACGTATCCTTGTTGGCATTAGCACCGGTATTGTTGACGGGTGGTGCTAAAGGTGCAGGACTGGGAACAGGCGCTGTTACTGGAGTCGGTGCCGTTGTTGGTGTTGGTGTTGGTGTTGGTGTTGGTGTTGGTGTTGGATTCAGCATCGCTTCCAAACCAAAATCCCCTAAATGATTTTGTAATAAAACGGTTCCGTCGCCACCTTTTGTCGTCGACAACAAAGGAAACAACTGACGTTCCATTTCTTTAACATTGACAGTTTTTAAAACTGCCAATAATTGTCGTTCTATTGATTTCAGTGGTGTAAAGGTCTGCTCTTTTTTCTGACTGGATTCGCCCATCAATTCCCAATCAGCCGGCGAATTAACAAGCAAACCCAATGACTTCATGACACTGTAGTCGTCTGAATTCAGACAATTACCAAAACCTTTGCTGCGATAGTCGCTAACGACTTTCGCACTCAATTCACCCGACGTGGCTTTTTGCGGGCTTATATTATAGTTTTTCCAGTCATCGCTGTTGGATAAGAAATAATAAATGAACGCATTGCGATCAAATTTGTTAAAGCCCAAATCCTTCATGACTAATTTAATCTTTCGGCAGTTGCTTTCCACTTCCGCGTAATTATTCCATTTCGGCATTAAATTCGGTTTGGCCGGATGCTTGGATTGCTCAATTAACTGCTGTAATTTAATTTCGCCGCTCGCTGACTTGATCGGGGAATAGCTGATTTCATCAAAAGTAAGATCTCTGGCATCGGGGATACCGTTTGCGCTGGATTTTAGCAATAACGATGAAATTATTTCGGGGTATATTTTGAGCTCCCCCAGCGGTTGATTGTTTGAACCGAATACATTTACTCCGCCCTCTTCCACTGCATAGACTTTAAAGATTGTTTGATTTAATACGCCAGTTTTGCCGCCATAACTGACCGTCTCCGGCAGGGTATGCGATTCGGAACTGTTTTTTGTCGAATTGATTTTCGGCGCAGTGATGGCGGGTGTCGTTGTTGTCGTAGCAGACGGCGTTTTGCTGTTCGACGATGTCGGTTCTATGGGAACTATTTTTTTCGCACTTTCAGACCACTGCCCGGCATACTGGCCCAAAATGGAAACACCCAAACCCACGCCAGTAAAGGAAAGTAAATTGCCAGCCGTCGTGACATCACCTAACAGCCCGGTAACGTCGACATCACTGTTGGCACTGGAATAAAAACTGTAATCCACTGTTGTTTGTTTACCGGTATCCAGTCGCATCCAGGGCGTCAGCACCAGTTTTTTTGCTTCAAATTTAAAGTTACATTTCCCTGTGGTCGCCTGATAGGAAAATCCAACCGCATCATTATTAAGTTTAAGCAGATCATTACGAACGCTAAAAATAAGTGCAGACGACATATCATTCTTCTCATACGACGGCCCTACATTGTTACAGCCACTTTTCACAATGTTGTCACCTTTGAAATCAAATTCGGAAATCAAGCGCACATAATAATCGTCGCCGTCGATAAACTGAAAACCTGGAATGGGTTGGAAATGATGACTTTTCGTCGTCGGTCCAGACTCATTTTCACTGACGTCTGCAGAAGGAAAATCCACTGCGATTTGCCGGGTTGATGAACAACCCAACAAAATCATGCTAGTGAACAAACTAAATTTCAAAGCACCATTAGATCGAATCAACATGCAAAAAACCTACGCCTATCCAGGCAATCAAGCAAAATAGAAAATAACGTGGGGGTAAAGATGACCAATCTGACTATTATCCTATAAAAAACAGTTATTAGAATTTGACCTTGTCAGATCATTGGCGGGGATGTTGCCAATTATACAGGCAATCAACAATTCCACGTGGTATTACGGACTTTACAGGCTCAATTGTTGGGCAAAAAAATCAAAATCCGGCGTTTCCATATACGGTAGAACACCCAGCAAGGGTGCATCACATGCAAGTTTGATGGTTTGTAAAATTGTTTCACAATACGCTACATCAGGTTCTGAATAGGTGGCGACCCAGCCGGCACACGTTACTCCAGACTGTTGCAAGGCCTGAAAGGTCAATTTGGCGTGATTGATACAACCCAGTCGAATAGCAACAACCACGATAATCGGCAAAGCCAGTCGTTTCGCCAAGTCTGCCATGTCCTGATCCTGACTGATGGGGGAATACCAACCGCCCGCGCCTTCAACCAGAATGATTTCGGCCTGTTCTTTTAGCGTAGCAAAACAGGCTGACACCTTATCCAGCACGACGGGATTGTGTCGGCCGGCAATATGCGGCGAAACCGGTTCAGCATAGGCATACGGATTGATCAGGTCATAATCGGCCGCCACGGACGCATGAGCCTGGATTTGCAACGCATCGTCATTAACAAGCCTGCCATTATGGATCAAGCAACCGGACGCCACCGGTTTCATGCCAACCACTGTTTTACCCTGATTTTTAAAATGATGGAGCAGTGACAACGTTACCCAGGTTTTACCTACATCGGTATCCGTACCGGTAATAAAGTAGCCTTTGATCATGGAATTGATTAAACCTTGGCCGAAATCAAAATAGCGCTAAATGTCGCTGGAAGCCTGTTATCGGCACGATGAATGTCATAAGCCATGATCATTTTTTGCAGTTGGGTGTTCGAGGTCAAATGTTTGTTACTACCTGCTGCCACGTTGTGGGCGCCAATCAATTTAAGTTCTCTCATGAGTTCCACAACAGAACCATAAGTCGGCACGTACAATTTTGTTGTGATTTGAATTTCCTTGAATCCGGCTCCTGTTAAATAGTGATACAGTTGTAACTCCGTATAAAACTCATTGACATGGCAATAATCATCAACGGTAGCCCAGGCAGCTTTCAATTCCTGAAGTGTTTGCTGGCCAAAAGTGGAAAACAGCAATTGGCCGCCAGGTTTTATGATGCGTTTGATATCGGCAAACAAGAGTTCAGGATTCCTGCACCACTGGAAGGCCAGATTGGAAAAAACACAGTCAACGGTTTTTGCAGCCAGCGGCAACCGTTCAGTATCGGCACAGATATAATGCAGCTTTTGTTGCGGTATCAACTTGATTCTGGCTTGCTCCAGCATGGGCAGTGCAATATCCAGCGCGATCATCGCCATTAAATGTCTGCTTTCCACGCTATTCAGCCATTCCTTAGTCAGGAAACCCGTTCCGCAACCCAAGTCCAGAAATGTTTCGGCGCATGGATTTACAGTGAACGTACTCAGCAATGCCTTGCCGATATCACGTTGCAGTACTGCAACGCTATCATAAGTGCTGGATGCAGCAGAAAATGATTGTCTCATTTTTGTTTTATCCAGTTTAAATGCCTGACTCATTGTTTATCCATAAAACCGGCGATAATATTTATAACCTGCTCCGGGTGCGACAAGAAGGGCACATGTCCTGCTTGATCAAGTATATTCAAATCCAGAGTTGGCAACAATTTTTGCATTTCATGACCGACAGCCGGTGGCACCAGTGTATCGCCATCGCCGAGAATCGCCAAAACAGGAAGGGTCAGTTGAGCCAACACTTGTCGCAAGTCGGTTTCTTTCAGTATACTTAAACCCTGATTTAACGTTGCTGTATCAGGCGCATCGCATTCAGTCACCGCTGATTTCAGTATTTTTGAGGTTGTTTTAAAGCCTGGCAAACCATTGATCTGCAGCGACAAAAATCGGGTTAACGTCATCTCGGCATCAGCCCTTAAACTGTCGGCAAAGGCATTCAGCGCATTTAACCGGACACCCGGCCAGTGGTCAGTTTGAACAAAATGGGGATTTCCTGCCAACAATATCAACGCACTGCAGCGCTCCGGATAGCGTCTGGCAATTTCCAACACCACTGACGCCCCCAGAGACCAGCCAAGCCAGCAATACGGTTGATCAGGAACGGCATCGACAAGCGTTGCGCTGATCGTTTCCAGCGTAAAGTCATCCAGTTTTTCACTTTTTCCATGACCGGGTAAATCAATGCAGGTCACACAATACGAAGCTGCTAACTGATGCGCAAAAGCTCGCCAGATTCCCGTATGCATACCCCACCCATGTACCAAAATAATGGGCTTGCCGACACCCAATGTTTCCTGATGAATCGTTTTCATTTCAGGGTATCCGCCAAGACCGAAAGCAGATGTTCAACATGCGCATCTTCATGCATTGTCGAAAAAGTGATGCGTAACCGTGCACTGTTGCGAGGCACCGTGGGAGGACGTATCGCACTGACTAAAATGCCATTGTCCAGCAAAGCGTTGCTGATGGCGACAGCTTTATGACTATCTCCAATCATTAACGGCTGAATCGCTGACGTTGATGACATGAGTTGCAAGCCCAGTTGCTGGGCGCCGACTCGGAATCGTCTGATCACTTGCTCTAGCCTGTCTCGTCGCCAGTGTTCCGTGCTGACCAGTTTTAAGCTGGCTCTTGTCGCTTCTGCCAGGGCTGGCGGCAAGGCTGTCGTATAAGTATAAGTGCGGACTTTTTGAATAAGGCTTTCAATTAAGGTTTCTGAACCCGCTACAAAGGCCCCAAAAGTGCCCAGCGCTTTACCCAAGGTCCCCATCAATATCTGCACATCATCCTGTTTGAGTCCATTGTATTGCAACAACCCGCCTCCGTGTTTTCCCAGTACACCAAGACCATGCGCATCATCGACCATCAACCAAGCGCCATGATTTTTTGCAAGCACAGCTAATGCGTTTATCGGTGCAAAATCACCGTCCATACTGAATACCCCATCCGTGACAATCAGCTTGTTGCCTTGCGCTTTTGTCAGTTTGGCATCGAGATCAGCGGCATCGGCATGCGCATAGCGAATGAATTTGGCCCCGGAAGACAAGCCGCCGTCCAACAGAGACGCATGATTCAAACGATCTTCCAGCACGGTATCAGTGCGACCCAGCAAAGCCGGTATCGTACCGATATTGGCCATATAGCCGGTCGAAAACAAAAGCGCGCGATCTCGTCCGGTGAAATCGGCCAGTTCTTCTTCCAGTGCGTGATGGGCAGTAGTGTGCCCGCAGACTAAATGAGCGGAACCGCTGCCGACGCCATAGCGGTCGACGGCGGATTTAAAGGCATTAATAATGTTCGGATGATTGGCCAGTCCCAGATAATCATTACTGCAGAAATTCAGGACTTGTCTGCCATCAAGATTCAGATGAATGCCTTGTGGCGATTCAATGATCCGGCGGGAACGGTACAAGCCCTGCTGTGCAATCGACTCCAGGTTACCGGCCAACTCCGAAAAAGCAGAAAGCATCAGGCGTAACTTGACCCGCCAGAATAAACACCCAGCCGGTTGAATAACACCAGATCACGATTCGTCATGGGATTATCCGTCGTCAACAATTTATCGCCATAAAAAATGGAATTGGCTCCGGCCAGGAAGCAAAGTGCCTGCATTTCATCGCTCATGTTGGTGCGTCCTGCCGATAAACGCACACGTGATTGCGGCATCATGATTCTGGCCACAGCGATGGTTCTAATAAAAATGAACGGATCCAGCGCTTCTGTACCCATTAACGGTGTACCTTCAACCTGCACCAGCATGTTAACAGGCACACTTTCAGGATGTTTAGGCATATTCGCCAACTGGATTAGCAGTTTGGCGCGATCCGCATCACTTTCACCCATGCCCAGAATGCCGCCGCAGCAGACGCTGATACCGGCATTTCTGACGCGAGTCAGGGTATCCAGACGATCCTGATAGGTGCGGGTTGTGATGACTTCTGAATAATAGTCTTCGGACGTATCCAGATTGTGATTGTAATAATCCAGCCCGCCCTCTTTTAAGCGTTGGGTTTGTTCATCGGTTAGCATGCCGAGCGTGACACAGGTTTCCATGCCCAACTCTTTAACGCCCTGTATCATTTCGACCACTCTTTCAACATCTTTATCCTTGGGTTTACGCCAGGCCGCGCCCATACAGAAACGTGACGCACCCTGTTCCTTGGCGCGCCGCGCAGCCTGTAGAACCTCGTCAACTGGCATTAAGGCTTCTGATTTAAGTCCGGCATCATAACGGGCGCTTTGCGGGCAATAACCGCAGTCTTCAGAACAGGAGCCTGTTTTGATGCTTAACAAACTGCTGATTTGAATTTCGTTGGGATCAAAATAATTTCTGTGCAGGCTTTGCGCCTTAAACATGAGATCATTGAAAGGCAGAGTATAAAGTGCCTCCACTTCGTTCAGTTGCCAGTTATGGCGAATCACTGACGTAAAATGACCGCCAATTACAGGATTTGCTGACATTCTTTTAATCTCCGGCTACAGTATTACAGTTACAATGGGAGGGATGGTAGTTTTTGTCAACCTAAATCAAATGAATACAGGTTACAACTGGATCAATATTATACAGGATTTCCTGTATCCGCCTACCTGCCTGTTGTGCGGAAGCCCGGGATTTGACTCTCACGACTTGTGTCATTCCTGTTACCACTCGCTGCCCAGAAATACTCAGTGCTGCTTTCAGTGCGCAAATCTTATGGAACTGCCTGCACCTAGCCCGGCACTGTGCGGTCAATGCCTTGCCACACACCCGGCTTTTGACAGAACGTACGCCCCCTTTCTTCATCAAGGCGCTATCCGACACTTGATTACGACTTTAAAATTTAATGCGCATTACCCGAATGCGCGTTTATTGGGTTGTTTGTTGGCTGAGCATCTGTTACAAACCGCCCAAATGCCTGACCTTATCCTACCCATCCCGCTGCATCCCGCCCGTTATCGCCAGCGCGGCTATAATCAGGCCATTGAAATTGCCACCATTTTATCCCGGCAGTTACAGATTCCTATGGCACTCGACCATTGTCAACGACACCGGGACACACCCCATCAAACGCGCCTTTCCGCCAAACAGCGACGGAAAAACATGAAAAACGCCTTTAAACTGGTTAATCCGCTGCATGCACATCACGTTGCCCTGGTTGACGATGTGATGACCACCGGTTCAACCGCTCACGAACTGGCCGCTGTACTAAAAAGGTCAGGCGTAGCCAAAGTCGATGTCTGGATTTGTGCCCGCGCTTAATAACGGTAGTAAACCCACTGATTAGTTTCATCTTGTGAAGATAAATTTTCTAATCGTCGGCCAGGGACTCGCCGGAAGCCTGCTGGCCTGGGAACTGATGCGACGCGGTTGCCGCGTCGTTATTATCGACAACGGTCAGGAAAATGCTTCGCGGGTAGCTGCCGGACTGATTAACCCTATGACCGGCATGCGTCTGGTCAAATCAGCCGATGTAGATATTTTATTACCTGCGGCAATTGATTATTACGCACAGTTGGCCGATTTTTTTAAGCAGTGCTTTTATCACGAAAAACCCCTATTACGAATTTTTCGCAATCAGGATGAGTTAATGTACGGCAGACAACGCCTGATACAAACAGATTATCAGCCGTATCTGACCAAGCTGCATGCGCCTGAAGAATTAATCCATCCATTTATGGCGCCGCTCGGCTTTTTGGAGCAACAAAAAACCGGCTACCTGCTGACTAATCCCCTGTTAAGTTGCCTGAAGCAGTATTTTATTGCCCATTCAAGTTACAGACAGGCGACTTTCGATTATCAGGCCATGCAGCTGACGCCGACACTACAATGGAAGGACATGGCTCCTGAACGCATTATTTTTTGCGAAGGGTATCAAGTCGAACAAAACCCCTGGTTTTCCTGGCTGCCACTGCAACCGGCGAAAGGGGAAATCTTAACGCTGCGACATAAGATACTTTTGCCGGATAAAATCATCAATTTCGGTCAATGGCTCATTCCGCTGGCTCAACAGCAGAGCCGAATGGGTGCGACTTTTGATCATACGAATTTGAGCACCGATCCGACTGAACAGGCACGAAACGATTTATTGCGATCACTTCAGACCCTTGCTCCAACGCTGCAAAGCACCGTCATGAATCACCAGGCGGGGATCAGACCCTGCACGCAAGACCGTCAACCCCTGATTGGCAATCACCCCAAACTTCCTAAGCTTGCCGTTTTCAATGGTTTTGGTGCGAAAGGCAGCTTACAGATCCCCTGGTACGCGCAGCATTTTGCCGATGTCCTGGAAAAAAAAATACCCTTATTGAAACCCTGTGATAGCCAACGTTATGAAGCCCATTTCACTGACTCAAAAAGCCCATACACTGATTAAAGATCGGCTGACAAGCGGCGCAATAGGCATTGATGCTACTGTCGGCAATGGTCATGACACCTTGTTTATGGCGCATTGTGTTGGTGGAACTGGCCAAGTCTTCGGCTTTGATATCCAGCAGGCGGCATTGAATACCACTCGCCAGAGATTTCAGGATAGCCGTTTAGCGAACTGTCTGACCTTGTTTCACGCCAGTCATGCGCTCATGACCGAAATGATTCCAGAACATTGGCATGGAAAAATCAGCGCCATCATGTTTAATCTGGGCTATTTGCCCGGTGGCGACAAGTCCGTTACGACGCAGACAAACTCAACACTGATAGCTTTAAGCAAAGCCATTCAGCTTTTGTCACCCACAGGTATCCTTACCATATTGGCCTATCCAGGCCACCAAGGCGGCAACATTGAAACAGATCGGGTAAACTATTGGTGTTCGCAACTGGATCAACAACAATTTACCGTTGACGTTTTCGCTGCCACCGAATACAACTCATCCAGCCCTGTCTTGTTTGTCATAGCCAAAACAGGTTAGTCCCTGTTCGCAAAACACGCATTTTTGTATTTGCCAACGGTTCAAGGAATCAACCGATTTTTTGATAGTCGAAGTTTTATATATAGATAAACACGGGTTCATGCGAAAATGGCGGCAATAAGAGCCTTTACAACCTTTTAAATGTTATGTCTCAGTCATTCTATCCCAGCCAATTAATCGACCGCTTCGGCAGAAAAGTTGATTATTTGAGAATTTCGATCACGGATCGCTGTGATTTTCGCTGCGTTTATTGCATGGCGGAGGACATGACGTTTTTGCCTCGCGCTCAGATTCTTTCCCTGGAAGAAATCCATCAGCTGGCTATCGCATTTGCGGAACTGGGTGTCACCAAAATACGTATCACCGGTGGCGAACCTCTGGTCAGAAAAGGTGCTCTGGAACTCCTGGAAAAACTTGGCCAAATTGAAAGTCTTAATGAACTGGTGCTGACAACCAATGGTTCGCAATTGGCAAGCACCGCGCAAGCATTAAAAAAGGCCGGCGTAAAACGCATTAACATCAGTCTTGATACGCTGGATGCAGACAAATTTAAGGCCATTACCCGAACTGGCGATCTTCAACAGGTTCTATCTGGCATAGCGGCTGCTAAATCGGCAAAATTTGAACGACTAAAAATTAATTCTGTTATTTTAAAAAACAGAAACCATCACGAAGTTTGTGGCTTGGTGCAATTCGCCGTTGATAATGAAATCGACATCAGTTTTATCGAAGAGATGCCATTAGGCATTATCAATGAGCACAATAGGGGCGCCGCCTACTATTCCAGCAATGAAATCAGGAGCGATCTGGCAAAGCGATTTCAACTGATCGCCAGTATTGAAAAAACTGGAGGGCCGTCAAATTACTTTAAAGTTGCCGACAGTTCTACTCGAGTTGGTTTTATCTCCCCTCACAGTGAAAATTTTTGCCATACCTGCAATCGAGTCCGATTAACGGCTGAAGGACGACTGTTACTGTGTTTGGGCAACGAACACTCGGTAGATTTGAAGCACATTATTCGCAGCCACCCTGGTAATTCAGCCATTTTGAAAAAGTCGATCATCGATTCGATGCAGATAAAACCCGAGAAACACGAATTTAAGCTCCACGAGCAACCCGTGATATTACGGCACATGAACATGACCGGCGGATAACGGCTTTTCGAAATTCAGAAAAGTTATTTTGACAACCTTCCTGTCATTTCAGCCTGGCTATCCCACTCTGGTTTCAATAGCTTCCTGGATGTCAACTGGATTCCTCCCTAACCCTTTCAAAATCATTCACCGAATGAGTGATTTTTATTTCAAACTTACGTAAAGAGAAACTTAATGTCATTTGAGCAACTCGGTTTAACCGAAAAACTCCTGCAAGCGGTAGCCGATCAAGGTTATCAAACGCCGACACCCGTCCAGCAACAAGCCATTCCCGTCATCCTTGCCGGGCGCGATGTCATGGCCGGTGCACAAACGGGCACCGGCAAAACGGCTGGATTTACCCTGCCATTATTGCAACGCCTGGATGCCCAGACCGCTCAACACCACAAACGCCCCCCCATCCGGGCATTGATTCTGACACCGACGCGCGAATTAGCGCTTCAGGTGTCTGAAAGTGTCAGGATTTACGGAAAACATCTGACCTTGCATGCGGAAGCCATCTATGGTGGCGTCAGCATCAGTGAACAAATACGCAAATTGAGAAAAGGCTGCGACATCGT
Organism: Methylococcaceae bacterium; assembly: GCA_013140705.1. Lineage (GTDB taxonomy): Bacteria > Pseudomonadota > Gammaproteobacteria > Methylococcales > Methylomonadaceae > JABFSH01. The sequence goes on from JABFSH010000008.1 coordinate 190,641, forward strand.
CGTGGCAACCCCCGGTCGCTTGCTTGACCATGTGCTTCAAAAAAATATCGACCTGTCCACGGTAGACATACTGGTGCTGGATGAAGCCGATCGCATGCTCGATATGGGGTTTATGCCTGATTTGCGCAGAATTATCAGTTACCTGCCAAAAAAGCGGCAAAACCTGATGTTTTCAGCAACCTATTCCAATGAAATAAAATCACTGGCAGCGACCGTATTGACTGATGCTGTAGAAATTGCCGTTGCCCGACAAAACGCTACGGCCGACAATATTGCAGAACGCGTCTATGGCATCAGCAAGGAGCATAAACGCGAATTACTGTCTTATCTCATTGGCAGCAACAACTGGAAACAAGTCCTGGTTTTTGTTCGTACGAAGCATGGTGCCGATCGACTGGAAAAACAGTTGATTCAGGACGGTATTCGGGCAGCGGCCTTGCATGGCGATAAAACCCAGGGCGCTCGCGTCAAGGCACTGGATTATTTTAAAACCGGAAAAGTGGCTGTTCTGGTGGCGACTGATATCGCAGCACGGGGACTGGATATCGATCAATTACCTCACGTGATCAATTATGATTTACCCCAAGTGGCAGAAGATTATATTCACCGGATTGGCCGAACGGGACGTGCCGGCTTGAACGGCGAAGCACTTTCACTCGTGTGTCCTGAAGAAGCCTGGCAACTGGCGGATATTGAAAAATTACTGAAACGTGAAATTCCCCGTGTCGCCGATACTGGCTATGAGCCCGTTTCGCTAAAAGTCGCACATGCGCCTAAAAAACTTACGCCTAATAAAAACACCGGTAAAAAGGACTTTCGCCATCACAAGAAATCCGGCAGTAAACCGGCGGCAAAACCTGCCAACAACCGCAGGGGCAGTTCCAAAACCAGGTGAATCCAGGTACTTGCGTCTATACGCGGCACGCGTCATCAGCAAATAAGCGAAATTACTCGGAAAACTGAAAAATGTCCTTCTGCAATGTAAAATCAACGTCCAGCAATGCCGGAATGTCTTCACTGGCAACCGGGCGGCTAAAGAAAAACCCCTGGATGATGTCACAGCCCATGCCATGCATGGCTAATGCCTGCTCTTTGGTTTCAACACCTTCAGCAATCAATGTGTAGCCCAGCGCATTGGCGAGACCGATGATGGTACCCAGCAATAACGAGGTGTGCTGGTTATATAACACGTCATCAACAAACACCTTGTCGATTTTCAAACAATCCAGCGGCAATTGATTGAGGGACGCCAAACAGGAAAAACCGGTTCCGAAATCATCGATGGCAATTTTTACACCGAGTTCTCTGAGCTGCCTAAAAACATCCACATGCCCTTCCGTCTGCATGGCGCTCTCCGTCACTTCCAGTTCAAGCATCCCGGCCGACACCTGATTTTTCTCAAGTAAGTCGCGGACGGTATTCAACAAGGACGTGTTTTTAAAATGGTAGGGTGAAATATTCACGGCCAGGCGAATATCGGGCATCCCCATCGTTCTCCACTGAACGACCTGATCCAGTGCGGTTTGAAGCACCCAACACCCCAGATCGACAATCAAGCCCAGCTGCTCTGCAAGTCCGATAAAATCATTCGGCGGCACAATCCCATTTTCCGGGTGCCGCCAGCGCACTAATGCCTCGACCCCCACCATGCGACCAGTGATCATCGATATTTGGGGCTGGTACTCCAGCATGAATTGCCCTTGTTCAAATGCATCCCGTAATAGTTGTTCATTCTTCATGCGATCTATGGCTTGACTGGCCATATCGGGCGAATAAAAAACATAGCGTTGCTTACCGGCCTGCTTTGCCGCATACATGGCGGTATCTGCGGCTTTCATCAGCTCTGTTTCAGCAATGCCATCTCTGGGGAAAAGTGCAATACCAATGCTAGCCTTGGGTATGACCTGGTGATTATCCAGCAACAGGGGCTGGTTGATTCTCTGCAAACAACGGGCCGCCACTTCAGCGACACTATCTTCATCGGTGATATTATTTAAAATGACACAAAACTCATCGCCGCCCATGCGTGAGGCAAAATCGATATCACGCACCACCAGTTTGATACGCTGAGCAATGGACTTTAAAAATTGATCACCAATATTATGGCCAAAGCTGTCATTGATATCCTTGAAACCATCCAAATCCAGAAATAAAAAAGCAAACTGTTCATTGCGACGAGCCGCGGTTTTGATGATGTCTTCGATTCGCTCCTGATAATAGGATCGGCTGGCTAGACCGGTCAGATTGTCGAAGTAGGCCAAGCGATGGATTTGTTTTTCTGTTTGCTTTTTATGCGTTATATCCTGAACGGTGCCGGTAACTATGGTGTCATTTTGATTCGTCAGGACTTCAATTTCCTGATGGACAAAAACAACCTCTGCTGACGGAAGAACTAATCGATACTCTCTATGCTGAAGGGTTTTATTGTGTTTGGCCGAGAGAATGATGTCATTAACAAAACCACGATCATCAACATGAACGAGTTTTAAAAAATCGTCCAATGTGCCATTAAATGATTCCAGTGTCATGTCGCATAGTGTCGCCAGATGCTCTGAAACTGAAAACAGGTTTTTTTTGGTATCCCACGTCCAGTAGCCAAGGCGCGCTATGCGCTGTGCCGCCGCGAGTTGTAGTTTGTTGTTTTTTAGTTCGGCGGTATTTTGACCGGCTCTGAGCGTAAAATGCAGTCGGTGGATAAGAATCGGATAATTCAGAGGCTTGACGATAAAATCGGTGGCACCGGCATCAAAGGCCTTGGTGATGGATTCATGATCACCTAATCCGGTGGACATGATAATCGGCACATCCGCCAGCGCTGGATCGGCTTTCAATAACCGACAAGTCTCAAATCCATCCACGCCTTCCATGATGGCATCCAATAAAATAAGATCGGGGGGATTTAATCGGGTTTTCTCAATAGCCTCTGTACAGCTGGCAGCTTCATCGACACAGAACCTTGCTGCACGTAAGACTTCTCCGGTGATTAAGCGAAAATTCGCATCGTCATCAATCAGCAGAATGCGGTTATTTGTGATCTGCACTGATGGATTCGGATTCTGATAGTCTAAAGCCGAAATCGAGATCACATTTGTCTGTAGTTCAGCAAGGACGCCATCAAGACCAGATTCCATTAGCTGCAATAGGTCTTCCACGGCATTTAGCTGCCTCTCGTTTCCCAGATTTTCAATGGTCTTGCAGGCGTCGGCCAACGAATCAGCTCCCAGATTGGCACAACTGGATTTAAAACTATGCGCGATTCGAGTCAGCGTTTCAGCATCATCATTCGCAAAAGCCATGCGCATTTTACTGATTTCCTGAGCGGCTGAATTAACAAACAACTCAATCGCTCTATTAAGCAAACTCTCGCCCGTTTCGGTGGTAATATTTCTTAACGCATCAATAGCGATTACATTAATTTGAGATTTTTCCACTGGGAGCTGCCGATCGGGTATATCGGCCACAATACCCGACAGCTCCCGGTTTTCCGAACTTGATAGCCACTGAATAAAAATGGTCTGCAATTGTTGCTTGCTGAACGGTTTACTGATGTAGCCGTCCATACCAGCCGAAATACAGCGATCGCCAATACCTTTTTGCACATCGGCCGTCAAGGCAATAATTGGAATATGCGTTTGAACTGCTTGTGCCAACTCCTGTTCCCTTATTTTGGCAGTTGCCTGAAATCCGTCCATTTCCGGCATGTGGCAATCCATCAGAATCAGATCATAGTGTTCTTTTCCAAAGGCCTCAATCGCTTCCTTGCCATTATTGACGACCTGTACCTGGCAACCGAGCGCCCTGATAATACCCTGCCCCACTTCCTGATTAATGACATTATCTTCAGCCAACAAGATTTTTCTGCCGGGTTGGTTAAATGTCCGGCCAGAGATGGATTCTCTTTGGATTTTGCGGTTTCGATCGAGTACACCCAAAACCTCCAACAAGCAATCCAGCAGTTTTTGCTGCGTGACGGGCTTACTAAGAAAGCAATTGATATATTGATGATAATCTTCACTGACATTCCATAAAACATTATCAGAACTCAACATGACAATCGGTAATCGCGGGATGAGCGGATCGATACACATTGTGCGAGCCAATGCCAATCCATCCATTTTCGGCATGTGCCAATCGAGTATTGCAAGCTGATAAGGCTGTTTCATGCTTGCCGCTTCAATTAGTCGATTGAGCGCCTGAGAACCACTTTCCACGCAATCACAGCGCCCCCCCCAATGTGAGAGTTGATCCCGCAAAATTGCCCGATTGGTGGCATTATCGTCAACGACTAAAATCGGTAAATCCTGCAAAACCGATATATCGGCTTTTTCGATAGTCGAAAGCGGATCGTGTTCAAAACTCAGAATAAAATAAAAACAGGAGCCTTCTCCGAGCGTGCTCACTAGCTTCAGCGTCCCGCCCATCAGTTCAACCAACTTCCTTGAAATGGTCAGACCCAAACCCGTTCCACCGTACCGGCGGGTAATTGATCCATCAGCCTGCGTAAAGCTTTCAAATATGAACTCTTGCTGCTCGGCGGCTATTCCAGGTCCAGAATCGATCACTTCAAACAACAGACTGACCGTTTTTCCGGGTTTTAATTGATCGATCCAACTGACTTTAAGTTGAATTTCACCTTGCTCCGTAAATTTAAACGCATTCCCCATCAGATTGATCAATACCTGGCGCAAACGTTCCGGATCACCTTTAACCACCATGTTTAGGTCATGAGGCAAATTCAGTATCAGTTCCAGACCTTTGTTATGAACCTGCAGGGATAGAATCTCAGCCGTCTCTTCAAGCAAATGACGAAGATCAAACTCTTTGAGCATTAACTGAAACTTACCCGATTCTATCTTGGAAAAATCGAGGATATTGTTTATAACGCCCAACAAAGATTCAGCCGAACGAAATGCTGTCTTTGCCAATCGTTTCTGGCGTGAATTCAACGGCGTCTCAAGCAGTAGCTCCGTCATCCCCAACACACCATTCATGGGCGTACGAATTTCATGACTCATGGTTGCCAGAAATTCACTTTTTGCTTTGTTTGCGGCATCTGCTTTCTTGGCTAACTCGTAGGCTTCTTCCGATTTGTGCTGGAGATCCCGAGTACGCTGTACAACCTGATCTTCCAGTGTTTCTCGATGAGATAACACTTCCAGCTTATAGGCTAATAAGTCTTGCGACATTTTGTTAAATGAACTGGCAAGCTCCCCAAGTTCATCCTGGGTATTGAACTTGAGTTTTTTGCCAAAATTACCATTTGAAATGGCCTGAGTGGCAACGACCAGTTTTTTGATGGGCAATATGATGCGCCTGGTTTGCCATAACGTTAAAACAATCCCCAATGTAAATACAAAAGGTGCCATTTCGAGCGTCTGCAACAAAAACTGCGTTGAATCCTGATAAATTCGGTGTTGGCTGATACCGATCTGAATATATCCGATGATTTCGGAGTCGTTACCGGCCTGCGTGGTATCCGGTAGATCCGCCACCAAATCATCGGCAACGGTTGCCCCCCGCATATAAACTGGAGCTACTATATTGATGTAATTCTTTTTATCTTTGGGATCAAGGTAATGATCACTGATGATTTTGTTATACTCGAGCGGGATTTCTTCGTGTTTTAATTCAGGCAATTTTGAAACCCTCAGAAAATTTTTTTCTGCCAGCTTCTGCAATCTTTTGTTATAAATCATCAAATAGGCAATATCCGGATTTTGCTCCAGACCTTGCAGGGAATGTTCAATTTCTTTCCGATTTTCGGCAAAGACACCATATTCGATGTTTTTTGCCAGCATGATGGCAATTTCTTTACCATGCTGTGAAAAATTCCTGAATGTAGCCCATTGATGCAGCCAAATTAAATAGCCACCCACCAAAATGGCTGTCAATATGATCAAAAAATTGGTCAGCAGGTTAAATTTGGAAGCAATGGACTTCATGCGGCTTTAACCTCAATTAAAAATGAGCTTGGCATTTTGTAACAAGGCCGCTGAAATTTCCATATTCATATGTTCGGCGATTTTTGTATTAATCGAATAGGCAATTTTCCGCGGAGATTCTATGGGTACACTCATTACCGCAGTTCCCTTGATGAGCTTTTCAGTCTGAAGAGCGCACTGCCTGCCCAGATCATCATAATCCCAGGTCAGTGAATATAAGGCGCCTGATTTAACCCAATTCTCGGACAGTCCGACCAACGGCACGCGGTTTCTAAATGAAGCCAGCAGCACTTCTTTCGCCGTTTTTGATGACATGACAACATCATCGGGAATGGCTAGTAAAATTTCGATGTTATTTCTCAGTTGATCCAGCGCATACGGTAGTTCTTTAGGTGTTTGAACGGGAATGGCAATCAGATTCAGACCCTCCTGCCCTGCAATTTCTCTGGCCTCCTGTATTACGGCTTCGTTTTCTTCCGGATTAAAGAAGATAGCGACTTTATTTTGTTTGGGAAAGAATTTCTTTAACCATGTAAACTGCGTATTCAAAGGGTAATTCAAGTAGACGCCCGTAACATTTGCTCCGATCTTTGCTGAGAATTTTTTCAGGATCATGGTAGCGACTATCGGAATAGTCGAGGTATTCCGAATTACAAGAGCCGTTGATTCACCCCCCAGACTAAAAATCAGGTCCGGCTTTTTGTCTTTGATTTGTAATAACAGTGACGAATCCAGATCTTTATTTTGTGCAACAACTATTTCCGTGTACCGTATGTTTTGTGATTTAATCAACTGCTCCTTGAAACCTGAAATTGCAAGTTGATAGGGCTCATCCTTTGAATTAGCCACGATCAACACATTGAAGGCCTTTTCTGCAAAAGCCATTGGGCACACGCAAAGCAGCAATAGCGTAGACAGAATCAACTTGAATGTTGAGCGCTTCAGATCCATTAGGCTCTAATAATCAATACTGGTTTTGATTCTGAACGTTATGCCATCCTGTTCTATTGCATTTTGTCGATGTGCATCAGATGCTGGATCAAAATATTGTTCGTCAAAAAGATTATAAACGCCTGCGGAAAGTTCAACTCCTTTAATCCAGTTCTGGGTGAACACCGTCAAATTGCTGATTACATAATCGCCAACATGCCCTCCATTCGGCGTTTTCCTGCCACTCATGTATTGCAGTTCATAACCGGCGAATACCTTTTCTGCCCATAATGGCGCAATCAGATTGAGCTTAACCATATGCTCTGGAGAATTGCTCAGTCGCTGCCGGCTTGCCTTGTCCCTGTTTTCCTGCCAGGAATAACTGACACGTCCCTGAAAGCCATTATCGAAAAGCTGTTCCAGTTGAATTTCGAGTCCATTGGAGTCTATGTTGCCTACGTTTTGATGTTGAAGATCCTCGTTATTGAGAGTTGTTAAAAAGATAATATTGCTTATATCGGTATGAAAAAGGTTAAGTTCTGCACGTATCTGCGAGGTAAAATAATGCTCCAGTATTAATTCCACCGTTTCCAGTTTTTCCGGCTTCAACCCCGAACTGGCGATAATCCCCGCGCCGATAAAATTCAGCTCGAACTGGTTAGGCGCTCTAAAGGCAGTGCCGTACAGCAATTTCACAGTGGAGTTTTGGAAAGGACTGTAAATTAACCCCAGCCGCGGATTGACGGTCGAACCAAATATGCTGAAGTAATCATAACGGACACCGGCATTTAACGTCAGTGAATTGGTGATACTGAACTCATCCTGGATAAACATCGCCCATTGGTAGGTGTCTACCAGTGAACTAAAAGGGGAATCAACAGGTGAACTAACAGGAGTATTAATATCAAAACTGGTCTGGAATTGATGGAAATTTTTCTGGTACTGCCCGCCCAAGGTTATACGATGATTCTCCCAAAGCACCTTTGTTGCTTCCAGCTCGGCACGCCACCATTGCCCGTAAGAAATTTCCTTGTTGATATCGGTGGCCGTGGGGTAGTTACCCGTGTAGCGAAAATTATTATAAGAAATCCTCGACTGTAGATTCAGTTGATTGTCAAAGGTGTGGTCGTATTTAAGTTCAGAAAAAACCGCTTGATCGGTCGTATTTTCCATTTGACTATTGAATACTGTACCGAAAGAGGCGGTAGGAACATCTTTTCGGCGATTGACAAATAAACCCTGGAACGAAAAATCACCAAATGCAAGCTTGGCCATCAACTTTCTGGCCAGTTCTTCATCACTCTTTTCGGCAAAGCCGTTATTCGTATCTGGTGCATCGAATTCTTTATAAAAAAGCCGGTTATAACCCGAACTATCGTAGTAAGTTCCGGTAACGAATGCTTCGAGACCGTTACTGAAACGGTTACCAGCACTGAAACTGGTTTTATAGGTGTCATTCGTACCGTAAGAAGTTTTTAAATTAAAACCATTCTGATCCCGCCCGCGTTTGGTAATGACATTTATGACACCAAATACCGCACTCGTGCCATAAAGTGATGAACTGGGGCCTCTCACCACCTCAACCCGTTCTATAATATCAACATCAACCGGAAAACCTTCATCCACGTTAAATGAGTCATAAATATTATCGTTATAACGATGGCCATCAATCAACAGCAACAAACGGCTATTATAATCTCCCGGCAAACCGAAGCCTCGGACTCCAACATAGTTGTAGTTTCGATCGTTGGTATTAAAAAAACCCTTAAGACTCGATAAAATGGATCCAAAATTACGGTAACCGTATTTTTTTATTTCATCACCCGTAACAATACTGATGGAAGCAGGAGCTTTAGTGACTTTTTGTTCGTATTTGGAAGCACTATAAACGGAAGGAATATCTTTAAAAAGATCGTCGTCACTACTATATAGATTTTTCGATTCATAAATTTCCTCTCCAGCAGCAACGCGATCCATAAGCGATAAAATCAATAAACAGCAGATCGAATAATGGACGTAATTAGCTTTAAAGGTCTTCATAACATCATATGTTTTCAGTTTGAATAAATTGATTAGTACGAAAAATTTCTACATAAAACATAAAGAAATAGTCTATCGCCTAAAATAATTCAACTTTCCTGCGTTTCTGAGTGCATCAGACTAAAAGAACGTTGAAGAGCATAACCAAATTGAACCTACACATTCACATGCCTAACTTGGTTCGATAACAATATTGAACATGGACTAACGTTTAAAACAGTCGGGTAGACCGACCGGCAATTGCATAAATATTCAAATTTGTTGAATTAATGTGGTTTATTCCGCAAATCTGTTCTCGTGTTAGCCCACAAGGTTCTGGGGCAGGCTTGAACGATTACGCATTATTTGCCTATAAAATACGAATTAATAGGCGGAAACCCATTAAATTCAACAGCAGCAAAACTAGACGTATAGGCTCCTGTTGAGAGCCAGTATAAGCGTTGGCCTGAACAAACATTTAAAGGCAATTTATATCTGGCTTTTTCATACATAATATCAACACTATCGCAAGTAGGACCAGCTAATATTACTTCTCCGACTCGTTTTTTTTCATTCTCCTCCGCCATAACAACAGGATATTTGGTTCCTTCATCCATGGTTTCTATCAAGCCATTAAATTTTCCGGTGTCGAGATAAACCCAGCGATGGCTGTCAGAACGACTTTTCTTTGAAATGGTAATAATTTCACTAACCAGAACTCCGGCATTACCAACCAGAGCTCTTCCGGGCTCCAGTATTATTTTAGGAATTTGATCGTTAAAGTTTTCACGAAGGTATCGATTAATTTCGGTGGCATACACCTTGATACTATGGGTTTTATTAGCATAATTGGCAGGAAAGCCCCCCCCCATATTGATCATTTCCAAATGAATTCCCTGTTCTCTGGCTAAAGAGAATATTTGCGAAACTGAGATAAGAGCTTCGTTCCATTGCCAAACAGATCGTTGTTGTGAACCTACATGAAAGGAAATTCCATAAGGTATTAATCCCCTTTTTAAGGATTTCTCTAATAATGTAATTGAACTCATGGGATGACAGCCGAACTTTCTGTTTATTGGCCAGTCGGCAGTTTCCCCTCCTTGCACGAGAATTCTGATATAAACCTGTGAGCCTGGCGCATGAACTGCAATATTTTCAATATCGGATAGACAGTCTGTCGCAAAAAGCCTCAGACCCTTTTTAAACGCATACGCAATATCACTTGCTTTTTTTATGGTATTTCCAAAGAGCATTTTTTCCGGTGGCACGCCCATCGATAACAATTTGTCCATTTCGTAGATTGACGCGATATCAAAATTGCTACCTAACTGATGTAACTCGGCAATGATTTCTGGAGCAGGATTCGCCTTGACAGGATAATGAATTTGAGCAGCCGGAAAGTAACTTGCCAATTCCTTATATTGATTTCTGACTCTATCAAGATTAATAACTATAAAAGGTGTTTGTAATGGCTCTGAAAATTCGATTATTTTTCGCCATTCTTCATCCGAATAAAAGTTTTTTCTTTTCATTATTTTATTTAACAATTGCTTATAATTATATGAAACAACATGACTTTATAGATAAAATATAGAGTGTAGTTTAAATTCGTAATAACAGTTTTTTAAATTAAAAAACTTTTTGCGGGTTCCACTATAATGTGCGAACCCGAAATCCGTATTAAAGTTGTTATTTTATATAGATTAGACTTACCATTACAATCTGACAATCCTCAGTAAAACATAGGCAATCACGCTATTTTCAATTACTTGAGGGTCAAATAAGCGCAACATGATGCTTCTTAATCTCGATCCTATTTAGTAGTTGATATAATGTCCTTAAGAACTTTTAGCGGTGATAACAATATTTTCAAATATGCGTCCTTTCCCCAAGATTGTCACATGAAAGCCTTTATTTGCAACCTTATCAACCTCGATAAGGCAAAATTCTTTAGCACCGCGTTAAGTTGGACTACATCCGCTGTCGGCACTATTGACACTCGACCTGTGGTGTAACAGTGTCTGATCTGTACATGGTAGAGTGGGATCCAAGAGCGTACCTCAAACAGTACTACTCGATTCCATACATACCTGATGATTCCAGGGCTTTACTGACATTCTTATTGGAACAACTGAATCGCCGACCAGAAGGCTACGAACGAGCTATTGAGTTCGGGTGCGGCCCCACACTCTACACGGGACTTGCGCTCTCCCCGCACGTCCGACAGTTACACTTGGCTGACTACCTCCCATCGAATTTGGAGGAACTGCAACTATGGCTTACGGACGCTCCTGGTGCCCACGACTGGAGCGTTTATGTCCGAGCTATCCTCGAACAGGAACTCGGTAGACTGCCCACGAGAGAAGAAATGGCTGCCCGTGAAACCGAGTTAAGAAAGAAGGTCACAGGACTGCATCTTGCGGATATTCGCCAATCGAACCCACTTGGTAGCCCACAGGAATTCGACCTCGTAACTAGTTTCTTTTGCATTGAGGCAGTCTCTCCAGATCTAAGCGATTGGGAAACATTTCTCTGTAACTTGTCGTCACTGGTGGCAACTAATGGAACGATGGTGCTCGCTGCCGTTCGATTGTGCAGTGAGTACGAAGTTCTCGGCCGAATGTTCCCAACCGCTCGAGTGGATGAAAGTGATTTCGAGCGCATTCTGCCAGCGTGCGGGTTCGACCCCAACAGCTTGGTTGTTCGGGCAGTTCCCATCACCGAATGGACCGATGAGGGCTTCGACAGCATCTGCCTTGTCTCTGCGAGAAAACTGAGGTGAGGCGGTTACACTGGTAGCGACAGCCGCCGCTTACCAATGAAAACGTGTTGAGATTGGTATAAGTCATGTACTGCTCAAAAAAAAACCCAGTCGCTAGAGACTGGGTTTGGATAGAGGCGCTTGGCAATTCCCTACTTTCGCATGGCAAACTGCCACACTATCATCGGCGCTAAGCGGTTTCACTTCCG
>JABFSH010000029.1 GCA_013140705.1 Methylococcaceae bacterium
ACGTAATGGGCTGAATCCTTTTCTCATGCTTGACCGGCGGCTCACTAATAAACCGGCTGATAATTTTTACTACATAGCCGATTGCGACAACGAGTATTATTCCGCCAATGATCTTAGGCAGATACACCCTGAAATGTTTACTTTTACTCATGAACCAGGATTGAGCCTACTTGACCAGGTTTTGAGTAACCAGTCCGACCTGAGTGATTTCCAGCCTTCCCAGTAAAGCAAGAATGTCGACAACGCTTTGATACTGTACCGTTGCATCCCCTTTAACCACTACCGGCAAGGCGGGATTGACTGCCTTGTATTGCTGTAAAGTGGATTCCAGTTGTTCCATGGTGACAGGAAATGTATCGAGAAAGATGGTGCCATCAGCCGTCACTGTAATTGCCTTGGTCTGAGGTTTGGACAAACTGGGCGTATTACTGGCTTTGGGTAAATTAACCTGTACGCCCTGTACGGCGGCCGTCGTCATCAAGATAAAAACAATCAGCAATACATACGCCAAATCCAGCATCGGCGTTACGTTGATTTCATCATAGGCCGCATTTTCTTCTTGTAATTTCATATTTAGTTTTCTCTAGCAAAATGTGATGTCAAACCGGAATGCCTTAGCTCCTTCTCCCTGAGGGAGAAGGTTGGGATGAGGGGGAGATAGATCAGGTATGCTGTTCAGTCAGTTTTGCCACAAACTCGTCAACAAATACATGCATATCAGCCGTAATTTCCTTGATGCGTCCCCCTAAATAGTTGTAGCCAAACAGGCAAGGAATCGCCACCATCAAGCCAGCGACCGTTGCTGTCAGCGCACCGGCAATACCCGGTGCAATCGCATTGACATTGACTTCACCGCTAACGGCAATCGCAGCAAAGGTGATCATTACCCCTATAACAGTACCCAACAAACCAAGGAAAGGGCCTCCACTGATTGCAATGGTCAGTAGCACCATCTGGGAATTAAGCTTTTGCAGTTCTCTGATTAATGTCGCATCCATCGTTGCCTTGACCGCATTCATCGATTGCGCTGATAACATTTTTTCGCCAGAGGGAGCCCCTTCGACCTTTTTCAAGCGCCGGTTCATCTCTTCAACACCCACATGGTAGATGCGGTAGATTGTCGAGCCTGTAAAAGCACCATGTGTCTTGGTAAAGGACAACAACAACGGAGACTCGTCAAAGTCCTGATCACCTTCAACGTCTTCTTTGTTTAGATTGGCAATGTCCTGGGTAGACAATTGACTATAGGCTTGTTGAAATTTTTTATTCTCGCTAGTCACACGACTAAGCACTATCGCCTTGACAATCATCACCATCCAACTGATGACAAACATGACCGCCAGGATGCCAATAATGACCCAGCCGTCTGTTGTGACGTTTTTAATAGACCCCATGATGAGTGATTCGCCACCCTCTTCACTATCCGGCGTACTGTCTTCACCATAAGCCAGAATCGTTGAAAGAGATCCCTGCATTTGGTAATTAAATTTGATGGCATTAGCATCCAACACTGTCTTATGGACTGAAAACTGGTCCAACAAACCCTTAAATCCGCGAGCGCCCTTAGCATCCGCTCCAATGGTCATTTCACTGGTTAAATCACGAGTCGCGACACCCAAAGACCCTACCGTTACACCATCTACGTACAATGTCAGAGTCTCCAAACTGGTGGTCATTACCAGATGATGCCATGCACCCGTCGATAATGGCGTCGGCGCTTTAATTTCCTGCTTGGAGCCTTCCTGAACCTCTACATACAGGGTTTGCCCCAAAATCGATAAGGTTACATTGCCTGATGCTCCCGACCGCTGGAAGATAACGCCATTGGTTTGTGTCTGTTCAAATTTTATCCAGGTTGAAACAGTCCAGCCGGATGTTGGAGACATTGATAATGACGGCGTTGCAGGCACACGGATGATCTGACTGCCATCAAACACAGCCGCATCAGCAATCAATCCGCCTTCACCGCTTGTTGCTGTTACTTCACTCGGGTTATTGGCATACGCGGTTAAATCTTTGATCCCCGTTTGGCCAAACTGATAGCTCAAGACCTGATTGACATCGAAAGAGCCCGCCGCATCTTGTGCATCGGTGGCTTCCTGATTACCGTAATAAAGCCAGATAGCGGGCTCTGAGGCGGTAGTGATATCACTGGGCAACTGAACCCAGATCAGCGCCATTTCATTGATGCTATCCAGTTTTTCGACATAAAATTTTAAGGGGGTTTTTTCATCACCGGCCAGAAAGCGTATATCTTTGCCCTTGTCGGCAAGATCAGCGAAAAAGCCAAAATTTCCGGTGTGCAAGCGAATTAACGCCGATGCTGCAGTCGGCACTGTAACCCCATCCTGTTTCAGCTTTTCCATATCCAAAGAAATTTTCTTCTTATAGCCCCAATCTTCTTGCCACCAGGCTGATGCCAATGAGGGTAATAGCATAAGAATCATTAAAAAAAAGCCAAGCCGTTTCATTCTTTCTCTCAGTTTCATGTTAAGTCGGGAATTATTACAGAGATACATTACATAATTATGACGTAGACGCATTAGATGCTCTGGCAACCGGTCACACGCCGGTATGATCCGAAATATGACCGTAATAGACGGGCCGCGCCAGCTAAACAATTCTCGGCGCGTTACTCACCGAAGCCAAGAAAATCAATGGTCAATATACCCATTGCAGCATTGGCTATCGATTTATTGGTGTCTTCACCCACGTTGGTTGCCCCATCAATGGCATTCGTAACACTTGCGGCCAGATTACTGACGCCGGTTAATCCGGCGGCAATACTGCCTGTTGATGCGACGGGCACACCTACAGAAACGCCCCCGACATCGATATTGTCAGCACCGACAATGGCGGTTCCAAAAACGGTCACGTTTTTACCGGCAATACCCGCTTCCCCGGCATCGATAATGCCACGGAATGCGAATAGATCGACGTTACCATCCTGAGTTCCCGGAGGGCTATTTGCCGCTATACCGCCCCCTTGCTGAGGAGGTGAAACCTCGATGACAGGAAAGCCCTCATTATCATAAGATACAGTAGTAACGGGCGCCGATACCTGACTTTTAGGAGTTCGGCCTGCGGCAAGATCACCTTCGAATGACACACCCAACACATCACCTCCGCCTAAAGTTGTTGCTCGACCTGTGTTGACATCAAAGTCATCCCGCACAACAACATTAATATTTCCTTGCTTTTTACTGATAATGCCCAGATCACCCGACCCTTTACCGTTTATCTTAATACTGGTTGGCAAACCGGCAACGACACCACCATTGGGCACTATCAGATTTGTATCACCGCCATCAACCGTTTGAATGGTGCTAAAAGGCAAAGAAACTCCACCCGATACTGGCCTAGCCGATGCAGCAGCATTGATTTTTTCCAAAATTGAACTGGCACTGGTCGTGTCTTTAGCAACCACGCCTTTAAAAGGATCAACGGTATAGTCATTGTTACCCGATAACAATGTGGTACCTGGAAAGAGAGCTTCGGCGGCTGCAAGTAACTCCAGCTCTGCCTGATCCTGCACCTGTTTGTTTGGAGCCCCCGCACCTTTGGAACCAGCCAACCTCAATTCCTTGAAATACACTTGCTGCACAGAAGCCAGCAACTTTTTTTCAATCCGCGCTTTATCGGATGATGAAAGGCCTGCAAGCTCTATTTTGGCTGTTTCTTCTGTTAATCCCTGTTTCCCTGTCAAGATTTCCGTTTCTACAACTAATCGATCAAGATATCGTTGATATTCTGTTGCGTATTTATCGGTATTGGCCAGGAACTTCTCAGCGAAACCATTGACATCTATCCGACCACCAGCCAATCCGGCAATTACGGTAACGTTTGCTCCGTCATCAGCAAGGGCCGTGTTAACTGTATTACCGAGGGATTTGATACCGTTCGATGCACCCAACTCGATGTTTTTGTCAGCCAACACTGTTAATTGGCCAGGGCCTGAAACCTCAATGGTCTGTCTAACATTCGAATTTCTCTCACCGGTTATTGGGTTAATATCCGTCAAAAATCTGATATCGCCATGAGCCTGAATCACTGTATAGGCGTCATTTGGATGATTGTGCTGAATTTTAAAGCTGGCATTTTCTATATTTTTACCCGCCTCGATGTCGGCTAATTTTGCCAACACAAAATTAAGTCCCAAACTGCTGATACCTGCTATGTCGCCGGTTGCGGCACTGATTCTTACCGGGTTTTTGTCCGAGTAATGAACTGGAGAAATGGCATGAGTTGCCAATTGCTCTGACATGTTGATAGCACCTGTGGCAGGCAACAATGCCGAAGGTAATAGTCCAGGATCTGCATCAGATTGATTGATAGTCCCATTACCGGTTATGTTATTAGCCGCGAATAACTCCAGCTCGCCTTTAGCCGATGGAAACAAATCCATATTGCGAAATTCCTCCTCGTCACCCAACTTGATATCCCCATGCAATGCATAGGCTTTTAGGGTAGCCGGCATGACATTGGCGGCAAAACGAGCAATATCCCCCTGTGCAGTCCCCTGGTTTGGACCGGATAGGTTAACAGTCTCTTTCTCTACAGCCTTGGCATCATTTTCCAGCTTGATTTCACCCGATAGAGCGACCAGTTTTACCGCACTGTCTGCGCTGTAACGAAAGAACTGATTGACAAAGCCACTGGCATCCGCTGACTGATTCTGCGGAATAATCATGGGGTCAATAATGGCTTCCAGGGCAATATCTTTGCCGGCAGTTACAGTAAACCGGGAATCGCCCAAGGCTAAAATAGGGCTCAAGCCCTGGCCTGTATCATCGTTATTATTGCCAGGCTTAAACGAGCCTGCCGCATTTAAATTGGCCGTTCCTGTGCCGTTTTCCTTTATGCCATCGACATAAAACACACCACCCGCAACGTCGCCGCCGGCACTGAGGTTCAGATTACCGCCGCCTTTAACTTCGACAATGTTAGTCATATAATCAAAATTGGTAGGGTCGTTTGATGGCGTTTTTTGCCCAATCTGCTTTCCAGTCGTCGGGATAACAACGGATAAATCATTAATATCACCACCTGCCCTGACATTGACATTTCCGCCGCCTAATGCTGCAAGGCTTTGTGCGTGTTGAAAGGTAAGCCCGGTGAAGTCATTGGTCCCGTAGGCAATACCCCAGGCCGTTGGCCTTTCACCATCATGAACATCATTTGATGACCAGTTCCCCGTGCGAACCAACCAGTCGGTTACCAATTGCTCGCTCGGCTTGGCTAGAATATCTCGGCCCGCCTCTATGCTGATATCACCACCATCCATAGGATACTCAGCATAAAAAAGGCCACCGGTCATCAAAGGGCTGAAACCCCAGCGGTTAGTCTCATCCGGCCGACCTGCCGTGTAGATCACCGAATGACTGTTACCGTAAACAATATCACGGCCTGCCTGTATGTTTATGTCACCCGTTCCGGTTCGCACGCTCACATTGTCACCCAATTTGACATCACCCACATTGGCAACAACGGCTCTACTATCTGCGGCTGCTAAATCAGCACCCGATACCAGATGATAGCTCCAGGATTTACCGGTTTGCAGGAAGTCGCTAATGGTAGCGACACCAAACTCGCCCAGATTGATTTGCCCCACTGCAAAGGCGTCACTCAGGTTGTTAGCAACCAAAATATCCTGAGTTGCCCTTAATGTTAATAAGCCTGGTTTGTTTTCGGAGCCGTAACGCCATGTCGATAAGTCCCAAGCCTCAGCCAGGGTCAAATCACCGGCACTGCGTACCTCCACACCAGGGAGAGTAGTAAAGCCACTGCCGAATCGACTATTGTCGACATTCCTAGCATCCAGCCCCGCCATAAAGGTTTGGTTATCGGCGTGATAGCCATCCTGATCAGAGCGCGTAATAATGCCATCCTCATCGTTATAAATCCTGACCGCTTCTACGGTGACATCGGAATCACCGGTAATACTGCCTGGCAGAATAGATTTGATATTAACATCTTGCACCCCATCGTTATCAGTATCCAAACGGTCTGCACGTAAATGTACTTCACCTTCTTTACCATTTCCCGTTGCGGCCACATCAATTCGTGCGCCATTCTTTATCTCTATGCCCGCACCATCACTATTTTTATCAATCGACGACAGCGTAACAGAACCACCCATACCATTATCGCCTTGAGCACCGGCCAGAATGCGGGCACCGCTATTAAGCGTCAATCCATCTTCGGCGGCCAGAGTCACTGATCCGCCGATATCACCTTGGGCATCCAGGGTGCCATCCACCTCAATTTTACCGGTATCAGCCGACATGGTGATGGACTGTGCCGACACCGTTTGTGTAGCATCAACAGTAATATCACCATTGCGCAATCTAAGATCAATGCCGCGGGTAAATACTGCATCAGTGAATAAGCTGTTCAACCCATTGACGCCGCTTGCAGTCAGGCTGCCGATATCTATCGCAATGCTGCCGCCGTTGGCGGCGCCGATACCATGCGCATCAATCACGCCGCCCAGTTGAACCTGGCCCGCTGCTGCCTTTGCAGTCAACAAGCCAGCCTGCATGTCGGCGTTAATACCGTTCAATAATAATCGGCTGTTTGCATCCGCAAGCACATTCTGCTTTTCCGAAATCAGGGTGATTTTGCCTGCAGACAAAGAAACCGGTTTACTTAACCCTGCACTGACCACGGCACCGGATACATCAATAAGAGACGAGCTTCCTAATGTCACATCACCTTGCAATGCGCTAATGGAGACGTTTCCGGTTTTGAATAAAAGTGCGGTGTTCATAACAACGCTATCCGCAATCAGCTTCAACTGAGCACCAATTCCTTGTGAAGTCGCAGCTACCGCCTGGCTTGCCTGATTTAGAATTAAGTTGTGGTTCGTTGCATCAATGATAGATGCTGCACCATTCTCAGCGCTTACATAGGGTGTCGATATAGTGATATTACTCAAAGCAGTCAACTTACCTTCATCTCGCCCGATTAGCCTATCCTTCAGATTAAAATTAACCTGATTAAAACCTGACACCTGATAATTGCCTTTGTCCAGAATCAACTGTTCGGCATTGATTGTCAGCATACCCGTGCCGGTACCGGTATTGCTGGTAACCTCTGTATTGTTAGCAAGCCTAATCGTCTTGGCATTCAACAATGCCGTTTTCCCTGCATTTTGCCAGCCTACCAAACCAGCGGAATCAATCGCCAGATTGCCAAACTCCACTGGAACCGTATTTCCTTGCGCATCGATTTTTTCAACTTGTCCATACAAATTAACCGAACTACGACTCGTCAAAACCAATTCTTTTAAAGTCAATTCACTAATTAGGCCACTGTCCAAATTCAAACCATCAGTAACACCAGAAACCTCGCCAATATTAATCGCCTGAGCGCCAAGATTCAGCGATCCCCCGGCCAAATCAAGCGTACCCTTCAGGGTTGATTGATGTGTGGAGTCCAGCAACACAGAGCCTGTGCCGGCGGTAATAACAACCCCCTCATTAATCAGTAAATCTCCCTTTAAAGGGGTTGCGCTGGTATTGTTGCGTTTAATTGTTGCTTGTTTGCCTGCTGAAACCCGCAGCAATGCGCCATCGCCACTCACTTCAAGAACATTATCGGTATCTGAATCAACAACCTTGCCTTCTGCCTGAACACGTGAGCCGCTTTTAAGTTCTATTTTTTCCTGTGCAGCCAGGATCAACTCTGGTGCCTTTATACCGGTGTTGTCTGAGATTGTGACCGTTTTCGAACCCACATCCAGCGTGATTTTACCGGTCTTGCTGTCAAATGACCGAGTGGCGCCTAACAGCAGGCTTTCCACTTTAAATTTATCGATATCGCTGGCAAGTAGCTCGACAACGCCAGTGACGCCTGATTTATCCGCTACCACACTCAAGTTATCCGCAACGATATCAACCAAACCACCGCGTCCTCCGTTCACCACATCAGCAATGACTGTCGGCAAATCCAGCTGCGATTGTGCATTAAAGACCACCGCGCCTGCATCCTGGGTTAATCGAGGCACAGCCAGGCCTTTGTTGATTGCACGCTCAGCAAAAAAACTGCTCGCCAGGTCAACATTGTATTCGCTTCGGGTATGGGCAATGCTTCCCTGTTCAATCACAAATTCTGACCAACCCTGGTCTCTTATCGGAGTCCCAGCAATTGTTCGGAAACCTGAAACAATTTTTGCACCATCAACCCGACTTCTCGTTGACCCAGGAATAACAAAACCGGAAGCCGATTGCGGAGTCACCAAAAATGCACCCGGTAACAGCGCATAACGTGCTGGCAATAAGGCATATTCACCTTCTGCAAGTCCACTACCACCGACAATAAAAATACTATCCCCTGTTTTTAAACCTGATTTTGGTGTCTCACTGAAATCATACGGGGCATAATTCGATACGCCCGGCAACACGGCGAACACCTCCTTTGAATCCAGGACATCTTTCGAACCACCCGAACCCGGAATAAATTCGTAGGCAAGCAGGTCACCACCACCTGAAATATCTATTACTGAGCCTTCATCGCGTAAAATCCTGTCGGCCTCGATTGTTATTTTCTTTTCTGGCAATTCTAATAGCGGCTTAATGTTATTGCCGACTGAATTAACTAATGGTAAAAACCAATCCTGACCGCCCTCAGTAATGCCCAATGGAATAATTTGCCCTTCAGCCGAAACCGAGGTTATGCTTTTTGAACCAAATTTAATGGCGTTGCTGGCTTCAAATAAAATCTCACCAAATGGCGATTTTAATGTTCCATCCTGCACGATATTGGGGGCCTGTATCGTTAATTTTCCTAATGCAGAAAGAACCGGGGTCGTATCGTTGCCTTTATTAAAAGTCACCGTACCTGAAGGATCGCCCAACACGTCTAAAGTAAACGCGGACAGTGACGTCGGATATACCTGATCTGCTGTTAAATTAAGTTTGGAGAATGTTTTAAATTGCCCATCGAACTTGAGTTCATCACTGGAAAACCTTTTTCCTATCAAACGTATATCGTCACTTGCCAGCAATTTAACAGAATTAAACCCCTGGGTTACTGAAGTGCCTACCAAATCAATCAAGTCTGCTTTAATGGTTAGTTGACCGCCACCATCGGTCGGGTTGATTTTTGCCGTTTCCAGAACCTGATCATTGAACCCCATTGATACCGTTTTTGCATTGAGCGATACATTTCCTCTAGCAGAGGTATTAGCTTGCCAGCCATACTTCGCTGCATTGAGGGCAATGGAATTGCCGAGTGTAAGGGTGACATCATCCTGAAAGCGGATTTCATCCTGTGCATTGGTAATAGCGTTTGCTTGCGAGTCATCAATGGATTGCGAAGAAACATCAATCGACAGCGATGAAAAGCCCCCTTCAGCAATCTGGGTAGCTGCTAGATAGCCTTTACCGTTGAGTTTATTACCATTAAGGTTATCTCCGGACTGAGCTCCCGCCGTTTTAAGCTGTGTCCAGAACGACGGATTTTTCTCCTGGGAAAGAATGAATGTTCTGGGTCCGCTCGTCGAATCAACAGGAAAGGAAGAACCCTCAGGAGCATCCGGGTCACCCCGCTTGGCGGTATTAAGCGACATTGAAAGCTTACCGCCCGCCGTCCCTTGTGCATCACCGGCTTGAGCCAGCATTTGCCCATCGATAAAAATACCTTCTGCTGTGGTAATGCCGATCGTCCCCGCATGAGAACCTATCAAAGCAGAACTATAGTCAACACCTACTGAACTCGCACTATTTTGAGGTAAATCCAGTATTGCCTGGGTACCTGATACGTTAAGCAATGACCCCGATTGCGTCGCAAAAAAACCACGTTGCGCATCGACAGTCACATTACCGCCGTTAAAAACATCACCTTTCCGATGCCCCAGATTGTCAACCAGGATTCGGCTACTCCCGGACACATCGATCTTTGCCGTACTACCTAGCCAAATGCCTTGGGTTTCTTGAAACTTGGAATCAGGATTACTCTGAGAAGGTACTATATTGAGCAACACGTTACCTCCATGAGCATTGATAACACCGTCGAAAAACAACGAAGAATCAGAAATTAACGCAACACTGCTTAAATCATCCGCATTGATGGTTGCGCCTGCGGCAAAGTCCAGGTCACTGTCAGCATTGATGCCCGCTGAATGATTTGCCCGTAAAGTCAACTTGCTGGCAGAGCGTTGCTCCGGCAGCAAGGTTGCAATGTGTGCAAACGCCCCGAGGTCAGAGGCATTGGCTTGAATCATAAAATCATCATTCAACACGCGGTTTTTCTGTTGAAGATTCAAATTGACACCGTTTTCCACTGTCAACCCGTTCATGTTGGAGGTAATATCGAATTCAGCAAACCCGCCTTTGGAGAAAAAATCGCTAGTGAGCTGCAAGGGTTGTAATGGTTCAGAGCCTGCCTGAAGTTCTTCCCGACGAATGGCAACCGCATTGGCTTCGACGGTTATTTTCCCACCTTTTTCCAGGCCATACGCATTCAATACACCATCCATAATCACATTGGAACCGGAATTAATGCTCTCATCCGGTTTTGCGATCAGTGAAATTTCGCCAGCGCTACCGGCAACTAAATCTCGACTGGTTTGTAACCAGGCGCCGCCACTGACATCAATCAGACTACCGGCTTTCAAATTTATCTCGCCACCGGCATTACCACCGGCTTTGGCAATAAATTTTCCACCGTTTATCGCTAGCGGCTTGCTATCCAGGTTGGTCGGGGATACAAAATCATTGACCCACTCACCTTGTAAACGGATGTTCGACCCCTCCGCAACATTGATATCACCATCCAGCGTTAACGAATTGCTCAACGCTGTTTCCAGGTTAACTGTAGCGCCCTTGCCTTCAATATCGCCCAAAACATCAATAGCGCCACCTTTAAGGCTTAACTTTCCACCATCGACCAGTTTCAGGGTCGCGTTATCTGCGATAACGACTTCGCCATTAGTATTGAACGAGGCCGTTTGTATGCCCCCTCCAAGCAGTTTGTCAGCCCGAATAGTCAATGCATCTGGAAATCCATTACCGTCAGTCGGCAATAAATCATCAATATCAAGGTTTAAGTTATTCTGTGTATTGGCAAAAACCAACGATTGAAATTTGGGATTCGTTGTTGAAAAACCGTTATCGACGGTTAGGCTACCACCTGCCGCTCGCTCAACTAAATTGCGCTGACGTCTACCGGCAATTGCATGTCCCAGCAGATCACCATCCAAAATAACATTATGGCCTCTAACAGCAACGCTACCGGCATCGTGACCCTGAACATAGCCTTTCTCAAATCGTCCCAGTGCAAATGGTCCCTCAATACTCCAGGTTTTGGTAACACCCCATTTTTCATATTTTTTAATAACTTCCCCATAAATCGCGTCATAGGTCAGTAAAGGATCCGCTTCACTGATATCAACCAGCCTTTTATTGGAAACCAGTTTTGAGGTCGTAATAAAACCATCTTGAAACTGTGTGGATCCTCCTGAAAAATCAAGCGTTGAGCCCTGCTCTACGATAACATCACCTTCAGATTGCAAGTTGATTTCACCACCTTTCGCGTGACGCTCGCTGACAGTGAGACCAACGCCATCAATGGCCGATTGAATATTTGAAAGTGGCGTGCCCACTCGCTTGTCAACCAAAACAGTTTTACCTTTTAAAATTCCATTTTTCTGCAACGGCGCATCTTGAAGCTCAAAATTACGAAGCTCTACCTCAACTACATTGCTTTCCATAGACTGCTGGGTATCCAATCCTGCAACATCAATGGTCGCACCAGCATCAATCAATATTCTGCTGCTGTTTTTATTACTGTTGTCGCCTACAGGGTTTCTTGGATTTGCCGTTGCTGTTGCAGTTACTTTACCGCTAGGTGCAACAATTTCTGAACCTGATTTCATATGCACGGTATTGGCCAGAATTTCAACGCGCGATTGCGGTTGCTTCTGTAGGCCACTGACCGTTTTTTCTATAAGCCTTGTTACTTTTTCACCGGATTCCAGAACTGTTTCTTCCTTGATATATTCCACTTCAGGCAATATTTCAGTTCGACTACCCGTATCCAGCGTGACAGTTGCCGATACCCCCAATTCATCATCCTTCGCCGTTGTTCTGGTTGTGCTCAAGGATCTCAGCCCCCCTCCTTCTGACAGAGGCTTAACCTCTCCGCCTTCCCTTGCCAACAGACGTATGGTGCCATTTAGATTTGTTGAGGTGGTTGCCGATACCTTCCCTTTCTGGTTAACTGCAAAGCCCATTAAGGTAACGTTGCCTCGATCTGCCGCTATAGCTCCCAGATTTTCAACTTTGCCACCTGTTTTGACTTCAACCAGCAAACCTCTAACATCGCTGTTGGGCCCTGCCTCCTGCAAATACACTTTGTCGGTAGCGGCCGCCATAATCACCTGACCACCAGATGATTCAACATTTCCGCTGTTCAAAATGGTGGGCGCCAGCACCAGAATACGACCGCCCTCTGTCGATTTAATTTGGGCGCCACTTTTTATTTCAATGGTGATGGGGATTTTCTTGCCGGCGGCATCGAGCTTGAAAGATCCATCGGCATTTTTTTGATAAAACTCGCCGTTTCCTTTGAATGCCGCCCGGTCATCCAGATTTTGAATACGGGTATCTTCTACAACCTTGGATATCGACCCACCCTCTTTAAAAATCTGGGTATCGACATCCAGTGTAGAAGCAACCACGCCTCGCGCGTTGACCACGGAGTCCTTGCCAAAAACAAAGCCATTCTGATTTACTAGATAGATTTGGCCATTTGCGCTGACGCTACCTAATATCTGGCTGGGGTTGCTATCGGCAATGCGATTTAACGCTATGGAGCTTGTAGAAGGCTGTTTAAAGTTTACGGCACTATCGGCACTGACGTTAAATTTATCCCAATTAAGGATGGCGCGGTCCGTATTCTGGTTAATATTCAGCGTATTGCCAACCACATTGCTGGTAGCGCTGCCACTGCCAATCCAGACCGGACTAGCGATCGGTAATTCGGCCTGCACGGGCGCTACCCCTCCCATGAACACGCCACTGGCAATCACGGCTTTAACACAGGCCGACAGAGGGTTCAGTCTGAAAGAAGTGTTATGGGTAGGGTGTTGGGTCAATTTCTGTTTAGTAGCCATATTGTTGCCTTGCCGAAAAATTTAAACCGTCAAGTGGCAACCCGGCTATCTTGACACACAAGACCCGTAGCTTTCTGCCCCCATTTCACAATGGGTTTAGCATTTACACAATCAAAAAACTGCCCGTTCAAAGAATTGAATGCAGCATTTTTAGTAACTATTCAGCGGCTCGACAAAAATTGTCTGTAGGAGCGGGCCATGCCCGCGTTACTCATTGCCAGCCACCCAATCGCGGGCATGGCCCGCTCCTACAAACCACCAGGGATAGCAGAAGTGTCGGTACACTGAATAGTTACCATTTTTATTTCATTTTTCAGGGTCTTCTAAAGTTCTGAACCTGATGAAATCACAAAACTCAACCTAATTACTTACAAGCTTAAGCCCAATAGAAAAAGGATAATTCTCCCTGCACTATCCCGTATCGTCACGCAGGCATGGACTGCCGGGGTCCAGTTTACAAGGATGTAGATTCAACAATGACCCCGCAAGTACATCACCACATCCTTGTGTTCTGGATCCGGCAACTGCTCCTGCGTTGCTCTACCTCCTGCATCCTTGCAGTCGACCGGCAATCCTGGTATGACGTCTGCTTGAAGATACGTATTCACAAAACTCAATGTTCCTTAAAACTCACTCGCAATCCTGAAATCGAATCGGCTTTCGCCTTTTCGCACGCTGCCCTGCTCAATAAAGGGAACGGCAATGGAAAGCTCGCCAACAAAATATTTCCATAGTTGGAAATTCAATCCAACTCCCGAACTGGCCAGTTCCATATGACTTTGATTGCCGGCTAGCGCTTTTTTCACCCAGCCTTTGGCAGAATCAACAAAGACCAGCGCTCTTAATTTATTAACAAACTCCCAGCTCTCGGGATTTAATCTTGGCGAATACAATTCCAGTGATGCCGTGACACCATCATCAGATAACGCCTCTGTTTCATGGTAGCCACGCACTGTATCCACACCCCCCATGGAAAACTGTTCATTACTGATCAACGGAGAATCGGCTATCTGTCCTGAAAACCGACTGGCGAATTCCATGCCGTAGGGCAAATCCTGTCTAAAGTTCAAGCCACCAGTCAGGTACATGTAATTGGACTGCGCCAGGAAGCGTTTATCGGCAAACTCTTGCTCCTTGTTACCCAAGCCCCTGATGGAAAAGTTAAGCCCCATATTGAATAACAACAAGGATGACTCACCTCTCCTATTACCGTTGTACTGCACGATAAAAGGCAAATAGGCAATCGGTGTTTTGATGGTGTCAGAACCCAGCAAAGCCAGATCTTCTTTAAAATCTTTATAGTCAACGCCTAGCGTAGCGGTATGGGTATAGTCATTCAGACTCGGCAATGGCTGCACCAGTCGGGCACCGTATATATTTCCAGAACCAATGACTGATAATGCACCAGCATTGGCTATCTGTGAATTCGACGACGAACTGACCGCATACAGCGCTAAACGTGTGCCACTGGAGAATAATGGCATCACATAGGTACCGACAATAACTTGCACCTCATCCGGAATTTCCGGAGAGGTTTGATACATAAAAGACGCACTATGAAATTTTTGCCACAGGTTGTCATAACGAACAGAAGCCAGCGTGCGCAAACGACTGGTGCCTGCGGAGTTGCGTCCATTGACCTCAACCTTGCCATGCAAAGGCAATTCATCCTTGACCTTTAGATCGACCTCCAGCGTCCCCGGCGTTTCACCAGCGCGCATGATCGGCACAATGCTGCGATCCTGGCTTTCCTTACTCAACTCGGCAAGCTGCTCCTGCATTTTAGGCAGGTTGGGAACATGGCCTTCAGCCAGTTCAGGCACTTTGGCCTTGATGCTGCCTAAAGAAAAATAGCGGGAATCGGTAACCCGCAAACGCGAGACCTTGCCCTCAGTAATCTGTAAATTGACAATGCCGTTCAGAACATCCTGCTCTGGAATATCCACGGCAATGGTCTGATAACCGTTCGTATGGTAGAGCTGCTCAAGCGCTGAACGCGCCGCCTCCACGGTATCGATGTTTTTTTTCGGTCCTAAAAAAGGATACACCGTTTTTTCAATCTGCTTGCGCTCCAGCAGCGTATTGCCTTTGACGCGTAACTCCAACAAATCGAATTCATTGGCATCCTGGGCGTAACAAACGCTGCCCAGAATACTGAATCCTGTCAGTAAAAAAAAATTCATTAAACGCGACAACAAAACAGACCCTTTCAGTTGTTAAATTTGCAAAATCAGAAAAAAAACAGCCTTCGCAAGCGAAGGCTGTCTGTACTACGGTTGCATCCCTGCTTATATTACCTTTTCAATATTACAACATACGTTTGTTACAGGTATATTACTGGATAGGTCTGTTGGTATTATTGGCAGGAACCGCTGTATTGGCTCTTGTCATAACCGGTACTTTGCAGTTGTTTAACGCTGCACCATCCGCTGCATGTGAATAAGGCATCACAGGACTGGCTGGATTGAAAACATGGGTGAAAGCAAAGTTGTTGCCGTTAGCCAGATAACCTGATGCTCCAAATGCATGAACAAAAGTAGGGTTCAGGTCGCTTGCAAGAACGGCAGGCGAAGCGGCATCCGTCGCAATTTTTTGAACAACAGTTCTTTTATCAACAGAAGCATCGTTACGCCATTGGTAAGTCGGCTCACTCCAGTGCATATACTTGCCTCTGAATGCATTTTCCAACGTCGGCGCTACGCCATCAATTTTGATGAATCGGTAGTTCTTGGCAGGTATGGCGCCGGCATTGTTTTCCATACTTTGCTGACCAATAGCCCAGCCTGTGGCTCCAGGTGCAACTGGGGGCGTAGTACCGCCCGTGTTGATCACTGTTGTGAAATTACCTAAGTCAGGAGACGCATTTTGTTGTCTTCCCAAATTAGTACCGTTAGAAAAATCGGTCAAACAGTTTTCGATGTCACTTGAACCACTGACTTCGTGTTTTTGACGGCCTCCGAGCAGGTTATTCCAGTCGCCTTCATCTAGTCCACTGGCAGCGCCTAAGCACGGATTATGCAGAAAATTAATATTATGCACCGCATTGGTGCCTGAACCATCAACCCGTTTGCAATAATGGAACTGGGTATTCGTAGGAGCAATATTTTTAGCGGCGCCGCCACCCAACTCGACAAACGTTGTGGGACCGGCAGGATTACTTGCTGCTGCAACCAAACTCTGTACCGTGCCTTTATAGTTCACCATGAATTGTGTCCAGCTAGCCACTTTACCCGCTGTCAGCGTTGCAATTTGTTCCTTGCTCAGGCTTGGCATACAAGCGTCCGTATACGCACCCGGTGTACAGCTTAATGGAGCATCCAGTAAGCCTTGGACTTTTTGCAAAGCCACATACAGGTTAGTGGTGACCGGAACGCCAAACAACAAGGCTGCTGCGGGCTGTACTGTTATATTCGCAGTGGACGTAACCGCAGAGGATCCGAATGGAACGTTAGCGCCAATGAACTGCGCAGGCTCAACATCGGAAATGCCTGCATCAGAGGCGACGTTGACAGTGCTTGTGCAGGTAGTCGTTGACTGACCATCCGCACCAACCACGGGGGCGCCGGCGCAGTTTGCAGCATTAACCGGCATTGCAGCAATCGGCGTACCTGCGATTAAGGGGTTAACACCTTGTGCTGAACCGCCAGCAGAACGCTTATGTAACAATACAGTGGCTTGAGCTACCGCAGCGCCATTTACTGTTAAGTTAGGCACGCCCGTTGGATTGGCCGCAGATTGGGTTTTCAGGGTGCAAAAATAGGCTACGTGGCCGGCTGTAGCGCCAGTCGTTGCGTAGATATCCAAATCTTGCGAAAGACTACCGCCTGTTGGGTTAACCGCATTGGGTTTGCCGCACAAATTGATGAACAAGGCTCTGATTGCCTTATCCTGCGCTGTAGCGCCGGACATATAGATTTCGATATCCGGTGTGACATTGGGGGCAATCGCAAATGCGCCTTGCGAAAATCCCGCCAATGAAACAGCCGCAATGGCTGCTGATAATAATTTAGTTTTCATTGTATGTTCTCTCTCGATTAAAAAGTTGAATAGTGAGTCAGCCTGCGGATCTATCAAGACTCGTTGACTGACTCAATTCACTACCCGATTAATTTCAAAATTCAGCCAAAATTCAAGTTTTATTCACCGTTGACGCGAAAATCCGCATCACGACACACTTATTTTTGGCTGATAATTTGCGGGTAGCTGAGTGAATTATGCTGTAACCGATTTACGACGGTTTAAACGCAACATGCCCATTAAACCTGCGCCAAACATCCAGACGGCAGCTGGCAGAGGCACTGCCGCTGGTGCAGAAAATGCTGTGAATGTTGCAGAGTTACTAGTTAATGCAAGATTAGCCGTACCTAATAATTGAAAAGTAGGGATATCTCCAAATTCTCCAGTAACGCCATCCTTAATAAAGGCCAGACTGTTACCCAAACCACCAAAGATATTATATGCTGCAGCTCCACCACCATTTAGACCATAGTCGCCCAAATAACCTGCTGTGCCTTTTGCCCTAAAAGAACTAGTATTAACCGCATCGTCAATACCTACAGTGCCGGTATTGTTAAGGTTCATCATAGTACTCCAAGCAGTGTTCGCTTGCAGATAGCCAGACAAGTTAGGATTCGCCGGTGTCTCTTTTGTACCATAGTACCCAACATTTGGAACTTGCTCTGTCGCTTCCAACAATACGTTTGCAGTACCAAAGCCCCAGACCACATTATCACCCGCCGTATAGCTGCTGATAAATTGACTGAAGGCTGCATCCGCAGCAGCGGTTGTTGTTAATGTTAATGGGGCGTTAGGGTTTAAATTCACGGAAAAAATGCCGGAATCCAATACATAGGAAACTTCCTTTGTAAGATTGGTAATTGCCAGAGCAAATTCACCACCTGCCGCAGTCGTGTCAGTACCCAATGCAATTCTGGCTTCCGCCACGCCTGTTGCCGCCACTGCCAACGCAGCAACCGCGATTGTTTTACTCATCATTTTCATAAAGACCTCATGTTTTAAGTTAAAAATTTAATTTAAATATCACATAAGGTGACAACCCGGCTGCCTTAATACTATATAGTCCAAGACCCGCAGCTTTCCGTCCCCGCTTCACAACGGGTTTAGCTTTTACACGTTATAGTTTCATTTCTGTCTTTCATCTTGACAGCGCTGATTCCCCGCTACCATAGTCTTCCGTGATTAATTTCCTTGTTTACTGGAATCAATCCCTGACTCTTTAAACTTGCCGCATTATTCCATAGCCATTTAGCCATTATGGTTACAGGTCCGTTACAGAACGGGGAAATGTATTACATTTGTGTTCATTTGGTTATCCACACGCACTCTGGCTGCTTTCAAATTGACAGACTAAAGGAGGGGACGGTCGACGGACGCAGAATCCAGGGATGAAGTAAACAAGCCTATAAGTCTCTCCCCGCAATTCGCTTATCCTTGATCGCCGAAGCCGATAACAAAGTGGATGCGCTGATCACCTACTAATAAGCCGGGCTTAGATGTCCAAAACACCCTGAGGGAATGAGTCTGGGTAGATTTAACCAAGATCGGCGGCAGTGCGGATTTGAAAGTGCTGGAGGAGCTCGGCCTAACATGTCGAAGTTCAAAAGCGCCGACTAATTTTACCCTTGGCTTGGCTTATGTCCGGCCCCCTTGTTTCCGGCGGCAATGGATTTTCCGGGGCAAGTAAACGATTACCGAAACGGGTAGCGCACTCTCAATCGGGTGGCTCAGAGCTTAGAACATTGCCAAGAACGCTTGAGTGCTTATTGCCGAAGGCTTTCGGCACACTTGCAATGCGATTGACGGCCAGTGCCCATAAATTGGCTCGGTTACTCTACACAATGATGACCAGAGTTCCGAGTAAGTAGAACAATCACAAGCTGACTATGAAGCGAAATTTCAGGATCGTACACTTAAATATCTTCAACAAAAAGCAAAAACATTTGGATTTGTTCTTGTAGTACCATACGCTGCTTGACCATCAATAGGTACGCCTGCCGCGTTGTATTTCTCATTGATTTTATTATTTTTTTTAATATGTTTCTTGAGAGCCCTTCGACTACGCTCTGTTGAGCCTTGTCCAGTCTATTTATTGAGACTCTCTATCTACGGAATGACGACCGGGCTGCAGGCTCCTTCCAGTAGTCATGGCCAATGAAATAACCACGTTGGCGGGGACTGGGCCAACGTGGCGTCCTGCGGGCTACAGCCGTTTAAAGTGCTATTTTCTTGCTGCTTTTACGATTCAGGCCAAGTACCGTCATCATGCCGGTCAGGAACAGCCAAACCGCTCCCGGTACCGGCACGGAAGACACAGAGACCACACCTTTAATGGTAACTGCCTTGCTTGAGTTGAACAGCGAACTCAACGTACCATTACTCGTACTGCCATCCAGGGCTTTGACTAGGTTCAGGAATTGCGTACTGATACCCGCCAGCCATAAGCTTTCACCCAGTGATCCACCCGTCAAGCCAGGCACCGTCGTTGCCCAGCCTCCGGTGAATTGGGTGTTAAAACCTAACGCAAAACCGCCAAAGGTGCCGATGGCATCGGCTTTGCCGTTGGTGGGTTTGATATCCAGCAAATTGGCACTTAACAGCAACTGGTTTGACTTGGACGACCAGGAGGTCGGGCCAAAATTGCCGGCCGGCAGGGAACCGTTGATTTGCAGATAGTTGGTCAGCGATGCGGAACCGATTGAGGTAATCAATTTGCCTTGCGCATTGAAATTGGCCTCATACTTGATTTGATCGCTGCCTACCGCGTAACTTTTAAATTTTGATCCGTTCAGCGAATCAAAAACAGCCGTGGAACCGGTGCCGGTCAGCTTCCAGTAGGTATTATCGCCTGTTCCAAACTTTTGTACCTTAACCACTTCGTTAGTACTTAAAAAGTTTGGGAAACTTGGGGCGATAATACCCGGTGCAGTAAATCCGGGCAAAGTGCTTGAAGCCCTGGGAAGACTTATAGCCGCATGACCCGCAGTTGCTGCCAAAGGTAACACGAGGGCTAACGCCCATCGTGTAAAGTCAATTACTTTCATTAATAACTCCTTAATTAATTAATGTGACAACCCGGCTATCTCCCGTACCTCAAGACCCGCAGCTTTCCGTCCCCGCCTCACAGCGGGTTTAGCTTTTACACGTTATAGTTATAGATACTTGCCTGCTTAGAACACCGTCTAATGTTCTGACAATGTCACATCCCCGCTACCCTGTATATCCCTTTATAATTTCCCTGTTAACTGTTGATCAGTCCATGACTCTTTCAACTGGAGCGCATTATTCCATAGCCATTTAACCATTATGGTTACAGGTCCATTACAGAACGGCGAAATGTATTACAATCGTAATTGATTGATTCCCCCCACGCACTCTGGACGCTTTAATATTGACAGACTATAGGAGGGGCTGTCGACGGACGCAGTATCCAGGGATGAAGTAAACAGTAATTTCCGGACTATAAGTCTCCCCCGGCAACCCGTTTATGCGTGGATTTTTCGCCATGCATGAAATGGACATGGCGCTATATTTAAAAACCGCACTTTTATTCACACTCATCGGGAAGTTATTTATTGTCATATCTAAAGAATTTGTGACAGAGAATTCTTGACGTTGTTATATAGCTGTAACATTTATCCAGTACAGTGATCCCAACTTAATCTCAGATATCATTAAAACTCTATTCGCTAGTTTGTAATATGTCCTCCCAAGAAGTAACTGAAACCGACAAAAAACACATTGTTTCCATGCGTTTAAACAACAATGATCGTAATGCCATTCAACTGCTTGCATCACGGTTGTATGTCAGAGAATCCGAACTCTATCGCCTGGCCGTCAATCATCTATTGATACGCCTGAACAGGCTACATGATGAGGATTGTTTAGGGAGTGATTTACTTCCCTTATTCATAGAGTTTAGAGAGGAATTAATTCATAACCTGAGCCTGAAAAAGCAGCAGTTGTTCAAAATAGTCAATCACGGTAATGTCCCGCCGGACAAGTTTGTAACAATGGCTGATATTGAACTACTTTTGTTACCCCCCTATCTGGTAAGGCAGCGCTTGTTGCTGATGGAAGATGCACGCACAGCCAAACAAAATGATATCAACGCCTGGCTAAAATCCTATTATGAAGATAAATATGGACTGCCCAGGACGTCGAATGAACCGATTTAAACAATCCCCTATATGTTTTCAGCCCCCTAAGGTCATGAGAACTTGTAACGGTATTCAAAAAGATAGTAACTATTCAGTGTAACCAAATAGTGAAGTCGAAGGACTCTCAAAAAACAGCTGCTGAAACCTTCAGTTTGTGTAAGTGTTTTTCGCAACCCAAGCAAAACGGCCGGCTAATGCATCAACAAGGCTACCTTGGCGTTCACAATACCTAATTTATTGTCACGGGCGACGGTTATTTGATTCACGTGAATGTCATGCTTACTATCAAGCATTACGAGCCAATAAATTAGTTGATCGAATGGTATGTTTTCAAGATTTAGATTCATTGTCTCTTCGCCATCCGGCAACATGCTTTTAATAAAGGGGGTTATAGCCAACTGATTACCACTAGCTTCAACAATAGCCATGAGTGTTTGTTTATCTCCGATGGCTGCAACAGACTCCCTTTTCTTTTGCAACTCACGAGCTTCCTTGGTAATCCTTGCCAACTGTTGGTAAGTCATCTGTTGTGCATTTATTTTGTGATCGAGCTGCGTTTTTTCCGTTGCGATGGGGTTATAAACCAACAGATACAGACCATAAAATATGACGAAAACACTGCCGCCGGCAGCTAACCATCGCTCTCTTGGCGAAAATGCGGCCAAGCGCTGCAAAATGTCATTTATCTCTGATTTCAAGATTCGCCTCCACGCCTTGTTGGCCAGTTTCAACTGATGTAATGTTCACTGACAGTCCGGATTGACTTTCGAGCTGTTGTTTGAACTGATCAACTTGATGCCGATTAGGTGCCGTCAATCTAATTTGAAAAATATCATTCACAAAATCCATCTGTTCAATTATAAAGCTCGAATGAGCCGTTAACAGATCCCCTGACTGATAGAGCAAGCGCATGAATTGACTATCGTTAGACGCCTGTTTTTTCAGATCATTGAGCTGTTGCTCTGCCTGAACCTTGATATTGACAACGCGCTTGACGTCCGGAAAGGTTTGCTTGAACAACGCCAGATTCCGGGTTTCCAGTGTGCTGAGCTGTGAATTTTTTTGCCAATAATCCCCGATAAATATCCCGAACTGTATCAGTAGCGCCAGCAGGGCAACAGCTAACGTTGGCAGCCACTGACGCCATTGCCAGTCATCCTTGCTTTTTCGGCTGTAGGGTGCTGTCAATAAATTAAAAGCTCCATTAAGCTTGTCCACTTCTGACTGAAATAGCCTTAGGATTTTGTCTGTGCTGTGGTGAACGGTAGGTATAGAGAACGCGGATAGCTCCGGTTGGGGGGCGGGGGCGCCTTCATGCCATAGCTGTAAGGACTGAATGCCTGGATTTTCTTTAAGCAGTTGACTGATAAATGACGGTAACGCATCGACATCAACACCACCCCCTAACCTATCCCCATAACGCACAACAGCCGTGGACTGCTCTATGAAGAGCGAACAACTGTCAGGCTCAGAGGGCAAACCGAAGGTCTCCGGATAAACACTGTCCAGTTCAATATCGAGTGCTTGAAATGTCGATACATAGGCCTGCATCCGTTCATGGCTGATACCCGCTACATCAACACAATCTTTGATATGGCGATGCCACACCAGGTGAAAGGTTTCGACATCGTCGGCCAGCAGGTCATCCAGCGCAAAAGGCAAGGCTTTTTTTATTTGCGCGTTGGTTTTAACAGGCAGTTCCACGGCCAGCAAGACTACCTCTGATGCCGGCACCAACAGTGTGACTCTCTTGTTAATAGCCGCGATGGACAATTCTGTTAACGACCCCTGATGCACATCCATTGCAGGATCATCCATCAACAGCCATTCAATGGCATCATCCTCCCGCTTGAGCGGTCTAGCGACTATACGTTCAACCATCTAACGCCCCCCTGCGCATACGACTCACCACGTTGACCTTACCTTCCTGATTGCGTGTTAACTGGGACCTGAAATCCAGGCCCACACTGCCCATATCAACGTGCCCTGATACCAGGAAGTGCTTGCTGGCCACACTGAGACTTTGCTGATTGATAGTGATACCCGACATTGCCTCATCCTTAAAAAAGTCTTCCACTTTTTTAAACGGCTTTCCGCTGGCTCTGAACAACGATTCTGCCTGGTTTTTATTGATATTTTCCGCCATCGTTCGCAAAACCATCGCAGTCGCCGTGTTGACATTAACGGGTTCATGACTGTCAGCGACATAAATATAAGGCAACAATTTTTGATAATCCTTAAAAGTGATACCCTGTACGCGGAGTAGTTCGCTGACATCAGAAAATAAGCCATTCGCGCTACGGTAGGGTTGTGTCAGCCTGAAATAGGTTTCGTCCTCGGCGCCATTGGGGTAGCGGATCAGTGTATCCGCATCCAGCCAGTCCAGTATGGCATCAACCAGCTCGGGTTTAATGTCGAGAAAGATGAACAAGCGTTTAAGTCGCTGCACGTCTTCGTCGCTGGCATTGCCCTCCTTGAGTAGATTATTCAGATTTAACCGACCCTGGAGCTCTGTAATGTCGGCATTGATAGTCCCTTCCGAGATCGCGGCCACAGGCAGTGGGCGACTCCAAAGATCAGATGAGGCATCGAATTTGTTTTTTAACAAATCCATGCGCAGCTGGTTTTCAGCCCACGCTTCAAGACTATGCACATATTCCCAGGCCTGAAGGGTGCGCAACTGGTTTTGGGTTCTGCGACTATCCATCTGCCGACTGCTTGACATTGAGACCAGTGCAACCGTAACCACTGTCAGCACCAACATAACGGTAATCAGTGCAATGCCCTGTTCGGCTCGACGACTGCTGAATACTGTTGAAGTCATTGATGTATTAAAAACAAGCGCTGGATACTGCCCAGCCCTGACAATATAAAATTAACTTCAACAGCATTAGGAACGCCGGAACCACTGCCGTTCAAGGACATCCACCGTTGCTCTGTCTCATAGAAGTACCTAACCGTCACATGATCTGCATTGATTAGTTTTCTTCGTCGAAAGGTTGATTGAGGGGTTCTATCGGTAAAAGCCCAGACCTGACGATACAGAGCGCCATTTTCAAATCGATAACTAATTCTCTGCAGACTGTTTGCCGCTGTGTCTTTGGACCAAAGGGGAACATTACGCGTTAAGGTTAGAATTTCACTGCCACGACCACCGGTGAAAGCCGGCTCCGCCGTTCCCAGTTCGTCTCTGATCGGTCTATTGCTTGCCTGACTCAGGTCTTCGTTAAGCAGATAAAGGGTCGTCTGCAATTGTGCCAACTGCTCAGAGCGAGGTTCTGTTGCAGCGCGTGCGTTCAGTATCGATGCCAGTCCGGCATAAGCCATCATTGATAATATGGCAAAAATGGCCAGCGCTATCAGTATTTCCAGCAAGGTAAAGCCCTTAATCCTAAAAGGTGCAGGTGAAAGTGAGGAAAGCCGTTCGTGCAGAGCTTTGTCAAAGCCCGTCCTGAGCGGTGCCGAAGGGCAGGAGCGGATTTTCATGCTCACCCCACCGAGTGAGCCTACCATAATCCCGTTACCCATCGACGGGCTCAGGCCGAACGGAATCTTGGTAGGCTTAACTGCTCTTTTTAGGTAAATAGAGAATCCAGTATGATTTGACAAGCGCTTCATCCGTCTTTATTTACATCGCTGATCAAGCTGAAATACGCCTCTTTTTCACCCTCAAGCGAAACATCAATGCGATATCGCCATAGCCCGGAAAGATTACTTGCTCTGCGTTGAATCTGCCAAAACCAGCGTCGTCCTGCCATTTGATCCCAGCCTTCCTGTTTTTCCGGTTTTTCTTTGACCATATGCAACTGCACGGCATGATTGCTCGCAATTATCGATGCCAGCGTTTTATTCTCCAGATACCACAAGTTCTTGATGTTATCGGCTGTGATCTTAATGGCGCTTACCATGACGATGGCCAGTATGGCCAATGCAATCAGGACCTCCAGCAAAGTGAAGCCTTGCAGTCGACAGATAACAGGATATCTGTTCACAGCTTCGATTCGGAGTGAATCATTAAGCCGTCCGACGGGGTGTTACTCACCCTAAAAATATCATCGCTATTGCTGACTGATAGCCTGATTTCAAACAAGGCCATGTCACCATCCGGTGTCACTATGATTTGAGGCTGCGGTTCGAGAATCTGAGCAGGTTGATTGACCAAACTCACTGATTTCTGATCTTTAACCAGGGCCAGTTGCATCTGCGGCATCAAGGCACGCGCCCTGAACAGCATATCGCCAGTTTCAGGATGCCATTTATTATTTTGCATCACTGTAAAACGATAACTCATTCTGAATACTTCAAGACCCATAGGCGTACCTCGCACCGAGGCCTCCTGAGAAGCCAAATCCAGCAGCTTAACGAGTCTCTCTGCTTCAAACTTTTGCTTATCACGCACATCGGAAAGGCTCATCGATAATAGCGCCGTGCCAGTTATAATCCCTAACAGAACCAATACAATCAGTAATTCGATCAGGGTAAAGCCTTTGTTACGAAGCATACAACCCGCAATTGCAATGTTTATTTCTGAATCCAGTTGGTGATGTCTGCACCCGCTTCGGTTCCGCCTTCAACGCCATCAGCACCGTATGAATACAGATCAAACTCACCATGTAGACCGGGTTTTAAATAAAAGTAAGGTTTGCCCCAGGCATCTACCGGCATTTGAGCAAGATAGCCCCCCTGTTTCCAATGCGTTCCCTGAGGGAGTTCGGTCGGTTTAGTCACCAGGGCTTCCAGACCCTGTTCGGTGCTGGGATAGCTGAAATTATCCAGGCGATACAGATCCAGGGCAGCAGAAATTGCACGGATATCCTGCAATGTTCGGGTTGCTCTGGCTTCATCAGGTCTACCCATAATTTTGGGCACGATGATGGACGCCAGAATTCCCAGGATAACGACTACGATCATGACTTCGATGAGGGTAAAGCCGCGGTATTTTTTGTCAGACATAATTCAAATAAATATCAGGTTAATAAGGTGCCCGGACAGAAGCCGGGAATAAAATGTTACCTGATTACCCACAAGCCTCAACTGAAATAGCAAACACTCAAGTAGCCGTCAGGGATTGCCGGTATCCAGAACACAGGGATGTGACTCGTCAGTAAAGTTAATCGCCGAGTTTACATCCGTGTAGCCTGGACCTCGGCAATCCCTGCCGGGGTGACGTTCTTTGGTAAACTAATTGTTTTTTTATATTGGCTGAAGCTTATACGTGATCAGGGAATGTTAAGGGTAAAAAGGAAACATGACATTATTATTACAGTCATGCAGTAAGCACTTGGAACTGCGCGCTTCGACAGGTCTCAAGAAACAGAAAAATTGTCGCTAACTTTATCGAAAAGTTATTTTTTGTCATATCCTTAATTTATCAGTCTTACCGTATCAGCTGGTTCATTTCAAATATCGGCAACAAGATGGCTAACACGATGGCCAGCACCACCATGCCCATAAACAGAATGAGAGCCGGTTCAAACAAACCCAGCGTCATTTCAGTGAGCGCCTGTATATCACGCTCCTGATCATCAGCGGCGCTGGCCAGCATTTTAGGGAGCTGACCGCTTGCCTCTCCGCTGGCAACAAGATGGATGGTGACGGGGGGGAAAAATCCGCTTGCTTCCATCGCCTTGTTCAAGCTTTGCCCTTCCCTGACTCTAATCGCCGCATTTTCAACGGCTTTCTGCATGGCCGTATTGGTCAACACCTGACTAGAGATTCGCAAGGCCTGTAACAGCTCAACCCCACTATTGGTGAGAATGGCTAATGTTCGGGTAAAACGAGCCGTATTCATGCCTTTGGTAAATCGGGCAAGAACAGGCGTCCTGAGCAGAAACTGGTGATAGCGAAGTCGGGGTTCAGGAAAGCGCATCATGCTGTTGAACCCAATAATCAAGGCTATAATGCCAAGAAAAAGAACCCCGCCATAGGCTTTAAAAAAATCGCTCAAAGCGATCAGCACCTTGGTGATGGTCGGTAATTCACCGCCCATTTTATCGAACACGCTGGTGATTTCCGGCACGACATAGGCCAGCAATCCGATCACCACGAGCAATGAAACCGATGTCAGCATGACGGGATAGATCATGGCCATTTGTAATTTGCTATGTAGTTGGCCTTTATCACTGATGTAATCAGCCAGACGTTGCATCACCTGATCCAGTTTTCCGGATGACTCCCCGGCTTCAACGGTAGCCCGATAGAGCGGTGGAAAGGTGCTGGGAAAAGCGCTACAGGCCTGCGCCATACTTTGTCCTTCCATGATTCGGCTTCTGACACCGAACAGAATACGTTTGGCCCGAGCCGATTCCAGCTGTTTGGCAGTAATACCCAAGGCTTCATCAATAGAAAGGCCCGAGCCGAGCAATGCTGCCAGCTGTCGGGTAATATGCGCTAGCTGACGCATACTGATTAGTTGGGCAAATAACGGCGTTTTGCTGCTGTTTTCCTTTTTATGAACTTCCGTAATTTCCAGCAAGGTTAAATCCTTGCTTTTTAACTGCTGCCTTGCCAGCTTAACGGCATCCGCTTCAATCGTGCCCTTGACCGTCTGTCCTTTACTATTGATAGCCTGATATTCAAACGCTGCCATGTGCTTTAATCCTTTTGCGTAATGCGAATGGCTTCATCCAGACTGGTGTCGCCATGTAGCACTTTCACTAGGGCGCTATGCTGAATACTGGGCGTGAATTGCCGCGCATGCTGTTCCAGAGCCTGATCGCCCGCACAGTCATGAATCAGGCTACGCATAGCGGTATCGAGAGCGATTATTTCAAAAATACCGACACGTCCTTTATAGCCCCGTTGTCCGCAATCCGCGCAGCCCTGAGCCTGGTAAACAGTGATCCTGTCCTGCTCGCCGGCCACATAGCCCAATTTTTCCAGATCGTGACTCGATACCGATACTGCCTGTTTACAATGCGGGCACAATTTACGCACTAGCCGCTGGGCTATCACCCCGACAAGACTGGAAGCGAGTAAAAACGGCTCCACGCCCATGTCGCGTAAACGCGTTATAGCACCGACAGCGGTATTGGTATGCAGGGTTGACAAGACAAGATGACCGGTGAGGCTAGCCTGCACGGCAATTTCTGCCGTTTCGCGATCACGTATTTCGCCGACCATAACGATATCCGGATCCTGGCGCAGGATGGCACGCAGACCTTTAGCAAAAGTCATTTCAACTTTGCTGTTGACCTGAGTCTGGCCAATGCCATCCAGATAAAACTCGATGGGGTCCTCGACAGTCAAAATATTTCGGCTACGTTCGTTGAGTTGATTGACGATGGCATACAGGCTGGTGGTCTTGCCGGACCCGGTAGGCCCTGTAACCAGAATGATGCCATGGGGACGTGCAATCATGTCCTGTATAATCGCCAGTTCATGATCAGCCATGCCGACCTGTTTAAGGCTCAACTGGTTAGCCTTTTTGTCGAGCAAACGCAAGACCACGCGTTCACCGTGCCCGGAAGGTAAGGTCGATACCCGAACATCAACCGTGCGTCCACCAATATTTAAGGAAATGCGACCATCCTGAGGTAGCCGCTTCTCGGCAATATCAAGCTTGGCCATCACTTTCAATCGCGAAATGACCATCGGGGCGAACTCGCGTTGCGGCTCGATGATCTCGCGCAACGTGCCATCGACTCTGAAGCGCACGACCATGCGCTTTTCATACGATTCGATATGTATATCCGACGCATTTTCCTTGATCGCCTCAGTCAGCAATGCGTTGATCAAGCGAATGATCGGTGCTTCATCGGCACTCTCCAATAGATCTTCCGGTTTCGGCAGATGCTGCGCCATATCAGCCAAATCCAGATTTTCATGCAGATCATTGACCATTTGCTGCGTGTGACCTACTTTTTGTTCATAGGTCGTTTGCAGTAAAACATCAAATTCGGCGTCAAGGATCTGGTGAAATTTAATCGGTTTTCCTACGAAACGCCGAATCTCCAGCATGGCCTGACTGGGTGTTTTTTGAAGATAAACAACCTCAGGCTCATCCGTTGAGTTTTGCAGGATCAAAATGCCGTGTTTCTTGGCGAAACTATAGGAAGGCCGACGAACTGGCTGGTCGACTTCATCCGACACTGACTGATCCGTAGCGCTCATCGCCCAGGACTCGGCGGTCTCAGAGGATTGACGGAGGGTATTTCAGGTA
Source organism: Methylococcaceae bacterium (assembly GCA_013140705.1). Taxonomy (GTDB): domain Bacteria; phylum Pseudomonadota; class Gammaproteobacteria; order Methylococcales; family Methylomonadaceae; genus JABFSH01. The sequence continues at coordinate 29,456 of JABFSH010000029.1, forward strand.
GTATCGGCGCATGTTCATTGGGCATCAGGAACACCCCCTCTTTTCCAGACCGTTGCTGATGACTGCGCAAATTATTATATTTTTCGTTCGTCAATATTGACGATTTTTCCGGATCGCGCATAATCACAGGCCGCAGGAAAACCATTAAATTCTTTTTTACAACATCCGATTCACGGAATTGAAACAAATGACCCAAATACGGTAAATCACCTAACAACGGTACTTTCGTGATACTTTCCTGAACGTCGTCCTGGATCAAACCGCCCAGAACCAGAATCTTGCCATCGTCAACCAGGACGGAGGTATCTATTTCGCGCTTATTGATCGTGACACCAGACGACGAACTGGAAGAACTGCCAGGGTCAGGCTCTACACTGGATACTTCCTGCAGGACTTTCAGCTTAATGGCATTGCCCTCATTAATTTGCGGAGTGACTTTAAGCTTGATACCGATATCCTGTCTCTGGACGGTTTGAAAAGGATTGGATGAACCGCTGGTATTGGTCGTGTAACTTCCGCTCACAATAGGAATATTTTGCCCAACGATCATACTGGCTTCTTCATTATCCAGCGTAACAATGGAAGGCGTCGACAGTACATTGACATTAGTATCTTTCGCAAAAGCCGTCAACAAAGCCCGCAGCTCGCTACCCACCAGATAGCCGATGCTTAGACCCTTTCCGGCAGCGGTAATCATACTACCCAGGTCAACGGGGGACGACCTGACGGCAATACCGTCATTGACCACCTTGGTGTGCCATTCAACGCCTATGTCCTGACCTTTTGTATAATTCACTTCGGCAATAATTGCCTCGATATGCACTTGGGCTCGGCGGATATCCAGTTGACGCACGACCGATTTAAGCGAGCGCATTTCTTCATCGGGCGCAGTAATAACCAAGGCATTGGTCGCTTCATCCGCGCGAATATCCACCGTTTTTTGAACCGTTGTCTGCGGTTGAGCATTGGCGCCGCCTTTGGATCCTTTAATCCCTGTCAGCGTTTCCAGTAATTCTTTGGCCACGGCATAATGAAGATAAATGACTTCGGTATTCCCGTCGCTGTCATCGGACGGATGATCCAGGTCAGCAATGAGAGTCCGTAGTTCCCGCCGTGAAGCGGGATCGCCCCCCAGCAACAGACTGTTCGTCCGCTCATCGGCGAAGATAGAAGGAACGAATACACCGGATTTTCCCGAGTATCGATTGGTAATGAGCTTTGTCAACGTTTCTACGACAACCGATGCTGTCGCGTGGTTGAGGTTGATTAATTCAAATTTGCTGCTGCCACTGCTATCCATCTGGTTGATCATCTGGGCTAAACGATTAACATTGCCCATCGTGTCGGAGAGGATAATTACGTTGCTGCTTGGGAATGCCGAAATATACGCATGTTGAGGCATCAACGGCGTTAACATTTGCACCATTTCTGCTGCGTCGACATGATGCAGTTGTATCATTCGGGTCAAAAGTGCGTCATCACCTACCACCGTGTCGGTATACTCCTGTTTGGCATTGACATTGGGTACAATTTTGACAATATTGCCGCTGTTAATGGCTGAAAAGCCATGAACCTTCAGAATAGACTGAAAAATTTCATAGATTTGCGCTGCACGCATGGGCTTTGCGGTGACCACCGTCACTTTACCGGTTACCCGGGGATCCACGATAAAATTCTTACCGGTAATATCAGATACCGTATCAATCATGGCTTTGATTTCGACTTCATTTAGATTCAGTGAAAACTCATCCTTTTCTGCCGCGGACACCGCACACAACAGAGCCATCATAAGACCGATTAAAAAACGAATGTACATAGAATTGTTACTAATAATGATGGTTTTATTGGATGTCTTGACAGGGAGCTGAGCTATTTTTTTCTGTCCATCGTTAGGTGTTCACGTTGTCCATTGTGGAGAAGAATCACTTGCTGTTTCGTAATAGCCTGTACTGAGACACCGTTTGTCACTTCATCGCCCAAACGAAATTTTTTATGCAAGTGCTCCTCAGTTTCAATAATCACATAGCTGTTTTTTTGATCAGGCAAAAAAAACACCCCCAACAATTTGATTGTCAATGCCGATTCCTGGGGAATGTCCGTTTTGGCAGTGGTTTTTTCAGATTGCGTTTCCGGCATTCCAAACAGATGCCAGTCTTTAATCATTAGAAAATCCATGGGCTTTATTTCATGACTGTCATTGCCCAGTTGCTTGGGCTCAGTGTCGATATCAATGACTTGATCAGGCTTTCTGTAAGTCTGAAAGCCTATCAAAACAACATATGAACAATAAGTGAGGGCTAAAACCAATCCAAAGTACGGCAGCTTTTTTTTGTGTAGTAACAGGAAATGTTGCACGTCTGAAACAACGTTATGCGTGATGTAATTCAATCATGTCGTCATTGTATGACATAAATATGACCGATTTATGACGTAGAAGAGCTTGTCTAATTCTAAAGAAATTTTATTCGATACCAGGTGGGCCTATCAGGTAATAAGACTTTTTTTCTCGACCAAACCGGCAGAGCAGAAGCCCTTTTATGGTAAACAGTCTTGCTCAGATCAGAACCTGATTCAACTTTCAGCGTTTTCTTGTCGATAACCCATTCGGAAACGAATGCGCCTTATCCACCATGATCACGGTCTATACCAACAGTGTTGCCTAATTCATGATTCATTAATACAGTGAATGTACCGTCTTCAGTAGTTGATTTACTATGTCAATTCGTAATCTATCAAAGCATTATCACACTCGTGCAAAGGGGATATTACTTTTGGTGACACGGCCATTTTTGAGACGAATACCCTTGTCAATAGAAAAAATCCGGACAAAAAAAAGCGCTGATGAATCAGCGCCGAATGGGGCAAACAACTACAAAATAGGGGCTATCCCAATCTAACGACTTTGCGATAAACTGAAAAAAGCCCAATACAGCCGGTAGCGAACATCCAGGCCGACGAAGAAATGGATTTCAAGGGAATTGGCTGTTCCGATAATGAAAATGCAACAAAAAATGAATAAACAACCATCACTGCCAGAGCGGTTTTGGCCTCTATTTTTTGTTTTTTAGTTGTCATTATTCGACTCCTCAATCATTGATTATTTGATTTCTGTTGTCACCCTAACAAATGAACAAACCCAAGCTACTACCCCGGCAGTAACGATTACCATACATAATCTACCAGCCTATCATTACAATCGTATAAAGGAAATGTTACATTTTAGTGACGCAGCCATATTTAAGGGAACCTCTAAAAATTATCCGATCATGCTTCGACACGCTCAGCACGAACGGATAAGTTACTGATTTAACAAGACACCCGTTCGCACTGAGCGTGTCGAAGTGCAATTTTTAGTGGTTCCCTAAAGAAACCCAATCCCCCCCTGAATGAACGGCTCTAAGAGCAAGCCTACGATAGGCTACTTCTTTATTCTTATTCATTATCCACACACCGTCATGAAACGGTAAGCAAATCTTCATAAGCCTGTCACATACCGAGATTACACTGAGCCGCTGAATTTAAAGGAAGAACGCACTAAGGAAACCCATTTTTCTAAGTCTGCATCATTAAATTTAATGACTACAGCATTTACGAGGGTAAGACAATGAGGCTGATCGGTTCCATTCACAAATACGATGTCTGTTTGTTCACCTGGCTAAACAGAGGTGACCTGCATACCACCTTGTTACCTGTTTTTAGATACCTATCCAAGACCGGCGACGGCTTTTTATACCTGTTACTGGCAAGTTGGCTGTATTCGGAATACGGTATACAAGACAATCTCTTACAGTCAATATTATTGGCCTTTTTGCTGGAGCGTCCCATTTACTGGCTATTGAAGAATGGCTTCAGACGCAATCGACCAGAACAATCCCTCGATGAATTCCATAGCGCAATCATACCGTCAGATCAGTTTAGCCTACCCTCCGGCCACACGTCAGCAGCTTTCATGATGGCAACCTTGCTGAGTTATTTTTCCCCGTCATTGATGCCGCTTTTGTACCTTTGGGCCTCACTGATCGCATTATCCCGTGTCATGTTAGGTGTACATTTTCCAACCGACACACTCCTCGGAGCGACACTCGGTATCTGCTGTGCAATTTTTAGTTTCAATCAGGTAGTACTATGAAGATATTTTATGGTGTCCAGGGTACCGGCAACGGTCACATCACGCGTGCACGAGTCATGGCCAAGGAATTGTTTGCAGCGGGATTCGATGTAACATTCCAGTTTAGTGGAAGACCTGCCGATAAATATTTCGACATGGAAATATTCAATGGTTATCAATTAAAGGATGGATTAACCTTCAATACCCATAAGGGTCAGGTTAGCTATGTCAAGACGGCGTTACAGTCCAAACCTATTCGATTCGTCAGAGACGTTGGTTCGCTGAATTTGAGCAGCTACGACCTGGTCATCTCCGACTTCGAACCCGTAACAGCCTGGGCAGCCAGAATGCAACAAAAACCCGTGCTGGGAATTGGACATCAATATGCGTTTCGCCACAAAATCCCCAGAGCGGGTGGCGATCCTCTCGCTGAACAAGTCATGAAGTATTTTGCACCCGCAAACATCGGCATCGGCTTACACTGGCATCATTTCGGTCAGTCGATATTGCCGCCGATTATTGAGACACCCGAATTTCCCCAACTGATCCATACCGATAAAATACTCGTCTATCTGCCTTTCGAAGATACCCACGAAGTCGTTAATTTATTGTCCCCCTTTAAAAATTTCAATTTTATCGTCTACACACCTGAACCTGTAGCAAGCCAATTTCCGAACATAGAATGCAAATCCTTATCGAGACATGGCTTTCAGGCTGATTTATATGACAGCGCGGGCATAATCAGCAACGCAGGTTTCGAATTAGCGAGTGAGTGTCTTCAGATGGGAAAGAAAATACTTGCCAAACCCCTGCATGCCCAGATGGAACAAATATCAAACGCCGCGGCTCTACGCCAATTGGGATATGGGGAAACCATGTTTGATCTCGATGCTACTACAATTGAGAAATGGCTCCATAACCCGCACGCGGTACATGTCACCTACCCTAATGTTGCGAAGACCATCGTTGAATGGCTTAGTACCGGCATGCCGGTTCTAACTAAAGATTTCACAGATCGTGTGTGGTCCAAAGTCGACGTACTACATGTCAGATATTGATTGGATAGCCCCCTAGATTGGCTATGTTGCACTACAAACAAAACCTTCGCTTTTTATGGCTGATTTTTGATAACCCGGCTTTCATTAATAAAAAAGGACCCTATGACTATACCGTTAACTGACAACTCTATTTCAAAGCCAGATAGGGTATAGGATCAAATCATGGCAAATCAAAATGCGAAAGGTTTGAAACGCCTGATCAATGCCTGTTTTTTTTCGGTAGCAGGCTTCAAAGCAACCTGGCAACATGAAGAGGCCTTTCGTCAGGAAGTCGCACTGTTTATCGTTACCACGCCAATGGCATTCTGGCTAGGACAAACTGGTATCGAAAAAGCGTTGTTGATAGGCAGTGTTGTATTGGTATTGCTGGTAGAACTCTTGAACTCTGCAGTGGAAGCAGTGGTTGACCGCGTTGGCTTAGAACATCATGAGCTGTCCGGTAGGGCAAAAGATATCGGTTCGGCTGCCGTCATGCTCTCCCTGGCATGGGCCGCTTCAACCTGGGCTTTTATTCTGCTATAGCTATTACAGATTATTATCAAACGATACTCAATTAACTTGCTGTGCTGCTAATGCGTCAATTAACAGCAGCATCCCTGATAATTTCAGGATTCTGGTGATAATAACAAAATTTAACCCACCTTTTTTCCTCGTGATTGCTGGTTAAGTCAACTTAACGTCAACGTACAGGCTATGTCACAAAAACTGTCATAAAGTTGTAACCATGCCTTGCTACACTTGGCGTGTATTTGGATCGATGTCTCTATGAAATAAAAAAGCATTCAGCATGACGCTGCATTACTTGTAGATATGACTGATAGTAAAAAAGACCATTTCATTGTTGAAGTCCAACCCCAAAGAATCAATGGCAACTTTAACTTTTATTTTGGCATTCAATAGGCAGGATTTTGCCAGTCAGAGCCAATGCCGGAAACCCAAAAAGGAAGAATAAAAATGGCGCCAAGGCTATTTGTTGAGAACATAATAAACTTTGTTACTGAACAGCCTATACCGACCATACAGAAAGTCTAATGTATGATAAAAAAAATACTTTTGATCAGCGATACGGAAACAGCCCGGTTTGATTTCAGTAAGGGCGCATGGGTCAGTAAATACGGAAAGGTATTCGAGTCCGAATTTCTGGCCCGAATGCATGGATGTACACATTTTTATTGCAGCAAATGCGGCAAAATCACGGATAAAACGAGAGCAAAATCCATATTCTCATGTAACGATTGTCATGAAGAGCCAAAATAGTTGCTAAAAGTAGTTTCGATTAAAAATTTGTAACTATTCAGCGAAAAATAATTCAAAAAGTGCTTGACACGGTTTTTTGTTAAAAACCCAAAATCCGGGCAGCGCCGCTAAACTGTCGTTTAAAGGCCAATCACGGATTTTATGCTTTGAAAAAGTCTATTGACTTTCCCTTTTGAATTACGCTGAATAGTTACCCATTTTATTTTGAAAAAAATTAAATTCTTTCATAACCGGCCGATAAACCGATTATGCCAATAATTAACAAGCGAGGAACTCATTATGGTTGATTCAATCTCCGGCTTAACGCATGTTGCCGTAGCCCTGCAACAACAAAAAATTTCTGAAGGTGTTAGCACCGCAGTATTAAAAAAGACCCAAGACATCCAGGAGCAACAGGGTCAGGCTGCCCTGCAATTATTGGAATCCGCGAAAATTCCACAAGTCATCGATGTGCGTGTCTAGCGCCCTATTCAGGGTATAAACGAGGCAAGTTCTTTATCGAAAATTTGAAGGCGTTAGCCCCCTACTCGCTATCGCCTTCAAATCAACCCAAATTCTTTCGGTTAGCGAAGTTAAGGGGACCTCTAAAAATTGCACTTCGACAGGCTCAGTGCGAATGTAATTTTTTAAAATCAGCGACTTATCCGTTCTTGCTGAGCCTGTCGAAGCATGAATGAATAATTTTTAGAGGTTCGCTCAAGATGGACTCTGGACCGCTTTAAGATATCTGGATGGTCCAGTTCAAGATCTTATACCAAAAGGCCGTCCCTGGCGCTGCACACACTCTTAAAAATGACTTGCTTCAGGCGCCTATTTCTTCCAGTCTCTTGGCCATTTCCGTAGCAATCAAACTTTCGTAATGCCGCTTCAGGATGGAATCCGACGGACGCCCAGGCAATCCAGCCTCGATTTCAGCTTTAAGCTGAGAGACATAGTGACGTTTAAGAGTGGAATCCTGGGGAAGCTTCGCCACTTGCGTTTTTGAACAGATATCAACCGGGTTGATGGGGGCACTACTAACCGTGACTGTTGGAATGACAATCGGCTTGTCAATTGCAGCCGCTTTCGCCTTTACGGGCGATGCAATTGGAGCCTCGATGTATTTTTCAATTTCAGTAGCTATCAAGCTATCAAAATGACGCCTTAACGTTGAATCCGTAGGCCTTGCCGGGTAAGCGGATTCGACTTTTGCTCGAAGCGTGGCAAGAAAATGCCGTCTAAGCACCGAATCTTCCGGAAGCTTCTGTTTTTCAATGACAGATTTAACCCGTATTTCGACGCGTTTCAGTGGCGGTACACTCTTTTCAGCCATCACGGGTATTTCCGGTTGGCGTTGCGGTTGATATTCTGCCACTAATTCCGGCACCTGCTTCTGTATTACAGGACTAGCCGGCTCAGGATCAGACAACTCCTTTTTCTCGGATTTGGCCATTTCGGGATGTTCATGTACTTTTTCAATCGATTCATTTTTATCTTCTTCTTGTCCTGCTTTTTTACAAGTCTCGATATCCCGAATCAGTTGAGTCATGACCTGATGTCTGTGCTTGAATCCCCTCCACGCGATAATCGGTGTAACCAGGCCTATTAGCGCCAAAGAACCGGACAATGGTGCCCAATCAATAAAACCTACACTTACCAGATAGATAGCCCATCCGCTGAAACCGGCAAAAACTAGAATTCCAAAAATAATTTGCAGTAAATAACTGATATTACAAAATAAAGAACATTTTTTCTGTTTACAAGGTGATATCTGATCTGCACTTAATCCTTCACCCGTGTTTAGCGTATTTTCCAACGCCAACATTTTTTGGTTATGCTTAAACTTGGCTCTACTCATAGCCCATATTTGAATAACAGTGGTCAAAATAACCACGAGAGTACCGACAAGCGTGACCAGAATTTCATTTTCTAATGCGATCATAGTTCCCCCCTTTTTTTATAAAAATGTCTACACATTCCACGGCATATCATCTGCCTTTTGCTAAAAATTTGCTACTATTCCGTACCCATCTCAGTTTCTTGCTTTGTTCAACTTGAATTTATCAGAATCCGAAGGGATTTTCTAATAAAATCTATTAGGGTCTTGCCAAGTTAGCGATAAATACTACTACTCATCATTCCGAAACATGCGCATTGCTTTTTTCAAGTATTGAACATTGGCAAATCTTTTGAGTCAGATGGACGTGAAAATCAATAGTATCTGGCCTCAACAGACAGAATCTCACGATACAGCTATTTGCAACATGGCTTTTTTCCAGGATAAAATCACACAAACTACCTGAAGCGCCCGGAGATTTTCAACTGTTACGATTGATGACTTTGATTTTAAGAACCTAAATTACAATTCGTCTGCTCTGCAGAAAATATGTGAAATTTCGGAAAAACAGAAAAAATGTTAAATATTCTAATTTTATGTACAGGAAATTCTTGCCGAAGTATTTTAGGCGAGGCCTTACTTAATCATCTCGCGGGCAGACGATTTCTTGCTTACTCGGCCGGCAGCCACCCGACTGGACGCGTTAATGCCAATGCCTTGGCCACCTTAACGCGGAATGGCATTTCAACTGAAGGATTAGCGAGTAAATCCTGGGATGAATTTGACGGAAAGGACATTGATATTGCGATCACCGTCTGTAATCAGGCGGCCGGTGAAATATGTCCCGCCTATTTGAAAAACACTATCAGAGCACACTGGGGCTTGGTGGATCCTGCTCACGTTGCCGGCACTGAGGATGAAATCCGACTGGCATTTCAGGCGACCTATGATGCATTGATCACTCGGATTACCAAAATGCTGGCTTTACCGCTGGAAGATATGACCCATGCGGAAATTTCGAAAGCATTGAATACGATTGGCAGAGAGGCTTACGAGGCTGAAAACTTAGCCAAACAGTGCTAGAATCGCGCAGATATCGCACTCACCAAACGCCAGACAAAAAAATGCAGCCCGTAGGCTGCATTAAGAGAAGGATATAAAACTCTGATACCTTGGAGGAAGGTTTGCATCTCAAGAGTTGCATATACTATAGTTTCAAAATTCGATTGTTGGAATGTGGCAAATTGTCGCGCGTCATATTGTCGCGGATTGTCAAGCAGAAAATGGCATCTCTTTCAAAGCACCGGATCCAGTCCGGCCTGCATCAAATTACTTAACTTTGCGAAATCGCTCAACGAAAGTTCTTCTGCCCTGATCGTAGGATCAATTTTAGAAATAGTAAATTCATCTTCAGTAATCAATTTCTTCAATGAATTCCGCAAAGTTTTTCGACGCTGAGAGAAAGCCTGAGTCACCAAGCGATTTAGGCTGGACACGTTTTTAACCTGAACGGGCGACTGCAGATGCGGCACCAGCTTGATAATCGATGACATGACTTTAGGCGCAGGATCAAAGCTTTCAGGCGGCACATCAAACAGAGGTTCCACTGCACAATAATACTGCATCATGACGCTCAATCTACCGTATTTTTTGCTGCCAGGACCTGCGCAAATCCGATCCACCACTTCCTTTTGCAACATAAAATGCATGTCACTAATACAAGAAGCATACGATAACAAATGAAACATCAGTGGCGTAGAAATATTGTAAGGCAGATTGCCAAGGATGCGCATTTTTTCGTTATCTTCAACCAGACTCGAGAAGTCAAACTTTAACGCATCAGCACTGTGAATTCGCAAACCCGCCAGCTGCTTAAACTTGTTTTTAAGCAACGCAACCAGATCTCTGTCGAGTTCCACCAGATCAAGGCGCACGCCCATGGTTAATAGCGGCGAGGTCAAGGCACCCTGACCCGGGCCAATCTCAACCCAATGCTCATTGGCTTTCACTTGAATACTGGACAGGATGGTTTGAATAATCGACTCATCGTGCAGGAAATTCTGACCAAAGCGTTTTCTGGGTATGTGCATACTTAACGAGGTGTATTGGCTATCATGGCTAAAGCGGTTTCAATGGCATACAGCAGACTGCCCCTATCCGCCTTTCCGGTACCGGCCAGTTCCAAGGCCGTTCCGTGATCGACGGACGTGCGAATAATCGGCAGACCAAGTGTTATATTAACAGCATGACCAAAACCCATATGTTTCAGTACCGGCAGTCCCTGATCATGATACATGGCCAGCACAGCGTCCGCTGATTCCAGGTATTTATTCGTAAACAAGGTATCCGCCGGCAAGGGGCCCTGCAGATTCAAACCCTGTTTTCTCAGACCTTCAAGCACAGGTTCAATCACTTCTATTTCTTCCCTGCCCAGATGCCCGTTTTCGCCAGCATGGGGATTCAATCCACAAACCAATATTCTTGGCTGATCAATCTTGAAACGTAAGCGCAAATCCTGATCAATTACGCGTAGCACGGTTCTCAATCGCGTATGCGTAATGGCTTGGCTAACTTCTGATATCGGCAGATGATTAGTCACTAACGCCACGCGCAAGCCCGGCGTGGTCAGCATCATGACCGGTTGTCCGCCGCTTATCTCGGCGATATATTCCGTATGTCCACTAAAAGCAAAACCGGCATCATTAATTACGCCTTTGTGCACCGGTGCTGTCACCATGGCATCAAACAATCCATCCATACAACCTTTTGTTGCTTTGGTGATGGTTTTCAACACATAGCGACTATTGGCCGCATTTAATTGACCACATTGCACAGACTCGGCCAGTTCAACAGGCAATACCGTCAGGAATCCGGCCTGATGCGGACTTGCGGGTAATGTGCCATCAAACGTCTTCAGCTGAATGGATAGGCCCAGTTGCTCGGCACGTTGTGCCAATAATTCTGGATTAGCAATCACAATCAATTGGAAGGACAAATCCTGCTGAGCGAGTTGTACGCACAAGTCAGGGCCGATTCCGGCGGGCTCCCCAGGCGTTAAGGCAATTCGTTGCACGTCTGTCATAGTAATATCTGTTCGGTTTCTGGCTGACTCAAAAAATAATGGGGACTGGCACTGTATCCGTACGCGCCGGACTGAAACACAACGATCAGATCACCAATATCGGCAACCGGCAATTCCATGCGGTCGGCCAGTATATCCAGAGGTGTGCAGAGTGGTCCAACAATATTCACGATTTCCTTTTCCTGACTCTTCATTTTGTTGCCTATCGCCACCGGATAATTCTTTCGGATAACCTGGCCAAAGTTTCCTGAAGCGGCGAGATGGTGATGCAAGCCGCCGTCAACCACAAGAAAAACCTGACCTCGGGAAATTTTTTTATCGATCACCCGGCAAACATATATCCCGGCTTCACCGACCAAATAGCGACCTAGTTCAATAATTACTTCAGCTTGCGGTTGAATAACCTGGAATTTATCCATGGCTACAGCCAGTGCATCACCCACTTGCTGCGAATCCAGGGGCATATCGCCAGGAAAATACGGAATGCCGTAGCCGCCACCAATATTGAGTGTTTTGATCGGAGTCGGACAGAAATCTGACAGCCTGATCGCTAAATCGATGCTTTTTTGTTGCGCATCAATGATGGATTCCGCTTTAAGGTTCTGTGAGCCGCTGTAGATATGAAAGCCTTGAAAATCCAGATTTAGCGTTTTTATGCGTTTTAACACTTCCGGCAACAATTCTTCATCAATACCAAATTGCTTGGGGCCGCCGCCCATTTTCATACCGGATGCCTTAAGCTCGAAAGCCGGATTAATGCGAACCGCCACCCGAGCCTGAATTCCGCTTTGCAACGACAACTGCGCAATCGTCTCCAGTTCGGTTGATGATTCCACATTAAGGGTGATGCCCGCCGCAATCGCCTGCATTAATTCTGCCGGCCGCTTGCCGGGGCCCGCCATGCTGATATGTTCAACCGGCATCGTCGTATCCAGGGCCACCTTCATTTCGCCGGCTGAGGCAAGATCGAAGCCATCAACAATATTAGCCATATGCTGAACAACCGCCGGCATCGGATTGGCTTTCATTGCATAATGAATTTTTAAATCCGGCGGCATTTGCTGTCGCAATGCCATCACCCGATCGGTAATTAACTGGCGATCATAGACATAAAACGGCGTTTTGCCGACACGAGCCACTAACCGGGTCAACTCGATGCCGCCGACGATAAGATCAATGCCTTTGACCTGAAACTGCGCCATGGGCGGGTGTTGCGGGAGCGCTTTTGTCATCATGTGCGTTGAAAAATACTATCAAATTGTTGAGCTAAGGCTTTACGATCAATTTTTCCGTTCGGATTCTTGGGTAAACTGGCTAAAACCTCGACTTTGGCCGGCACCATAAAATTGGGCAACTGCGCTTTACATAGATTAACCAGTGCCTGCTCGTCGAATGTATCGCGTTCGTCTACGCTCACGACCACGACTATCGCCTGCCCCAACTCCTCATGCTCGATACCGATGGCAGCGGCCTCTTTAACCATTCCTGACACGTAAATAACCTCTTCAATTTCCGTAGGACTGACGCGATATCCCGACGTTTTTATCATGTCGTCCTTACGCCCGACAAAATACAAATAACCGTCTTCATCCCGGGTTACGGTATCTCCGGACCAAACCGCAATTTCAGTGAGCGGTAATTCCTTCAGCTGACCCGGCGCCGGTTTGAAGCGTTCAGCAGTTTTTGCCGGGTCATTCCAGTAACCCAGCGCCACCAGCGAGCCTCGATGCACCAATTCGCCCGGTTCATTGGCCGCACAGAGTGACCCATCTTCCCTGACTATCAGAATTTCAGCATTGGGAATGGCTTTACCCATGGAATCAGGCCGTTCATCAATCTGCTCGGGTGGCAAAAAAGTGGATCGGAAAGCTTCCGTCAAACCATACATCAGGAAGAATTGGCTATTCGGCACTTTGGCTCGCAGTAAATTCAACACTGATTTAGGCATTTTACCGCCTGAGTTGGTCATGTAACGCAAATAATTATTGATGGATTCCGGCCATTGCAAGTTTGCAAGTTGCGCCCAAAGCGGCGGAACGGCCGCAAGCCCGGTTATATTTTCCGCCGTTAAGGCATTGATGACATCACGCGGCAATAAATAATCCAGCAATACACAGCAGGCACCTTTCAACAATGACGTGGTTAACTGATTCAAGCCATAATCAAAACTAAACGGCAATACCGCTAATAAACGATCCGCTGACGTGATACTTAAATATTCACTGACGCTTTTAGCACCGGTAACAATATTTCGATGCGACAAGACCACACCTTTGGGCTTGCCGGTACTGCCTGAGGTATAAAGAATCGCCGCCATATCGGTATCGATCGTTGACGGCTTGATGAACGTTTGTCTGGATTTGGAAAGAAAAGCCTGCCAACTCAAGATCGTTTGGGTCACCTTAAACTCTGCGGGATCAACCTCGTTCTCGACCACAATCACCGTGTGCATGTCCGAGCAATTTTCAAGAACCGCCGCCAAGCCCTGTAAACGACTTTTCGAGGTAATTAAGACTTGTACATTACAATCGTCCAGAATATAGCCAACCTGGGCCGCTTTTAATACCGGATTGACGGGTACAAAAACACCACCTGCTTTCGCAATCGATAAGAAACTGGTAACCGTTTCAATTTGTTTGGGTAGATAAACGGCAATCCGTTGCTGCGGTTTTACATGGAGCGCCTGTAATGCCTGCGCTTGATGTTCAACCAGGGCTTCAAGCTGCTCATAAGTCCAGGTAGTTTTTTTGTGCACAATCGCGGGAGCATTACCCCGTTGCTTGGCGGACTCTGAAAATAATTGATGAAATAAGGTCGGCATGATTCGTTAGTCCTGTTGGCGACTTTTATTAAGTGATAATCATGTGAGGAACTTGCAAAACTCCAGGCAATTTCCCTTCGACAGGCTCGGGGCGAACGGAGGTTGTGTTGAATTTATTCACTGTTTTTCCGTTCGTGACGAGCCCTTCGGCTTCGCTCAGGAGGGCCCTGTCGAACCACACATATAAACTTTGCAGGTAGCTCATGGTTTTAGTGAATCGATCTGGCTGGGCACGCATGTTTAGATTCCATTTAATGGCGTTTCCGTCTTAAAGTCTATTGAATGCATACATCATGACGATGCGCAGCATGAATCGAATGGGATTGTTGTCCCAGGGTGTAAATCGTGACAACTGCCAGCGATCCTGATACTTTTGGGTGACTCCCGCTTGCGTAGACAAGGCGGCATCATAGCCACAGGCTTTGATGATCGAGACCTGGTCTTGCAGGTAGTCCTGATCCGGCTTGCCGTTCGGATAAGCGAAATAACGAATGCTCGTGTTTAACAACGTTTCCAAAGCAATTTTATTGTCGATCACTTCCTGTTTTACGGCATCAGGAGTTAATGTCGCCAAAATAGGATGTGTTACGGTATGACCGCCAATTTCCATACCACTGGCATGCAACTGCACTAACTGTTCAGAGCTCATCATCAGGTCATCCGGCATCGTCTTAGCTAAAGAGGCAATATGATCGGCGTATTTGCTACGAACATCCGGCTGTAGATGTTTGATCTGACGAATAATCTCGACAGCGGCATCGGCTTTTTTATCTGGCGTGCCGATGTCGTAGCTTGTCAAACCCATGGCAGTCAAGTCAAGAGTTGGGGTCGTAAGCGTGCGAATACCCTCAATAACGCTATCGTTCCACATGCGGCCGCCATCCAGATAGCCGGATGCAATAAAAAAGATCGCTGGTAACTTATGAACCATTAAGATCGGCAAGGCATTCGTGACATTATTGGCGTAACCATCGTCAAATGTGATGCAAATGGCACGGGAAGGCAAACTGTCATTCGCTATGTTTTCCAGCGCGTCATGCAAAGGCAACACATTAAAATATTTGGCGAGCAATGCCATTTGCCAGGAAAAGGCTGCCTTATCAATCTCCCAGGGACGCATAAAATCGGGCTGATCCATCACCTGATGATAGATAAGAATAAACAGCTTCTTCTGCCGACCGAGTCCGGATACCGATGTACAAACCAAGCGGAGCAATTTTAAAATCAATGCCTGCGTCATGCTTCCTCCCGTGTACCCGGTCGCATAGTCAGTTCGTTAAGCCAGCATAACGTCCAGTCAGCCACCTGATCACGCCAAACTTTGGAAGAAAAGGTATGATCGGACGCCATGAAATCATGCCGGGTAACGCGAACATCTGATAATAAACTCTGCCATTGACGATCACCAGCAATGGCGGCCCTGAATTCATCGGCGGTCAAATCCCTACCGCTCAAAATCAACAGGATCGGATGCTTGAATCGACGCAGACATTCCCTCATACGCACCGGCAAACTTAACGATGCGGATACTATCTGAAAACCATTCTCTGTTGTTGCATCGAGATCTGCTTTGGGTGTTCGGTTGATTGTTTTTTTAACCAGGGTCAGCAAAGAAGCCACGGATTGCAGATAATCGAATTTCAAACTAAACAGCTTGCGCCAAAAATCAGGATTTAACAACCGCTGTAAGTAGTAATGCTTCAGATAAACCGTTGCAGCGCTTTGCTCTGTATATACCCAGGGATTTAACAGGACCAACCCTCTAACACGCTCATCCTGATAGGCATAGAATAAAGCGGCTGACGCCGCATCGCATAAACCCCAAATCACAATACCCGATAAATCCGGGCTCACTTGATAAAACGCGTTGATGGCTGCGGCAATGTCATCATCCACCGTATCAAATGACATTTGCTCTCCTTCCGCATCACCCATGCCGCGATAATCAAAACGCATGACGGGAATATGGTTATCGGCCAACATTCTTGCCAATAAAACAAACTGTCGGTGACTCCCGACACGATACTGCGGTCCGCCAACAACCAATAGGACGCCCAACGTCGAAGCATTGGCAGACGTGTGAATTATGCCTAACAAATTAACTTCATGACATTGAAAAACAATCGGGATTTCTTTGTTCATTGCCGTGAGGTCTATAGAAAATCTAAGTGCAAAACGGGACAATCGAAGTTATATAGCATCCAGCAAATCCACTAACAATTGGGTTCTCGCTTCTCTCGAATGCCTTTTTACGTTGTCTATTCCGGCAATCAGTGCTTGATTGGATTTCAACAATTCCAGAAACCCTGTCAATTCTTTTATGATGGCATCCCTGTCATCTAAGGGCACCACATAGGGGATTTTTGCTTCAAGCAATACGCCAGCCGTATCACCCTTGGGGTCAGTCAGCGCAAAAATTGGCCGTCTGGCACGCAAATATTCATAAATTTTCGCAGGAATCTGGTGATTACAGTTTGCTGCTTGAAAAATCAATAAGCCATCTGCGACCAACATTTCCGCCAAAGCCTCCTGATAAGCCACTCCAGGTTCCAAAAACACAAACTCCTGTAAACCATGCTGTTCAATTAATTGTCTATGCAAATCATCGTGCCCGGTGGCTCTGAGCACAATTTTCAAGCCTCCGGGTACGATAACACCTGCTTTTAATAATTCAGCCAAGGCTTGGAAAAATTGAGTAGGGTCACGTTCTGACGGATACAAAACGCCGCTATGTAACAGAACAATCCGATTTTTATCTTTATTTGTTAACGCAATCCTATAAGACTCAGACTGTTCTGCCTGAGCAAAATTTTCTTCATCGTAGCCATTAGGAATAAGCGCCCACCGATTTTCAGGAATTTCAGGATAACGTGCGGCGTACATTCTGATGGCGCCCGGCGTGGTAAAAACCGCATTGGTACAGTGTTTAACGGTCTGCTGCTCTATCCATTGATAGACTTTTTTCTGCTTTGGGTTTGCTGGGTAATCGTCTTCCGTCATCGAATCCCTAAAATCTGCAACCCAGGGCAAGCCTGTTAAACGATGCAAAATCAAACCAATCAAATGTGCAGTTGCTATCGGATAGGTCGACCAAATGACTTTGGGCTTATGTTTCATTACCATCGCCAAGCCGGATAACACGCCACCAAAGCACCAGCTTACCCAACGATCCGGTAACGCCATCCAACCTACATAACGCCCCTTGATCGCCAGATGCCTTGATGTATCCAGCGCAAAAGCTCGCGTGACAAACACTTCAGGGGGTATTTCCTGCATTTGCCCGTCACTGACTTGCTCATAGGCTCTGGGTTGTACAGTTAAAATTTGTGCTGTCCAGCCATGGTCCAAAAGGTAGCGACAAAACTTTAACGTGCGTTGAATGCCACTACTCACCCGCACGGGAGGAAAATGGTAGGCAATCATCAAGATATGCTTCATTGATTAAAATTTATTCAACTGTGATAGAAAAAAACAGGGTATCTCTCAACCTTCACTGTTTTCTTTCGCCTGCCAATAGGCAGTCATTTCTTCATTGACAACCCGTTGATAGATGTCTTCAACTGTCAACGTTAGCGCTATAGACTCCAGCCTCACCTCATCACCGAGGAAATAGTGTTTCGATTGCCAGCCATCGTTTCGGCTACAAAGTTCCACATCAACAAAATCCTGTTCTATCAGCAGATATTCCTGCAATGACGGAATGGACTGGTAGGCGTTCTTTTTTGTAGTCTCGTCCATTCTTCTTGTCGAGCCTGATAGTACCTCGACTATCAATGCCGGTGATTCAGTAAAGTATTCATTTTCAGTTTTATCTTCGCAAACCACCATCACATCCGGATAAAAAAAATCATTGCCTACTTTGACTTTTAAATCGGAGGCGAAAGGCTCACAAGTTGAGTTTTCTAGTAAGTTCCCTATTTTTCTATAAACATTCCCTGCAATTCTTTCATGATTTTTGCTGGCACCCGCCATCGCATAGACCTCACCCTCGACAAGTTCATGCTTTACATCGGCCAAAATTTCACCTTGCAAATAGTTTTCGACAGTAATTTTATAAGGGGCATATTTTAAGGGCATTATTTCTCCTGACAGTATTTGCAGTGAGTAAACCAACGTTCATAATAGTCTTCGAGCGTAGTCTAAAATCGAGTTAACTCAAGCTAGCCAGAGTTTTGGTTAATAATTGCGGCACTTCTGCAATTTCCTGGGTTGACCAAAAGGGAGTTCCGACAATTGCTTTTGCTATAGCGTCCTGACCTTTTCTGATCAGTTCTTCAATAAAATTAACATTAACTGACGATACACCTTTATCTTCACTCGCTACCATTTCAAATAATCGTATAGTTTTAACGCTCGACAAATCCAGCGCACTTGCTTTCAGTGCCAATAAAGGCTTAACCAACTCGGGATTCAAGAGATAGCCAGCCACCTCAATGGCCTTCCCCTCCACTAATTGCTGTTTAAGATCGGATGTTTTTTCTTGTGGGGCATTCCTGTCCATGACTGCCGCCGCTACCCGCAGCCGCAAAAATTGCATGACAAACATCTCACCGTTAGTTACGGGTTGCCAGCAAATGAGTTTATCAACGTTGGTTCTGGTTTTGGCAATAAAATCCATTGCCAACAAAGCACCGATTCTTAATCCCCATAAACTGATGGATTCAATTCCTTGTTGAAGCAGCCAATCCATCGCAGTCTGAATATTCTGCTGCCAAATTAACCAGGTAGCATCGGAAAAGTCACCGCTACTATCACCCGTCCCCAATAGATCCAGAATCAAAACGCCATAGCCCTGGTCTGAAAACATCCGGGCCTGCAAAGCAACCATGCGCCTGGATTTGTTCATTTCTTCTGCAAAAGCAGGAATATGAATTACAACTTTTTTATGAGAACCGGTTGCCGACGGATAAAAAAGGGCGAATAAATCGCCCGCCTGGCTGGGAATATAAAGAGGCATCACGTTAGACGAAATGCTTAAGTTTGCGACCATAGAACCTTAGCCCTTGTTCAGTTTTCGCTCTACAAACTGGGTCAAGGTACCGACAGTTTCAAAAACTTCCGCATCAATTTCATCATCATCGATCAAAAAGTCATAGTGCTCTTCCAACGCTGTCAATACAGAAACTACGGCCATTGAGTCAAATTCCGGCATCGCACCCAGCAACGGAGATTCCATCGTCAATGCTGCGCCCGCATCTGAAAGCTGAAGTACGGAACATAAAACGTTTTTAACATCATTGAACACCGACATAAATATCCTAAAAAAGCATCTTTGTATTAAACTATAACCGTTAATTGGAATAAGATAATTAAAAAATTTAATCGTCTTAGTCTAAGAGACGGCTTTAAATTAGATCTTAAGTCTTCATATCCAATCCCTGAAACACCTTGTCGAGCTCAAGTACTTTGGGCATAGATACTATAATCCCTATTTACTAGACACAGAACCGACATCATCCTTTGTCATGCTCAAGATGAGAAGAGGTAGCTGATCTTGGATTATTTTATAGTATAAAGTGGATAATTCGATCTTAAATAATTGCTATTACTAGAAAATTAAAGTCAAAGACCGTGGAATAATTGCTTTTCAATCCTCACTTTTTTGAATGCTTCTCAAGAAATAAAAGTCAATTTTATACAAAAAAATTATGAAATTATTTGTATCGAAAATCTGGTTCAAAAATTCGCCCAAGGTCAAACGGCAACACTCACATGGATTTAATCAAATCTTCTGTGAAGACAATCGTCAAGTAAGTAATGAGTTTATGGGACTCGATGACGACCATCCATTCCCACAAGCACTCGCTAATTTTGCAATCATTCTATCCATCTTTTCCTTATTTTTTTACCTGATTTATAGCCAAGGCATAGCTAATTTTATGCATGAATTTATGGAAAAGCTTGGCAAACTATTACAAATCTTGATTAAGAATGATTAGCTACTTTCCGATATCGATATATTTAGTTTACTTATTTTGCTCCATAACAGGCGCACTTTCTTTACTGAAGTTAAACAAAAAATCGGCTCAAGTGCAGATAGTTGGTGTACAAGGAGTACTGACGGTAACTCTCTTTCTGACACTTTTTCTCTCCGGATTATTGCAAACAGGCATAATTGCAATCCTATTAAAACGGCCCTTAATGTCAGCCGGGAATGGCCTCTTTCTATTAATCCCACTGGTCCTCTCTTCTGCATTGATTGACCGCCCTAACAGCCTCCGTTCATATTTTTTAAAACTCCGCACCGGACTCTATCTCTACAAGACATTGAGCCGAGCCTCGAAATATTCGATTCTACTTTATTCAATGGCAATGCTAGTCCTGCTGCTGCTTCTTATTATCGGTTATCCCCGCGGATTTGAAGTTACTGCCTACCATTTACCCATTGCCGTGAATTTCTTCCGTGACAAAACTTTATCCGTTTGGGACCATGCTTATATGCATGCATATCCAGCGAATATGAGTCTCTGGATTGGTTTTTGGCTGCAAATTTTGCCAGAAAAAGTCGTTTCCATCGTCGATCTACCCTTTGCTATATACCTTTCCTACGTTGTTTTTGTTCTAGCGAAAATGGTGGGGAGCGACCGAAACACAGCAATACTGCTTGCAATAGGAATTTTATCAATACCCATTTTCGGTTTTTCGTCAATAGAACTGGGTAGCGATGTCGCTGGTGTAGCATGTTTGGTTGCGGCTTTGGTACTTGCCTTGGCCGGACGACGAAATGATTTTTACCTGGCTTTAGTTTCTGGCCTCGCCGCAGGCCTCGCATATGGCTTTAAATCACTTCACTTAGTAGGAAGCGGTTTGATTGGCATGCTAATACTCTTAGGATTTGCGCGGCAAGCTGAAGCAGGTATTAGATCATGGGGTAGTTTAGATTTCGGAAGAGCCCTACTGTTTATAACCGGATTTTTAATTTTAGCAGGGCCTTGGCTACTTAGAAATTGGCTGGAATTTAACAATCCACTTTATCCAATACATTTTGGGAGAGTTTTTGATTTTCTAGGCTTTGCATCTGCACCCGATTTTTCCCTAGAAGAACGGACTTACACCCAATTCGAATGGGTAAAAAAAACTCTTGAATGGTTTTTTTACCCTTGGGTCGAATGGCAATTTATTAACCAGAACTTCAAACACAATTCGGGTTTAGGCGCTTTTTTCGCTCTAACTGTACCTGCTGCCTGGTTTATTTGGTCGTGGATAATCGGAATGTCGGCGTGGCATAAGTTTACCAAATCTGATAAACCTACATTTTATGCCATTTGGCCTGGATTCGTTTGTTACCTGATCGGAACCGCCATCATCATTGTCTGGGCTTTGCTCGGGGATAGACAGCCACGTTATTTAATGGGAGGCATTCCGTTTCTAGTCGTTTTATATGGTACGCTATCAAATTGGGCCAGCTCAAAAATCAAGCGTCTGGGATATGTTATGCTTTGCTTAACAAGCACATTGATGATGATAGTGTTAGTTATTACATTTATGCTTCGCCAAGGAGGACATCTGCAAACCCTGACTATTCCGACCAGATCTGACTACTATGAATACCCAAAAGTGTTAGATACTTTACCATCAGGTGCGGTAGTCGGTAACCTTGCCGGACGAGTTTGGCATTATGCCCTCTTCGGATCTGGCTTAAATAACCATGTTATTCCATCAACACGAATGGAAGAACTATTTTTTAGGAATGGCCACTGGGTTCTTGATTATGATCAAATCCACAAATTGGGCATCAATTATTTATTTGTTGAGGGAAATATTAAAGCAACATCAAACAAATGCTTAAAACTGGTTGAAATCGGCAACATAAAAATTAATCCGTACAACAAGGTTCCACTCACTTATCCTCGCTTTGTTTATCAACTTGAGGGTGAGTGTTTAGATGATACCTTGATAATCGAAAGCGTCGCCTCCGGCAACTAGACTATAAAAACGGTCATTGATTTCAAATATAGTAACCACTCCTGTAATCAAATATTGATGCAAAAAATAACTGAATTTTATATAGGCAGAAACAAGATCAGAAAATTATTATTTAGGTGATTTTAATTTAAAAACGGGGTATGAGGCTTCCGAAAAGGAGACATACAAAAACGGTCTTAGGGATGAAACTGACAACTGCACAGTACCAACTTGAAAAAAAACCGCCCAACCGACAATTCTAGCCCCCATTCGTTTATGAGACCCTAACGACATTGCGTTAAAGGCAGAAATACGGCTAAACGACCAAGAATAACCTTCGTTTAAAAGTTTGGCCGAAGCATAATCCCACAACTTTAAAAAAACTGGCGACAACCTGAATTTTGGTTCCACATAAACATCAAAATCCCATACCGATTGAAATGAATCAAACTCATATATGCAACGGACTTCGTCCTCCCGAAAACGATGTTTTGCGTACCACAAACAACCGGCAAATTCATTAGCTTTGTAGGCTGCCAAGCAAACGGCCCCTTGCATATAACGATCTTTAATTACATTAGACGGACGAGGACACGGATGAATTTCATTGAGAGGTAATTCAACAACACGAAGTAGTTTTCCTCTATTTTCAGGTAAAAGCGGATTCCCATTTATAAGTTGCGCTACAAAATAATACTTGTTAATACCGAAGTGTTTCGAAAAAACAGCAACACTTCGATTTGCCAAATACAGCATGGCGTTAACAAAACCCAAATCCTTAACCAATTGCTTTAATCGCTTTCTTATTTTACACAGTGCCGATAATTTCATGATCACTTTCAATTTTGATTGAAAATTTTATAGCCTCAATTAACAATAAATTTCAAAATATTAAAAATCGTTTAGTTAACTTTGAAAACCATTTATATAGCGCAAGTGCTAGAATAATTAGCATTGCTTTAAAACTGTAGTTACTTATGGGAACCTCTAAAAATTATCCATTCATGCTTCGACAAGCTCAACACGAACTGATAAGTCACTGATTTAAAAAGGCTACCGTTCGCACTGAGCTTTTCGAAGTACAATTTTTAGAGTCCACTCTTATCTTGTTATCAGATCGAGAAATTTGATGAAAAAAACTCAGGCAGTGATTTTATTATTATTTTCATCATACCTTTACGCAGCTCAAGCACCATGGGTTGGCGCTGATCTAAAAGGCCTGCCTTGCACTGGGGAAGGTCAGGGCTATGGCCCTTTTGATTACACCAAATCAAATGAACGCGGCAAAATACCCATCGTTGAAGCGCACCACTTCACACCTGAAGTTGAAAATCATCTCAAGGGCGAAAGTGGCTACCTAGAAGGTGATCTTGATTACACCCTGCGTGCCGTACCTAATCATCATAAGGCCTTACTCAGTGTAATTCGTTACCAGCTCAAGCTAAACAAAAAACTGCTTCTAAAAAACACCCCTTTGCTAACACCGGTGGAATGCTACTTGCAACGCGCGATCCATTTCAGTCCCAACGACGCAGCCAGCTTTTCTTTATATGCCTACTATTTGAAAGAGGTTGGTGAGACACAAAAAGCCGCCGATCTTTACCAAAAAGCCCTGGCTATTGCCCCAGACAATGCAAAAATTCAATATTCCTATAGTCTGCTTTTAATCGATCTACAACAATACGACAAAGCCCTGGAATACGCCGAAAAAGCTTATACACACGGCAAACCACCGGAAGGCTTGAAAAACAAACTGATCAAGCTCGGTGTGTGGAAAAAACCCGCCGATAAATAGCCGCTAAATCCACCGCAACACTATCCCAACTGAATGCCGCAACACTAGCACGGCAAGCTTTAGCCCCAACAGGATTAGCTAACGTTGCACAAATCGCTTGCCGAATAGCGTCATGATCATTGGGTGCAATTTCGCGCACCATATTTTGCATCAAGCTGATATCCATGCAATGATTTCGCGTCATCACCGCAGGTGTGTCGGCAGCTAGGGCTTCCAGAACACTTAGCGGCATAACTTCGCTCAGGCTAGGCAAACAAAATACACCTGCCGCCGCATATGCCGAAGCTAACAACGGATTTTCATAAGCCAATGAGCCCAAATAAACCACGTGCGGATAAGCCATTAACTGCGCTAAATAAGCTTTTGAAAACTCCAAGCAGGTGCCAATCAACACCACTTTTAGCCCAGTGTCTTTCAAAGCTTCCGCTAAAGCCAACTGATTTTTATGGCTATTAATAGCCGCCACGCACAACACAAAACCGGGTTCAATATTGAATTTTTCACTAAACAAGGCTGGCGTGGCTTCGAAAAAGCGTTTCGGAATGCCGTTAGGAATCACGCTGACTTTTTCCGCTTCGATCAAAAATGCTTCGGTTATCGAATTTTTTTCGATCTCCCCCAAAGCAACAATGGCATCACTAGCCAGTAAGCAGTAATGAATTTCCCGATATGTGGTCTGAATATGCCAGCCGGTCAATCTACCTACAAGCCGATCTAAAAATCGTTCGCGCATTCCGCTAAGACGTGTCCAGTCAGGTCGAATCAGCGGCGAAATCACCACCGGTTTTCCTAAATCTTTGGCTGCTTCTACTATGCGGTAATTGCCGTTAATCGCCGAAAACACATGCACTAGATCATAAACGGCTAGTTGATCTTGATGTGGATTAATTAACTCGGTTTGAATATCCAGCTGATTAAGCGCGGCGATGGTTTCCTTGATTTGAATCTGTAACCCGCCTTGTCGCTGGAACAGCATGGGATAAGATAAAAAGGCAACGCGCATAGCTAGAGTATGGCTTGATAAAAATCTTTAATCTTATTTTCCCAATTCTCTCGAGAATATTTTTCGGCCGCCTCGATTGAACCAGCTAAGGCCATTTCCTCTCTTTTGCAGTTATCTTCAATAAGATTCGCAATCGCCTCTACAATTTTATTCTCATCCCCAGCATGAACTAAAATTCCAGATGAACTATTTATGAAAACTTCGTGAGAACCCGGCACATCCGTTGCCACAACGGGCACACCACAAGCCATTGCTTCTATAGTTGCTAGACTTAAACCCTCCCTAATACTAAGTAGCACAAATAAATCGAAGGCGGGCAAAATTTCTTCAATATTATTTTGAAATCCCCAAAAAAGCACACATTTTGACAATCCAAGTTGATTTGCTTGTTCACGGCATTGTTTTTCAAGAGGACCTTCGCCAACAATGGCGAGCCGGGAATTTGGGAAGCGCTTATTTAATTGTCCAAAGACAGCAATAAGCAAATCGGGTCTTTTTTGTTTATCCAAACGCCCAGAAAATCCCAATAATAATTGATTATCAGTAATCGAAAATTTGGCACGAGTTTGTTGGCGTCTTTCATTACTTGGCTGAAATCGCTTTGTATCAACGAAATTATAAATCGTTTCCAAACGTGTATCATTATGAATATATTTTTGGTAGGTACTCAAAAAACTATCTAAAGCCTGTTGTGAAACAGCGTATAGGCCTTTCACCGATTCGAATGCTTGCTGCATTAAATCGTCGTGCCAGGGAAGGTATTTATGTGCAGGAAAAACATTATGAACACTTAACACACAGGGA
Source organism: Methylococcaceae bacterium (assembly GCA_013140705.1). Taxonomy (GTDB): domain Bacteria; phylum Pseudomonadota; class Gammaproteobacteria; order Methylococcales; family Methylomonadaceae; genus JABFSH01. The sequence continues at coordinate 55,105 of JABFSH010000029.1, forward strand.
ACATTACATTTATGTGCCAACCAAAGCCGAGTACACCCCATCTCAGTCCAACAGTAAAAAATATGAATCAAGGATGGTTTCATTTTTTTTATGTAACGACACCAAAAAATCTCTGCAAGTAATTTTTTTTGCCGTCGCCACCTCCACTCTTCAAAAAACATAGGCGGATTGTAATATGTCGCTGAAATATCATACGCGGCTAAGTCATTAATTAATTTTTCTGAATTTGGGAAACTGCTGATCCCGACTGCAACATCATAATTCATCGACTTTAGGTATACCGCTTCTTGTACAATTCTTTTTTCCATACCGCCATACTGACCCGAATAGCTTAATAATAATATTTTTTGCATTTAAAAGTTCTATTCATGATATAGATTTAATTAGTAAAAAACGTCGTATTAAATATTTTAGTTCTGAAAATCCAAGTAAAATAAAAATACATCTTAGAATGGAGAATACTAATTTTTTTTCTTTTCTAAGTTGATAGTAAAAGCTTTTGATAAACTCTATCTTTAAGCAATGACCCATCTGGCTTTTAGAACAAATCTCGTTAATCTTCCTAATCAAACTAACATTTTTTATTAAACCCTCGTAAACTGATGGGTTCGGAGGTGCCATGGTCATTTGACAATTACACTTGTCTTCAAGCGATAGATTTAAATAATTATTTTTCCCCAAAGCATCAAGATCCGCTAAAACATATTCCCAAAGACCTTTTCTACTCATAACGCAAATCCTATACAGAAGAGCTGTCTTTTTTAAATCCGGACTCAACTCATTATTGAGACAATGAATTTCATGTTTTCCAGGGTAAATGTAGTCGGTTAACTTTAAAATCTCATATAGTTTGCAAAATATAATCTGGTCGTAGTAATTCCATACGGTATATCTTTCGATATGTTTATGCTTACTTTCTGAAGACCCCCGCATTCCTTTATGATGTCTTCTTATTGTCAAAGGTATGTCAATTAATTTCCCATGATAAAACTGTGAAAGACGAAGAATCATATCATAATCTTGGGCTCTTATTAATTCTTCATCAAACCCCCCTAAAGTAATATAACAACTTGTTTTAACAAGCATTCCTTGTTGGAGTATAAAACAACCAAGTAACAGTCGTTGAAATAACCCGAAATCAACATCTTTAGGTATTTTACTTTCTTCGTATATATCTAATACTTCATTAGCTTCATAGTGTCTGCTATATGTAAAACAAACATTTTCATTGCTTTTAAATGCCGAGAAATGAAGCTCTAAAGCATTCTCACATGCTATATCATCATCATCGAATATCCATACATAATCGTATTTAATAAACTGCATGGCATAATTCAAAGCTGAAGATTTACCACCGTTTTCTTTCGATAAAAAAAGAATTCTGTCCAGATAAGGCTCAATTACTTGTATTGTATTATCCGTCGAACCATCGTCAACAACAATTACCTGAGCAGGGCACAAAGTCTGATTTAGAATGCTTTCTAATGTTTGAGGCAAGTACTCCGACCTATTAAAGGTAGGGATGATTACAGTAACTTTAAAATTGTAATTATCATTGAATTTCATAAAATCTTTAATTTTTTATGGATATTAACAAGTTACAGGTTTAAGAAAAACCGTGGGATGCAAAACACAAAGCTAAAATAAACGATTCGGAATTTGATTCTCCAAAAGCCAACTCATTCGATATCAAAACTCGACCAAATTTTTGGCAAATAGCGTGCTGATATCACGTGGTAAGTTCCGAGTAGAAAGCTCTAAATTTCTAATCACGACATGAACCCATGGCAACCCTTCACTTGCCAGTTCAAGATGATATTTTAGCAACCTGAGGTGTTTCCCGGCAGTTCTTTCAGTGCAGCGAGCATCAGCACTCAAGATCTGCGGGGCCAAAGGTCTGTGCGCGACAGAATAACGCTTGCTGAGGGCACTACGTCAGACAAGACGCGCCAATGAGTTTGGTTAACCGCAAAAGTCGAAATACTGCCTTTGCCTGGTGCCAACCCCGTAGAGACTCCAAAACATTTCACCAAGGGCAATTTCGTATTATGAAACAAAGTCCCCGCTGTTCTTGAAGACTGATGGCCACAGAACAATCAAAGACATGCCGAGTCAGGAGTAACCAAGCTTTCTCACGCTGACAGTGGGGCAACGAAACCCTGCCATCTCATTTTGATGATCGCTTGAAGACAGGTTGTTTATTCGAAAAGTGTGGATGCCATTCCCCAAAACTCGTAATTTCGGTTTGCATAATCGCTCTTCACTTAAGTAATCCAACATTTCGATGGCTTAACCTTAATAGCCATTAATATTTTTAATCCATTGACTTTTCACAGACAATCGAAATAAATGACTTACCAAGTAAAAAATGAATGTAAGTTATTGATAATTTTTAGTCAGTGCTTAACATTAGTTATCAAGTTTGATTGAAAAATTCCTCTCATTACCTACCAATTTTTGTACTTTCAATATATTTCAATATATTTCAATATAATTTAGTGACGGACTTCATCTAAGTCACTAGCAGCTTAAGTCGTGAATTTATTGAAAAAAGGAAGCTAAAGCCTATCGACAACAAATACACAAACACGGTTAAAACAAAAAACATAAAGTTATCTATGCTTAAATGAGTTATATCGATTGCGTATCGAATATGATCAAGCACAAGTACATGTAAAACGTACACACCCAAAGAAAGATTACCTAAATTTGAAAAAAAAGATTGTTCGCTACGAAATCCTAAAAATAACAAAAAAACACCGACTGCCATAATAGGTGTTCCAAACATAAATTCGTAATGAATTGCACGAGGAAATTTGGATGTTAACAAAATATATTCAAAGTACTGAGTAAAAAAGCCTATACCTACCAACAATAGAGAAGGTTGCCACGGCAATTTTAATTTTGTGATAGAGAAATACCAGCCTAATGAAACAAATAAAGCTGAAGCAAAAGGGCCATTCCTTGAAGTGAATGGCATGTGAAAACCAATTCCTGTCTCAGAATACCCTCCCCCTAATACACATATAATGTATTGTATCAATGCAAGACCAAAAACAAATTTTATGCTGATCTTGGATGTTAGGAACAGGTAAACGAAAGCTAAAGCTAGGCTCTCTAGATACCACAAATGGCCGTAAAAGCCTTGGAGCAATACTTTACAAGGATGTGTCACAATTTGATAAAAATCCCAATATTTTATCCTTAAATAACCCACCTTTTGTAAACCAGAGCAATTAAGTGGAATCATAAGATAAAAAAAGTTCCAGAATAAAAATAAAACCAAAATTCTTTTTAAGGTCTTAAAAAATAGTTTATTTTGTATAATTTTTTCCCCTGCGAAATACCCTGACATGATAAAAAAACAAGGGACGGCAAACCGTGCAATATTATTTAATATCCCATAAATCAAGCTATTTTGTTTGTCGACCATGATGGGCATGGCATGTAAAACTATGACAAAGTAAATAGCCACAATTTTGAGAAAATCTAAATTAGCGAAACGTTGTTTAACTTCGTTCATTTTTAAGGCGTGAATAAGTAGCCAAGGATAATGCGCATCATTGCTGCACGATAGCAAATTTGTACGCACAATTGTCCAATCCATTATGCCAAGCTCACCGCGCCTTTTTCGCAATTATGTTTTTCCGCATGTAAATTTGGGAACTTACTCATCCAAATGTTGATGATTTCCTGTTCATCAGGCCGGTCAGCATCATCCAGAAACACCATGGCGTTTTTATTTAATAAAGGCAACAATAAGGGCCCAGCTGGATACCGTGCACAGCAGTTTAAATTTGCGGGTGGGCCATCGATGATCAACATGTCGATTTGCTTGCTTTGAATTTCATCATCCAGCTTATACCAACGATAGCTTTGCCCAGCAAAACTATAATCTTGTAATGGCGCATCAATCACTGTTGACCAACCCTGCAAGCCATGCTTTATCAATGCTTGGCGGGTCTTCTCTGCATAGTGAACATCATGCTCCAAACTATAAACATGGCCTTTACCGTTTTGTTTGGCACTTTGAGCAAGCACTATTGTAGAAGCTCCGGAACTGCATTCAACGATCACTTCTGGTTGTTGCCGATGTACATGTTCAGCTAGCAGCAATAAAAAATCCGGAGAGGCAGCCCAACCTCTTAGCGGCGGTAATGCGTAGGTTAAATTTAACCGACGATCCAATGCGGTAAAGGCTTGGAGTTGTTGATAGGTTAAATTCAGTGTATCGGGAAATCGTTGATATTGGTTTTGTAAGTCATATTGCATTAAATGTACACGTCTGACTTTATGAAATGTATACGCCGATAATGCAATTGATAGCAACAATAGAGCAATTATGAAAATTTCAACCGTTAAAATCATCGCGCTTCCTTAAAGATACGGGTTTATGTGAGAGTTTGGTTTTCGATAATATCTTATCCAGCTCTTGACAAAGAGGATGTCGAGTAATAATAACGCCTATCAACCATCCCACGGTTAACCCAGAACCATTAATAGCCAATTCCTGAATGGGACTGAATATTTTGGGTAAGTAGTGGAAAAATAACACCGGAATTATCATGCACATCAAAGTAATCAACAAACTATTAAGATTATGCAACAGTAATTTTCCTAGGGTTAGTCCAATAGTTTGATTGAGGTACCTTAAAGTAACCCACAAATTCAAAACATAAATTGCAATTAATGCGTAACAAGTCATTTCTATACTGACCGAGGCCGCATAAAATACCAAACCGGCACGCGTTGTTTGCACAATGAGTTCACTTCGCAAAATTTTGTTGATTTGCCCCATTGCCAGCAATGCGTTGGTTGACAAATTCCACAATGCACCTATTGCGCCAGCAACCACTAAAATTTTCACCAATGGCACTGCCTCATCCCATTGGTCACCAAACATTAAACGCACAATAGATTGAGCATACAAACCCAAAAACGCATAAAACGGCCAGGCAAAGGCAGTCACATAATTAACCGACTGCAGATAAGCTTTGAGTAAATCTCTGTCTTCTCGCACCGCTTGAGCAAAGGCCGGAAAGGCCACTTTGCGCACTGCATCCATCATATCGCGATGAAATAAATAAATTAATCCTTGCGCACGGCTGTATAGCGCAACTGCATGAAATCCAAGAAAACGTCCCAAAATCAGGTCGTTCATGTTCATGGCAATTTCCGTGACAATTGCAGAGATGCTGGACTGCACACCAAAACGAGCAATTCGCCGCCATTCTTTAAATCCAGGCAACAACCAGGCATCTTTGGGGCGATTGGCTGTAACCAGTAACATGGTACAAAGCAAGCTGGCTACAGAAGCCCACGCCATACTTAAATAGCTATACCCGGAAGCAGCCAAACTAAGTGATATGGTGAACTGGGTAATGCAGCTCATCAAATTAATACGAAACAAAACAGTAAACTGCATATCGCGGCGTAATAAGGCCAAAATCGGTGCACTAAATGGCAGCATGATAAAATTCAGGCATTGCACGGCAATGAGGTCGTTCAATCCAGGTTCGTGGTAAAACGACACAGCCCACGGTCTAATTGCATACAATAAAGCCCCCGCTGTCCAACTAGTGATAAAAGTGATACTTAATGCTGAACGGATTCTGTCTCTGGTTAATTCTCGTTCCTGTATCAAATAATTGCCTACCCCGAAATCTCGTAACATTTGTGCGATACCTGTTACCGCGGATGCCACTGAATAAATACCGATTTCTTTAGGTGTTAATAACCTGGCTATAAACATTATGCCAACAAAACTAATCGCTAATGTGGCGTATTTTTCTGCAAAGGTGATCAAGATGGATTTTCTAATACTCACGAGGTCGAACCCTTGTGGCTTGATTAAGCACTTGCCTGTTTAAGGACTTTATTTTGATTGGAACTGCCAATTTTGTAGCAACGATACTTTCGAGAATGATCACAATACTGATTAAATGCCAAGGCAGGTCGAAGTATGACAAACTTAAAAAAGCCCCTCCAACCAAATAAGCGATAAAACCAACCTGCAACATTTTTGCCAAGCTATGAAATTGTTTTAACTCCTCATTTTTGGCCGTTTGCTTAATGATCCCTCCCAGCTTGCGCCAAGCCATAAAGTAAATAAGCAAATAGATGAATAACCCAATCCATCCATGATCAGCCAAAATAGTAAAGTAAATACTATGCGCTGCATGCACATCATTGGGGTTTGGCGCATAGAGTGCAAATGTTTGTGGAGACCAAGACTCAAAACCGACACCTAACAAGTTATCATTGGCTGCATTAAAGGCATATTTCCAGGCATTAATCCGCCCCATAGCCGAACCATCTTCCTGGTAATTTTCAATGCTTCCCATTCTTTGATGCCAGGATTCCGGCATAAAAGTGAATAGACTGATGGCTAGTATGGCTATTAATACTCCAGAGACCACCTTGCTATTACTTTTTGTCCAGTAAAAAGCCCCTACCGCCATAATGGCTAAAAATGCACCTCTGGATTGACTTCCCACCACAGTAAACAAGCTAAAAACGATTGCCATAATCAAGCCTTGCTTTATCCATTTCTTATCATTGATCTGTATGAGATATACCATCAAGGGTATTACCATCAGCACGGCAACAGCCAATCCATTATTATCTTCTATATAGGTTCCACTTGGCCCCCAAACCTTAAAGCCGCCTCCCGTCAGCAATGTAAATAAACCACCTTTGACACTGTAATAGCCGATAGATAAAACAATCGCCCAGATTAATTTGTTCAGTTTATCCATGTCAGTAATTAACATCATGGTTAAAAAGACAATGAGCTGAATTTTAATGACCTGTTTGTATTGCAAGGCGGCTTCTGGCGGAAAATAGGCAAATAGGGTTGTTATCCCCATAAAGAGAATAAAAACTATCCAGATCGATGTTAATCCGTTGAGAGGAAACTTCTTCGTTTCTTTAGACAACAGCATCGACGTTAACAACACAAGCGCTGTGACTTGCGCCAGCGGTGCATTCAACGCAAAGCCATAACACAACCGATGCGGGCTCATGTAACTTAGCCATGACCACAGTAAAACACCGAAATAGGGTCTTTTGAGGGTATAAATCCACCCTACGATGCAAATTAGTGTTACTAAAATATCGCGCATTGAATGTAGTTGTTGCTAATACTTCGGCTTATTTAAAACTGTGGCTTCAACTTCGAAACCACTTGCCTGGTTTTACCGGATGCTTCGGGTGGAATTTTTTCTACGAGCTGAATGTGAATGTTACATGCTTCACCAAATCGGGATTTAAATTTTTCTTCGATAACGCTTAAAGAGGCGGCATTCCAGAGTGAGTTGGCAACAATCAGGATTTCAAATTGATTAATCGCATGCTGAATGATTTTAAACTGCTCCACGCCACTGGTTTCTCTAAGAATATAAATAGCCGCTAGCGCATGCACTATGGAGCCATTCTGATGGATCAGAAAATCAGTGCCTCGACCCACGACAGCCTCAATAACATGCAGCCCTCTTCCGTCTTTATCGACATCAGCCGATAATTTAACCATGTCGCCGGTACGATAGCGAATGAACGGTTGTGCTTCTGAGCATAAACCCGTCACCACTGCTTCGCCCATTTCGCCCGGCTGAACCGGATTGCCTTCCGCATCGAGCACTTCCAGAATATTGCTTTCACTCAGAAGCAACATTTGTTGATGACTGTTTTCATGACCAATAAAGCCAGCGTCCCGGCTGCCATATTCATTCGCAACCGGAACCTGAAAAACGTCCGAAATCAAGGATCGCTGTTCAGGATAAACCGGTTCTCCTGTCGTGCAAATCACTTTTAAATCCGGCAATGTCAGTTGCTTGCCATTTTGTTTGGCGTAACTGGCCAACAATGCAACACTGCTGGCATAGCCATAAATGCATTTGGGTTTGAATTTATGTATCGCCTCCAGATAGTGGGCCATTTTCTCCGGAGACATTTCAAAGGCATTGAGCAGCAATTGATTGAGCAGGCCATCACGAAGACTTTTGATACGGTCAGTTTTATTGAGCTCAACCGGTGCGCCCCATAAGTAGACTTCCGGTTCGCCTACGTTGACACCCCACCAGCGCCGGGCGCGTATGCGTCCGGCCGCATCAGAAGCCTGACGAGTTCGGCCAAAATTAAAAATGAGCGGCTGGCCGCTTGAACCACCGGTTGTATAACGAAACGTGCCTCCTGGTACTCCCTGCCAGGTCATTTCCTGGCCATGCAATTGAGCATCGGCGCGCGTCATGCGCGGCAACTTTTTAAAATCGGCAAAGGTCAAGGTCGCAGGATTAATCCCAGCTTCATTGATACGATTTGCATGCCAGGGGCAATGAGCCAGGGCGGTCACTAATAATTCACGTAATTTATTTAACTGGAGGGCCTCAATCTCTGTTCTGCTATACCATTGCGATTGTTCAAGGCATTGAAGATAGGGAAAGGTCGGTCTGTTTAATAATTTTTCCTGGAGAGGATAAATGATCTGCCGTGATATGAAAGGAATCATTATAAAGTGAGTGGATTGGTAAGATAATTAATAATCTTTTGTAAAGCTGTTTGCCCGATCAAAAGCATAGCCTATGATTGATGCCTATGAAGACTTGTTTTGAGACTGTTTTTAATCTCCCCAATACCTTTTATGATATGGGAAGAAACTCTTCTCTACACCCAGGCTACTTTATGCCTATATTTGATTTGCTTAGAAAAAGCCCTCTCCAAAGGGAGAGGACTTTGTTAAATCCTGACCAATACCTCTCCACGACCCAATTCGGACATATCTCCTGCAAAACGACGGACTCGATTAAATGCTGCAGACGTTTCTGCAAAGCGGGAATCGTATTTTTTAAATGACGCAAACAGTATCGGCAGAAATGCCAAGGTATGCGCGCCGCAGTCATTAAAACTGGCCTGTAACTGCGGTTGATTCCATAACAGTAACGTGCCACGACGCATCGCATAACCTACAAAGCGGCCGGTTTTTCCCATGACAGCAATGGTTCCAGCCGTCATTCTGGAGCCGCAATAATCGCCCGCGTCACCTTCAATCAGAATATTGCCACGACGCATATGGTCACCGGCACGCTCGCCGACATTGCCTTTAACCAAAATAGTGCCGCCTTTCATACCCATTTTATTGCCTGGCTGTGCAGCCCCCAGAAAATCGCCGGCATTGCCATCGATTTCCAGATATCCGTTTTTCATTTCACAGGCGGCATAGAGTCCCACATTACCATGGACTTTGATCGCGCCGGACTTCATGCCGAAACCCAAATAGGCCCCCGCATCGCCTTCCACCGTTATGCTGCCCTCGCTGAGCTCCTTGCCGATATAATCGAGCTTGCCGAAACTGTTTTTGATGACTATTTTCTGGGTGTCGAAGCCAGAAAGACTAAATAATTCATCGACGCGAACCTTGCGCTTACCGCATTGCAGTTCGATAGCGGCAATTGTCAGCGGCTCCATGCCCAGTAATTGATGGCAGACCAGCGGCGACATGTCGACACGCTGATCGGGTCTTTGCTTTAATTTGAAGGTTAATGCGCTCATGCCATGATCTCCTGCAAATGGAAATGGAACGGTCCCAGCTTGCCGCCATAGTTACCGGCACTAATCCGTTGAATGCCATTCGCAGCACCCAGATCACAAACGGCCTGAATACCTACCCGCATGGCTTTATCGATATCTTCTTTGCTTAAACCATCGATGACGATTTCCATGACAGATTCAATTTCCGGTGACAAATCAGTTTTCGTCATGCCTTTTAACGTAGGGCAAAACGCATCATTCGTCGATGCGCCCAAGGAGGCGTATTTGGAACCGACTTTCGAACCCGAGCGCACGATACCGCCCGGAAACGGCATAATCACATTGGGAATTTTGCGCATTTCTTCAATCGCCGCCTCGCAAGCAGTTAAGGCTTGCGGTTGCGATTCCGCTAATACCAGAAAATTACCGCCACCGACTGCATCGACCTGGCCCGTCGTGGCCTCGGTCAAAAATTCGCCGTCCATAACCGGCACACGCCAATAGCGTTTTCCCGAAATAACTTTCGCAATCTGAAAACCATCACCAAAATAGCGTAGATTTTTACCTAGTGGAATTCGAATACCACCCTCAATACCTGCAAATAAAGCCGAGGTCGGCGATGTCAGAACACACTGGCCGGCCCGGGTTTCCAACTGCTTGGCCAAACCCTTGCCGCCCATCGCAAAAATCATGATGGATACGCCGGGACGACCATCCGGGGTTTCGGACGGATCCAATACCCGCTCAATACCGGCTTCACAGCCGCAGGCGATCACCGATGTTGCAAAACCGGTCATGGCTTGGGCAGAAATCATCGCCCATTTTTCATTTTGTGCCGTGATAATCGCTCGTGTTGCCTTCATGGGGAAGGCTTCGGCAAAGGTTGCGTCTATGGTTACGCCGTTAATGATCATATTCCAGCACTCAGTTTTAGTAGTAATGCGGTAATCAATGCCGTTTGCAAAAATCCGGCACCGACTATCCAGCGTATCAATTCAGCTTTTGTTTCTGCCATATCACGCTTTAATTCAGCTCTAACTAATTCAATTTTTAGGTCCAGCTCTCTAATATCGTGCTTATTCGCTAAATCTGTAAAATGTGATTCACCCTGAAATTGCTCAAAAGCGGTGCTTAATGCTTCGACCTGCGCCCGCGCCTGCTCTTCAGGGATACCCGATTCTTTCAGCTTGCGAATAAACGCGTAGGTATCAAACGTTAGCGATGTCATGCTACACCTTTAAGCGGATGCACCGTCAAACTGCTGCGGCCATCTTCGGTAATTTCATCATCGCTGATCTTAAAGTTGCCCAGTTTCATGGTCAGATAGCGATCAAAGTAGTCTTTCAAGCCTTTTTCTACTGAAGGGTCAAACGCGGGTTGCACGGTGTGGGTTGTTCCCCATTTGGTAGAAACAACTTTGCCATCAACGACCACCAATTGACCATCCTTGAAAACATAATCCGGCTTTTCAAACATCCGTTGCCGATCGGCGTTTTCGGTATACACGGTAATATCGGCAAAATTGCCCGGACTTAACCCCCCGCGATCTTTCAAGCCAATGAGTTTGGCAGCGCCTGCGCGCGTCATGATGGCAATTTCGTTTAATGAATATTCACGCGTAATCGATGCTAAAGTAGTCATTTTCTGCGCTTCAGGGTGAATCGTCGCTAACACATCGTTTCTGAAACTTCTGTCCATCAACAAACGGATCAAATGCGGATAACTGGTAAACGGCGCGCCATTCGGATGATCGGTCGTTAAGAAAATACGCCACGGATCATCAACCAGAAGGAAAGTTTCCAGACCGATTGCCCATTGCAAGGCATTAACGAAATTTTGATCCTTGTATTTGAACGGCACGACACCGCAACCGGCATCACACTCAATGTCCATCGTCACCCATTTATTCGGGCTGGCATGTTTGTGATTGGCGTGCTGGCGCATGTTATCGCCCGATGCGGTCACCGTCTGTCCGAACAGAATTTGCCCGACATCGATCGTGATATTCTTATTTTTGTTAACGGCTTCGGCAATCTGCGCAGCGCCGGACGAGAATTTAAAATCGCCTTCGGTACCGTAACTATGGAACTGAATATGCGTCAAATGCATCGGCAAACCGCCGATGCCCTGAATGGTATCCAGCGTCGTCTGCATATTTCCCGGAACACCCAGATTACAGCCATGGACATGCAGCGGGTGCGAAACACCAATTTCTTTAACGGCAGTAGCCAGAACGCGCAGAATATCGCGCGGGGTAACACCGTAATGGCTATTTTGCTCATCCAGATCGAGCTTGCGCTGGTTAAACTTAAACGCATTAATACCCCCTGGATTGACGACCTTAACGCCGATGGCTTTGGCCGATTGTATCGTCCAGGCCACATAATCGTTGATGGCTTTTTGGTCTTTCTTGGCAGTCAGCATACGCAGCAGATAATCGTCACTGCCCAGCATGACATAACCGCCTTTATCAAGTATCGGAATATCGGCCATTTCCATATGGGCCTGACGGGCATTGATGGGTAATACCGCTGGTTCAAATCCCGCCGTATAACCCATTTCTGCATAGCGATAACCCGTCACAAAAGTACTGGGCATGGCATGACCGCAACCGGAACGGGTTATCGATGTCCGTGCAACAGGATCCTGACGATGATCTTCCGGCAATAAGGTTCTGGCGATATTACCTTTACCTCCGCCAATATGCGTGTGCATATCGATGGCACCGGACATGACGACTTTGCCTTTCAAATCATAGTCCTTATCAATCGGAACGTCTTTGGCGGGCTTTTTTACGATGCGCCCGTCCTGAATATAAATATCCTGTTTCTTGCCATCAACTCCGCTGGCAGGATCATAGACACAACCACCGGTTAATTTAATCAACATAATTTCTCCATAACAGGACAAAAAGGCACTGAATGACTATCAAGCATGAGTTTGCGAATGAATTACAAATAATCGGCAAGTGTCATAGTGCATGTTCAATGGCACTGAGCACCTGAGCAGTACTGGGCAAACCTGCATCACGCAATTTTTTCAGCCGAATTGCCACCACATTATCCATCCGATAGGCATGACCGGCATGATCAATGCCGGGTGTACCGACCGGAATAAACACATTGGGTTCCTTTTCAAAGGTCATCCCGGATCGACCAACAACAATGGTTGGTAAATGCGTGGCCGGCGGCACCGAGCGCGAATTGAATGCCTGCACCCAAAGCAGTGCATCGGCCTCATCATTCGCCAGCAAGAACTTGGTATCGTTTAAATAAGGATCATATTCCGGATAACCACGGCTAAATCGGGTTCGCGCCGGATAGCCCGTCGTCCAGCCGCAGACTTGATTGGCCGTTTGGTCGCCCTCTTTACCGGCCAAAGGCAAACCGGAACAACGGGCATTCTGATCATTAATATCTTTGATCATTTCCGAAAGCGTCTGTACCGTCAATTCTGCCTGGCGATAATTCAACGCACCGGCAGCCCAGGTGACTACACCGTATTTAGCAGCTTTAAGCTTGTCAGCAAGCGCTTGTAAATCGGCAATGGCAATACCGGAGACCGATTCCGCCCGTATCGGCCTGCCCTTAACCAGGGCTCTGAGTACGGCAACCACATCCGGCAAGTCAGTGACAGCGCATTCCAGCGCCTGTGCTTTTCTGCCATCAGGGGCCGTCGACGCATCACCTGAAGGTACTTTACCCAAATAGATGATTTCTCTTTGGTGGGGATGCTCCAAAAACATCGCTTCTTGTGGCCAAATAAAGCGCTCAAAAAAACGAGGGACAATGGCTTCCAGATCCGCACCCACGACCAGCAAAAAATCACAGCGATTTTTGACTTCCGCCAATGTCGTATTCATCCAGCCTGAATCCTGTAGCGCCAGAAAGTTATTTCGCGCGCCGGTAAAATTCATGTTATCGACAACAGCCCCGATACGATCGGCCAGCGCCAGTAATGCGCGCATACCGTTAACATCGGTTGCGCATCCGCCGATGACCGGCTGAAGTGTGGCTTTCAACAATACGGCCGCTTTAGCAACTGCCACATCAAAATCGACTTCTTTTCCGTCGACTCTGGCTTTTGTATCTGTAACAGCCTGCTCAAACAAAGGCGTATTGACAGCACAGCCGTTTTTAATCACTTTCAGCGCTATACCGTCAACCTGAATGCTCAGATCATCAGTGCCCATACCGCAAAAAGGACTAGGTACCTCAGTAATTTCAGTCATTCAGCTTGTCCTTCCAGTTAATCAATACCATGGTCGTTATTTTGACAGAATATCCCAAACACGCAATAAAATCATATCTCTCGGAAGTATACTTAAACGATTCACCGCGTCAAAGGTTGAAACTGTTGAGTAACAGGAAACCCATCTGTCGGGTCGATGCATCTTTTTTAAGCCTCAAAGAAAAACTTACGATAAAATGCCGGTTTTACAAAACTTAAAACCTTAGCACATGTTAAAAAAAATTAGCCTTGGATTTAGCTTCGCATGCCTGCTAACTGCCTGCATCACCAGTCCGACAGGCAGGTCCCAGCTTGTTTTCATGCCTGATGCGCAAATCAACCAAATGGGGCTACAAGCCTTCGATGCTCTAAAAAAGGAAAAATCTGTCAGCACCAATGCCAAATACAACCAGGTTGCCAACTGTATCGCTGAAACCATTGTTCAGCAACTGGGTGGTAACTGGGAAGTTGTTGTCTTTGAAGACGAGTCACCTAATGCCTTTGCCTTGCCCGGCAACAAAATCGGCATCCACTCCGGCATGCTGAAACTGATTAACAATCAGGACCAGTTAGCCGCCGTTATCGGTCATGAGATCGGGCACGTTCTTGCCAAACACAGCAATGAACGTGCATCGCAAGAAATGGCCGTCAGTCAGGGCGTAAACATTGTTCAGGCCGTCACTGCTCCGCAAACAGCTGTAGGTCAAACAGCCGTCGGCTTGCTGGGCATAGGCGCTCAATATGGCATACTGATGCCTTATAGCCGAGTACATGAGAGCGAAGCTGACATAATAGGTGTCGATTTAATGGCAAAAGCCGGTTTTGATCCACGGCAAAGCATCTCTTTGTGGCAAATAATGGATCAAGCCGCCAAAGGTCAGCAGCCAATAGAATTCCTGTCTACCCACCCTTCTCATGCAACCCGCATCCAGGATCTGGAACGACATATGCCGCAGGCCATGCAGTTTTTCCAGCAAGCCCAGTCCATGGGCAAACAGCCGCGTTGTAGTTGAAACATGACGCCGGGTTTAACTGCCTTACATCCGTATCCGTTTGAAAAACTGGCACATCTCAAACAGGGGCTAACGCCACCTGTACTCAAAGCGCATATTGCCTTGTCCATCGGTGAGCCGAGCCATGCCACGCCGCATTTTATTCAGGAAGCCCTGTTGACTCATTTGCATGGCCTTGGCGTCTATCCCAGCACAAAAGGAATACCCGAGCTCAGATCGGCAATCAGCAACTGGATTAGCCGGCGCTATCAGATTCCGGAAGATTTTTTAGATCCCGAAACCCAGATATTGCCGGTCAGCGGCACACGAGAAGCATTGTTTTCCTTTGCCCAGTGTTTAATTGATTCATCCACACAGCCTGTGGTGATTATGCCCAATCCTTTTTATCAGATCTATGAAGGTGCAGCACTGCTGGCTGGGGCCGAGCCTTACTTTATCAATACGACGGAAGATTGTGGTTACTTGCCGAATTTCGACAACGTGCCAGAAAAAATCTGGCAACGCTGCCAGTTGGTTTATATTTGCTCACCCGGCAATCCGTCCGGCGCTGTCATGTCAACCGAAAGCCATGAACAACTCATTCGCTTGGCAGAAAAATACGATTTTGTGATCGCTTCGGATGAGTGCTACAGTGAACTCTATGACGACGAAGCCAATCCACCTGCCGGTTTGCTGCAAACCGCCTATCGCATTGGCAATACCGCTTTCAAACGCTGTATCGTTTTTCACAGCTTATCCAAACGCTCCAATGCGCCTGGCCTGCGCTCCGGTTTTGTCGCTGGCGATGCGGAAATTCTACAACAGTATTTCCAGTATAGAACCTACCAGGGCTGCGCGATGCCTTTGCCGACACAACATGCCAGTATTCAAGCCTGGCGGGATGAAAGTCATGTTATTGAAAACAGGCGTCTTTATCGTGAGAAGTTTGCGGCAGTTATCGATATTTTGAAAGATGTCTGCGACATCACAAAGCCGCCAGCCGGTTTTTACATCTGGTTGAAAATCCCTCAGCCTTCGGCTTCCCCCTTGGGCAATGAGGGGCGGCGGGGGATTTCAGATACCGACTTTACACAAGGCCTGTATGCACAAGAAAACGTCAGCGTTCTGCCCGGCAGTTATTTGTCTCGCGATTTCGACGGCGTTAATCCAGGCCTCTATCATGTCAGAATCGCCTTGGTCGCACCGTTGGCAGAATGCATTGAGGCCGCCCATCGTATTAAACAATTTTTTAACACCTTAAATAAAATAGTAACGACATGACACAACTTGAAAACATCATTAATAACGCCTTTGAACAACGCGCCGATATTACGCCGGCCAATGTTTCCCCAGAAATTCGCAATGCCGTAGCCGAAGCGATTCAATTGCTCGATAGCGGCGCGGCACGCGTGGCCGAAAAAATCAACGGCGACTGGGTGACCAACCAATGGCTTAAAAAGGCAGTTTTGCTTTCCTTCAGAATCAATGAAAACCGTCTGATGGACGGCGGCAATACGCGTTACTATGATAAGGTTGAGTGTAAATTTTCGACTTTTTCTGAAGAAGATTTCGCTAAAGCTGGCGTCCGCGTCGTGCCGAATGCCGTTGCGCGCCGAGGCTCCTATATCGCCCCCGGTGCCATTTTAATGCCTTCTTATGTCAATATCGGCGCATATGTCGACAGCGGCACCATGGTCGATACCTGGGTAACCGTTGGTTCGTGCGCTCAGATCGGTAAAAACGTGCATTTATCCGGCGGTGTCGGTATCGGCGGCGTTCTGGAACCTTTGCAGGCAGGCCCAACCATCATCGGCGACAATTGCTTCATCGGCGCCCGTTCTGAAATCGTTGAAGGCGTCATTGTTGAAGACGGCTGCGTTATTTCGATGGGTGTCTACATCGGCCAAAGCACTAAAATTTACAACCGGATGACCGGCGAAGTCAGTTTCGGCCGAATTCCGGCGGGATCGGTCGTGGTATCCGGCAATCTGCCTTCTGCAGATGGCAAATACAGTCTGTACTGCGCTGTCATCATCAAACAGGTTGATGAAAAAACCCGCAGTAAAACCGGTATTAACGAGTTGTTACGCGATTAATTACTTTAATTAACCACAAAATGAGCCCGCCATGAGCGAAAAAATATCAAACAATGCCCTGATTTATGCCACGCTGGCTCTGAACAGCGAAGTGTCTTTGCAGCAGGAATACCTGCAATCTGATGATATTCCGGACGACGAACGCGACAATGAAGAAGAAATTCTTGAAGATCTGGAACAGGCGTTTATGGAATTCGTCGATCTCTATAAATTCCGCTGCAAAGCCGACAAACAATTACCCAGTATTGATGAATTACTGAATAGCCAGTTGTAAGCCAATGACCACGCTGTACGGTATCAAAAACTGCGACACCGTCAAAAAAGCCAGACTCTGGCTGGACCAAAACGGCGTCGCCTATCAATTTCATGATTATCGCGTTGACGGATTGTCGCCCGAACTGCTCAAGCATTTTGCTGACGGTTTGGGCTGGAACACACTGATCAATCGTAGTAGCACCAGTTGGCGTCAACTCAGTAGCGAACAACAAAGTGATCTGACCGAAGATAAAGCCTTGCGCTTGTTGCAGGACTCTCCTACCTTGATCAAGCGCCCCATCCTGGACACCGGCAAAAAATTAGTCATCGGTTTTAAAGCTGGACAGTACGAAAACGATATATGAGTAAAACCCTGCAACTCCTAAAAGACCTGATCGCTCGTGAGTCGGTTACGCCTCTCGATGAAGGCTGTCAGGATGTGCTTGCCCAACGCCTGGTACCCTTGGGTTTTAGTGAAGAACGCCTGAATTTTGCGGATACGCAGAACATCTGGCTACGACGTGGCAAAGTCAGTCCGCTGTTCACCTTTCTCGGCCATACCGATGTCGTACCAACCGGACCATTAGAGGCATGGCTATCCCCCCCTTTTGAACCCACCATTCGTGACGGCAAGCTTTATGGCCGCGGTGCTGCGGATATGAAAGGCGGTATTGCGGCATTTATAACGGCCGTTGAACGTTTTGTAGCCAGACACCCCGATCATCGTGGCTCGATTGCCGTTATGATGACCAGCGACGAAGAAGGTATCGCTACGCACGGCGTGGTCAAAGTCGTGGAAGCATTGGAACAGCGTAATGAAAAAATCGACTGGTGCCTGGTCGGCGAACCGTCCAGCGACAAACATATCGGCGATGTGATTCGGGTAGGCAGACGTGGCTCGTTATGTGCTCAGCTGACGATTTTGGGCATGCAGGGCCATGTTGCCTATCCTGATCTGGCTGATAACCCTATCCATCGTTTTGCGCCGGCTTTAAAGGAACTGACCGAAGAAGTTTGGGATAACGGCAATGAATTTTTTCCGCCGACCAGCCTGCAGGTTTCCAATATCAATGCAGGCACTGGTGCAGAAAACATTATTCCCGGCAAACTGAATGCGCAATTTAATCTGCGTTTCTGCACCGAACTCACGGAAGCGCTTATCAAACAACGCGTTCATGCCATTCTTGATAAACAAGGATTACAGTATGAGATAGTCTGGCGCTTGTCAGGAAATCCTTTTTTAACTGAAAAGGGCATATTGATTGAAGCTGCGCATGCGGCTATCAAATCTGTCACCGGCTTCGACACAGTTGACGATACCGGTGGCGGCACGTCTGATGGCCGGTTTATTGCCCCGACCGGCGCCCAGGTTATCGAGCTGGGGCCTTTGAATGAAAGCATTCATAAAATCAATGAGCATGTGGGACTGGAGGATCTGGAAATCCTATCCAGCATCTACGAACAGATTCTGGTGAATTTACTGGTCATCAAACAGTAATACCAGTCCCAATAAGTTGTTATTTGAATCCCCTCAACCTAACCTTCTCCCGCTGGAGAAGTGATAGCATGAGAATTTATTGGGATTGGTATAATACAGTAAACGTTATTTATTCCTTCGAAAGAGCTCTCCCCCGACTTATCGAGGGATATAATCAACATCAACTACCTGCAATCCCTTTGCCATTTTTAGCCAAATGGCTGTGGTGCATGGAATACGCAAAGTAGACAATCAATCCCAAAACCAGCCAGACGACAAAACGCAGCCACGTCAGCGAAGGCAAAAACGCCATCAGCGCTCCGCAAGACAGCATACCTAACACCGGAAATAAAGGACTGAACGGCGTTTTAAATGGCCGTGGCATGTCCGGCTTGGTTATTCGCAATACGATAACGCCGAAACACACCAACACGAAGGCCGCCAGTGTGCCAATATTCACCAATTCAGCCAGATCACCTAATGGCATAAAACCTGCGATCAGTGACATGATGATGCCGCATAATACAATCACACGGACCGGTGTCTGAGTTTTAGGATTGACCTCGCTAAAAAAGGATGACAGCAAGCCATCACGTGACATCGCAAAAATGATACGCGTCAGCCCGTAATAAAGCACCAGCATCACCGTCGTCAAACCGGCAATAACCCCAGTAGAAATCAGTGCAGACGCCCAGTTAAATCCAATCAGTTTTAGTGCATGTGCAACCGGTGAAGACACATTAAGCTCGGTGTAATTCACCACACCGGTTAACAGCGCCGATACCAGGATATAAACAATGGTACAAAAACCAAGCGAATTCACAATGCCAATCGGCAAATCCCTCTGTGGATTTTTTGCCTCTTCGGCAGCAGTAGACACCGCATCAAAGCCCACATAGGCAAAAAATACAATGGAGGCACCCGCAAGTACGCCGGTTGTTTTGCCATCAGGCGCTTTATCAAACCAGCCAAACGGCATGAACGGATGCCAGTTAGCGGGATTCACATTAAACAGCGCAATCCCAATAAAAATGCTGATCGTGATCAATTTGACAAAGACCATGGCATTGTTCGCTTTGGCACTCTGTTTAACGCCCATAATTAGCAGCACCATCAAAATCAGAATGATCAGCGTCGCCGGCAGGTTAATTAGACCGCCCATTTTAGGGGCTTTCGTCAATAGCTCGGGGAGCGGCATTCCCATGGCAATTATGGCGTTATTAAAATAACCGGACCAGCCGTTAGCCACCGCTGCGACCGAAATACCGTACTCCAGCAGCAAATCCCATCCTATAATCCAGGCAATTAATTCTCCAAATGCGGAATAGCTATAACCATAGGCGCTACCACAACCACCCACCGATGAGGCCAGTTCGGCGTAGGATAACGCAGCAAACGTGCAGGCAATGCCGGCCAATACGAACGATAGCACGACGGCAGGTCCGGATTGCGTGGCGGCCGCAATGCCGGTCAATACAAAAATGCCGGTCCCGATAATGGCACCTATGCCGAGAAAAGTCAGATCCCAGGCTGACAAGCAACGTTTGAGTCCCTGATCTCCAGCATGATCATCAGTAACCTGCTTGGTGCGAAAAATTTGCAGCGTCATTTAGTATTCCTCTTGGACTGTTCGGTTTCGGTCGGGTTATATGGGTAATATTTACTTTATAAATGTATTGAAAATGATCATAACCCGATCACGGTCAATCGGATGCATTATTTTACGTTGCATTTGCAATAAGAATGGCCCTTTTCGGCGCCGGCAAGCCTTCAATCGTAAAGGCCGGATTTTTTGGATCAAGAAAGTCTTTTAATGAATTAAACGTCATCCAATTCGTGCTCCGTTGTTCTTCGACTTTTGTAACGGTAACATCGATCAGGCGAATATTGACGAAACCGCAGCGTTTCATCCAGACCATTAAGGTTTCACAGGACGGAATAAACCAGACGTTTCGCATATTGGCGTAACGCCCTTCGGGCACCAAGGCTTCTCCCAGGCCTCCATCGATAATCAGGGTTTCCAAAACCAATTCGCCTCCGGATTTAAGGCATTGTTTCAATTCCAGCAGATGATCAATCGGTGAACGGCGATGGTAGAGAACGCCCATGGAAAATACCGTGTCGAACACATTCAGACCGGCAGGCAGGTCTTCCAGGCCCATCGGCAAAACATAGACCGGCGCGTCACCATACAAGCGTCTAATCGCATGAAATTGCATCACATTCAGCACTAAGGGATCAATGCCAACAACCATTTTTGCTCCAGCACCCAACATACGCCAGCAGTGATAGCCATTACCGCAGCCTACATCCAAAACCAGGCGATGCTCCAGCGGAGCAATATGATTTTTTAATCGATTCCACTTCCAGTCTGAACGCCATTCGGTATCGATATGAAGGCCAAATAACTGATACGGGCCTTTTCGCCAAGGCTGCAAAAATCTCAATTGTGACTCAAGCTGATTTTTCAGCGCGTCTGACAAATCATCCGACCGGCCAATTTGCAGTGTATCAACATCCAGTAAGCGTATGGAAGGCGTTATGGCCGGCAAGCTTGCAATTAACGACAACCACTGCGGCAATGTTCCATGCCGGGTTTTATCAAATGCTTTCAACAATTGTTCGGGTAAGCATCCGACCCAGGCATCCGCCTTGGCAGCTGTTAAAGTCTCATACAGTGGTTGATAATCTATCATTGATGAATATCCCGCTCAGACAGTGCAAGGGGACGCCTTCATTCAACTATATCCAGAGCCATAAAGCCACCCATGCAGCACTTGACCATCATGCTTTTATAGTAATCACAGAGTTTCAATCGTTTGACTTATTGCTTAAAAAAGACTTCGATCCGAATAAATCGGGCAGGAACAGATTCCACAGTTGAGTGAACTGTTCCTGCCTAAAATGTATGACTAACAGGGTGCTTGAAATGCCCCTGAAAATTGCCTTTCGACAGGCTCAGGCAAACGGGCATGTGGGTTGGTTGAATGCATTCACTTTTTCCGTTCGTGATGTGCCCTTCGGCTACTTCAGGTGGACCCTGTAGAACCACATAGACGAATTTTGTAAGTATCCCTACCTCGTCAGCTTTAGGGAAATTAACGAGTGTTAAAAAATAAGATCAAGAATTTTTGGCGGCCAATGCCTCTGAGTTACGTTTGGCCAGGCCATCAATGACAGCGCTTAATGAGCCTTTGGCTTGTACTTCGTTGGTGAAAGTCGTGCGATAGTTGGTAACCAGGCTCACCCCTTCAATCATGATATCGTAAGCTTTCCACTGACCTTGACTTAAAAACATACGATAATCAACGCCAATCGGCTGAATACCGGGCTGCAACACTTCTGTTTTTACAATGACTTTTGTCGCTCCATTTTCCATTTGAAGTGGCAAAAAGCGAACCGACCACTCTTTGAATTCAACAAAGGCCCTGGAATAGGTCCTAACCAGCAAAGTCTGGAACTCGTGTTTGAAGCGCTGTTTTTCGTCAGGTGTCGCAGTTTTCCAAAGCTTTCCAAGGACCAGTGCCGAGATTCTATCAAAATCCGTATGTGGATAAATAACCTGATTGACATACTCTGTAATTTTTGAAAAATCCTTAGTAAAGGATTTATCCTGCAATTTTGCCTGCAATTGCGTGGAAGCAGTATTAATCGCTTGCTGCGGGGGCAACAAATCAGCTGCAATGACACGATGAATGGGCATCAGACCCAGCAGGAACAATAAACCTAAGACTGCAAATTTTCTAGCTTTCATGACATCCTCTAAATTTATGAGTGCTTACGTTTCAAATATCGGCTACTCGTTTTCACTGATACAATAAATCACCGGAACAAACCCTGGCGAAAGAAGCCTCCTTAAAGGATTCTTGTTCAGAGATTTTGATAACCCTAAACCACCGAGTATAGATAAGATGTCTTATAATAACATTAATTTTCCTCGTACGCGCATGAGAAGAATGCGTTATCAGGATTTTTCCCGCCGTCTGATGCGTGAAAACAAACTTTCCGTTGATGATCTCATTTACCCGATGTTTGTCATTGAAGGTGTTAATCAACGTGAGTCGATCGCTTCCATGCCCGGAATAGAGCGATTTTCTCTGGACTTGTTACTAACACAAGCACAGGAAATTTTCCAGTTGGGCATCCCTGCAATCGCCCTGTTTCCGGTGGTGCCAGCCGAAAAAAAATCGGACAATGCCGCTGAAGCCTACAACCCCGAAGGTCTGGTACAACGGAGCGTTAGAGCATTAAAAAAAGCAGTCCCGGGGCTTGGCATCATTACCGATGTAGCGCTCGATCCTTACACCGTGCACGGCCAGGACGGACTCATTAATGACGAAGGCTACGTCCTCAATGAGGAAACCATAGAGGTTCTGGTCAAACAGGCCGTTTCTCATGCCGAAGCGGGAGTGGATATGGTTGCCCCTTCGGACATGATGGATGGTCGTATTGGAGCCATCAGAACCAAACTGGAGTCAGAAAATCATATCAACACGCTCATTCTCGCCTATTCGGCTAAATATGCTTCGGCATTCTACGGGCCATTCAGAGACGCCGTTGGTTCAGCCGGCGCGCTGGGAAAAGGCAACAAATACAGTTACCAAATGGATCCTGCCAATTCGGATGAGGCATTACGGGAAATTCAACTGGATTTACAGGAAGGCGCGGACATGGTCATGGTCAAACCCGGCATGCCCTACCTGGACATCATTCGCCGGGTAAAGGATCAATTTGGCGTACCCACATTTGCCTATCAGGTCAGCGGTGAATATGCCATGCTGAAAGCCGCTTCAATCAACGGCTGGCTGGATGAACAGCTGGTCGTATTGGAATCTCTGCTGGCATTCAAACGCGCGGGCAGCGATGCCATTCTGACATACTACGCAAAATCGGTAGCGCAGTGGTTACAATCAACCCAGGAATGATTTTGAGAATTTGAACCCATGTTGGCGATCTGCAATTTTCCTTAAACGGGTCTCAGCTCGGCACTTTGTCGAGCATGGCAAGCCCGGCAATCAATGCAAGCGTCGCCAGAACAAGCGAATAAGGGCCAAAAAACCACAAGACTATCGGCAAACTAAAAAAGAAGGTTCGGGTTCCGAATGAATAATAGCTGCCGGCTTTATTCAAATACGCGCATGTTTTTTTGTGCAACCCGCCTTCTATTGAACCATCATCTGAAAGATTAATCATGTAACCGACATGATTGAAAAGACGTATGGCCATCGAAAAGCAATAAAAGGCGATCGAAAAATCTAGCAGAAGCAAGCCCAGCTTTATTTGCCATAATTCGCCGTATACATCATTCGCCAACGCATAGGGATGCCAGTTTAGCGCCCATTGAGCAATTTTTTCGCTGATATTTAAGGTGCCAATGATTAACAACACAGCGGTCGAAGCCATGAAATTGGCTGCCATGACGGAATTGCGTAAAGTCTGAACAGCAAGTATATCCCTGTTCTTGCTATGAATGACCATGTCAACCCATTGTTCTCGAATTCTGGCATTAAGCGCATGTACGCTTGAATCGGGTACGCGGCGAGAGCGCTGAATCAAATATAGATAATAAGTCACCATCATTAGAACGCTGACTGTAAAGGCAATGATATCGTACAACATGGATGGATTCCGCTGATAAACGGTTACGTTTGTGGGTTTTGCGTCAAATTTTAGCCGCCTTTACGTCTTCAACCTAGGAATACCGAAAATCCCATTTAAGAAAGAATGACATTTTGAGTCTGACCTAAACGTCAATAGGTCACCTCGCTCATTAAAACGTAAAGCTGATGATTGCTTTTTTTCAACCTTGGCTACTGTTACCATACAGCAATACAATTCCCAATAGTCCCGTCAATATAACTAAAACAGCTACAAGCCATGAACACTCAAAAACCCGATGCCTCGTCCGTCAACGACATTTTTTCTTCCTCATTCCTGTTTGGCAATGTGGGCGCACCGTTCGTCATTGGTATGGCGGTGGGCTACTTTGCAAAAAAAATGTTACGAACGGCATTATTTTTAGGCGGCGCCGCTATTGTTCTGCTATTTGCCAGTGAATATTACGGAATTTCTCATATTTCAGATATTCAGTTACAACAAGCCGCAAATACCGCTGCCAGTGTAGCAAAATCATCCGGTAATTTTTTGGTCGACCGTTTGTCGAGCATTACCAGCAAAGGAGTAAGTGGTGTCGCAGGATTTTTTACAGGATTCAAACTGGGTTAATCATCTATGAATTGCCATCAATGTATCTCAACTGTAAGCAGGCTAATAGCAATTTAGATCTGGCCCCGTAAGTACTCAGCATGTCGAATTGCAATTTCTAGAGGTAATCAACTTAGGGTATGGTAAAAAATAACTCTCCAAAGCCGCAATCTCCTGAAATCTTCGTAGGAGCGGCGCCCTCGCCGCGCATAGGGCATTCCGGGTACTCAATCGCGGCGAGACGCCGCTCCTACGTTTTCCTGTATGACTGTTAAAAATCTTCAGGGAAACTAATATGGTGCACATCCTTAACAAACAAATTTTAATTTCGAATCACTACTAGATATACTGATCAACACCTTTTCGCCCGGAGAAAAAAATGATACACAAACACACGCAGTATTATTTTCATCATCTGAAAGACGACATACCTGCGGGAATCGTGGTCTTTTTGGTGGCATTGCCACTCTGCCTGGGTATTGCCCTGGCTTCGGGCGCGCCCCTGTTTTCCGGTTTAACAGCCGGACTGGTGGGGGGACTGATTGTTTCCTGGTTCAGCGGTTCCCAACTGAGCGTTTCTGGACCGGCCGCAGGTCTTACCGTCATCGTGTTCAACGCCATTGAAACCTTGGGAAGTTTTCAGGGTTTTTTAGTCGCCTGCGTTTTAGCCGGAGTTCTCCAACTGGGACTAGGATTTCTCAGAGCAGGCATCATTGGCGCCTTTTTTCCTTCTTCGGTTATAAAAGGCATGTTGGCGGCCATCGGCCTTATTTTGATCATCAAACAATTTCCTCATGCAACGGGCTATGACACCAGTTACGAGGGCGACGAAAGCTACATGCAGGAGACCGCCGAATCGAGCTTTTATGAACTTTTTGATGCAATGAACGCGCTTTCATCCGGTGCCTTGATTATAAGTATTATTTCCTTAGGAATTTTAATTGTATGGGAAATGCCCTTCATAAAACATACCCGCCTCCTGAGTTTAATTCCCGGGCCTTTAATTGCAGTACTATGGGGGGTTGGTTTTAATTTAACCGCCACACAATTTTTTCCCAACTTGTCGGTCAGTGCCAAACACATGGTTTCGCTGCCAGCATCCGAGGATGTAGGCGACTTCTTTAATAACATTATGTTTCCCGACTTCAGCTTTCTGGCTCATCCCCAAGTCTATGTTGTGGCAATAACCCTCACCCTGATAGCCAGTCTGGAAACGCTGTTAAGCCTTGAGGCTGTCGACAAACTGGATCCATTGAAACGTCTGGCGCCAACCAACAGGGAATTAAAAGCGCAAGGGATCGGCAATATTTTAAGCGGCCTGCTCGGAGGATTGCCAATAACGGCAGTCATTGTAAGAAGTTCAGCTAATATAAACGCGGGGGGGAAAACCAGAATTTCCTGCTTTGTTCATGGCCTGTGTTTACTCGTTAGT
Organism: Methylococcaceae bacterium; assembly: GCA_013140705.1. GTDB lineage: Bacteria > Pseudomonadota > Gammaproteobacteria > Methylococcales > Methylomonadaceae > JABFSH01. The sequence goes on from JABFSH010000029.1 coordinate 81,316, forward strand.
GTCATGTTTTTCGCGCATTATCTCAACTATATTCCATTGTCCGGTTTATCGGCCATACTTCTGCATACCGGTTACAAACTCGCAAAACCGGCATTATTTATGGAATTTTACAAGAAGGGCATGAGCCAATTTTTACCATTCGCCCTCACCGTTCTTGCGATTCTGCTGACTGATTTATTAAAAGGTATGGCCGTGGGATTGGTTATCGGTTTGTTTTTTGTCATCAGAGCCAATTATAATGCCGCCATTACATTAACTCAGGATGGAGACCATTATTTGTTGTCATTCAACAAGGATGTTTCCTTTCTGAATAAAGCGCTGCTTCGAAAATTTATCCTAAACATCAATGCGGACAGTAAGGTGACAGTTAACGCCAGCAAAGCTCATTTCATTGATCATGATATTCTTGAAACTGTAGAAGACTTTCTGGCCGCAGCTTCCGATAGCAATATTTCAGTCGAAGTCATCGATTTATTTGGCAAAGAAAACATCAAAAAGGATTATTACCAAGCCGATGCATCACAACAGCCTAATGGAACAACCGGTTAATCCGCCGCAAATCATGGAAGGTTGATCATGGGGATATTGAGTATACTGCTTTGGACGCCAGCTGTTGGCGCCCTGTTGCTAGTGCTGATTCCAGGTCAACGAAGCGGCATAATTCAAATCATTGCCAATCTTGTGACTACCTTGGTGTTTATTCTGGCTTGCTGGCTGGCAGCGCTTTATGACCATCACGATGCCGGCTTACAATTCAGTGAATATTTCCCCCTCAATCCGGTTCTTGGCAGCGCCTATGCCCTGGGTGTGGATGGAATTTCCATGCCCATGCTCGTGTTGGCGTCCTTTCTAACTTCCATATCTTTACTAGCTTCCGTTTCGATATCCAGCAGTGTCAAAGGCTATTATATCTGCATGCTGCTCCTCGAATTCGGAATGTTGGGTGTATTTTTGGCACAGGATTGGGCTTTGTTTTATATCTTTTGGGAAGTCACGCTGATTCCTCTGTTTTTTCTCATCGGCCGTTGGGGTGGCAAACGAAAACACACTGCCAGCCTGAATTTCGTGCTTTACACGATGGGCGGCTCCATTTTCATGTTGCTCAGCCTGCTAGCCATCAGTCAATACGATTTGGAACATGCCGGTTCACTGATGACGTCCATGCATCTGGCGGCAAAAGATATGCCACGCTATGAGCAGATTCTGGTATTCCTGGGCTTTTTAATTGGCTTCGGTGTCAAGATGCCTATTTTCCCCCTGCACGGCTGGCTGCCGCTGGCTCACGTTGAAGCCCCCAGTCCGGTCAGTATTTTATTATCCGGCATTTTATTGAAAATGGGTGCCTATGGCTTGATAAGATCGGTTGCGATGCTACCGGAAGCAGCACTCACCCTCCAGTCATTACTGGTTTTTCTGGCATTGTTCAGCATGCTGTATGGTGGCTTGTTGGCCTGGCGGCAAAACGATCTTAAAGCGATGGTCGCCTATTCATCGGTCAGCCACATGGGTATCGTTTTATTGGGTATAGCCACTTTAAACGAAACGGGTCTCATGGGTGCAGTAATACAAATGACAGCACATGGACTGGTCGCCGGCGCTTTGTTCTTGCTGGTGGGCTTGCTATACGAACGAACGCATACCCGCAACGTTCAGGACTACAGCTCGCTGGTCCAGGTCATGCCCCGCTTTGCCTTGTTCATGACAATAACCTTGCTCGCCACCATGGGATTACCAGGCTCTATCGGTTTTATCGCCGAACTGCATACGATCATCGGCGGTTTTCAACAATGGGGTTGGCTCTGGCTGTTTTTCTGCCTCAGCTTTCTTATCAATGCGGCCTATGCGATACGGACTATCGGCTTATTATTTACCGGCCCCGTTAAACCACACATGCAACACATTCCGGATTTGAGTCGCTATGAATTATTGGCAGCCGGATCGATGTCGGCAGGTATTGTATTCTTTGGCTTTTGGCCAACGGCCTTGATCGATTTATCAGCTTCAACCATTGCGCAGCTGAACAGCTTGATCATGCTTCGAGGATTATAGGGTCTTTCATGCAGGCAGCCGATCACAAACACAACAGGAATACTCAGACATTACGTGACCACATCGTTGCTGCGCTGCATGAACTCGATCATGTGCTTCCTGGCCAGGCACCCCTTCATGATTTCGTCCATCACAATACCTTGCATGGCTTTCAGCATTTGCCATTTGAAGAAGCCCTCGATAAATTTGCCGCGTTGACGGGTATTTTCGGATATCAACCGGAAGAGAACAGCCGCAGCTTTTATTGGCAAGGCCGGATCAATGACGATGATTTATCTGCCGCCCTGGCTGGCAACCCCGGCTTGCAAACCGAACAGATAGTCTGTGTTTTGAAAGACAGACCCATTACCCGCATGGACATTTATCGGATGGCCTTGCTGTATGACCTGAGCGAGATTACTCCCGGCCAATTCAATTGGCAAATCGATGAACTGAATGCATTGAACACGGTGCAGAACGACGTACCCAAGCCAGTTCGCAATCAGTTCCTGGCTTCTCAACTGCCAGAAAATGATGCCATTCAGGCCTTGTGGAACCGTATTCTGGTTTTGCTTGATCTACACCAAATTAACTTGCATCCAGAGACTCTGCTGGATTTGTCGATGGAACAGGCCGAAGACTGGCTGGCGCATGCCCTCCCGAACAATGATATGGAATTACGTCGACTGTTCGGTGCATCGGTTCGTCAACATAACCTGCAACAAGCCCGACTTGATTTGGATGAACAGATTAATCAACTGGGCGACAACCTAACCTTGCGCAGCTTTATCGCTGGACTCAGTGGCATTGACGTGCTTGACGCCGTTCGCCCACAACTTATTCGTCAGTGTTCGTCTGCGCTGGATGAAGCTGTTGCAGCCTGGCAAACACCGGGGCGGAGCCAACTGGGCTTTTACGCATCATGGCGAGTCACGATGATTTACGATGCCAATCCTTTTTTGCATGAACTTCCCGACTGGCTGCAAATCATTACGGAACTACCCAGCGACCCGATTGATACAATTATCCTGCAATTATCCCAACTGGAAATTCCTGAGAATAAATGGCCCGGCTATTTACGCCGCCTGGCACTTGAATTACCAGGCTGGTCCGGTTTGATCAACTGGCGAGAACAACACCCGAAATATCAGGCAAGCAATGATGCGGCACCAAAACTTGCCGATTATCTGGCTATCCGCTTGACTCTGGACAGACTGTGGTTGAATCAGGTCTGCCGGGATATATGGAAAATCGAAGCCACACCCCACGCCCTGCATGCCTATTTTCGCAAAAACCTGCCGGAATTTATCGTACGCCGATCCCTGTACCAGCGTAATCTGCCGGAGTACCTGACTGAACTCGCTGAATCCTTATCCGCCCAGACAAGTACAGATCGCCATAATCGCCAAGCCTGGCAAGAGCTCGCAGACCTGATCTGGACCTGGCAGCTAAGCCCCATGACGGATAATAATGAAGGACTGTCTATTTTCAATGCCGGCTGGCGACTGTTCCGTCTATTTCAACATTTAGGTTTAAGCGCTGAGTATCTCCAGCAATCAAGTAGAGATGATCTTGTTAAAATTCTGGACATCCTGAACACGTTTAATGAAACCGAACGCGGCAAAGTCTGGCTAAATGCTTACGAATTGCATTATCGGGATGCCTTTTTTCACGCCCTAAGTGCCAATAGCAACAAAGGTCGCTGGGCAAGGCGCGAAAAACGGCCATCGTCGCAAATTATTTTCTGCATGGATGACAGGGAAGAAAGTTTTCGCCGTCATCTGGAGGAACTGAATCCCACCATAGAAACCTTAGGCGCTGCGGGCTTTTTCGGTGTAGCCATGAACTACCAAGGACTGGATGACCCTCACTCAACGCCGTTGTGTCCGGTAGTGGTAACGCCGGCCCATACCATTCACGAAGCCCCCCAAATGGGCTCTGAAACAACACTATCACGACACAAGCTAGGTCGTAGCGTTCTCATGCAGGGGGCTAATCGTGTTTACCACGGCTTAAGACGCAACCTTTTGTCCTCTTATCTGATCAATCATTTACTTGCGCCTTTTGCTCTCACGGGTCTGGTCTCAAAATCCTTGTTTCCATTGACTCATCAACGTCTGATGTCTCATCTGTCGGATCTGATATCCCCGTGCGTCAAGACACAGCTACAGTTTACATCAACGGATCATTCAAGAACGGCGACACCCGATTTGCCCAAACAGGGTTTTACCGATAGCGAACAAGTTGATCGAGTTGCCGGTTTTCTGCGCAATATCGGTCTAACCGACGGATTTGCTCCGCTCGTCGTCTTGATGGGTCATGGCTCCATCAGTCAGAACAATCCACACTTGGCCGCCTACGATTGCGGCGCCTGCAGCGGTCGTCACGGCGGTCCCAATGCTCGTATTTTTGCGGCCATGGCAAATCGGCCTGAAATTCGGTCATTGCTGACAGCGCGTGGCATTTCAATTCCACCGGATACCTGGTTTATCGGTTCAGAACACAATACCTGCAATGAAAACATCATCTGGTACGATCTGGACGCATTACCGGCCTCGCATCAGGCCGGCTTTAATATTCTGCTCAATGAATTGGCACATGTGCGCAAAATGTCGGCACACGAGCGCTGCCGCAGACTCGCCTCTGCCCCAGTCAATCCCAGTCCCGAATTAGCCCTGGCGCATATTGAAGAACGTGCTGCCGATTTTTCACAAGCCAGACCTGAATTAGGACACGCCACCAATGCTTCCGCTATCGTGGGTCGCCGCTCATTATCCCAGGGTATTTTTTTCGATCGCCGCGTTTTTTTGATTTCTTATGACCCCGCTCAGGATACTGAAGGTACTATCCTGGAAAGCATCCTGCTAGCTGTGGGCCCGGTCGGTGCGGGCATCAATCTGGAATATTACTTTTCTACCGTTAATAATGAACGCTTTGGCTGCGGCTCTAAAGTTACTCATAATATCACCGGTTTCTTCGGTGTCATGGAAGGATCAAGCAGTGATTTAAGAACGGGTCTGCCTAGACAGATGGTTGAAATTCATGAGGCCATGCGTCTGCAAATTCTCGTGGAAGCAAAAACATCAACGCTGGAAAACATCTATCAGCGTCAGGAAAGTTTACGTGAATTGATCGCAGGCGGCTGGATACTATTAAGCACCAAAGATCCTGACACCGGTAAAATTTACAGCTTTGAACGCGGCACTGGCTTTGTACTCTGGCATGCCAAAGATAATGATTTAGCTAGCTTTGCAAATTCAGCAGATTGTTATCGTGGCCAATCCTTGCCTGTACCCCCCGCACTGATTAAACAACCGGAAGTGTTGGAACCATAAAATTATGACGGCTTTAGCATTTACACCGCAGCATGGACACTATGAACAACATCAATCCTGGGACATTGCGGTTGCAGGGATTACGCTATCGCTTCATCCTAGCCCGCATTTGGAACCTTACGCCTTGTACCTTGTACCTTATACCTCATCTATATGGATGCATTAGTTGTATTAATACCCTTGTTGCCTCTGCTAGCCGCCGCCATTATCGGCATCGGACATCTGTCGGGTCTATTGACCGGAGAAGGCAGTGAAAACACAACAGCCGATATTGCCGTCTGGGCCATTACCCTCTCGTGTCTACATACACTTATTTTGCTGGGCGCCGATATTCTAGCTAAAAATACCGGGGCTTTCAGTGTCGGACAATGGCTCGTTAGCGACAGTTTGATCATTCGTCTGAACTTCATAACAACTGGATTTAATGCTAAATTAGCCGCTTTATTCAGTATCCTGTTAGTCATCGTCAGCCGATTTTCCGTCAATTATATGCACAGGGAAACAGGCTTTCACCGCTTCTATTTCGTCCTGTGCCTTTTCGCATCAGCGATATTGCTCCTCGTGTTGGCGGGCAATGCCGTTGTCACTTTTATCGGCTGGGAAATTGCCGGAGTCTGTTCATTTCTTCTGATAGCCTACGCTTATGATCGACCCGTTGCCATCGCTAATGCGACCCGTGTTTTTGTCACCAACCGCATAGGTGACGCCGGCTTTATTACCGGCATCGGGCTTTGTTACGTCTGGATCGATACAGTCAACTGGGGCAAAGTGAATGCGTCTGCAAGCATATTGACACCCGGACAGGCCTCAGGAATTGCGCTTTGTTTTGCAATCGCAGCATTCGCAAAATCAGCTCAACTCCCTTTTACACCCTGGCTGGCCCGCGCCATGGAAGGACCAACACCATCCAGTGCCGTATTTTACGGTGCTGTCATGATCCACGCCGGGGGCTTCCTGGTCATCCAGCTGCAACCCATTTTTGAGCAGGCGCCATTTCCCATGCTATTACTTGCGGTGACAGGATTCGCAACCGCTCTTTATAGTACTTTTGTGGGCCTCACTCAGACTGATGTAAAAAGCTCTCTGGTATTTGCGACTACCGGCCAACTCGGCTTGATGTTTCTGGAATGTGGCCTGGGATTCTGGCAGCTGGCCAGCTGGCATTTATGCGCCCATGCCGTCGTACGCGGCTATCTGTTTTTGACATCACCTTCAATGATGTATGTAACCCAGGATAATCCGATTAAACCCGTTCCCCCCTTCATTTCTCAAATGCGCTGGGCTTATGTGGCCTCTTTACAGCGCCTATGGCTGGATCAAATCACGGACTGGGCCCTGGTTAAACCGATACTTCGACTGGCACAGGATATGTATTACTTTGATGACTACATCGTTGATCGTTTCATGGGTGCACCCGCTCCCGCCATCCAGGCAATATCTTCCCTGGCGCAACAGGAAGAAAAATCCTTTGGCACGGACCTCGAAAATGACTCTAATGAATTTGCCAAGGGAACCGGTCTAGCGGGTAAATTGACCGAATGGACATCTGCCATTGTGCACTGGTTTGAAGAGCGCTGGATGGTTCAATCCGTTAGCAAAACTTCACATGGCACCGCCCGCAAATTAGCCATCGCTGCTAACCAGGTTGAACGCCTGATTTTCAGACCACGCTACCTGGTCTTGTTCGTGTTTATTACCTTGATGGTCGCCTTTTAATTAGCTATGGACATCAAAATCACCTATTGGCCGGAACAGGCCGTTTTTCCAGTACTAAGCCTTTTAATGCTGGTGCCGTTAATCACCACCCTGGCCATCATTTATTCCCGTTCATCACTTTTTGCCTTAAGAGCCGGATTCACGGGCTCGCTAATCACCATATTGCTGAGCCTGTATTTGTTGGCCGTTTTTGATACCAACAATCCCGGTATTCATCTGTTTGAGCACATCCACTTTGCTGGCATCAGTTACAGCGTCGGTGTCGATGGCGCCAACATTTTATTTATTCCGCTGACGGCTGTCTTAACATTCCTGACCCTGGTTTACACCCTGATAACCCGGCATGTGACTGATCGATTATTTATTGGCTGCCTGCTCGGCTATGAAACTATCCTGATTGGCGCGTTTAGTGCCCTGAACCTCATGCAGTTCTGGTTTTGGTCTTTGCTTGAACTCGTTCCGGTGATTTTATTGACGACTCACGCAGGAACCGGACAGAAACGCCGCTGGATTGTCGCTCCCTTATTGCAATATTGGGGAAGCAGCCTGCTGATGACGCTAACAGGTTTTATGTTGCTGGCATTTGGACTCATAGACTCCGAACATCCATTAACCTTCGACTGGTTTACCCTCAAGCAAAATAATGCCTATCTGCATGATGAAGTGCTCATTTTTATCCTGTTGTTTTTTGGCTTCGCGATTCGTATGCCGTTGTTTCCGTTTCACGGCTGGCTCCCACAATTGGCTGAACACGGTACCGTAGCCAGCGCTGCCATATTTCTGGTGGGCTTAAAACTCGGAATTTATTCGGTAATCCGCTTTATTTTGCCACTTGTTCCAGGCGTCGCCGAACAATGGGCGGAATTCGTTGTCGCTCTGAGCTTGTTAAGCATTTTCTACGGCGCATTACATGCCCTTTTGCAAATCAATATCCGCAAGTTGCTGGCATTTGCTGTTATCAGTCATACCGGCATGCTGGTCATCGGCATATTCAGTTTCAATGAATATGGACTGGAGGGCAGCCTGTTGTTATCCATAGTCTATGGACTGGCCACCGCCGGGTTGTTATTCAGCGTTGGCCTGATTTATGAACGGACGCGTACCAGCTATATCACTCGACTGGGCGGCTTGTTTGATACCAACTCTACACTGGCGCTGTTGTTCCTGGTGTCAGCCCTCAGCACCATGGTCATGCCAGGGACGCCTGGATTTGATGCGGCACATATTCTGGTTGAAGGTATAATCGAAGAAGATGGCTGGCTGATTGCGATCGCCATTTTACTCGGCAATGTACTGGCAGCCGCATTCCTGCTTAGAGCCTTCCAGCAAATATTCATAGCCACGCCCAAACGCAACCATCAGCCATACAGCAGCAGCCATCATCCCGTCAGAACCGAACGCCTTATTGCAATTGTCATTAGCATAATGCTGATCGGTTCGGGTTTTTATACGACGCCCTGGCTCAATTTCATCGATCAGGAAATGACGGCCATTCATCAGCATTACCCGGTCCACGGTGACCAACAATCGAATTTTATGAACAAGTCTTCTCAATAACCTGTATGAGCGAAAGCGCCTTTCCGTTACTTAGTCTAATCATTGCGCTGCCCTTGATGGGTGCCGTCTTAATCGGTGCTTGTCACCACATCAGGCTGGCCAAAACCATTGCCTTATCCATCGCCTTGCTCGAACTGATCCCGACCCTGCTGGCCGTCAGGTGGTTTGATGCAACAAATGACAGCTTCCAACTGGTTGAACGCCATACCTGGATACCCAGCCTGAACATTGAGTTTCTTGTTGGAATAGACGGCATCTCCGTGTTATTTCTGCCAATGACGGCGGTGGTAACTGTGATGGCTATACTGTCATGCTGGAATTCCATTTCGCATTTAAGCCGGTTTCATTTTGCCTTGTTACTGGCCCTGGAAAGCGTCACGATGGGGGTATTTTCAGCTCTGGATTTGGTGCTGTTCTTTCTGTTCTGGGAGCTCACGCTGCCGCTTATTTTTTTCCTGATCGGTTTATGGGGGGTCGGACCCAGACGACGAAGCGCAGCGACAAAGTACACCTTATTCATGCTGGTCGGCGGTGTGCCGATATTATTTGCCATTGTCATGCTGGCAATTAATCACGTGAACGTTGTCGTCGGCATCATTCCAAAAGATTTGTCCTTTAGTTTTCCGGAACTTCTAGCCACACCGCTACCTGAAAACTTACAAGGCCTGGTATTTATCCTGTTACTGACGGGTTTTGCCATCAAGGCTCCCCTGATACCTTTTCACACCTGGCTGCCAACGGTCGCCATGGAAGGTTCACCGCAAATAACCGCTGTGTTGGTTGGATTAAAGCTGGGCGTTTACGGCATACTGCGTTTTGCAATGCCGTTATCACCTTCCGCCGCTGTTGAATACAGTTGGGCCATGGGCATTGTGGGGGCGATTACTCTGATTTATTGCGCACTCATCGCCTTACAGCAAACCAATTTGCGCCGATTGCTGGCGTATGCCAGTGTCAGTCATGTTGGCCTGGTGATCATCGGTCTGGCGTCATTAAATATCCAGGGTCTTCAGGGCGCGATTTTATCGCTGTTCAATTTCACCCTCATAGCCAGTTCGCTGATGCTGGTTGCAGGGTTTATTCAACATCGCCTGGGCAGTACTGAAATTATCCATCTGGGTGGACTGGCAAAGGTTATGCCGCATTTGACTGTATTTTATTTCATCTTGACGTTCGCCAGCATAGGCGTACCAGGAACCATCGGATTTCCTGCCGAATTATTGCTAATCATTGGCGCCATGCTCGCGCATCCCAGTCTGGCTATCACGGCATTGGCTGGATCGGTTCTTGGCGCTGCTTATATCTTGTCATTTTCCCGTCGCGCATTTTTGGGGCCAATTCATCATATTGCGGTCATGAAGGTGCAGGATCTGCGTTTACGGGAACGCTTGGTGTTGTGTCTCCCGCTCGCTTTGATACTGTTATTCGGTTTTTTCCCGAATCGTCTGTTGAATATCAATCAAAAATCGGCTGAGGCTTGGCTAACACGTTTGTTGGATCAACCTGCCATGGAAAACAGGGAAATGGCAAGATTAACTGAAGCTCCTTAGCTAGCAGGCCGTCAACAGCTATTATCAACTTCAATATAGTTATGGTACTGAATCAATAATTACGAGATATCCAGAACCAATAAAGCCATTGAGAAATACTGAAAGCAACTATAGATTTTTAATTGATGAATTGAAACTAACAATACCAGCATAATCGTTACTGTTATTTTGTTCCGCTAACTAATTTACTTCAGGGAACCTCTAAAAATTATCCGTTCATGCTTCGACAAGCTCAGCACGAACGGATAAGTAACTGATTTAACTAAATACCCGTTCGCACTCGACTGCATGGATGCAGGAGGTAGAGCAACGCATGGAGCAGTTGCCGAGAGCTTGTCGAAGTACAATTTTTAGGGTTCCCTTTAATTCTCATGCATACATCGCCATTGAGACCGGTATATAATCCAATTTGTTCAAAACAGCAAGACACTGAAGGAGACAGTCATGCGTTACAACGCTATTTGCTTAACTTTAGTTATTGTATTCGGAATCACAGTGTCGGGGTTGGCCGTCGCTGACGATCTCGGCGTGTTCACGGCGACCAGAACGTGTCAAGCGGTCAAAAGTATAAAAAGCGGTTTAAACCCTGGTAAAGTCAAAGTAACTGCGGGTAATACCTATCCGGCCATTAGCCTGAACAAACCAAACGGAAGTTTTGTCAAGCTCAGCATCAACGGCGCGAAGCCATCAGAGCGTTGGGTCCGATTGGATTGCGGCACACTGGCAGACGGTTCCACCACCTCTAATACTGCTAGCAGCAGAGACAACTTGCTAGTCTTAAGCTGGCAGCCGGCTTTCTGCGACATCCACGAACACGACGGCAAAGCGGAGTGTGATAGCGAAACCTCAGACCGGTTCGACGCGACCCATTTTACCCTGCATGGGCTTTGGCCACAGCCGAAGGGCAAGTATTACTGCAACGGGGTTTCTGACCAAGATATAAACAACGACAAGGATGCGAAAGACTGGCACTTGCTGCCTTCTCCACCGGGACTCAGCACTGCCACCCTTGTCGAACTGGGCAAGGCGATGCCGGGAACGGCCTCCGATCTGCACCGCCATGAATGGATCAAACACGGAACCTGCTTCGAGGCTAACAACGCCGGCACCTATTTCCACATTGCCCTGGCCCTGCAAAGCCAGGTCAACAATTCCGATCTGCAGAAATTCATGGAGTCGAATATCGGAAAACCGGTATCCGCCACCGAAATAAACCAGGCTTTCGAGAAAACCTTCGGCCCCGGCTCTTCATCTGCACTGCTGGTTGACTGCAAGCCAGACACCGACTCTCACCGCAACCTGGTCGTCGAAGTCCAGATCAAGTTGAAGGGTGAGCTGACCGAGACGACGCAGCTTGGCGCAGTTCTCGACAAGACCCGTCCCGACTCGAGTACTTGCAAGAACGCCATTGTTGATCCTGTGGGGTTCTAATGACACTGTGCCGAGACAGCTTGCCGAATTCAGATGGGCACGGAAAAGCAGTTTTACCAAAAATATTGATCAACTTAGAATTTTTTCTTAAAGAAGTTGATTATTTAAACTCCTGTTTACTACAGGGATCTCCCTCTTACATTACGAAAGGTAACTAGTGATGGAAATAGCAGCTGAAAAGAAAAAATACAAAAGTGGTTTAGCTCTTTCAGGCGGGGGCTACAGGGCGACTCTGTTTGCCGTCGGGAGCTTGTGGCGGCTCAATGAACTGGGTGTTTTGAAAACACTCAGTCGAATTACTGCAGTGTCCGGTGGCTCAATTACGCTTGGCTACCTTGCGCTCCATTGGAAGGAGCTCAAATTTGACAAAAACAATGTGGCAACCAATTACAAGGAGCTTATCGCCGATCCATTGCAAACATTTTGCAGTCAAAAACTGGATATTATGGCGATATTAACGGGTTTACTCTCGCCCTTTGATACCATTGGGAATAAAGTTGCCAAAGCTTATGATGAAAGGCTGTTTAAAGGCGCACTACTCAAAGACATACCATCCGGCAAGGGTATTCCCGAGTTTATTTTTTATGCGACCAATTTTGATACGGGTTCCAGTGTTCGAATAACCAAAGATACGGTATACGACTATAAAATAGGTGAAGCCCCAATCCAGGATATGCTGCTTGCTCACGCGGTAGGCGCCTCAAGTGCTTTTCCGCCAATTTTTTCTCCGGTTATTCTCGATTCCAGTCAATGGGCATGGAAAAAAACCAAATTAGCTCAGCTTTACGATTACCAGGAGGGGATCTTGCGAAAACAGTTGACGCTGGTTGACGGTGGCCTATATGACAACTTGGGGCTTGAAGCCATTTGGAAAGAAGATCCCAACAGTAGTGATCATTTCGATCCGGTACTGGCATGTGACGCCGGAGCGCCATTAACCATCGGTTATGGGCTTAAACCAGGCTGGTTGAATGACCTGGTCAGTAAAACAGGCTTGACCAGAAACTGGGTTTCTCAGTCGTTGCGCATGTCAAACGTGATGACTGAACAACAGCGTGCACTTCGTAAACGCCAATTAATTGATAATTTCATAAAGAAAGTCTATGGCGGTACTTATTGGGGAACTACGACACAAATCGCTAATTATGAGCTTCCTGATCCAGTCGCCACAGACACTGAAACCACCAAGCGCATTGCAGAAATTCCCACACGATTATCTACCATCTCTGCACAAGATCAAGGTCATCTCATCAACTGGGGCTATGCATTAGCCGACGCCGCCATTCGGAAACATGTGAATCCCGGTATGAGCCGAGGAGAACAGCCAATAAAGCAGTACCCCGTATAAAGAACAGCCATTCATTCATAACTTATTGACAGTGATAAATCATGAATATACTCCGTGCATTAAAAGAGAAACTTCTGCTGCTTTATATACTCACTTTTACAATGGGTGTCGTGTTTTATACCGCAACCCTGCTTATCCCCGCCACACAACAAACAGCATCTATCCCGGTTTTAAAAGCGTATTTCCTGAGCTTTTACGTGTTTATCGTCGGCTATATTGTTTTAAAAGCATACCAAGCAATTAAAGTTGCTGCGGAAAAGCAGAGCAATGACGATACGGAAATAGTGTCATTTGCGGAGGTCAGCGAATTAACACGCTACGCCGCTGCGCAAGGGATTGACAAGGAAGTATCAAGCCAGCCTGAAGGAAGCCCGATAAAACAAAAGGTGACCATTCTCTGTCAATTAACCATCCTGCTCAACGAATGGGAAGCAGAGAAAACTCTTTCTCATGAAAAAATGTGTCAAGTCGTCGTGTTGTATTCCGAATTAAACCTTCTAACACCCGAACATATAACTGGGAAAACGCTCTGCGACTCACAAAAAGTTGATCAAGTGACCCAGCCATTACTCCGCGTTACCTGGCAAATGGTTTTCCCGCTGATTCTGATGAATGTCTTTCTCGATGGCTGGTTCCAGGATATGGTTGAGCCTGAAGAAGGCTTTTGGTTCTACCTAATCTCCTTTCAACGCTATGTGCTGAATTATCTCAATCCCTTTCTCTGGGGAGCGATGGGGTCCTGTGTATATCTGCTCAAGATATACTCCGATCTTGCCGAAAACAATCTCTTTAATGAAGATAAACTCCAAGGCTGGGGAACACGCATCACGCTGGGTGCTATTTTGGGTGGCGTTGTGCAATTCATTTATGACTCTTCGTTGTTTACCAACACAGGAATAAATCTGGACGCTAATGCCATCGGGTTTTTAACCGGAATTGGCGTCAAAGTGGTTTACGGTGCCCTGGAAAAAACCATAGAATCTCTTTCGTCATTCATGAATTTGGATACTATCAGGAAAGACAGAGGCAGCCACAAAGAGATTCGTCGATATTTAAACGAAAAAATCTCGGCACTGGGGGAAAGTGCAGAGGATCAACAGAAGCGAAAAGTCATTCAGGAGATAGTCTCGGAGTTAAATAGCAAATCATAGGAACTCAACAATCGATACAATTAAAAGCTCATGGCATCTTATAAATCCCAACTTATTGGATTGATTTTAATCATTCTGTCCGGCACTGCTTTTGCCCAACCAAATGATCTTGAAATTCACTATATTAATGTCGGGCAAGGAGGATCCACCTTAATCATTGGCCCCAATGGCACCAAAATACTCTATGACTTTGGACGAGTCTCCGGCAGAATCAATATCGTCCCTTATTTAAAAGAGCAGCTGAAATTATCCCCCGTAAAAGGCATTGACTACGCAATTATCAGTCATGGCGACAAGGATCACTATATGGGATATCGGGATCTTGTTGTTAAGGAAGTAGGAGGTTTTGATATTCTAAAAGCAAACTATGAGCCTGGCACCAGCAAACACAGTGTCACGTTAGAAAAATACCTGTTCGGTCCAGCAAAGGAAACTAGCGCTGGAGCTTTCAAGCCTATTTCCTTGGGGTTTCGCATTGATCTCGGCAATGGAGCACAGGCGATTGTTATGGCCGCAAATGGCTATGTGCTGGGCGACGAAATCCCTCCCCTCAATTCAGCGGATCAACGGAATAAAAAAAGGATGAACGAAAATGACCGGTCGATAGCGCTATTTATCGAGTACGGGAAATTTCAATACATTCTGGATGGCGATCTGGGTTCTGGACCTGAACGTTGCTCTCAACATGACACCAATCAACGGGACATACAAACCAAAGTTGCTCAAAGACTCCTTGATCTTGGCTTCATGAAAAAGAATCAAGGGGTCGATATGTTACATGTTGCCCATCATGGCAGTGAAAGCAGCACGTCTTGGGCTTATTATCAACTGGTTAAACCCGAGGTTGCCATCATCAGCGTAGGACCTGATCAGGGCAGCTTCCTGCATCCTCGCGTTGACGTGGTTGAGGGAGTGCTCACCTGTAAAACCAGTGACGGGTTATTTCGTGAAGATGCTTGCTCGGAAAAGCAGGGAGGAGACACGAGAGCCGAATGCTTTTCCCTTGCAGAGCGAGCTCCGTCCTTGAAAGCCCTCTATCAAACCGATTATGGTACCCCAGGAACCTCTTCAACCGGGAGTACCAGCTTCCAGGGTTTCGTTAGCGGTGATATTCAAATAAAGACCGATGGTGAGACGGGTTATTCCGTTCATTGGACAGGCAGAACGATTCCTTCACAGCAAGCAGATTTCCACAACCCTGTAATTCCTGATCAAAGGAGTTTTCAGTTTGATGAAGATCAGCGATAGTTCGTTTTCCTAAAAAGAGCAGTTCAAGCAGCCGCTGGTGGTTTCTGATTTGGAAGCGATACGTTGTCATCTGAACAAGGACTGCACGCTTGGATCGAGTCAATTTCAGGATGACATCGAGGCCATGGTGGGGCGACGCGCCAAAATTGCTCCGCTGGGACGCCTAAAGAAACGGCAAGCGGTTGGAATAAAAGTAACCTGACCCCTTTTTCCTAGTTAGGATGTCTAATAATGGTTAAATGGAAAATCTCGGTGGTCTTAACTAAGTTGACGCTCTCTGCGATCAAGCACACTATGAAAATCGCTCTTTTGAGGGAGGCGCGACCGTTAGCACATAACGAGAACGTAGAACTATTTGACTCAATTGACTACTTAGACATCGAAGAGTTGAGCGAGCTTTATGCTATCGTAATGGTTGGGTTATTGGAGAGTCCTCAGGAGTTCGGGAGCTTTAAAAAATATGCAAGGGAAAAAGGCTTTCAATCGGTTGATACGCTCTGGAACAACGAAAGTCTCGGCAGTGCAATGGAGAGGGGTTGTGAGCTTCTTGAGCTTAAAACCATTTAACAAGCCGCTCCACCCGACCAAAAACCGCTACGCGGTTTTAGTCGGGTGGAAAAAAGCGAAAAAAGGGGTCAGGTTACTTTAATCTGCTATCATGACTCCATTATGCCCTATACCTCCAACCACTATGGCCCGCCTTCCCCGCCTTAACTTACCGAATATTCCTCAGCACATTGTGCAGCGCGGCAACAATCGCCAAGCCATTTTTTTCCAC
>JABFSH010000022.1 GCA_013140705.1 Methylococcaceae bacterium
CAAGCCTTTTGACCCTAGCTATGCCATCTAAATATCGCTTGCTTTTAGGCCGGCAAGACGGTATCTGCCGGAACGACGAAAAGGGATGCATTTTACGCATCGGCGGACAATTCTTGCTAATCAGGAAAGTAATAGTAAATTGGCCCTCATTAACTGCCAATTGTAAACGTCAAATCCGGCTTCAAGTGATCACATCGGGTGCTGTTCTTCCAGTACGCTTTTTTACTTGACAAAGCTGTTCAGCCAGTTCGATCAAGTCAGCTAAAGCTGCTTGTGCATCTTGGTCATGTTTGCTTGCATCGGCTTCAAATCGTTCGAGATAGATTCTTAACGTTGCGCCTACCGTTCCGGTGCCGGATAAGCGAAAGATGATGCGCGATCCGTTGGTAAAGCCTATACGAATGCCTTGATTGTTGCTGATGCTGCCATCAACGGGATCTTCATAACTAAATTCATCGGCATATTTGATCGTGTATTCGCCAAATACTTGGCCGGCCAAAGCTGGCAAGTTAGTGCGCAAATGCTCTACGATGCCATTGGCGATATGTGTTTCAACAGCTTCATAATCATGGCGACAATAAATATCCCGGCCAAATGTTTGCCAATGCTCGTGAACAATATCGGCAACCGATTGGCGTTTTCTGGCAATTAAATTCAACCAGAATAAAACGGCCCATAAACCATCCTTCTCACGAACGTGATTGGATCCAGTGCCGAAGCTTTCTTCTCCGCAAAGGGTGATTTTGCCGGCATCCAGCAGGTTACCAAAAAATTTCCAGCCGGTAGGTGTTTCGAAACAGGGCAGATTGTATTTGGTTGCGACGCGATCAACGGCTTGACTGGTCGGCATGGATCGAGCTACGCCGCTTAATCCCTTGGCATAGGCTGGAATTAAATGCGCATTCGCGGCCATGATAGCCAAGCTGTCGCTGGGGGTTACAAAGATTTGACTGCCGGTAATCATGTTGCGATCACCATCACCATCTGATGCGGCTCCGAACGTCGGCGCGTTATCACTAAACATTCGGGTAGCCAGTTCATGCGCGTGTGCCAAATTTGGATCGGGATGGTGTCCGCCAAAATCTTCCAGAGGTTCAGCGTTGATTACGGAGGCTGGTGTGGCGCCGAGCAAGTCGACAAAAATCCGTTTTGCATAGGGTCCGGTTATGGCATGCATGGCATCAAATAGCAGGGTAATATATCCAGAGCCAATGCTTTGTTTCAACAAGCCGAAGTCAAAAATGGACTGCATCAGTTCGGCATAATCAGTTACCGGATCAATGACAGTTACCTTGAGATCATCTATCAACCAAGTACCTAGGGTATCCAAGTCGATATCTTCGAACTGTGTTGTTTTATAACTGTCTATTGACAGGCTGCGCTTAAAAAATGCATCAGTGTATTTTTCGGGTGCGGGCCCACCATTGTTGACGTTATACTTGATGCCAAAATCCTCGTCAGGACCGCCAGGATTGTGGCTTGCAGATAAAATTAACCCGCCAAAGGCCTGAAATTTTCTGATAATATTTGAGGCCGCCGGTGTAGACAACAAGCCTCCTTGGCCTATAATTAACTCACCGAAGCCATTGGCTGCTGCCATTTTAATGATGATTTGAATGGCTTGCCTGTTAAAATAGCGTCCATCACCGCCCAGTACCAGCGTTTTGCCGGAAAAGTCTTCCAGGGAGTCGAAAATTGATTGAACAAAATTTTCCAAATAGCCCGCTTGCTGAAAAACTTTAACTTTTTTTCGCAGCCCAGATGTTCCCGGGTTTTGATCGTTATAGGGTTGAGTTGTAATAATATCAAATTGCATAGTGATGTGACCTTCGTGAAAAAATGAGCTTTTTGGGAATAAAGTACACCAAAATTATTGTCTAATGTAAATCTTCACATGTTACGAATATATTTTTTTCTCTTTTGTAGTATTTTTTCTCCTTTCTCACGGGCCGATGACAATATCTGGTTATTAGTCGATACAACAGCGCTTACCATTGAAGTTAAAAAAGGTGAAAAAACGATTGATGTTATTAATGACATCGCCATTGGCCAAGGTGGTGCCGGCCATAAAAGCCACCGGGGCGATAATGTTACGCCTTTTGGAAGTTATAGAATTGGCTGGATCGGCGAAAGAAGCAATTTCCGCAAATTTTTTGGATTAACGTATCCTTCACCGGAGGATGCTGAAAACGCCTTACAACAAGGGATCATCAATCCCTCTACTTATCACAGTATTATCCTTGCACACCGTTATCATCAAGTACCTCCTCAAAATACACCGTTAGGTGGACGAATCGGGATTCACGGTTTAGGACGCGGAGATGCGGAAATCCATAAAACCATGAATTGGACCCATGGATGCATTGCTTTGACTAACGGACAGATTGATCATCTAAGCCAATGGGTTGATACTGGGACAGTGGTAAAAATAAAATAAATTTGGATTTGAAAACAAAAAACTGTTAGAATTTATCCAGCTATATAATTTTTGTAGTAATAACTTTAGAAATAAGGAAAAAAATATGAAAAAATTAATGAAATTATCGATGGTTGCTTTGGTTGCTAGCTTAGTAGTAGGTTGTGCTACCAATGGAGATATTGAAAATCTGCAATCACAAGTTGATGGTTTGAAAACTTCTGTTGCACAAGCTTCTTCTGATGCTGCTGCTGCACAAAGTGCTGCTGCAGATGCCGCTTCTAAAGCTGCGGCTGCCGAGTCTGCTGCAAACCGTGCTGCACAATACGCGCAAGACACTAACAGCAAATTGGACAACGTGTTCAAAAAATCAATGCAAAAATAATTCATTTTTGAATTAAGATCAGCAAAAAGTCCGGTAGATATCCTACCGGACTTTTTTTTCGCCTAAATACTCGCTTGTACAGTAGAGGCGCAAGATATTGCGTCTCTGAGCTGTATTAATGTATCAGTTGCTACGCCTTATTTTCCCCACCAAATAATTCAACTAATCGTGGCAGAAAATTGGCCAGTTCCATGGACATAATGGAGAAGTCGGCATCAAATTGTTCGGCTGAATTATCTGTTTCAATATCCGCAACTTGTTGCTGTATCAAATCAAGAAAACGCAAGCGCTTAACGGACAGATTTTCATCGATAATGAACGATAGCCGGTCTGCCCAGCTGATGGCAAGCTTGATCACTTCTTTGCCAGCATCCAGATGATTTTTGATTTCCGGCAGTGCCAGGTCGTGACGTTTACAGCGAATAATACCGCCCTCTTCGTCGGGAGAGCGTAATTCACATTCATCCTCAACGGTTACATCATCGGGTGCCTGATTGCTTAAAAGCCACTGCGTCATAATGGCAGAGGGTTTTTCGAGCGTCTTGATGGGTATAACCGGCAATGAGCCCAAGCTTTTCCGCAATAAACTTAACAAGTCTTCGGCAGCTTTTGCTGATGCGGCGTCTACAATCAGCCAACTGCCAGTTGGATCGATATAAGCATAAATTTTACGTGAAAAGGTGAATGCCTTGGGTAATAGTTCGAAGATCAGCTCATCTTTAATGGTGGCACGTTCTTTTTTGGATAATTTACGGCCATGCTGATCTTCCGTTTCCAGAATTTTTTCCTGAACCAGTTCATTGACTACCGCAGCGGGCAGAACGCGTTCTTCCTTTTTTCCGCAGAGCATCATAAAACCGTTCGCGCTATGAACCAATTGCCCCGATGATTTGCCTATGGGTGAAGTCCAGCCGAAAGTAAATTCTTCATGATTGCCGCACGGGCGAAAAAGCAGAGACTCAAGTTTCAGTTCCAGCTCGGCCGAGGATAACGCAAAATGTTCGGTAAGACGGAAAATACTAAGATTTTTAAACCACATCGTGTACTGATATCCTATAAAAAATGAGTACGTATTATCGCAAATTTGAAACCATGAAATTAAAGTAAATTTAGAACGTTGCCAATGCCAAATCTCGACGGCTTTGCTCCGATTGTAGCCAAAAAAGCCAAAATACTAATTTTAGGTACGATGCCTGGTGTCGCTTCATTGGAAAAGCAACAGTATTACGGTCATCCCAGAAATGCGTTTTGGTCTGTCATGAAAGCCTTGTTGGCTATGGGTTCTGAACTTTGCTATGAAGAACGCAAGCAAGTGCTGACCAACAATGGCATAGCAGTTTGGGACGTGCTGGAAAGTTGTGCTAGAGCAGGGAGTCTGGATGCCAATATTGATATGCAGTCAATTCGGATTAACCGTTTTGAGGAATTTTTTACTGAAAATAACAGTATCAAACATGTGTTTTTTAATGGCGCTATGGCTGAAAAGTTATACAGAACTTATGGGTTGCCGACCTTATCTGGCAAATTTCCCTATCTTCACTACCAGCGATTGCCATCCACCAGTCCTGCCAATGCGTCATTAAATTTGGCTCAAAAAATTGAAGCATGGCAAATCGTTACACGGTCTATGGTAAAGTAACGTAATTCTTGGAGATTAAGTATGCAAACATTTTCGACCTGGGAAAGTCTTCTGCTGGGCGCCATGGTGATTTTGGTTATTTTCTGGATGAGGCCGGGAATCAAGGCGGCCATTGCACAAAGCAGGCAAACCAAATCGGACTGGAACAGTGTGCTGATACCCATGGCCCTCGTCGTCTTGTTCGTTATTTTTTTAATTATGATGGTCTGATATGAACGAAGAATACGAATATGACGATGAAGAAATTGAGTATTATGCGGTTCGACCCAATAAAACCCAGATCAAGCGCGACATTGCCGCGCTTTTTGACTTAGGCGAAGAAATGTCTCATTTATCACCTGCGCATCTCCAATCGCTAGAACTGCCTGACATAATTCACAAAGCCGTAACCGAAGTCTCTGGAATGCCGCTGAAAGGTGCCCGAAAAAGACTGCTAAAATATATCGCCGCGCAACTGCATAAAATTGATGTAGAACCTATCCAGGAAAGGCTGGCACGCATTACAAACAAAAGCGCACACGCCGTCAGAGAACATCATATCGCCGAACGCTGGCGCGACCGATTTATTGCAGAAGGCAATGAAGCGTTAGCCGAATTTATTGAAGATTTTCCAGACGCCGATCGCCAGCAGATCAGACAACTGGCCCGTAATGCCCAAAAAGAAGCCGAAGCCGGCAAGCCACCCAAATCATCTCGCATCCTGTATCGTTACATTAAGGACTTATTGGTACAAACAGACGAAACGGAGCATGAAGAGGATGACATGTCGGAATCCATCATCGATGATGACGATTCTGAAGAATAATTGAAGGCATTAAAATGTAGCTCGAATGGAGTTTTAAGAATCAGTGGCTGACGAGACCCGAAACTCACGGACTTCACCGCGTTTCATCTGGGCTACACACTAATCAAAATTGGTTCAGAACAGAAATTATCGAAACAACAATGCTGCACTAATAATCACCGCACTAATCAGAATTGCCCACACGGTTTGACTGTGATTATTTTCCATTTGTAGGCGCATCAACGCCAATTCCCGGTTTTGGTTTTCGGCTTGTTGTTTAGCCGTAGCGGCATTATCCAGGGCCTTATAGATCAGGCCTGGAACTTCCGGGAAATGTTCGGCGAACTCCGGGAACTGTTTCATCAGATTGGTGATTTTTGCCTTAGGCCCCATGCGCTCCTGAAACCATTTCTCAAGAAATGGTTTGGCGGTTTGCCACAAATCCAGGTCGGGATAGAGTTGTCGCCCCAAACCTTCGATATTGAGCAGGGTTTTTTGAAGAAGGACCAGTTGCGGTTGAACATGCATATCGAAACGGCGGGCGGTCTGAAACAAGCGCAACAGCAATTGGCCGAAAGAAATATCTTTAAGCGGTTTTTCAAAGATCGGTTCACAAACGCTGCGTATGGCCGATTCAAATTCTTCGATGCGCGTTGATCCCGGCACCCAGCCCGATTCGACGTGCATTTGCGCGACTTTACGATAATCGCGATTAAAAAAGGCCAAAAAGTTTTCGGCAAGATAATGTTGATCGGACAGGGACAACGATCCGACAATACCAAAATCGACCGCGATATATTTGGCCGGCAGATCGACAAAAATATTGCCGGGATGCATATCGGCATGGAAGAAATTATCTCGGAACACTTGCGTAAAAAAGATCTCCACACCGCGTTCTGCGAGTAATTTAAAATCGGCACCGCCAGCTTTTAACTCCTCAATATCGCCCACTGGTATACCGTGTATTCTTTCCATCACCATTACTTTACGGCGCGTGAGCGGCCAATGGATTTCAGGAATGTAAATGATGTCGGAGTTGGCAAAGTTGCGCCGCAATTTGGCGGCATTGGCCGCTTCCCTGAATAAATCAAGTTCATCCAGCGTCGTTTTTTCAAACTCGGCGACGACTTCCATGGGACGCAATCTTCGGGCTTCGTTCCAGAATTTTTCAGCGAAACGCGCCAGTTCATAGAGCAGTCCAATATCGGAATGGATGCGTTCTTCGATATCCGGGCGTAAGACTTTTACAACAACTTGTTCGCCGCTGTGGAGTACTGCCGTGTGAACCTGGGCAACGGAAGCGGAGGCTAGCGGTGCGGGATCGAACTCGGCGAACGCTTCGGCAATGGGAATGCCGAGTTCACTTTCAATAATTGCTAAAGCCAGTGCATTGGGGAAAGGCGGCACCCGATCTTGTAGCTTGACCAGTTCATCGGCAATGTCATCGGGTAACAAATCTTTGCGGGTTGATAAAGCCTGGCCAAATTTAACAAAAATAGGCCCCAGATCTTCCAGTGTTTTTCTTATTCTGACCGCGCGCGGTTCGGATTCGCGCCGCAGCCAGTAGTAGGGAGAAAAAACGGCCAGGAAGCGAACCGGGCGGAATAAATGGGTTTTTAAAACAAGTTCGTCCAGGCCATGAAAAACCAGCACCCAATTGATGTGGATTAAGCGAAATAATAATTTAGGACGAATCACAATTTACCTTTATTGCGGAATATATGCTGAATTTTTTCAACAAAAGCTATAGAAGCTACATAGAAATAGTCCGGTAACTGCACTATTAAAAAATAAAACATCAAACCAGATTGCAATATGGATAATGACAATAATCCAAAAAATCACTTGAAAAGATATTTTTTTGTTTTTATGCCTTATTACCCGTTGGGTAATTAAAGCACCCGGCCAACCACCTAGTAGTTCAAAAAGATGTAATGTTTTTTCTGAAATCCTCGTTTCATTTTTATGCGCTTTTGTCTTATCAATAGCATAAACAAAGAATGTCGCTAAACTCATGAGTAGATAAATAAACAAGGGAAAAACATTGCGATGCTCTTTAATGAGCAGAACTGAAAAGACAAACGGAATACATGCGATAAATAAAAGGAGTAGTTTTCCTAAGTTATAAGCACGCCTTGTAATATGTTTTTTGGGGAGGCTGGCCCTATTTTTTTGCTTGAAGCTTTTTTTTCTGTATAAATTGCTTAATTCTTGCCCTTTTATAAAAGCGTCATAGGCCCTTATTCTTCCCTCTTGATCTGCAACAACTTTATAATAAATCTCGTCACCTTGTTGGGGCTGATAATTGGAATGCTTTAAATCGCGAATGTGAATAAATATATCTTTGTCTTCGTCACGAGACTGAATAAAGCCAAACCCTTTATCCGCTTTCCACGATTTGATTTTGCCCTCGTATATTTGCATGAACAATTTTGGCCAGTTACAGATACTTTTCCAGTCGCTCTATGCGGCTTTGCAAGCGATCACAATCGGTCCGCAAGGTATCAGCCTGGTGAAAAAAGATGTCAACTTCGGGGCCAGCCGGCAATTCACGCGTTTCTTCTTGAAGATATTCAGACACATTAAGCCGGAGCGTTTCAAGGGATTCCTTCCCCCAATTCTGGCTGGTACGAAATAGCTGTCCGATACTGTGCGCAGTGCGATCACCCGTGTATCGGGCCAGTTTAGCTTCCAGATCAATATTGAGATTAGCAAACAAATCCTGAAATTTTCGTCCGGTGTGGATATCGCCTTCAATTTTGACGGCGCCTGAAAAGATCGAACGCATCGGTTTTGAGCTTAAACCCATCAAGCCTAACGACCACGGTGAGCCCGTGATACGCGTATCGGGTTGTTCCAGGCTGATGTCCAGACATTGTATGGTGTCACGGCAAGGGCACAGGTAAATGGTTTCATTAAACGGTTGAACCGTAATGGCTATCACCTTGCCAGCCAGAGGCGTTAAAAATGCCTGACTATTTTTGTCCAGTGCAAGATAGCCGTTGAGAGCGGTTTCCAGTGCGCTTATCAACAAGGGTTTGATAAGCATCAGATTTTGTAGCCCCGGTGAACGGCAACTATGCCTTGTGTCATGTTAAAAAACTCACAGCGTTCGAAGCCGGCGTTTTCGATCATGGTAAGCAGTTCTTCCTGTTTGGGGTGCATGCGGATGGATTCGGCCAGATAGCGATAACTGTCCTCATCCTTCGCAACGACTTTGCCGATTTTTGGCAGCAGTCTGAAAGAATAAAAGTCGTAAATGGTTTCAGTGATTTTATCGGTCGGATGGGAAAATTCCAGAACGATGACGCGACCGCCGGGTTTCAAAACCCGATACATGGAACGTAAGGCGGCATCTTTGTCAGTAACATTACGCAAGCCGAAGCCAATGCAAACGCAATCAAAAGTATTGTCTTCGAAGGGCAGGCATTCGGCATTCACTTGCGCATAACGGATATTACCCACCAGGCCTCTATCAATCAGTCGATTGCGACCTTTGCGCAACATCTCCGAATTGATGTCTGCTAAAACGATTTGTCCGTCTTTGCCAACCCGTTGCTCAAATAACGTGGTTAAATCGCCGGTACCGCCAGCCAGATCCAGGACTTGCTCACCTTTGCGGACATTACTCAATTGTACGGCGATGCGTTTCCAGATGCGGTGAATTCCCAATGACATCAAATCATTCATGATATCGTATTGTGCGGCAACCGAATCAAATACACCTCGTACCAGGTTGACTTTTTCGTCGGCGGCAACTTGTTTAAAACCGAAATGGGTGGTGTTTTCAGCGCTCATGGTCTTACCTAGATTAAATGGGTTGTTGACGTTTATGACCGGCGGCATTCAGGCGAAAGAGATAATCAGCCCATAGTGCCTCATATTCAGAACCTAGCAGATAAAGCAAATCCCATGTATAAATGCCAGTGCTGTGGCCATCACTAAAAACCGGAGAGATGGCATAGTTTCCCACCGGTTTTATTTGAATGATAGTGACGCCTTCCTTGCCTACCTGCAAGATTTCCTGTCCCGGCGCATGACCGAGTGCTTCAGCCGAAGGCGTATAAACGCGTAAATATTCACAAGGCAATTTAAAGGTATTGCCGTCATCAAATGTGATTTCCAGAACGGCGGAAAGCTGATGCAGTTTAATTTCTGTGGGTCTTGCGTTGACGGGATTTGCAATCAATCGCATAACTTTACAGGATGTAACGGCTCAGATCTTCGTCTTCAACGAATTCGGTCAATTGTTTATCGACGTAAGCCGCGTCGATAACAATGGCTTTTTCGATGAGGTCGGGCGCGTTATAGGAGATATCTTCAAGCAGACGTTCGAGAATGGTATGCAATCTTCTTGCGCCTATGTTTTCAGTGTTTTCATTGACCTGCCAACCTAATTCGGCGATCCGCTGAATGCCGTCCGTGGTAAATGATAACTCGGCCCCTTCGGTAGCAAGCAAGGCGGTATATTGTTCGGTAAGCGAGGCGTCCGGTTCGGTCAGTATGCGGACAAAATCATCGGCTGACAGTGCATCCAGTTCAACTCTTATCGGGAATCGGCCTTGAAGCTCCGGAATCAGATCTGATGGTTTTGTCAGATGAAAGGCGCCGGAAGCAATAAACAGAATATGATCGGTTTTGATGGAGCCATATTTGGTACTCACTGTACTTCCTTCAACCAAGGGCAGCAAATCCCGTTGCACACCTTCACGTGAGACTTCGCCGCCACCGATTTCTGAACGTTTGCAGATTTTATCGATTTCATCCAGAAACACGATGCCATTTTGTTCTACCGATTCAAGGGCGCGTTGCTTGATGTCTTCATCATTAATCAGCTTGGCTGCTTCTTCCTCTTGTAAGACTTTCAATGCCTTGCTGATTTTCATCTTTCGGGTTCTGGTCTTGCCTGAACCCATATTCTGGAACATGCCCTGGAGCTGGCTGGTCATTTCCTCCATTCCGGGAGGTGCCATGATTTCAACACCCATGGGCGCAACATGAACATCGACTTCAATTTCCTTGTCGCTTAAGTCGCCTTCACGCAATTTTTTGCGCATTTTTTGGCGAGTGGATTCACCAGACTCCGAGAGCATGCCGGCATCGGCGCGAGGTAATAAAATATCGAGAATTTTATCTTCAGCGGCATCAAAAGCTTTGGTTTGCACCTTGTCCATTTCTGTCATGCGCGTCATTTTGACGGCGGTATCGACCAAGTCACGGATGATGGATTCAACGTCCCGCCCAACGTAACCCACTTCAGTAAATTTGGTTGCTTCAATTTTGATGAACGGCGCATTGGCCAATCTGGCCAGGCGGCGAGCAATTTCGGTTTTACCAACGCCGGTCGGTCCAATCATCAAAATATTTTTGGGCGTTATTTCATCACGCAGACCCGCATCCACTTTTTGGCGACGCCAGCGGTTGCGAAGTGCGATAGCTACAGATCGTTTGGCATTGGCCTGGCCGATGATGTGTTTGTCCAGTTCGCTTACGATTTCTTTGGGAGTCATCTGTGTCATTCAATTACTCGTTGGGTTCTGCGTCTAATTCTTCGATACGCAAGTTGTGGTTGGTATAAATGCAGATATCGGCAGCAATAATTAAAGAGCGTTCAACAATTTCGCGGGCGCTGAGATTTGTATTTTCCAGTAATGCGCGTGCGGCCGCTTGAGCAAAAGCGCCGCCTGAGCCAATGGCCATCAAGTCATATTCCGGTTCGATGACATCACCTGTTCCGGAAATAATCAGGGACGTTTTCGCGTCGGCGATCGTTAACAAGGCTTCCAATTTGCGCAATGCACGGTCGGTTCGCCAGTCTTTTGCCATTTCAACGGCGGCACGCGTCAGATTACCCCGATTTTTTTCAAGCTTGCCTTCAAAATGTTCGAATAGGGTAAATGCATCAGCGGTTGCACCGGCAAAACCGGCGATGACTTTATCATGATATAGACGGCGTACTTTACGGGCATTGCCCTTCATGACCGTATTGCCTAAAGTGACCTGACCGTCTCCTCCAATGACGACTTTGTCGCCACGGCGAACGGAAAGTATGGTTGTTCCTCTAAAATTCACTGTAAAATCCCAAAATTACGAAAACATCAGTGCAATTTTACATGGTATGGATTAACAATGTGAGAAAAAATAAAAACATAAAGGCTTGAGTTAGCCTGGAATATGCATGCGCTGAACAAGTGTGCAATTCTATGTTTGGCAGTATTGGACGTAAAGGAAAGCTGCGTGTCCTGTTAAACAGGAAGCACTTATTTAAAGATTAATTTTCGTTGTGTATCTAAAAGATAGTCGCCGAGGTCATTGCTGAGGCGATCAAATTTGATGCCATATTGATTTTCATGCGTTGTCGATCTTCGCACAATTTTGGCGGGAATTTTAAAAGTTTTGGAGTCTTCGAATATCAGTGTCAGTGTAATTTTTTTATTAAGCTTGAGTTTTTTATCGCTTGAAACCAAAACGCCTTTGCTACTGATGTCCATTAATTCGACGAGAATGTCATTGGAAAAGCGAAAACCGAAGTTGAACATACTAATTTTACAGACTGTCGCCGCAATGTCCTCTCTGACATAACGCACAGCTATACGCTGGTTTTTCCACGTTACATCGGAAAAGTCCAGATCGTCCATCTTATCCCAGTCGTCTAAATCATTTTCAAAGTCAGTCATAAACTAGCAAATGCCATTGATTTTGGATAAATTGGTCTTAAGTATTGACTGTTATTGGATAAATTTCAAATGCCCATTAAAGATAATCTGAATCTAAAACATTAAAAAAGTTGCGGAATCCGTTAAAATTAAAGTTTATGTTCTCAATTACTCGTGTGTCATGATGCCATCAAGTAAGCAGTTTTTATGGATGTCGGTAAACCTTTTAGTGTTCCTTCAGCTGTTAGATTTACATTCTGCCTTTGCAGCCGGAAAACAGGTCATCACAATTGCCTATTTAACCCAGCAACAGACAAAACAGGCGCCCCTGTCCAATCTGGATCCCTTTATAGACAATAAAGGGCTTCCGGGGGGTGAACTGGCAATTACGGATAACAATACCACCGGGCAATTTACCGGACAGGAATTTGTGTTAAAAAAATTCATTGTGCCAAACAATGGCAATGCGGTTGACGTTTTCAGCAAAAGTATTCTTAATAAATATAACTTTGTGGTCAGCATGCTGACCAAGACGGACTTGCTAAAAATTGCTGAAATGGCATCTGCAAAGCCGATGCTGGTTTTGGATGCGGCCACGCAGGATGATGACTTACGCAATGAACAGTGCCGTAGCAATATACTGCATGTGTTGCCCAGTCGTTCTATGCGCGCCGATGCGTTGGCTCAATACATGATGAAAAAACGCTGGACCCACTGGTTTCTGGTGATAGGTAACAAACCCGACGATCAGTTGTTCGCGAATGCGATCAAGCGCGCTGCAAAACGTTTTGGCATAAAAATAGTTGCGGAAAAAACCTGGGAACATACTTTCGACGCTAGACGCTCAGCCCAATCCGATGTAGCGGTATTCACTCAAACAGAGGAATATGATGTGTTGGTAGTCGCTGACGAGCAAGGTGAGTTTGGCGAATATCTGGATTACAGAACGTGGCTGCCCAGACCAGTCATCGGTACGCAGGGGCTCATTGCAACGGCCTGGCATCGAACGCATGAACAGTGGGGTGCCACTCAAATTCAAAACCGTTTCAAAGACCTGACCGGGCGTTGGATGGAAGAACAGGATTACGCAGCCTATCTGGCTGTGCGAGCCATTGGCGAAGCGGCTACCCGAACTCAATCGAAAGATGCTCAGCAAGTTAAAGACTATATGCTCGGTGAAAAATTTGCGTTACAGGGTTACAAAGGCGTGCCTCTGTCATTTCGCCTCTGGGATGGGCAGTTGCGGCAGCCACTGTTATTGGCGGCACCTCGATCCTTGGTAGCTGTGGCGCCCATTGAAGGTTTTTTGCATCCAAAGACCGAACTGGATACACTCGGGTATGATCAACCAGAATCAACATGTAAGATAAAAAAACAATGAATAAATATAACTTGATTTTATTATTGGCCGTACTCAGCACGGTTACGCGGGCAGAAACTGTGTTTGTTACCCTGGAAAAAGATAATGCGCTAGCGGTTGTTGATCCAATCGCAGGACAATTAATTAAAACGATTAATGTCGGCCAACGTCCCAGAGGCATTGCTATAAGTCCGGACAATAAAAAACTGTTTATTGCAACCAGCGACGACAATACCATTAAGGTTTTTGACGCTGAAACGCTCAAGGAATTAACAAAACTTCCATCCGGCGACGACCCCGAAACCTTTGCGTTGAATCCCAAGGCTGACAGGCTCTATGTCTCCAATGAGGATGACAGCATGGTGACAGTTCTCGATATTGCCAAGAAAAAAGCAATCAAACAGATTAAAGTCGGCGTTGAACCGGAAGGTATTGCGGTGAGCCCTGATAATCACTGGGTAATCAGTGCTTCTGAAACAACCAATATGTTGCATTGGATCGACATCAAGTCGGGCACCATTGTGGAAAATACCTTGGTTGATCCGCGCCCGCGTGCCGTCAACTTCACTATGGATAGTCAGCAGGCATGGGCGACTTCGGAAATGGCAGGAACGCTAACTATTCTGGATACACAATCCAAAAAAATCATCAAGACTATCCATTTTGCCATTCCCGGGGTGACGAATGACACGATTCAGCCGGTAGGCATCGCGATTGATAATAAAAGACAACGTGGCTATGTTGCACTGGGACCTGCCAACCGGGTAGCCGTTATCAACGCGCAAACTTATGAAGTGGAGAGTTATTTATTAGTGGGCCAACGGGTCTGGAATCTGGCGTTTTCTCCTGATCAAAAAAGGCTCTATACGACCAACGGTGTCAGCAATGACATATCCATTATCGACCTGGAGTCGCAAAAAGTGACTAAATCGATTGCCGTGGGAACTTATCCCTGGGGAGTTGCGGTCAAGCCATGAAGTCCAATGCCCTGACTATAAATGATCTCAGTTTTTCCTACGGCGGCAAAAAAGCG
Source organism: Methylococcaceae bacterium (assembly GCA_013140705.1). Taxonomy (GTDB): domain Bacteria; phylum Pseudomonadota; class Gammaproteobacteria; order Methylococcales; family Methylomonadaceae; genus JABFSH01. Next base: position 14,274 of record JABFSH010000022.1, read on the forward strand.
CTGGATCAGGTCAGTTTTTCTGTCGAAACAGGAAGCTGCACGCTTTTGTTAGGACCTAATGGCGCGGGTAAAAGCACCTTATTTTCTTTAATTACCCGATTGTATGATACGCGCGACGGACGTATAGAGTTGTGTGGCTATGAGATCAAACAGGACACTCGAAAAGCCCTGGCAAAATTAGGTGTCGTGTTCCAGCAAACGACGCTGGATTTAGATCTGACAGTACTTCAGAATTTACGCTACCATACTGCCTTACATGGACTGTCGCGCAAGGTGGCGACGCAACGAATCCAGCAGGAACTGGAGCGTCTTGATATGTACGAGCGGCGTTTTGAAAAGATTCGTCAACTGAACGGAGGCCATAGACGGCGCGTTGAAATAGCCAGAGCCTTATTGCACCAGCCGTCCTTGCTACTGTTAGACGAACCTACGGTTGGCCTGGATGTGCCCAGTCGGCAGAGCATCGTTGACTATGTACATCGTCTGGCGAGCGAAGAAAATATCGCGGTGCTATGGGCCAGCCATTTGATTGATGAAATTTATCCAGAAGATCGGTTGATCGTATTGCACAAAGGCAAAATTAAGGCTAAAGGCGCCATTGATGAAGTTTTGACATTCACTGAGACCGCGACGATAAAAGATGCTTTTTTCACTTTAACGCAGGGAGAACAAGCATGAGGATCATCCATTATTGGCGTGCAATGTGGGGTATTGTCTGGCGCGAATGCTGGCGTTTTGTTACCCAGCGTGAACGGTTTATTTCTGCGCTGGTCAGACCGCTGGTCTGGTTATTTATTTTCGCGGCTGGTTTCAGGTCGGCGCTTGGACTTGCCATCACCCCCCCCTACGAAACATACATACTCTACGAAGTCTATATAACACCGGGCTTAATTGGTATGATCCAGCTCTTTAATGGGATGCAGAGTTCATTGTCGATGGTTTATGACAGGGAAATGGGTAGCATGCGCATTCTCTTGGTGTGTCCATTGCCGCGCTGGTTTTTACTGCTCAGTAAATTATTGGCGGGTACGGCCGTCTCTATTTTACAAGTCTATGTATTTTTGGCTATCGCCAGGTTGTATGACATTGAAGCGTCTTGGCAGGGCTATTTGTCGGTATTGCCTGCACTCATACTATCCGGGTTAATGTTGGGCGCATTGGGATTGTTGTTATCATCATTTATCAAGCAACTTGAGAACTTTGCAGGCGTTATGAATTTTGTGATTTTCCCGATGTTTTTTATGTCGACAGCACTTTATCCTCTATGGAAGCTTAAGGAATCTAGTGCCTTGCTTCATGATCTGGCTCACTACAACCCCTTTTCTCAAGCTGTTGAATTGACCCGATTTGCTTTGTATGGTCAGTTTAACCAATACGCCTTTATTTATACTTTTTTGGCGTTTTTCATTTTTATGACAATGGCGATCATTGGCTATAATCCTTCCAAGGGCATGATGATAAGAAAGGGGGGGTCTTAATGCAAAATCGCCCCTTCTTACCAAGATGCCGCATTGACAAGACTTCAAGCAACCGGGATTGGCTCAGGCTCTTTGAGTCATCATGTCTTATACTGTGTCGCCGGTTGTTGATAATGTTTTGCTTGGAATGGTTCAGGAACTCGTTAATTTAATTAAAAGAACCACAATAAATTCGGTGTTCATTTGAAAAGCTCTTACTATCTGGTTATCCCAAAGCAACAGGATGATCCACAACGCTTAAGAGATTTTGAAGCCAGAGCGTTGCAGCCATGGATTGACGAATTGCCTACAGCCAATCCAGGGTTAGCTACGCGGCTAATTCACGATTTTATAGTCGAACTCAACAGCATCCATATGAGCCCTCAGTTGCGGATCGATGCGCTTGAACTATTAAGGCCCAGTGTTATTGTCATCGAAGATTATCTTCGGGACCGGCTTATCAAAACTGGATTTCCGAAAGAAGAAAATTACATCAAAATTTTGAATGTATTGGCTTCAATCGAAAGATCATTCACGATTGGTTACTGGATGGTGCTAAAGGAACTCACGCAACGCAATATTAGTTGGTTGCAGGGTAAAAATGTAGCAGTGGCTATCCAGCGAACCATTAAGGGGCTTAGTAGCGTGGTAATTAGCCATTTTTTAATGGGAATGCCTGTGCCGGATTGGGTATGGATAGATTTACATTCGCTTTATAGACTCAGTGTAAAGATAAAAAAAGATACGGCAAAGGTAGAAAATGATTTATTCCAGGCCAATAAGTTCAGCACCCCGGAAGATTGTTATCGTCAGGTGCTTATGCTGAGTCTTGCTAATCCAACAGGATTAATGCAAAAGGAAATACTTTTAGTCTATTCGTTTATCGAAGTGATAGGTCCATTCGTTACTCTAAAAAGCGAACCGATTTCTAATCAGGATCGCCAGTGTGTGGTTTTGACCGATGAAGATCAGCCGCCGTATTTCCAGTCTGAGGCCGACAATTCGTCGGATTCGTCCAGGTTATATCTGGATTTTACGAAGTTATATTCCGTTCTTGAAAATAAGGAAAAGCTGACTTACACCCTTGAGGGTCGTTTTAGTTCCAGTTACTCTTTTTTAAACGATGATGAGAAACCTTCAATTGAATTGCTGGATTATCTCTTTCAGAGATGGGCTGGTATACCCTTGCAAGGGGCACCTTTGTTCAGTGACCGATTGGATAGATACATGACTATTGGTTTAGTGTCTACATTTGACCTGCAAAATTCATTGATGCATACGGCTCACGAAAATGAATTGGAATTTGTCGTGCAATCCGAATCGGATAGGTTGTTATCCTGTGTATTCAAGAAAACTGGCGTATTGTCTGTCGGTAGTATGGTTAGTTTTAGAAAAGTTGATAAACAGGATAATTACCGCTTAATCGGTATTGTCGACAAGCTTGAAGTAACCAAGCAAAATCAAAAAATTAATTTTGGTATCCATCTGCTTACGGCCCAGTCACTCTCTGTGACCTATCTACCGTTGTATGCCTCAAAGGACGATGCTCCGCAAAAAGCACTCTTTTATACATCAAGCAAAATGGGAGGCGGCAACTACATAGCCACGGACAATTTTATATTAAAAGACGAGGATATTATTCGCCTGTATATAAGCAACGAAAATTTCCCCGTTGTATTGAGAAATAAAAAAAATATCGGTTTAGGCTACTGGCAATTTACATGCTCAAGAATTTCAGAGAGAGAACAGTCAGTGCAACCGCAAAAAGGCTATGATTTTATTTAGTCAGTCAATCGCCGATGGAATTGCTCTATGCGATTGCATTCAATTTTTATTCATTTCAATCGCTCGAAAGCACTTGAAAAGTTTTTTCATCGTGGTAACTTGGTATATTAAGCGGGCAAATGTCTATATACTGGTCGCTTATGAAATTGTGATTGCCAATTAAATGATAGGGAGTTTACTTGAGGCGACAGTCTATCGGTGTCCGTTTGACCAATAGAATTTGTCGGGTTGAGTAAAGCTTTAACAAAATATAATAAAAACAACATAGTCGTGAGGATGAGATATGAGTAATGAAGAAAATGCAAAGCAAGCGATAGAATCGACTCAAAAATTTGTCGGTAACACACTCTCTTTATTAAAGGATTTAAAAGAGAAGAATCCAAAAGTGTTCTTTGGCGGTATTGGAGGAATCGCCGTTTTGTTGCTCATCATGTTGGCGAGCGGCGGAGATAACAAACCGCCACTTCAGGGGCCGGCAATCAAAAATCTTGTAATCGGGCAGCAATATGTTTTAAAGAGTGCTAACAGCTATGATTCGGCTTCAACAGTTCGTCTGGTTTCGGTGCCTGGCGCCCTGGCAGCCTATGATGATTCCGAAGAAGCTGATAGAAATGGAGCTTGCCAGCATATGGCTCAGGGAACTAAAGTAACCGCACTTGAGTTCCAGGATTTCGCGGGAAAGAAGAATGCTTTTGTTAAAGTCAAAATGTTAGATGGTGAGTGTAAAGATAATGAAGGCTGGGCTTTAGCAATTGATATCCAGTAAGTGAAATATGTTGACGATATGGAAATATGACTTATAATATTCAGGATAATTTCAAGTGCGGGAATAGCTCAGTGGTAGAGCACAACCTTGCCAAGGTTGGGGTCGCGAGTTCGAATCTCGTTTCCCGCTCCAATTAATAAATTAAAGCCGCGTAACCTCGCGGCTTTTTTATTTCTTTTGTATGGCTGCGTAGCAAAATGGTTATGCAGTGGCCTGCAAAGCCATCTACGCCGGTTCGATTCCGGCCGCAGCCTCCATAATTATAAATAAATTCAGCCGCTTATATCAGTGGCTTTTTATTGGCTTTCACCGGTATCTTCGATGATAACAATGCGCTCTGTCGGATCGAAACCACCATCGCGTTGATGATGGCGTTGACCAACGTGGTTTTACCGGAACTCAATAGCTTGCGGTAATGAGATTCTACGCTTAATAACGATATAACGAAAATATTATTGTAAACGACGGGCTAAAAAGTTTTCCTGATTACGTACAAGCTTCAGCTGAAGTGAAAACGATAAATTTCCCCAGCGGCGTCACCTCGGCATGGATTTCCGGGGTCTAGGCTACACGGATGTAAACCCAGTGATTAGCATTGCCGACGTATCACATCCCTGTGTTCTAGATACCGGCAATCCATGCCAACGGTATGACGGCTACTTGAAATTTTGCTATTTCTACTGAAAGTTATACGTAATCAGGAAAGTTTTTATCAGTGTTATTTATCAGGACAGGAATAGAAAGGCCAAATTAGGATGATTTCTTGAGCTCTTGTTCCTTGGCTTGCTTTGCCCATTGCCTGGCGATGAAGGCTTGATGCGACGGTAAGATGACAGAGACGCGTTCAAAGCCTTCCTTTAAACCTCTGGGTTTGCCCCCTGCTAAAGCGTCCAGTGTTCTGGCGTCCAGGTCGGTTTCTTCCAAAAGTGAGGGCAAGGGTTCATCCAGCGCATCGGCAATTCGTTCCATAATCCGTAATGACGGATTGCCTTTGCCGTTGGTTAAATCGGATATGAATGATATGGAGACACCTGACATTTCTGCGAGTTGTTCTTTGGTCATATCCTTCTCGTTCAGTATTCGAAGGATGTTAGTAAAAAATATCTGGTTATACATTAGCTATTGCCCCAAATTTAGCTGCTAAACAATTAAGGCGCTTCTGACAATAAGAATTCTTTAGCATAATTGATGAATAGGACAAATAATCGATTCCATAGGCTCGATAGTATAAAGGATTTTGGGGGCAATACTGTGCTAAGGGTATTTCGAGTAATTAATATTCAATATTTTCCAAAGTTGGACTGGAATCAACCTCGAAATACTACTATGCACAAAATATATTTTTATAAATCAACGATAATAAATTTGTAATGAATCAAAACCAGTATTGAGACCTGTAAAATATTGTACGTTGGTTTATAAACTTCTGGTTAAAACGCCACATTCCAGGTTGCTGACAAAGTGTCATCGCGATCAAGCTGATAGCCGTTGAAATCGGTATGGACCGGTTGCAGCCATTCGACACTGAAACGGTTGCCGGCCAAATCGCCCGACGGCACCATCGCACTCAGGCCAAAACCGACATCCCAGAAACGCCCGCCATAATTTTGCGGGTAGTCTTGCGGGCCGAACTTCAGGATGCTGCTGGGTGAACCATCCTGATTGATGAACTGCCCATCTGTCCCATTAAATTGACCGTGAATTCTATCTTGTACGGTATAAACACCGCGCACCGAAGCGCTTAACCAGTGGGTCAGGCTATAGCCACCCCAAGCCGTAGACTGGAACAAATCACCCAAACGATAGCCTGATGGGTTATGGTCTTCCATGCGCACCGTGCCACTGGCCTGCGCACCCCATGACCAATCGTCGAGATGTCCCGTGTAAGTCAGGCTGGGTTTGAAATCCCAGGTACCACTGCCGAGCTGCATGCCGTAGTCCATAAAGCCGCCGTCTGCCGTGTGTGCGCGCCGAAGCTGAATGTTCACATCACCGGTAGGGGCACTGAGTCCAAAGGTTGTGTGAACGTGATGCATACCACTGTCAAACAATTTAAACAGGGCATACATCCCCAAATCGCCAATGCCGCCCGTTTCATGAGCATTTTGGGTATGATGGGTAAAATGCCCAGCCGCATTACCGGCGTTGAGCACATCGCTGGCCTGGATTCCGTCAAGCGCCCTCATATCCATGTGCATATCGACAAACTGCGGCATCAGCATCAAGGTCAGCCAATCAGTCGCTGCGTACATCAAATCCAGCATGTGCATGCTCATGGACATATTGCTTGGTACTAAATAGCAGGGATCGCTGCCACAGCCGTTCGCACCAATAAGTGTGTCGCTTATCTTATTGCTGCCGTTGAGCATATTAGCGCTCTGGCTGTTCCACATGAAGCGGTAGCCCACCATAAAATCCCCGGCCTTGGGCAGCATGTGGTCGAACATGACGCCGGCCGGCGCATGCACACCATGCGCATTGTGGTTATGTTCTGCATGTGCACCAAGGGTGCCGCCACCCAACGACAAGGCTTCCAGGTTGACTTTCAAAGCGGCATTCGCCACCCAATAATCAAAATTGGCATAGGCCGCTTCACCACCGCCGCCAAGCTTTAAAGCGCCCTGATGGGTGTAATACTCAAAACCGGTTTCCAGCGCAATACCTTTGGCAAACTGCTTGGTGACGCTTACTCCGCCGCTTAATGTGCCAAAACCTGAAAGCCGCTGGTCGCTGGAATAATGGGCCGGCAATTTATTGGGGTCAAATGACTTCGTCTTATTGCCGTTAAAACTGACCGATGGCGGTGCCGGGTTGCCGTTGGCATCAACTAAGCCAACAATCGTATCTGGAAAAAGAACCGGGTCAAAAACCTGTGAATATTCATTGCCGTCGGAGCCAAATACAATTGGATTTCCCTGAGCGTCCAATACATTGGTTGAATAAGCCTGTTGCGTTATGACATAAGGCGTGTAAAAATCTGCTGCATCCTGAGAGTAGTAGCGAATTCTGGGCGTCACCGTCCAACCGCTGCCTAAAGGCTGCACCCAGTCCGCTTCAAACGTATGTCCGTGGATACCCCAATCGTCTGCCGAAAAATGGTAATCAAAATGGAGTGCTGCATCCAGTGCGTTAATATATTGCACATAACGTCCCCCTACATTGTACTGATTACGCACTTCCGGTCGCTGCTCGGTATAAATATTAATTTTGGCCGGGAATATCCCCGCCGGCAAATCGCCATATTGAAGCGGGTCAGGGTTAAAATCCGCGAACGCAATGGCCACTCCCTTATAGGGATTGCTTAAATAGCCGGTACTTCGGGTATAGCTGAAATCCGCGCTTAGCAGGGCATCCTTGTTCAAGATCTGTGTGATACCCAAATGCGTCGCCCAATCCTGACGGGTGCCATGAATGATTTTTTCAGTAACTGTTCCTGAGGCATTTCTTATTTGCGTCAGTTGATTTTCTGGAAGAAGATCTTTAATCGTATAATCATCATGGTCAAGCGTGGCATGGGTATAGCTGTTGGTATAACTTAAATCAGCATTAACGGTTGTCTGTTTCTGGTTAAAATCGAAACGTCCGCCAATATTGCCAAAACGGGAATCATAGTCATCTTCAATCGAAAGGCCGCCGCCGACGCTGACAGCTGCGTTATCCCAATCATAACTCAGTTTAAAATCGCCTTGTTTGCGGGTTTCCGGCGAGGCCGTTGCCAACACATGGGTCAGCCTTTGATCATTTTTAAAAAGGGGCAATCCCGTGTTCAAATCAAATCCACCGGTTTGAAAAAGCGGAATTAACTGAGAATCCACATAGAGATTGTTTAACCCGGCACCACTAGTTGCATAGGGGGATGCTCCGGTGATGGAATCATTATTTATGATGGCCTGATTTCCCGTGGCCAGAAAAGGCGTTGTCGCCATCGGCGTCGCACCACCCCAAGTATCCTGCAGGTAATTGAAGGCAAATTTGACTCGATCAGTCAAGCTGACCCGAGAGCTGCCATGCAGACTGTCAACCTCGATCGGGTTAAAACTTTTTGAACCCATCGTTTCAACCCCATCCGTGATAGCGATATCCCGTTTGCCTTCCTGATAATGGCTGTACTGGGAATCGACGCCGTCATCTTCTGCGGCATGGACGCTCTGCTGCAATAAGCCTGGCAAGACTAAGGCTGCGGCGGTCAATGCCGATAATGAAGTCCGTGTGCTGTTTTTCTGCGTATCTTTTTTTGCTTGAGTCATTGTTAACTTCCTAGTTTATTTACATTTTCCAAATGACTAGGAACCCTTCCTAACCATGTTTGGCGATGTGGGGTATGCATTGATTAGGTGTAAAAAGCCCAACTAAGAAATAAGCAATACTTAAGCCATTAACTACAATCCCAGCGTTGGCAAGGGTTTCAGTGGGTTTAATGTTTTGGCGGTGATAGGAATGTGCGGCATATTACAAGCTCACTGCGCCAAATGACTTATTGTAAGGTTATATCCCGGAAATTTGCATACCTCCGTAGGGTGGCCATGGGTGATACTCGCCCCAATTTTGGATGGGGATCAGCCGGGTCGGTACGTTGGATTCTGACATATGATTCACCATGAATTTGTTATAATTCGCCGCTCTGAATTGCGACTTGTTGTAATCATAAGACATTGAATTTTATTGTGTTCTTAGTGAGCCTTCTTTCCGTTAGTTCCGCCTTAGAGCCGGTCTTAGTGCCGCTTTTGGGCATAAAAAAAACCGGCTTAGTGCCGGTTTGTCAGTTGGTAGTTATTCATTTTTAAACCACTTTCGATACTTCTCACAAAAGTCCGCTTTTGAGATCTTATCGCCGCCGTTAAGTATGATGTATTGCTTTGTGATCGTTTTTATTAGGCTGTCTTTAAAGTCGCCATCCACAATACGCCCCCAGGCTGTGATAGCTTCCAGGTCTGTCAAGTACTGAACTTTGTAGTGCCCGAAAATCTTATATAGTAATATCAATCCTTCGTTGGTCTCTCTTTTCAGCGGAATTAGTTTTTTTCCCTGTTTGCCATCACCCCTTACATCAACGAACCTCGATAACCATTAGACGGACATTTTTCTATTATGATTTATTCCTGTTCGTCTTATTTTCTATTGCAAACCGATTTTGACTTACGCGGTTAATTTTTTGGAGCTGATGATTCCGAGCTTCACATTCCCTATGTGATCGGATATACGTTAAGTTCAGGAATAAACAAGTGATAGACGGCAACGGGTCGAAAGCAACGACGAGCCCTATGAAATCTCGAATGGCAGCTTTTTGGATATAAGATGACTATGTATGGAACAAAAAGTTATCGATAACAGAATTCTCCGACAAGACTTTGTTCAGGATGATACTTTATTCCCAGATCACAGAATGGACTTGAACTCGAGAACAACTGATTACAAATCCTGTGCTTAACAAAACATATTCATAATCAATAGCTTGTACGAATCGCCAAGTCATAAGCTACTACGTATTTACTACGCCAAACGCTGATGTAATTTTAACGTAGTGACAAATTTACTACACAGACTACATTGCATTCTTCCTGACTTTTCTTAATTTTATGTGCAGAAAATGAGTGGAATTGCAAAGCGACATTAACTTCCCAACTTTGGTCTGCATTTCTTGGCGAACTCTGGTGCGGGGAGTTAAAACGGCCAAGCTTTACCTTCCAGAATTTATGATGCTTTCAATGTCTCTGCTACCGTGAAGGACACGGATGATGTCGATGCCTGTTTGTGAAGTTCGGTAGAAAATTAAATACGAATCGACGGGGAATTTATACAATTTGCAGTATTCATCTCGCTGGATACCAATCCCTGGGGAATTGGCTAATAGTTCGCATTTTTGCTTGAGCATTGTCATGTACTGGGATGCAACGCGTGATTTGTCCCTGGCAATAAAATCTCGAATTTCTTTTAAATCGCTCCTGGCTAGCGGTGTAAATCTTGCGGTTGCCATGGTGATGAAGCCCTGAAATCTAGGGGCTTTAAATGAGATCGTTAAAAGCGGTTTCGCTATCCAGTAATTGACCTTCGTCGGCTTGCCTAATACCTGCGTTTAAGTCACTTTGTAAGGCTTGCACTTTTAACTGTTGATAAGCCGCATATTCGCTTTCAGATATCATGACCGCGACAGCGCGGCCTTTTTTCTCGATCGTTACCGGGTTGCGCTGCGCCATATCGAGTAAGGCGCCAAAATTAGTTTTAGCTTCGGTTGAAGGCATTCTGACCATTGTATTTGCTCCATAATGATTAAAATGGTTATTTTAATCATTATGGCTAGCTGTTGTAGGATTTGCAAGAAAAGATAATTGCATGCTGCCTCGTCTTCAGAAAGATCTTCCAGGTTACCCACTTTGTAAAACACGAACGCATCATCCGAATCGATTGCAGGTATGGTAGGGAATTTGAATGAAGCATAAATAAATTTGTTTAGACGTAACTCTCTGAGTTCCCTTTTAATTTCAAGCTCTAATGATTCTCTATAGTTTTCTTGGCTTACTATTAGCTGGCTGGCTTCAGGTAAATTCTGACTATTTAACCATTGCCATTCCGATTTAGATAAGCGCTTGCCCAACTCCGCTTTGCGCAATATGAAACTTAATGTACTGAGTGGGTTGGTAGAGTATCCACTGGGAATATTATATTTTTCAAACAAGCTTGTTGTCATTTCTTACCTGCTGGTGTTGTAATTTCCCAGTTTTATCAATTATTTAAAGCTTTCCATCACGATATAAAGTTTCAAATTTAGCTTTTGCTTGTATGTAAGCGTGGACGCAGCCATTGTTCGCGTTCTTCGTCATGTTTCCGAAACATTCCTCTGGCTTTTTATAAAAAGCCTTGAATTTGGCTTGTTTTCGTATGGCTTCTTGATCTGTCAATCAACACCGAAAATTTTCCACCTTTACAACGATAGCAATAGGTTTGATAGCAATGGGTGCATAACATAAGATTTTCAAGTCTATAGCTTTCGTCACACTGCTTACAAGAGTTGAGATGGCGTTCGTTCAGTCGATCCCTATACCAATTTGGTGGTTGTTCTGCAAGCGAGGCATTTAGGAAATCACGTAGAGATTCGCTAATGCCATCTGCTTTTGCGCCGACACTAGATTCCCAGAAAATAAGACTAAGTAAGGGCAATCCATTTATCAAGCTTTTAGGAGGCCTGCCATTTGAATTCCATGTATCCGCTAGTGATTCAAAACTGCTGTGCGCGGACATTGAGGGCTTCAAACTACCAACGTCTTTTTTTTCAGTCGACGCAATGCAAGCTTCTCTACGCTGAATAGCAATTAAGCCGCGACCGATCAAACTGGTTGATGGTGTTGCAGTGGTATTGACTGCTCGGGTTCCAGTAATAATCGGTAGTTGATCAGTCATGTCGATTTGATGTTTGACCTTGCATCTGCAAGATGAGTTTACCAAGTTCCTTACTACCAATCAGTCGCACATTGGATTGTCTGGCGAGTTCGACGGCATTAGCTGTGTAATTGCCTGTGGTGACGACCCAAGCACTTTGACATCGATAATAAGCCATACCGGATAATGCTTCCTGCACGGCAGCTACGCCGACACTGCCGGTATAGCATTTAGCTTGGATGGCGATTCGTTGCTGGTCTTTATGCAGGATCAGGTCTGCACCGTAGTCGCCGGTTATTGGCGTTTTTTCGGCTAGATAACCTTGAGTTTTAAATAGCTTGGCAAGATAATCCTCAAATTCTGTGCCACAGAGCTTTTTAAGTTCGTCAATGTGCAGCGAACCATAGTGATGTTGCCAACGCTCATGTTCATTCTGTTTATGTCGTAACTCTTTGCGCTGTTGCTTGGCAAAGTCCAAGGTGTTACGCAAATATTTGGCTTGTGGGTCTTCTTTGGTCGGTTGTGGTTGCTGTGTTTCCTGTTTGTTAGGTGCCTCATTTCCGAATATCAAGTTTCTTAGCCAGCTCATTAGATATGGTTAGTTTCTGTTTCTTCGTTTAAGAATAGTCGGCTTAATTAATATGATCAAGCTGACGGAAGGGCGTATTCATTAAACTAATCATGCCATAAATCGATATTAATCAGAAAAAGGCAATTTTGTATTATTCATCATGGTTATGATTAACTTAAGAATTAAGGGGTTTGCTTTAATCGTCATGATCTTTTGCTACCATTTGGCAATGTCTGCTCCTGGCAACCGCCAACGCCCGGTTTTGGCCGATATTACATAAATGGTTGATATGAGCCACAGTCTCCTTTGGAGAATCTCGGAATTCGTATATAAGACTTTGTTTCATATATAAAAATAACTAAGAATCTATCATTTAGAGTAGTATTGTGCATGAAACTTTATACAAAGATTAACCGATAACACTATGTGTTAATGGCTCGTCGGAATATTGCCGTCTGAACCGATGTCGACCAATCTCATTTTATGTTTTCCGGCAGTTTAATAATTAACTTTTTATAAAAAAATACTGTTCAGTTATTCAGTTCAGGTTGATTTAATTCCGATGCCCCCATCCAGTAGCACAGAAGCGGCGCGGGTAATCGCATAATTTGGGTAGAGGTTCCTACGGTTTCCGGTAGTCCGGTCATCATACCGAAGTCGTCGAGCGATTTGGTGACAACATATCCTCTAGCAATTTTTTTTTGCTCACACAACTCAATTAGCCCTTTCAATTCACGAACTCCAGTATGTTGGGCTCGGTACTTAACCTCGAACGGAATAAACTGACCACCGACTTCCGCCACTAAATCGACTTCGCGGTCTTGTTTCCCTCGCCAATAGGTAAACCGAACATTCTGAGCATAGTAACGTGCGAACAAGTGCTTAAACACTGCTGTTTCAGTAGCAACACCCAATGCGGCAGGGTCATCGATGATACTTTTACCCTTAAGCATTACGGCAGGTGCAATCGCCGCATCAGCCAGATAAATTTTGAAACGCCCTTTGAGGACATCTTTGCCATAACCAAACGGAGGCAATCGGTAAATGAGATGACACGCCTCCAGCAATTCGATGAAGTGTTGGGCTGTAGGGCGTTTGACTTCAAGGTTGCTCGATAAATCGGAGATATTGAGTAACCCGCCGTCATGCATACACAGATAAAGGAAAGTGTGTTCTAGATCCAATATCCGGCGCACCCCAAACAGCGCAGTCATATCACGTTTAAGCACCTTATCGATAATATCTTCACGGAGCAGTCGTTGAGCTTGGGTAATACTTTCAACCTGAGCAGTTTGCGGGAAGCCGCCGCGTATCAGATATTCGTGGAAGTGCCCAACGTAAGGGGCAGCAATTTCTTGCGTACGGTAAAACTGTGCCTGTGACCAATCAAAAAGCTCGGTCAGACTTTTAAGCGGGGGCAATGCTGGTAATTGCAGATGTTTGATTTGTAGGTATTCGTAAAACGATAGCGTAGTGAGACGTATGGTATGCCACCGACCCACACCTGATTCTTGTTCCGCTTCAACCAATGGCATTGCTGAGCCAGTAAAGATGATACGACGCTGTTTATTAAAATCAATCTGATGTTTGACCCAAGTGCCCCAATCACGAATAAACTGTGCTTCATCAAGGAATATATATTCGGAACCATCAATACGCGGTTCCCGCTCACGCCAAGCTTCCAGGACAGCCTCAATCCCAGCAAGCTTTAGCAGAGGGTGGTCGAACGTGGCATAAAGAATGTTACCTGGCGAAATACCTTGATTGAGTAGTGTATCAATCTGCTGTTGAATCAGTGTAGTTTTGCCGACTTGCCGTGCGCCGGACAATAAAATAGCCCGATGTGTTGGCGGATTGCTTACCCAGTTATTTAATTCACGCCAAGCAGCCCTTTTCCATTTCGGCAGGTCTGCAATAGGTTCGCCTCGCCACCAGGGATTGAATTGTGCTAAAACGGCAATTAATTCTTCTTTTGATACTTTCATAAGCCAATATTAGCACTTATGTTTATTTATTGTCACCTATACTTGACAATATTATCATTATTTTGCTTCATTTATTGAAAAACAGCTCAAAAAGCTCCTTTTTATGGATATAGAGATAATTCGAATTTAAGCTGTTTTACTGATGGGCACGACATATTTTATATTCGTGGAAAGCAAGCATCAAAAAATGCTTAGGTTAAAAAATGAGGGCTGGCCACAAATCTAACTATTCTTGAAACCGGACATTGAGAGAACAAAGAATTATCAATGTCGCGAAATACGCTAACCGACCGGTCATAGATTTTTCCGAAGAGCCTCGACAAACAATCTGTCAATCAACACCGAAAATTTTCCACCTATCAACACCCAAAAGTTTCCAGTTGGCTTGAAGAGATTAGGGTATCTGAATGGCTCTGACCGGCCAAATTGTGGACGGATGCGTTATGGACGCGAATGACAGCATTTGAATGGATACCCGCCAGCCAGTTGAGCTGGATGCGTAATTGCAAGACCCCTTAGGTGCAACTACAATATAAGTTATGAAAAATTATACAGCAATCGATTTATTTTGCGGTGCCGGAGGGCTGACATGCGGGCTTGAACAAGCCGGTTTTCGTGTGCTTGCGGGTGTTGAACTGCTCGACATTGCAGCCGAAACCTACCGACACAATCACAAAAGAACCCTATTACTGGAAGACGATATTTGCAACCTATCGCCAGCTGAAGTCATGTCGGCGTTGGGATTGAAGTCCGGCGAATTATCCTTACTGGCTGGCTGTCCGCCTTGCCAAGGTTTCTCATCGCTGAGAACTAGAAACAAAAAGTCGAGTGTAGATGATCGACGTAACGACCTAGTTTTCGAATTCGTTCGCTGGGTAAAAGTATTCCTGCCCACATGTATAATGATGGAAAACGTCCCCGCGCTTGCGAAAGACACAAGAATGACTGATGCAATCGCGCAACTCGAAGACTTAGGCTATCGGATCGGCGATTCAAATTTACGTATCGACGATATTGCCGATTACGGTGTCCCTCAAAGACGCAAACGCATGATTTTTACGGCCAGCCGATTCGGCACGGTCGAACAACCGAAACCAGTTAAAACTAAAGTCACGGTAAAGGAGGCTATCGCCTGGTTACCGAAAGCAGGCGATAGCGGTGATCCGCTGCACGATCTAGCGGACAACCGGTCTGAGAAAGTCAATAAAATGATTTCATTAATCCCTAAAGACGGCGGTAGCAGATCGGATTTACCGCAGGAATATTGGTTGGAATGCCATAAGCGTTATCCGAATGGATTTAGGGACGTGTACGGCAGAATGCGTTGGGATGACGTATCGCCGACCATAACCGGCGGATGCCACAACCCGTCGAAAGGTCGCTTTTTGCACCCGGAAGAAAACAGAGCGATTAGCTTAAGGGAGGCCGCATTACTGCAATCCTTCCCTAAAGATTACTATTTTTCGCTACGCAGAGGCAAAGACTCCGCCGCACTGATGATAGGGAACGCCTTGCCGCCCGACTTTATTCGGCAACAAGGCGAAGTGATTTTGAAGCATTTGGAATCATTGAATTAGATTTTTTGTACCAACTGTTCTATTTTTGAGGCTTCCTGATGTGCCCATAAATACTCTTGATATATTCGCTTTGCATTATGGATCAAACCTGAATATGTAATTATTCTTGCTTGAGCTTCATTCAACATTCTTCTGTGTTTTTCCTCTTTGATAATGTCTTCTTCCAAAAGCAAGCATATGTCAATCGGCGCTAGGCCGGAACCGCTATAAATGTCGGGGTGTGCTTTCAAATATTCTGTAATAGCCGTGTTATATTTGTCCGCCTGTTCCAACAAGTCGTGGAATTTTATATTTGTTTTACCGGGCCTCTTTAACTCTATAATTATCTGGCGTCCGGCGCTGTTTCGATAAGCTATGTCAAGTCTGGCTCCAGTTGAATCAGGACATTTTTTCTTCAAATAGTCTGTTAACGTCACTTCCATTACGGCAGGGCTCTTAATCCTATCCCACGTAGGATCAAGCAACCAAAGGTGTTGGAATAAATACTCTTGTGCGACTTTTTCAAGTTCTTTATCATCCACAATTTTTTGAAATTTTTCAATTATATGAAGGCGATTATTGGTTATATCCCAATAATAGGTTTCCTCCATATCGTCTAGTGACTGAAATATAGCCTGAAATTCAGGACTGGTTACGCTGCTTATAGTTTCCAGCTTTGCTAATTGCTTTTTGGCTTTAAGCTTCTCAAAACCGATAATCGTGCTTCTATACAAATCCTTTTTGTACTCGTCATTTTGTTTCTGATCAGATGAAAATTGGTTGTTGTAAACACTCATAATCAACTTTTCCGCAGACTTTCTATCTTTCTTGTCTATTAATGTATTAAGCCACTCTTCGACAAAAGGATTTTTATCCGGCAGGTTCTCGTATCCCAAGGCCTTGCGCCATTCGTCCCATGCGCTGGCCACTTTTTGCATTTGGGTTCGTAAATGACTGATCAAACCCATAAATTTCGGGTCGTTTTGTTTGATCGCTTCCCGGCTAGCCGTCGCCCTATCCACGTCGTCCTGGTCCAAAAAATCGGCATGAATTTCGCCGACCAAATAGCTGTTGAAGTGGTCGCTGTTGCTCAATATCGGCAACACGTCTTCCTGAAAAACACGTCCATTGGCAAAAATGGATATTTGGTTGATGTTGGTTTCTTTTTCTTTCAGCTGTTTCGGTTTGGTAACCGAAGCGATATACCCGCGAAGCGACAACTCGGCATCGCTGGTAACGGAAGAGTCAAGCTGCATCACTCTTTGCACTTTCGTATCTTTATCGACGGCGAGATTCTTACATAGTCTTAAATTCTCGTCCGCCTCGGTTCCGTCGAAACTCCAGAAAAATTGCACGTCCTCATGGAACCCACGGTCGGCTAATGTGACTTTTTCACCATCAATATAAATATTGAAAGGTAACGCAGCATTATTTCCGATAATGCTGAAACGTCGAGCCAACCTAAGTTTTAAATTTGACTCAGTTGCCGAGGTGGTTGTCTTATTTAATTCCGACAGTTCGATCACTGTGCCGTGAGAGCCGTTTAGTTTATTGGAAGGTGTTACAGAATTAAGCTTATATTCTTGGTGTTTATTAATGGTATTTTTTAAATCCGGCACGTTTACTGAAACCCCTAAAGCTTCTTTCCCGTCTTGCCTCGTCGAAATATTAACCACATCGGCTAAAGAGAACATGGCCAATTTCCCTATGCCTTTCCTGCCCATAACGCGTCGTTTTCCGGTAAACGTATAGTTGGAAAAATTCCGCCTTGCGTAACCGACATTCAAAAATTTGTTTTGTAAGTCGTCTTCCGACATGCCGTGGCCATTGTCAGTAATGGTAATGATATGCTGGGTTTTATCGATTGAAATAGTCACCTCCGTGGCTTCGGCGTCGTAAGCGTTGGCGATAATTTCCGTTAAAACAGCTGGTGTGCTGCTGTATAACCCCAAGCCTAAATGATTAAGCACGTTTAAATCGATTTTAAAAGCGAATTCCGTCATTTGTTATTCCTTAATAATGGCGTGTAATAATACGACTAAGTATTTAAAAAATTGACTATTGCTGTTTTTAAAGCATCTTTATCTTTCAGTTGACATTGCCAAATAACCAAGGCTTTCCAACCTATATTGTCTAGCCGGCTGAGCGTTTCCGCATCGCGTACTTTATTCTTTTGCAGCTTAGGAAGCCAAAATTCTTTGTTGGTCGCAGGTACACTACCCCGCTTACAGTCGTGCCCGTGCCAAAAGCACCCATGTACGAAGATGACTTTCTTCCGGCCTGAAAAAACCAAGTCCGGCTTGCCGGGCAGGTTTTTGGCGTACAAGCGGTAGCGGTAGCCGAGGGAGAAAATTAACTTGCGCACAGCAAGCTCTGGAGACGTGTTTTTGCTCCGGACCTTGCTCATGATTTCGCTGCGTTTTTCTATGGTGATTGTATCCAAAATAACTACACGACGAAGTTAGTGGCTCGGAATCATACACAAAAATTGATTGGACGTCCGCTTAGCACCAAATTATAGTCATACCTTTTATGTAGCTCTAAGTCTGAAAGGGGTCGGACTCTCCCCTTCGGACAAGAGCAATAAATGAAATTGCTGAATGGCCGGTATAGAGTATAAGCAATCAGCTTCATACGACATTTTCTCATATCCCGGATATAGCGGTCTGGCATTAATTTCAATTACACTATTGGGATGCCCCTAAAAGTTTAAGAATTGCGCCATGTCAACTTCCGTAAAAGTGCCAAAAGCCCTGTCAGAAAAATATTTTGCCCTCACTGTGCTTACTGACGCTTTCAGCAAAAAACATCTCAATGACGAATACCTTCAATTGATCCATAAAGCTATTGGTGCCTTGGCAAGAAAGCGACCGTCACCTTTATTAAAGGGAAAAGAAAATGTTTGGGCTGCAGGTGTGATCCACGCCGTTGGTCATGTTAATTTTCTGGACGACCCGTCCCAATCGCCGCATTGCAAATCAAAAACTATCTGTGAGTATTTTGGCATTGCCATGAGCACTGGCCAAAACAAGTCAAAGGGAATAAGGGACATGCTTGTCATGGGGCCAATGTCGCCAGAATGGTCTTTGCCCAGCCAGCTCATCGACAATCCAATGGTGTGGATGTTACAAGTCGATGGGATTGTAGTTGATATACGCCAGGCACCCATTGAGCTTCAAGAGCTGGCCTTTGAGCAAGGCTACATCCCCTTTATTCCTTCCAAACAGCAATAGGCGTTGTTAACCCTTAAAGTATTTGTCTGGTCGGTTTTGCATTATTATGTATTGCAATGTTCTATACAGATATGTATTATTAACTGGTGCACATTGGAGTAAAACTATGCCACAAATTCAACCCAAAGAAGCGGTTTCCATCAATATCCGTGCGAAAGCTAAGCAGCGTGAT
Organism: Methylococcaceae bacterium; assembly: GCA_013140705.1. GTDB lineage: Bacteria > Pseudomonadota > Gammaproteobacteria > Methylococcales > Methylomonadaceae > JABFSH01. The sequence continues at coordinate 33,173 of JABFSH010000022.1, forward strand.
CTCATCGACCAAGCAGCAAACCGGTTAGGCCGCAGCCGCTCAGAGTTTATGCTTGAGGCCGCCTGCCGGGAAGCGGAAGACGTGCTGCTCGACCAAGCTTTTTTCTCCGTCGATGCTGGGACATTTGCTAAATTTCAGGTGTTGCTCGACCAACCCTTGCCACCCACTGACAAATTACGCCGATTACTAAAGACTAAAGCGCCCTGGGAGAAATGACAACATTCAATCTAAGGCCGCCATCACCGATAACGGCGGATATTGGGCTGACAGATTTGGACAGCGGCGAATTGTCCCTCAATGAATGGCTAAAGAAACGGGCGCTAAAAAACCATTTAGTCGGAGCTTCACGTTGTTTCGTGCTTTGTAATGGAAACACAGCCATCGGCTACTACAGCTTATCAGCCGGAGCCATCAGCCATGAGGCCGCCCCAAAAGCGATGCGGCGCAACATGCCCGACCCGATGCCGGTTCTCCTGTTGGGCAGGCTTGCCGTAGATAAGCGTTACCACAATAAGGGCATCGGCCAAGCATTGTTGCGGGATGCGATGATTCGGGCTGTCAATGTCTCTGGCAACGCCGGCGTTTTCGCCATACTGGTTCACGCCCTAAATGACCAGGCAAAGCAATTCTATTTGTCCCGTGGTTTCGTGGAATCACCTTTGCAGCCGATGACGCTTATGATGACAATAGAAACAGTCCGGTCAATCCTGGCTGAACCCAGTTGACAGTGACAACTAAGAGTCCAACTTTTGAATCTTCAACGTTGGTCAAAATCACGAAACCATGCGTTAGACAGATTTCACTAAATTTACATAGAAAATAATTTATCTCAGTTTTTCAAACATATACAGATTTTTATAGGCGTGTCTCCAAGCCGGACTGTGGCTCATATCAACCAATTTAGGAAGATCGGCCAAAAGCGGTCTCTTAAGATAATGTTGATCAAGGACGCTTTGTGAATATTAAAGCGGACATCCAATGATTGAAGTTCGTTAACCACGTATCGTACTTTCTGGATCAATATAAGGGATTCCTGGAATGAAACCAGACGCGTTATTCATGAATTCTTTGCTATTCAGGTCGAGAACGCTTTTCCAGTAGTGTACAGGAGGGCCAAAGTCGTATACGCCATGGACAATAAATCGATTATCCTTGAATTGCCCATACTGAATATTTCCTCCGACTGATGGTACGTTTGTGTCTGCAATTACCGTCTTTAATATATTAAAGTAGTCATGTAGACCAGGGGTCATTGGCATTTCTCTTTGAGCATGAGAACTTCCCGTGCCCAGTAGAATGTGACTAGTACCCAACTTCTGAAATACATCCGATAACCTAACCCATCTTCGTGACTCCAGTCTCTCTAAGTCATTGAATTTTTGTTGCACGCGGCTTTTGTTTCGAAAAACTCCTTTAAAATCAATGG
>JABFSH010000016.1 GCA_013140705.1 Methylococcaceae bacterium
CCCCCAAGCCCCCCCCCCATTGGCAAATTTTTTTCAATTTCTATACACACACCTTGCTGAGATCCCGTCTCAAGCTTTAGCAAATTTGCTGCTCTTATTGTCAACTCATCAGATTCAACAATCCCGGCAATGGGTCGCTTTAAATAGACTCGCCCGTCATCAACTGGATGAAACGTTATCCAGTCACACAAGTCAACAAACTGGAATACCGTTTGTAATAAATGATATCCATCGGGTCTTTGTCCAACGATCCGCAGCATTAAATTTAGTTTTGCTGGAGCAGGCCATTTTTCCGACCACGCCAATTGATTAATTTTTAATTGCATTATTGAAAATCCATTGGTCTACGATCAACTTTAGTTTGGCTTGCGAATTACTCACTGAAATTTTACGAGGCATCAATTCACCGTTAGTTGCCTGCATCTCTTTGTAGGAGACAAGCCACCCTTCTTGATTGAATCCATCTATTGTTTCAATAAACTCTTGCGATGGCTCGGGCAATCCAACCACCCAATACCGTAACGATTGAAGTGGAACTAAAATCCCCACTTGCTGGTTGACAAACTCTTCCGGCTGCACGGATGTTTGCGGGTTTCCATCCCCGCGATCAATAGTAACCTGCTCTTTTGTTAAACGAATATGCGTCGCACCCTGACCCAAAGGTCCTGATAGCTTCATGTTTTCCTGGGCAGGCGTGTGAATCCAGTTCATATTGGCTGACCACGAGTCACTTTGACCGGTTATCGCCAACCTGCCTTCAAATGACCACTGCTCCAATTCATAAAACTTCTGTCTGGCTTGCACCGAATAAGTGGTGTCAGGCTTCACATCTACAGAAGAGCATGCAGTAATCAGACACGCGACTATAATTCCGATAACCCAGTGACTTTTAATCGGTAAACGCATTATTCAGCGCTATTCAGCACTCTTTGCTGAAAATCCAATAAATACTCATCTTCCGGGGCTTCTCTAAAGGCTTTGAAAAATATCTTTTTTGCTTCATCCCTCTTCCCCAAAGCCCACAACACCTCAGCAAGGTGAGCTGCTATTTCATTCTCCTGCTGCTTGGAATAAGCCTTTTGAAGATACTCAAGCGCCTTCACCGAATTGCCTAATCTGAATTGAAGCCATCCATAGCTATCCATGATCACCGCCTCATCTGGCTGCAACTTAAGCGCATGAGTCAGATATTTTTCCGCCTCCCGGTAACGGCCAGGCGTGTCCAATAGGGTATATCCCAATGCATTCAATGCTTCCGCATTATCGGGATTTTTTTGCAAAATCTTCTTAAGATCTGCTTCCAGCACATCCAGCTTTCCGATACGCTCTGCCGTCAATGCCCGCATATACAACAATTCTTTTTGATCCGGCAAATCAATCATGGCCTTGGTTAAAAAATCAAAAGCCTTTTGATAGAGTTTTTGCTGACTGTATAATTCCGCCTGCAACAACAATATCCGCAGCTTTTGTTTTGGAAACTGGCTTTCCAAATTACCAAATCTGGATTCAGCCTCGATGAACTGCTTATTTTTTACCAGCAGCGATATTGCATTTATTGACGCTTCAAAAGCAAAAGGCCCGTTAGCAACCTTGTCATACCAAACCAGGGCCTTGTCATTGTTACCTTTTTTTTCTTCAATTTTTCCCAAATAGAAACTTGACCGATCTTTCCAGTCAGCATACTCAAGCAACTTTTTAAAACTATCTTCAGCCTTGCCATCCTTGTCGAGTTGCAGATAAACCAATCCCAGAGCAAACTGGCTTTCATTATCCTTGGAATCAGCAGAAATAATGCTCTGATATACCTCACCCGCTTCTTCAAAGTTTTCTGACTTGATTAACACCTGAGCAAGCATTTTTTTTATTTTGGTGTTTTCCGGATATTTGATTATGGCGCCTTTTAATATCCTTTTGGCTTTACCAAAATCTCCTGCCATTGCCGCTATTTGCGCATGAAATATTAATGCCTTGTCCCAATCAGGATGAACTTTTAAAGCCCTCTGAATGGCTATTTCAGCCAATCCCTGATCTTTCTCCTGCATAGCAAGAATTGACTGAATATAAAAAACCACTGCTTTATCAGGATTTTTAACCGCTATGGCATTAAGCACTTCACTGACAACGGCCAACTTACCTTCCTTTTGCATGGCATTTGCAATTTCAATCACCGAAGCCTCAAAACCAGCAGGATCGACCCTTAACAACGTATTCAAGTGATCGGTAGCGAGAGCAATATTATTGGCTTTAAGTGCGGAAATGGCTGCAATCTTTCTTGCCGTGATATTTTCGGAATCCTGCTTTAACCATAAAGACACAGCCTCGTTGGTTTTACCACCATCCTTCATGTACATGGCAATCATGGCCGCTCGTTCAGCAAACCTGGGATCATCCACCCGTTTTGCCGCCTCCATGTAACCTTCCAAGGCCACATCGTACTGCCCTCTTTGCCCGGCAATCTCGGCCGTTAACAACATGAAAAGCACATCGGGATCAATGGCTGTTTTGACATCATCTTGCTGAGCTTTTCCCTTTAACCCTGTCACTTTAACAGACTCAATCGGCTTTTTACTTTCGGGCGAACTGGCGCAACCACTTAGCAAAACAAGAGCTATCACTGAAAACAGTCTAAAAAACACACACACCATCCTTTAAATTAGACAAAACATACTACCCTATAGATTATCAGAAAAACCAGTTGTTTAAGACTGCTGTTTACCCGATATGGATAAAATTATTCTATTTCTTAGAATACAGCGACATAATATACTTGTATTTGTATCAAATGACATCCGGGCCTCGCTACCTAAGCCGTTAATCACGGAAAACAACGTAGCGCAAGATTAGCCATACCTTAGCTATAAACACAATCACATCGATTAGATTTCCATTAGCATCATGACACTACTTGCTGTAGGCATTAACTACAACACCGCACCTGTTTCCATTCGAGAGCGCCTAGCATTTCCTGCTGAGGTTCTGGAATCGTCGTTACAAGAACTCTGGCATGTCAAGGAAATCAGTGAGGCCGCGATTCTTTCAACCTGCAATCGAACCGAATTCTACTGTACGGCAACGACGGCCAACCAACAAATTCTTATCGACTGGGTTGTGCAATGCAAAAACATCGACAGTGCTGATCTGACACCCTACCTGTACTGTCACAAGGATAGCCAATTAATTCGTCACATGTTCCGAGTCGCTTGCGGTTTAGATTCCATGATCCTGGGTGAGCCGCAAATACTTGGCCAAATGAAAACCGCATACCAGGCAGCTTGCGATGCGGGGACATTAGGTAAACAGTTAGGCAAACTTTTTCAACATACGTTTTCTGCAGCCAAAAAAGTGCGTACCGATACGGCGATTGGCTCCAGTCCGGTTTCTGTGGCTTTCGCAGCCGTTCAACTCGCGCAACAAATCTTTGATAAACTCAGCGAACAAACCGCCTTGCTCATTGGCGCCGGCGAAACCATAGAACTGACAGCCCGTCACCTTACTCACCAAGGGATTGGCCGTATCATCATCGCCAACCGTACTTATGACAAAGCTCACGCCCTGGCCACCCAGTTTAACGGTTTTGCCATAACACTTGCCGAACTCCCTACCCACTTGGCCGAAGCCGACATCGTCATTTCCTCAACAGCCAGCCCACTACCGATTCTGGGTAAAGGCCGCGTTGAAAGCGCCTTAAAAAAGCGCAAACACAAACCCATTTTTATGGTGGACCTCGCTGTACCAAGAGACATAGAAGCCGAAGTCGAACAACTTCGCGATGTCTATCTTTACACCGTCGACGACTTGCAACACACCGTCAACCAGAACATGAACTCACGCCGTCAAGCAGCCGAACAAGCCGAAGAAATAATCGACACGCAAGTCAATTATTTTTTAGCCTGGCTACGCGCCCAAAGCGCCCAATCAACCATTCGGGATTATCGCCTGCAGGCAGAACTTCAGCGCGATGAAGCATTACAAAAAACCTTGGCATTGCTTAAAAATGGTCTCCCTGCCGAAGAAGCCCTGAATAAATTGGCATTTAGCCTGACCAACAAATTGATTCATACACCCAGCGTACAAATCAGAGAAGCAGCCGAAAACGAGAGACATGATTTAATAGCTGCCGCATGTGAACTCTTTAAACTAACAAAATCTCAATGAAACATTCTATTCAACAGCGACTGGAAAATTTGTGCGAGCGTTTCGACGAAATCGCCGCCCTACTATCCGAGCCCGAAGTACAAAACAACCAAAACAAATTCCGATCCTTAAGTCAGGAATACGCCCAAGTCAATCCACTGGTTGACTGTTACAAGCGCTTCCAGCAAGCTTCAGAAACACTGAATTCAGCCACGGAGATGGCGAATGACAGCGATCCGGAATTAAGGGAACTGGCGAAAGAAGAAGTTACTGATGCAGAAAATCTGCTGGCTGCACTTGAACACGAACTGCAAGTACTGCTACTCCCGAAAGACCCGAATGATAATCGCAACATATTTCTGGAAATCCGTGCCGGTACAGGAGGCGATGAAGCCGCCCTTTTCTCCGGCGACCTGTCCCGAATGTATCAGCGCTATGCTGAAAAAAATGGCTGGCAGACAGAAATCATTAGCGAAAGCCCTGGAGAGCATGGTGGTTACAAGGAAGTCATTTTGCGAGTTTCAGGGCGTGATGTGTATTCTCAACTGAAATTTGAGTCCGGCACTCACCGCGTCCAACGGGTTCCGGACACCGAATCCCAAGGTCGCATCCACACATCAGCGTGTACGGTAGCGATTATGCCGGAAGTTGACGAAGTGGATGCCATCGATATCAACCCGGCAGACCTTAAAGTGGACACCTACAGAGCCTCCGGCGCTGGTGGACAGCATGTCAATAAAACCGAATCGGCGATTCGTATCACCCATATTCCAACCGGAGTTGTAGTTGAATGTCAGGATGAGCGGTCACAGCATAAAAACCGGGCCCGTGCGATGTCTTTATTACAGTCGCGTTTATTGTCGGCAGAACAGGAAAAACATCATGCCGAGCAATCCGCTAATCGAAAACTGCAGGTTGGCAGTGGTGATCGCTCGGAGCGCATTCGCACGTATAATTTTCCTCAAGGCCGCTTGACCGATCATCGGATCAACCTAACCTTGTATAAGCTGGCCGACATCATGGAAGGCGGTTTGCAGCAAGTTGTTCAGCCGCTGATCAGCGAGCATCAGGCCGAACTGCTGACACAACTGGGAGAAGATTAAATTGACGCAGAGCATTAAAACAATGCTCAATGTTGCAGTGCGTTCGCTGGAAGCTATTTCTGAATCCGCCCTACTGGATGCCGAAGTTTTATTGTGTCTGGCACTTGATACCACTCGCTCCTCGCTGCGGGCGTGGCCCGACAAACTGATACCTTCAGACCAACAACAGCGTTTTCTGGCTCTGCTGAAAGATCGACAGCAAGGCACCCCCATTGCCTACATAAGCGGCGTTCGTGAATTTTGGTCACGAGACTTTGATGTCACGCCTGATGTATTGATACCCAGACCGGATACCGAATTACTGGTTGAGCTCAGTTTAAACTTAATTCCTTTAAACCAAGCGCTTAATATTCTTGACTTGGGAACCGGCTCCGGCAATATTGCCATCACATTGGCGGCGGAACGACCTGCCAGCCATGTCAGCGCATCGGATAGCAGCAGTTCTGCATTGCGCATTGCTGAACGCAACGCCATGAAGCATGATATCAGTAACATTCAGTTTTATTTGAGTGATTGGTTTGCATCCATTCCATCCGGGTCATTTACATTAGTCGTCAGCAATCCGCCCTATATTGCTGAAAATGACGCCCACCTACAACAAGGTGATTTACGCTTTGAACCGTATTCGGCGTTATGCGCAATGGAAAATGGACTGAGCGCCATTAGAATCCTCGCTGACAACGCGCGCCACTATCTAGAACCCGACGGGCATCTCTTGATTGAGCACGGTTACGATCAGCAACAATCGGTTACATCGATCTTTGAAGAGTGCCATTACAAAAACATCAAAACGTTTACCGATTTATCCGGGCAACCCAGAGTCACCTATGGGCAAAAACCAGGCTCAAACTAAACCATGGAACTTTTGACCTTTAACCATCAATTACCTTCAAAGCCATCACTATGTGCCAAAAAGAACTTCACATTTCCAGAAAACTAACCAATCAGCTGCTGCATCTCGCACAATTGTCAACTGACCTTGAGATATGCGGCCTTCTCGGGGGTAAAAATGGTTTACCGACCAACTGCTATCCTGTCCAGAACATTGCTGACCAGCCGGGACAGCGTTTTTTATTCGATCCCGGACAACAGATTACTGCCATGAAAAAAATGCGCGAAGCCAATGAAGAGTTATTCGCCATCTATCATTCGCATCCTACAGCTCCCGCCATACCCTCAAGTACAGACCTGGAACTTGCCGCTTACCCTAATGCGTTTTATTTAATTATCTCCCTCAATACAAAAGGAGTTCTGGAAATGCGAGCATTTAAAATCCGCGATAAAACCGCGACTGAAATAGCCATACTTCTGCACGAAGATTAATAACCCGTTTTCAATAAGCCGGCATCAATAAAGATCAACATTTTCGAAATTTCCAACCCACCAATCACTGCTTGCGAACACCATAACTAACGCTTATAGTGAGCGCCTCAAATAACTAGAAATTGTTTTAGGGAGTCAACATGCCATATTCAAAACATCTGCACAACAGCCTTGATAAAATATCGCAACAACATATTGTATTAACAGATAAATTTAAAGAATTTGCAAATTTCATCAAACACTGTATCGAAACACCCTCCGTTGCCAACAACAATATCACTGTATCACTGCAACATCTTGACAAAGGAGTTTTCACCACTGTATTCGCAGATCGCACAACTTCTTTTGTATTCTCAACAGCGCTCACAAGCACCGGAAGTCTAGTCGGCAATGTAAAATGTTTTATCAAGAAAGAATTCCCTGAACCCAAACAAGTTCATATTGGCGAATTCACTTTCAACGAGGATGGGCATACAAGTCTCAAATTGCCCAATGAAGACAGCAAAATCAATATGAACAATGACTTCGGGACGCTCCATATAATCCTGCACTTTATTCACGAGGGCTTGAGAACCTGAATGCGACAATAAAACATAGATTCCACATGGATTGCTAGCGAATTGATCAACCGGCGGGGCCCTAAAATATTATTTGGGCCCCGCTAACAAGAAAACAGGTAGATCCATTACCACAAAATACCCTTGACTATAAAGCGCCCTATTCGATTTCCACCCGCCATTAAAGCATTGCTCCTGCAGTTAAGTGCATTTGCTCTGACGCTGTTGAGCCTGCACATTCTTGTACTTAAACCCACACCGACAGCATTTGCCTTCACTTGTGGCTTGATTGCGGCCTGCCTTAGCTCCATTGCCAAGCAGGCACGCTGGTGGTTGATCATACAATTCCTTTTTGCCCCAACGCTTGTTGCCGCACTCGCTGTCAATCTCCACCCCAAATATTATCTGATCGCGTTTCTCATTTTTTTACTGGTTTTCTGGAATACCTACCGCACACAGGTGCCTCTCTATTTATCAAGCAACAAGATTTGGTGCGCATTGGAATGCTATCTTCCGGATGCTGTACCCGGTAAAAATTTCAGCTTTATCGACATCGGCTCGGGCTTAGGCGGAGTCTTAACTCATCTTGCCATCATCCGGCCTGATGGAAGCTATTGCGGCGTAGAATCAGCCCCACTACCCTTCTTGTGGAGTTGGCTGCGAATAAGGCTGGGCGGCTATTACCAATGCCGAGTTTTATGGGGGAATTTGTGGGAGTGCAATCTGGGACGCTATGATGTGGTGTTTGCATATCTCTCACCCGCACCGATGGAGCGACTATGGCTCAAAGCCCAGGCTGAAATGCGACCAGGCTCTGTGTTTATTAGCAGTACATTTTGTGTTCCGGGTCGATCACCTGTTGAAACGGTCGTTGTTGATGATTTGCATCACTCCACTTTGCTAGTGTGGCGACTGTAAACGTATTGATTCTCTCAGCAGCCTTCCACCATCCACACCATACTCTTAAAACTCTAACCAGGCGGCCAGCTCATTTGCCGACCACCCAACAAATGAAGATGCACATGATAAACAGCCTGACCGCCATGTTGATTGCAGTTGAACACGGTTCTGTAGCCACCCTCTGCCAAGCCTTCTTGATTGGCAAGTCGCGTAGCCGTTAACACTAATTGTCCGGCTATTTGCTGATCATCCAAATCATTTAATGTAGCGATGTGGCGTTTGGGGATGACAAGAATATGTACAGGCGCCTGCGGATTGATATCCCTGAATGCCAAGACGTTTTCATCCTCGAACACCACGTTGGGCTTGATGTCACCAGCCACCATTTTACAAAATAAACAATCTGCCATTTCTTAACTCCGACTAAATGACCTTACGACCATTGAATGCATGAGACAGTGTGCCACTATCAATGAATTCCAGCTCGCCGCCCATCGGTACCCCATGAGCAATTCGACTGGCCGACACCTGATGTTTTTTGGCCAACTCGCCAATAAAATAAGCGGTTGCCTCTCCTTCTACCGTTGAATTTGTTGCCAGGATCAGTTCCTTAATAGAACCGCTGGCTAGGCGTTGCTCCAACAAATCCAGACCGAGCTCATCAGGCCCCAAACCATCTAACGGCGATAACCGCCCATGCAGGACAAAATATTGTCCTCTAAAAATCGTAGCCTGATCAATAACCCAGACATCTGCGGGGCTTTCAACAATGCAAACAATCGAATGGTCGCGTGAATCATTGGCACAAATTCCACACAGATCTTCTTCTGTGAGTGTTCGGCAATGCTGGCAATAACCGATGTCATCAATGGCCCTTAACAGGGTATCCGCCAGCAGTTTACCTCGATTGCGATCTCGCTGCAGCAGATGAAACGCCATGCGCTGAGCCGATTTCGGCCCCACGCCCGGAAGACAGCATAAACTTTGTATCAATTCTCCCAACAAACCCTTTTTATGCATATCAAAATGGCATTTGGAATCCAGGAGGCAAAGGCAATCCGGCCGTAATACTGGACATTTTTTCCTTTTTCATTTTAGCGACCTTATTGACCGCATCATTTATCGCTGCGGCAACCAAATCTTCCAGCATATCCTTATCTTCACCCACCAGGGAACTGTCTATCGTCACTTTTCTGGCCTCTCGTTTACCGGTCATTACAATGGTGACTAAACCGCCGCCAGATTCGCCCAAAACCTGCATATTAGCCAGTTCTTCCTGTGCCCGCTTAAAGTCATCCTGCATTTTTTGAGCTTGCTGCATGATATTGCCCAATGCATTTTTCATTATTTTATCTCCACTTTATGTTAAACAGGCTCTATGGTCCCGGGAATTATCCGGGCACCAAACTGTTCTTTTAAGGCCTGAATTGTTTCATCTGAATGAATGGCATCAATCGCTGCCTGTTGTCTGTCTTCGCGCTCTTTAGTAACCAATGCCGCCGGCGTATCGGCAGTCGGTTTTTCAGAAATGATCGTTAATTTTAGCGAAGCTCCTTGATACGTTTGCAAGGCTCTTTGTAAATTTTCTTGCGCTCGACTGGTAATTAAATGATTAAGACCAGGGTCCAAGACCAAGGTGCAAACCTTTTCATCAATATTTTTCAGCACACAATTATTGGCCAGTTCCTTGGTTAGCCCTTTTATATCCATTGCGGCTATCATGTCGGACCACTGCACATCGGACTGTTGAGCTCTCGCCGCGATTTTTTCAGTCATGGCAGGCGATGGTTTTTTACGATCTGATTGATCGGAAGGGGGCCGCACGGCTTGATTGGCAGGAGGACGAACTGGTTTAAACGTCAGCATGCGTAACATGATCATTTCAAATCCGCATTTAGGATCGGGTGCCAAATCCAGATCCTTTTGTCCAATTAACCCAATCTGATAATAAAGCTGTACATCCTCCGGTGTAAACTGCCTAGCCAACGCTGCAATCATATCGGCATCATAATCCAAAACAGCGGCCGAAGGTATTTGTTGAACTATCGCTATACGATGCAGAACTTGCAAAATTTGCTGCAGTACGTCGCCAAAATCCGCCTGAATGGTAGCAATTTCGTCAATAATCGCAAGAATTGCCTTGGCATCACCGTTAGCCAAGGCCTTCAGAATTTCCTCAACCGGTTGCCGGGCGACGGTACCCAGCATAGTCTGAACATCCTCGGCAAGCACTTTGCCATTACCATACACGATGGCCTGATCCAGCAAACTCAAACCATCGCGCATACTGCCATCGGCTGCTCGCGCTAATAATCTTAGTGCCGCAGACTCTGAGTCGATATGTTCCTGTTGAAGGATCAAGTCCATTTGAGCGCTGATTCGGTCTGGCAGCAATCGTTTAAGATTAAACTGTAAACACCGGGAAAGCACGGTAACGGGAATTTTCTGCGGATCCGTGGTAGCCAACAAGAACTTTACGTGGGCAGGAGGCTCTTCAAGAGTTTTCAACAAGGCATTGAAACTATGCCCGGACAACATGTGCACTTCATCAATCAAGTAAACTTTAAAGCGACCATGACTGGGGGCATATTGGGCGTTATCCAATAAATCTCGGGTATCTTCCACCTTGGTGCGGGATGCAGCGTCGACCTCGATTAAATCCATAAATCGACCGTCATCAAAATCCCGGCACACACTGCATTTACCGCATGGATTAAAGTCTTTTAGATCTTCACAATTGATAGCTTTTGCCAAAATTCTGGCGATTGTGGTTTTGCCTACACCACGGGTCCCGGTAAATAAATAGGCGTGATGCAATCTATCATGTTGCAAAGCGTTCATTAACGATTTGACGACATGATCTTGACCGACAACTTCTGAGAAATTAGATGGACGCCATTTTCTGGCTAGAACCTGATAGTTCATTGCAGGCTCGAAAGGTAGTCACTAAATTGGGAGGCAACCACACCAGCCACATCCCGGCACACGAATCTGCTGCTACCGTTGCTCCCTTCCGGACCTGGCGGGGTTTACAGCGTATCGTTGCGGGAGGACCGATGTGGTCACCATTCATACTTCAGCCATACCAGCTAAAGGGCTGCTATTATCGTCGAATACAACCCATAATACAACTTAATGATGAAATAATTTTGCTCGGGAGATATCCTTTAAAAGTCTAACTGGCTAGCATCAACAAAACTCAAGTATACGCATCAATATTCTACGCCTAAAGACTTCAAAAGAGCCCATTTGATTGAGAACATTATTGTGACTTACAAAGATCCAAAATAGGCCGCCAATTCTCTGATATCAGCATCCGTCAGATTGGCGGAAATAGCCTCCATATGCGAATTTTTTCTAACTCCCGTCTTAAAATAGTTTAACTGCCTTTCCAGATAGCTGGGATGCTGCCCTGCCAGGCGTGGTATCTGACCATTTCCTTCAGCAGAAGGACCGTGACAACCCAAACACATACTAGCCTTGGTTTGGCCAGCTTTCGCCAGTGTAGGCTCTCCTCCTGAACTAACCGGCGGCATATTTGCGTAGTATTCAGCAAGATTCTCAATATCACTAGCCTTCAGGTTTATAGCCATTGACTGCATCATCGGATTATTACGCTTACCACTTTTGTAAGCGTTCATTTGATTAATCAGGTACTCAGATTGTTGTGCAGCCAAATTGGGTCTTTGTGGATTACTACTCTTACCATTGGGACCATGACAACCTGTGCAAACCGAGGATTTTTGTTCTCCCATCCATGCAGCCGCCGCTGAAACCGGCTTCGCTATTACACAAATTAACATTAAGAACAATGCTGATAAAAATTGTTTTTGGGCATTCATGGTTCACCTCGACAGGGGGAATAAACATAGGTGTGGTGATGCAGTCCTGCAAGGAACTCATACCTCCGGTTCAAAATATATCTTCAACCGTACAATTCACTTCATCCACGGGATGATATAGCCCATCTCTCCACATTCAACTCGGTGGAAATCTAGCAAGCTTCTCAGTATTATAATTATATTGCAGACTATTGGTGGGCTTGTCAATTCCTACTGAATAGCTTTCACTATATATCTTAATAACACAAAATCACAACCTTCAGACTGTCGAAACTCGCATGATAAGCAATATATCCAGTTCAATTCCCATTGCGACTATTGGTGTAGGAGGCGTTATCTTTAATGAGTGCCAGCAAGTATTACTGATTCAACGTAATAAAGCACCTGCCTCAGGCTACTGGTCTGTGCCTGGTGGCCGACTAGAGCCTGGTGAATCGTTGGCGGAGGCCTGTCGGCGCGAAGTTAAAGAAGAAACGGGGTTAGATGTTGCGCCCACAACCATTGTTGCGGTGGTCGATAGAAGGCTTGAAGGCTTTCATTATGTCATCATCGATTATCTGGCCTTATTATCAGACGAAAAATCCCAGCCACCCATTGCCCACAGTGATGTCAGTGATGCAAGATGGGTGAACGTTGACCAGATTTCCGCTTATGACTTAGTAGAAGGCCTGGAAGAAATCATCTTGCGAACTTTTGCGCTATTCAGCAAAAGTGTTCACGGGGGCTTGCATGATCCCAACCAAACGGACAAGGATTATATTCTGCAGAAGCAATAAGCTTATACTAGTGATTATCCGCATAGTCGCGGCTAACACACCATTTCATATCATCCACTATGCAATACATCAATTAGCATGCCTGAAAAACACATATATAAAGTTGTATTTGTTAATCAAGAGCAAGTTTACGAGGTTTTCGTTAAGAACGTTTACCAGGGTGAGCTTTATGGTTTTGTCATTATTGAAGGTTTCGTTTTTGGGGAGAAGAGCTCTATCGTTGTCGACCCTACCGAAGAGAGACTCAGAATTGAGTTCGAGGGCGTAAATCGCTCATATATACCTGTCCAACGGATTATCCGGATTGACCAGGTCAAAAAACGGGGGCTTGCAAAGGTACTATCCTTAACAAAAGACGGAATTGAGAGTCTTAATCAGACAACCTCGTTTTATCCAAACGATAAATAGCGGCGCTTACTTTACTACTCGCAACACCGGCTTAGTTGGCGGACGGTGTTCAGGAGGGGTTTCATCACCACCCTCATTATCATCTGCATCAAAAACCATGCCTTTACCGTTTTCTTTAGCATAAATAGCCATCACTGCAGCGATGGGAGCAACGATATGCATAGGCTTTCCACTAAATCTGGCGTTAAACTGAATATCTTCATTACCAAGCGATAGGCCTTGTATGGCTTCCGGCCGGATATTCAGAACAATTTTTTTATCTTCGATGAAGTCTTGAGGCAAACAGGCCTCGGGGTTTTCGGCATCCACCAAAAGATAAGGCGTCAATCGGTTATCTACAATCCATTCATAAATGGACCGGATTAAATATGGTTTTAATGAGGTCATGCTTAATTATTTTGCAGGCTCAAGCATATCCCTTTCAGCGTCGCTGAGACTTCGCTTGAACCCTGGTCTTTTAAAAATACGTTGCGCATACTGAGTAATTACTTCAGACGGCGTGGATATGTCGATACCGATACTTGGTAATCGCCATAATAACGGCGCAATAGCGCAGTCAATCAAAGAAAATTCATCGCTCATAAAAAAAGGTCGGTCAGCAAATATAGGTGCTGCCGTTAAAATACTTTCTCTAAGCATTTTTTTGGCACGGGCCGATTTTTTTTCTCCAGAATACAAAATCTCATCCAGTAGTTGATACCAGTCCTGGTCAATTCGCTTGATCAGCATTCTGGCATTGGCACGGGACACGGGGTCCATTTGGTGTAAAGGAGGATGCGGAAACCGCTCATCGAGATATTCCATGATGATACGCGAGTCGTAGAGTACCAGGTCACGTTCTATCAATGTGGGAGAGGCTCCGGTCGGGTTCAGTTCCAGCAAATCTTCCGGCGGGTTATTCGGATCATAGTACTCCACATCTGCAACGACTCCTTTTTCATGCAATACAAAACGAGCACAGTGACTCATTGCACAAGTTGGAGATGAAAATAGCGTCATCCCGGATTTACGGCTAATCAGATTTGCCACAAATAACAACCTCTTCGAAACATTTAGGGCGATAAAAGACTGTTATTATAACATGAACGACAAAGTTTTTGAGTGAACGCTATTTTTTCAAATCAACAGATGTTTTATGCGAACATCCCTGTTCACTGACACAATTTAATCAACGTCTTTCCAATATTCCTTTTTCAGTAAATAGGCAATAACCAAGAACATGGAGATGAAAAACAGCACATATTTCCCCATACGCTCCCTTTCCAGTTTCACCGGCTCGCCAACATAAACGAGAAAGTTGACCAAATCATTGACCAATCGATCAAATTCCTGTTCGGATAATTTACCCGGCTCTTTAAGCACCAACCTCTCAATAACTTTTTGTCCGTCTACAGTCTTGTAAACTGCTTCCTGCTGGCCTTGCAACTGCCAGAAAACATTGGGCATTCCGACATCTTTGAAGACCAAATTGTTAACCCCCAATGGAGGCTTGTTCGGATCACTGTAGAAACCTTTCAAATAACTGTATAACCAGTCAGGACTTCGCGAACGAGCAATCAATGATAAATCAGGTGGCTGAATGCCGAACCATTTTTCAGCGTCATGCGCATTCATGGCGGTATACAGCTTATCGTAAATACCCGCCCCTTCGGGTGCGATATCTTTCAAAACCTTTTTCTCGTCAACGCCAAAATCTATAGCAATACGGAGATATCGTATATGCTTGATCGAATGACAGCCTAGACAGTACGTGACGAAATGCTGCGCGCCCCGTTGCAGTGACTCGCTGTCGGTAAGATCCACGTCCGCCTCTTGCAGATGGATGTTTTCCGAGGCCTTAACCCCAAAGGAAAAGGAAAGGATTGCTAGTAAACATAAGATAAGTAGATTTTTCATATCAATCGAGGCTCGCTTTTAATTTTTTTGCAAATCGAATGATGACATTGAGAAGTCCTTTGAAATTAAAGCCTCTCTTTGTGACTGTTGCACCATTGGGTAAACGAATACCGTCGTGTGTCGTTACCGACTTCACGGTGGTAATTTCCTCGAAAACTGCCTTCATCGATAAAAGGCAATTGCTATCCCCGTGATCACTGGTCAGGCGTTTCGGCACTGGCTTGGTTTTTTCCCAACGTGTGTAGATAGGCATAAGCAGAAAAAAACCGAAGTAAATTGCTGTAAAGACACGTGCAAATATCGTCGCTGTAGGCGTTGCCGGCTGCGTTCCCAAATAACCTAATACCAAGAAACTCAGAACAAACAAGGCTAAGGCCTTTTTATATATACCTCCTCGATATCGGATTGACTTCACGGGCCCCCGATCCAGCCAGGGCAGCAAAAACAAAACAACAATCGCACCAAACATTGAGATTACACCTGCAAACTTATCAGGGATGGCTCTCAAAATGGCATAAAAAGGCGTGAAATACCACACAGGAGCAATATGCTCAGGCGTTTTCATTGGATCAGCAGGAATGAAATTCGCGTGTTCAAGAAAGAAACCATTCATTTCCGGCATGTAAAACATAACCGTGGAAAAAAACAGCAAAAATACCGCTACGCCCACAATGTCCTTAACCGTAAAGTAAGGATGAAAGGGGATTCCATCCAGAGGAATGCCCTTAGCATCTTTGGTTTTCTTGATTTCAATACCATCCGGATTATTCGATCCAACCTCATGTAAAGCAACGATATGCAGAAACACCAGCATCACCAAAACCAGAGGCACGGCGATGACATGAAATGCAAAAAACCGGTTCAAGGTAGCGTCTGACACAACATAATCACCCCTGATCCAAAGCGACAAATCATCACCAATCACGGGAATGGCGCTAAACAGGGAGATGATCACTTGCGCGCCCCAGTAAGACATTTGCCCCCACGGCAGCAAATAGCCCATAAAAGCTTCCGCCATCAAGGCAACAAACAGGCACATGCCGAAAATCCAGATCAGTTCGCGCGGGTGCTTGAATGAACCATAGAGCAAGCCCCGAAACATATGCAGATAAACTACGATAAAAAATGCCGAAGCACCGGTCGAGTGCATGTAACGAACCAACCAGCCCCAGTTGACCTCGCGCATGATATATTCGACGGAATCAAAGGCTAACTTCGCATCCGGCTTGTAGTTCATGGTCAACAAAATACCGGTAATTATCTGGATGACCAAAACCAGCAATGCCAACGAGCCGAAGAAATACCAGAAATTGAAGTTTTTTGGCGCATAGTAATGCGTCATATGTTCATTCCAGATTTTCGCCATCGGAAAGCGTTCCAAAATCCAGTTGCCGCACAGAGTTAATCGAGTCGGTTTCATACGCTAGCCTCCTTTGCAAGCTCACCAATGACAAGCTGTGTATCATTTACATAACGGTATGGCGGTATCTCCAGATTGGCTGGAGCCGGAACACCTCGATAAACGCGACCTGCCAAGTCAAACCATGAGCCATGACATGGACAGAAAAAGCCACCCTTCCACTTGGCGCCCAGGTCGGCCGGTGCTATTTCCGGACGGAAAGTTGGAGAGCATCCGAGATGGGTGCAAATACCCACAGCAACAAAAACTTCAGGCTTAAGCGAACGCAAGAGGTTTTTTGTGGGATTGGGCTGAACAGATTCTTCAGAGGTCGGATCCCTTAGTTCGGTATCCAGTGTTTTCAAAGTAGCAATCACATCAGGGGTTCTATTCAGGATCCAAACCGGTTTACCACGCCATGCGACACGCAGCAACTGACCAGGTTCCATTTTACTGATATCCACTTCAACAGGTGCCCCAGCGGCCATTGCTTTAACACTGGGTTGCATTTGGGAAAGAAAAGGGACAGCGATATAGCCTGTCCCCACTGCGCCAACCACGGTCAATGCCGAGGTTAAAAACTGGCGTTTTGACTTATCGACGCCTTTATCATTCATTATAGAGCTCTCCTGGATTGACTGTTTCTTATTCTTATGCGGCAAATATACCACTAGAACCTAGTGGATTTGAAGTGCTTATCCTGAATTGTTTGCGTTTAGAATGCCAGCACTGCCGGACTTTAACCCGGCAGAAATTTAAACCGATGAAATCACAAAAGATTATCTTAAATTAAGAAGACAAAAAATTCTTGATTCAAATGACGGGGCACACTGACATCCCATAATCTTTCCGGAATCATTTCGATTCACAAACTTAATCAACCAAACTCTTCTTAAGCGCGCTCAGAAATGCTGCATTTTCGTCCGGTTTACCCACTGTTACTCGTAAACAATCTGTGAGGAGACCGCCCTGATAACTGATGTTTTTAATGAGAACGCCTTGCTGCTTGATATATTCAAAAATCCGTGTTGCCTGGTTTTCGGGTGTTCTGAATAAAATAAAATTGGCCGCGCTGACAAACACAGTAAGGCCGTCAATTTGCGCCAGCTCATGTAACAGCCGCGTCCGTTCCGCACAGATTTTTTGCGTTTGCTCATCAAACAGCGCTTGATGCGATAGTGCAAAGTCGGCACTCAGCTGGGTAAGGCTGTTAATGTTGTAGGGCAGCCTGATCTTGTTAAGTTCCCCGATAATCGCCGGTTGACCGACAATATAGCCCAATCGTAAGCCTGCCAAACCTAGCTTCGACAAGGTACGCATAACCAATAAGTTATCATACTGTCCAAGGCTATTCATAAAACTGGCATCCGCAAAAGGCGCGTAAGCCTCATCAATCACGACCAGACCCTGAGTGATTTTTATAATCTCGCGTATCGATTGTTCGTCGAACAAATTTCCCGTCGGATTGTTGGGATAGGCCAGAAAGATCAGCGCCGGCCGATGCTGCTCAATCGCCGCCAGCATGGCTGGCAAATCCAGTTCAAAGGACTCGGCCAGCAAGGGGATGCCTTGATAATTCAGCCCCAAACTCTGACTGATTTGCTTGTACATGACAAAACTGGGGGCTGGCGCCAACACACTGGTCCCCGGATTGAGCGCCATTAACAAGAGCAAAATAATTTCATCCGAGCCATTACCCAGGAGAACATCAAACTGCGCGGGAAGCTGATTCAACCGCCTGATTGTTTCGACAAGTGGCCGAGCTTCCGGGTCCGGATAACGATTTAACGGGCAGTCCCTGAGTAACGCCAACCAACTCGATTTTATGTCTTCGGGCCAATGATAAGGATTCTCCATGGCGTCCAGCTTGATCAGGCCTTGAGCGTCAGCCACTTTATAAGCAGACAACGCCAATACTTCTTTTCGAAAAAGGGAATTAAGGTCCATGGTTCTGTTTTTCTGGACCATTTACCTTGAACCTTTTACTTTGACTCGATATTCCGCAGAGCGCGCGTGCGCAGTCAAACTCTCAGAGCGGGCGAGCAAAGAAGCGGAACGCCCCAATATGTCTGCACCTGCTTCTGAACAATTAATCAAACTGGAACGTTTCTGAAAATCGTAAACACCTAAAGGCGATGAAAATCGCGCCGTACCTGAAGTTGGCAAGACATGATTTGGTCCGGCACAGTAATCACCCAAGGCTTCGGCCGTGTAACGCCCCATAAAGATGGCACCTGCATGGCGAATATGCTGACACAGAGCATCCGGATGCTCGACAGAAAGCTCCAGATGCTCAGGCGCAATACTATTCGCCACATCTGCAGCTTGACCTAAGCTGTTCACTTTGATCAAAGCACCGCGTTTCGATAACGACGCCCTGATGATATCGGCTCGCTCCATGTCCGGAAGCAACTTACGGATACTTTGCTCAACAGCTGCAAGAAAATCATCGTCATGACTGATCAATATCGACTGCGCGTCTTCATCATGTTCCGCCTGAGAAAACAAATCCATGGCAATCCAGTCAGGATTGGTTTTGCCATCACAGATAATTAAAATTTCCGATGGGCCGGCAATCATGTCGATACCGACTTTTCCAAATACCAGTTTTTTTGCCGTAGCGACATAAATATTGCCCGGGCCGACTATTTTTGCCACCGGTGGAATCGTTGCAGTGCCGTAGGCAAGTGCCGCTATAGCCTGAGCGCCACCGATACTGAAGACGCGATCGACACCGGCAAGATAGGCGGCCGCCAGAACCATCTGGTTGGTTTCACCGCCCGGTGTCGGAACAACCATGATAAGCTCCGGCACACCGGCCACTTTTGCAGGAATGGCATTCATTAACACCGAAGAGGGGTAAGCGGCCTTACCGCCGGGAACATACAGACCCACCCGATCCAGCGGTGTAATTTTTTGTCCGAGCACATTTCCGTTGGCGTCAGTAAATTGCCAGGACTGAATTTTTTGCTGCTCCGCATAGACTCGAATACGGTCGGCTGCGACCTGCAATGCTTGGGCTTGTTCCGACGGCAACGATGCCCAGGCCGCTTTCAGCGTTGACTTAGGTAATTCCAACTCGCCAGCCTCGGCAACTGTGCGTTGATCAAACCGGTTGGTATAGGCAATGACCGACTGGTCACCGTTGGCACGAACATCGGCAATTATGTCTAAAACCAGCTGCTGGATGTTTCTGTCGTCCGTTTCATCCCATGCCAGTAATCGGTGTAGTTGCTGATCAAAATCAGCGGATGATGCATCAAGTTTTGTAATAGGGAAATCGGACACGGATCACCTTTGCGAAAGCGTTTTTTCTAATTGCTCAAGTAACAAGGCAATAGCCTGATTTTTCATTTTCATGGCGGCCTTATTGACTACCAACCGGGAGCTGATATTCATGATCAATTCTCGGGGCACCAAACCATTGGCCTTCAATGTGCTGCCTGTATCGACAAGATCGACGATGCAATCGGCGAGACCGACCAGCGGCGCCAACTCCATGGAGCCATAAAGTTTAATTATTTCTGCCTGAATGCCTTTTTCCGCGAAATACTTTCGGGCAGTATTGACATATTTGGTCGCGACCCGAATACGGCCTTTGTGTTCAGGTGCATCGACACGGGTTGCCGTCATCAGTCGACAACAGGCAATTTTTAAATCCAGTGGCTCATACAGGCTATCGGCGCCATGCTCCAGCAACACATCCTTACCCGCAATACCCAGATCAGCGGCGCCATATTCTACAAACGTAGGCACATCGGTAGCGCGAATAATCACCAGCTGCACATCGTCACGCGTCGTTGACAAAATCAGCTTGCGGCATGTCTTGGGATCATCGGTCGGAACAATCCCTGCTTCCGCCAGCAATGGCAGAGCATCTTCATAAATTCTGCCTTTGGATACAGCAATCGTCAGCATAATTGAAACCTATTTTGGCACACGCCGAATGGTAGCACCCAACTGGGCAAGCTTTTCCTCAATATGATCGTAACCACGATCGATATGATAGATGCGATCCACTTTAGTATCACCCTCTGCAATCAACGCTGCGATAACCAGACACGCAGAAGCTCTCAAATCGGTCGCCATCACGGGTGCAGCAGTCAGTTTCTTGATACCCGTACAAATGGCTGTGTTTGATTCCAGCCTGATATCTGCACCCATTCGCTGTAATTCCTGAACATGCATGAAGCGGTTTTCAAATACCGTCTCTGTAACAACACCGACACCGTCAGCAATGGTATTCAACGCAATAAACTGTGCCTGCATATCAGTTGGAAAGGCGGGGTATGGCGCCGTCCGCAATGAAACTGCTTTTGGCTTTTTGCCGTGCATGTCCAGTTCGATCCAGTCATCACCGGTTTTTATCTCCGCGCCAGCCTCTATCAATTTTGCCAGTACGGCATCTAGAATCGTAGGGCGGGTATTCTTTAACCTTACTTTTCCGCCCGTGATGGCGGCGGCAATCAAGTAAGTGCCGGTTTCAATGCGGTCTGGCAAAATGTGGTATTGCAGATCTTCGACACCCAGTCTTTTAACGCCTTCAATCACCAGCACATCCGTGCCGATACCGGATATTTTTGCGCCCATGGCATTCAGAAAATGCGCCAGATCCGTTACTTCCGGCTCTCTGGCCGCATTTTCCATGATGGTGACGCCATCCGCCAAGGTTGCAGCCATCATCAAGTTTTCAGTCCCGGTGACCGTGACTTGTTCCAACACCAATCGGCACCCTTTCAAGCGATCCGCTTTGGCATGGATATAGCCGCCTTCAACAGTAATATCAGCACCCATTTTCATTAAACCATCCAGATGGATATCAACGGGACGCGTACCGATGGCACAACCACCCGGCAACGAGACATGGGCTTCCCCGAACCTGGCCAACAGCGGCCCCAGCACCAATATCGATGCCCGCATCGTTCTAACCAGTTCGTAGGGAGCCTCATAACTGTTGATGGTGTTGCTATCAACCTCGATATTCATTTTTTCATCAACCATCAGACTCACACCCATGCGCCCTAATAATTCCAGCGTCGTTGTGATATCGTGAAGATGCGGTATGTTGGCAATGCGAACCGGTTTTTCTGATAGCAATGTTGCCGCCAGAATGGGCAAAGCCGCGTTTTTCGCCCCGGAAATTCGCAATTCTCCGGAAAGTCTTGCGCCGCCTGAAATAATTAATTTGTCCATGATGCGTACCTTGTTTGGATGTGATCAGCTTGGTAGTTCGCTGACGTCCGTTGAATTCGTGCGAATGACAAAATGGCTTGATTGATCAAAGCCGCTAAGTTTGGCAAGCGTTAACAATTGCTCGGGAATGTTTTTGAAATGCAACGAGATTCGTTTGTTACGGGTATATTTTATCCATTCGATCATCAAGGCCAGTCCCGCACTGTCTGCACTGGCAACACGGCTTAAATCGATAGTGATCTCTTTTCCTGCCTTTAAAAAGGCAAAGGAATTAACCGATTGACCATCAATCGATCGGAATGTTAAATCGCTGTTTACAATAAGCTGCCCTGCGCCTTGGTCAATAATGCTCAGCTTGCTCATTTTTTATCTGCGGCCGATTTAAACAGAAATTGACCGATGGCTTTTTCAAGAATGATCGCAGGCTGAGTGATCTCGATTTTACCTTCGTGCTTTAAATAGTCATCAGAACCACCGGGCTCAAGGCTAACATATTGCTCACCCAATAAACCGGCCGTAAAAATACTCGCTGTTGTATCTTCGGGCAAGGTATTGTATTGCGCGTCAATACTTAACTGGACCACTGATTCAAATGTTTTTGCGTCGAAAGAAATGGCACTGACCTGACCTATTTTGACGCCAGCAGCTGAAACCGGTGACTTGACCTTCAGTCCACCCGAATTTTGAAATCGAGCGGTTACCGTGTAACTCTCATGCTCGGTGAACGAACTCAAATTACTGACTTGCAGGGCCAGAAAAAATAATCCGGCGATACCTGCTGCAACAAACAAACCGACCAGTGTGTCCTGGGTATTGGCATTCTGCATGTTAATCATCTCCAAACATGAGTGCAGTAAGAATAAAATCAAGGCCTAAGATACTGAAGGCTGAATTAACGACGGTGCGGGTTGTAGCCCGACTTACCCCTTCAGAAGTGGGAATGGAATCGTAACCTTCAAACAAGGCGATCCAGGTAGTGACAAACCCGAAAACAATACTTTTGATGACACCGTTAATAATATCATCCTGAAAATCCAGTTTGGCCTGCATTTGCGCCCAATAAGAGCCTTCATCAACACCCAACAAGCCTGATCCGACCATTTGCCCGCCCAGAATACCGACCGTACTGAATAAGGCGGCAAGCAACGGCATCGACAACAAACCCGCCAAAAAGCGCGGAGAAATGATGCGCTTGATCGGATCAACAGCCATCATTTCCATTCCGGATAACTGTTCGGTTGCCTTCATCAGTCCAATTTCCGCTGTCAAGGCCGATCCTGCCCTACCTGCAAACAGCAAGGCCGAGACCACTGGACCAAGCTCCCTGACTAAAGATGCGGCAACCATAACGCCCAGCGTTTCTTCGGCACCGAAATCAGACAATATGTAATAACCCTGCAAACCCAGAACCATGCCAACAAACAACCCGGAAATGCTGATAATCAAAAACGACAAGACGCCGACAGAATACATCTGATTTAACAGCAACCGGGGTCTTGGCAAAACGCTAACGCTACCGGCAATCGTCTGCGCTAAAAAACGCGTTCCTCGACCCAGCTTGGTAAAGCCATCGCGCGTATTGCTTCCCAACCGCTGTAATAACTCAATCACCATAATTTATCTTCGGGGCTAATGATAACGTTTGCCAGCCGATAATAAATCATCGACATACTCTCTGGCTGGATAATGAAAATGTACCGGACCATCTGCAGTGCCGTTCATAAATTGCTGAACCCATTCCGATGACGATTTCCGGATATGCTCTGGCGAGCCCTGATCGACTACCTTGCCATCAGCGATGACATAAATGTAATCGGCAATGGCAGACGTTTCATGGACATCATGAGAAACAATAATACTGGTTAATCCCAAGGTATTATTCAAGGATTTGATGAGATGCACCAAGACACCCATGGAGATTGGATCCTGCCCGGTAAACGGTTCATCATACAAAATCATCATGGGATCCAGCGCAATCGCCCTGGCCAGTGCAATTCGGCGCGCCATTCCCCCGGAAAGCTCATTCGGCATCAAATGACGAGCCCCTCTGAGGCCGACCGCTTGCAGCTTCATCAGCACGATCGATCGAATCATGGATTCGGGTAGTTTGGTGTGCTCCCTCAGCGGGAATGCCACATTATCATAAACACTCATATCGGTGAGCAGGGCGCCGCTTTGAAAAAGCATTCCCATGCGTTTGCGCAGATCATAAAGCTCAGCTCTGCGTAAAACGTGGACATTTTTCCCATCCACCTTGACCGATCCTTTATCAGGACACAATTGTCCGCCAATCAGTTTTAGCAGCGTCGTTTTTCCAGTACCACTGGGCCCCATGATGGCAGTAATTTTGCCACGCTCAAAATTCAGCGAAATATCGTCAAATATTTTCTTATTGCCACGAGAAAACGTCAGATTGCTGACAGAAACTAAAGTGTTTTGCGAAGAATCGCTGTTATCCATGCGCAGTTAGTGCTGAATTCTGAATTAAAACCCGCTATTGTCAATGACCCTGTGTTGTTAAGTCAATATATTGTCAACATTTTTCGGGTAATAGAGCATGGCAAACAATAAATGCCGGCAATCACTCACGGTGGGCTTACATGTAATAATGACGGCACAGAGAGTATTGAATAAATGTAAATTAAGCGTAAGATGAGGCTCGCAACCAATAACCTTATAAAAATAGTTGATTCAAATCAGCACTGACCCATCCATTTATCATCGAGGCACTCCATGAAAAAACTCCTTTTGACAGTTTTGCTACTCACCTGCTCAACCCTACTGACAGCCGCTCCTCGCATCAGTCACCACGGCGAAAGAATTTTAAAGTGTCACAAACCCCTGTTTTTTGATGTGGTCCCCGCCGACAATTCAAAGGTCGCCCAATTTCAAACCTTCAGTTTTAGTACTTCAGCCAACACCGATATTGCGACCATTAAAGTTTGGGTCAATAATCAGCTTATTAAAGTCACCAGCAAAAAATTAGCCAGTGGCCGTTACTTGGTATCCGGCCAAACGGATCAACCCATCATCGAAGATAAAGCCTGGATACGAGTCGTCTCTGAAAGCAGTGATGGTTGCAATGGCTTTCAGGTGTGGAATATATTTATTCAATAGCCATAACTTTGCATTTTCGAATAACCCATGCAGGACTGATAGCAATCGACTAACTCAGGCCAGGCCACCAAGGCATGAGCAGAAAAGTAGCCTCGATGGAGCTTTGCGATATCGAGGTTTCAGTCATCAAAATCAGGCTCTTCCCAAGTAGTATCGGGAAGTATATCCGATGCCCAATCCAATATCTGGTAATAACCCCTGTCTAACAAACCGGTGAAACGATGAATAGGGCGAATCCGCTACGCGCTTTACCCAACCGTGTTTTACCGGATTTATGTGAATATAATCAATGTGACGATTTAGGTCGTCCTTATCCCGTATCGTATGTTCCCAATATTGGCGTTGCCAAACCCTGGAACTACCGTTTTGACGTTTCTCAACCGGAATGCCGGACTTTTCCAGGCCGCGGCTAAAATTTGATTTGATGGCTTTCCATCGGCCCGGATAACCCATATCTCCGGGCGGTAATGTCCAGATAGTGTGAATATGATCGGGTAGAATGACAATAGCGTCACAAGAAAAAGGTCGAGCGTGTAACGTCTTCCGAAAAGCCTGCCGTAATATGCCAATGGAATGGGTCAGTTGCCGGGAATGGCGATCCCGTAAAGTAACGGTAAAAAAATAAGTACCGCCAGGAACGAAGTTGCGTCGATAATTGACCATGCCTGTTAATTGGCTGAGATATGTGTTTTAGAATTCTCACACCGAATCAGCCTTAGGTCAATCTTTAGGACAAAAATGTAGCCTCGATGAAGCGTAGCGGAATCGAGGAGTTTACGGCTTCGATTGCCCTCGATTCCGCAAGCTCCATCGAGGCTACTTGCTCGTCATAGCGATGGTATCGAGATATTTCCGCCATTACCTTGATTCCGAGCATCGGAATGTTGGGCAACGCTATCGCTTTTGCCCAACCTACGGCTCTCCTTGATTCTCGCAAGCCCCCATCGAGGCTTACTTAGTTATGCTCTTCATGCTCTTCATGAGAAGGCTTTCCAACGAAGCCGTGGGTGATACCATCAACATCTCCATAATAAGCACCTACGATTTCGCCCTCTGCATTTATCGAATAGACATGGGTCCACGCCGCATCGGGCACATTGATTTCCTCGTAGCCAACTTCTTTGCTTAGGATGAAGCCATGATCATTATCGTTAGCATCGACGTAGAGGCCAACAATCTGGCCTGCATTATTAATCCCTTCCGCTATGGTGAAAGCCGCGCCCGGAAAATCTAGCGTCGTATATACACCTTTGCTCAACAGGAATCCGTGTCGTTTACCAGCCACGTCCACGAAGGTTCCAACGACTTGTCTCCGATCATTTATCCCGAAAGCTATTGGGCCCAAAGTTGCATGAAGATTGGGTGGATCAATGGTAGTGAAAACACCCTTGCGCCAAAAGAAGGCGTGACGTTTGCCAACGGCATCCCTATAGCCCCCTACGACTTCTCCCCGCGAATTGAGGAAACCGCCTTGAGATTCGCTCGAGCCTGGCGGATCAAGCGTGGTGATGACTCTATTACTCAAGAAAAAGCCGTGGAATCTGGTTCCATCGTGATAAGTACCTGCAATCTGACCTTTTGCGTTAATCCCGTTGAGTTGAGTAAGGGTTGCCGCAGGTACGTCAATTTTCTTAAAACCCCCTTTTTTACCCAAGATGAAGCCATGTGTATTGGCGTTTGAATCATTGTAATCACCCACAATTTGATTATTGCTATTTCCGTTGGCTGCAGTTCCGGTCGAGTCAGGAAAGTCGATCGTGGTAAAGTTGAATTCTGCATTTGCCAGCCCCGGAACACTCAGGACTAAGCTCAGTACCAGTGCCGCAAGCATGCTCTTTGTCGTCATATGGTCTAGCTTTAGTTTAGTTTTCATGTCACGTCCTCTCATTGTTATTGTTATCGAAGTTAGCGTTTACTATGAGCTGGATCGTTAGCGCAAATTTTGCAAGAAAGCCGGATTGCTGGCTACGCACCTGTATGGCGTGCGTCACATGGATATACCCGTGGATTCCTGGCAATACCGACTGCGTTTAACATACGTTATCTTCCCATCTCATTTTTTTCGCTATTTGATGCTAACAAAAATCCACTTTGATTTCGCCCCCCCTCGCGGAGGGTAAATAACACATTCAGTTAATGCGTACTTAAGCGGGTAGATGTTACACTTAGCCCTAGCTAAATTCGGTGCGCTGGAATTGACTTTGAATTTAAAGCGCATGTTAAATTCAAAGCAGGTCATCCGGTGAAACAGAGTAATGCCTTAGCTTATCTGCGCCAGCTGTGTTGCTCGGGACTGAGCAAGGAAATCGTTATTCCGGAGTTTCTACGCGCAGTGCAAACGGTGCTGCCCTCTGAGAATAATACGTTTACCGGGATTGACGAGCAATTAAATCCTGCTTATCACATAGCGGACTTTGATATTGCCGATCTGTTTGAACATGTCTCTGTCATCAAAGCCAATTTTGTTACACCTGAACGCTCGAGTCATGCCGCTGAATGGTTTATACGGCATCCGGTATTAACAGACAGTACCGTATGGGATAAGTCATTCTATACGTCCGATCTGTATAACCTGGTTTTTCGTAGCGACGATCAGCATCATTGCCTGCATGCTCCCGTCATGCAGAAGTGTAAGCCGGTTGGTATGCTGAACTTATTTCGCCCGCGCCAACAAAAACCCTTTGATAGCCACGAGCAAGCACTTTTTTCGCGTTTATTGCCTTATGTGGCCCATGCATTGAAGGCGCCTGACCAGCAAGACATCCAATATTGTGAAAACGGATCGTCAGGCATGATGATTATGGATAGGCAAGGCACTATGCTTTATCTCAGTGACGAGGCCAAAATGTTGCTGGCGTTAGCCTGTCATCCGACATTCACCGTGGATGCAAGCAGTTATGAAGTCGAAGTGCTGGCGAAGCTGGTGCAACTATGCCGTAATCTGCAAGCCGCCTTTCGTGGTCAACATGTCGATCCACCTTCCTGGTGCTATAACGGCGCGAACGGCCGGTTTCTATTTCGCGCTTACTGGCTGAACGGACAAAGCCATGAATCGGGCGGTTTGGTTGGCATGACTATTGAGCATCAGGAACCGTTAGTGCTGAAAATCTTACGCGCCTTACAGAAAATGCCGCTGCCGCCTAACCAAAAAGAGGTCGCCTTACTGTTGGCGCAAGGCGTTTCCTCCGAGAAAATCGGGGAACGCCTGCATATCAAGCTCAGCACCGTTAAAGACCATATCGGCAAAATCTTTACCAAACTGGATATTCATCACCGTGAGGAGTTGTTGCCCAAGTTACTGGTTTTGGACGGATCAATCCGCTATTGCTCCAAACCCGTGAACCATTAACTCCGACCAACTGAAAATGGTTCTTTACTTGCTCTTGCTCCGTCTATTAAGATCAAATCTAAAAGAACATCATCAAAATCATTAATTCATGCTCGCTCTTCTGGTTCGTTTAGCCATCCGCTATTACGGGATTTTTATTGCCCTTGCTTTGCTAATTCTGATTTATGGCAGTTATCGCTTTGCGACGGCCGGTCTGGATATTTTTCCGGAATTTGCCCCCAAAAAAGTGATTATCCAGACGGAAACGCCCGGCCTGTCTACCGAACAGGTAGAAACCGTGGTGACTCAGCGCATTGAAAGGCAGATTGCTGGCTTGATCGGGCTCAAATCAGTCCGCTCAGAATCTATCCAAGGCTTATCAATTGTTACCGCGACATTCGCTGAAGACAGCGATATTTACCGCAACCGCCAGTTGGTTAACGAACGTCTGATCACCTTGTCCAACCAGCTGCCTCCGGGTATCACACCGATTGCTGTGCCGCTGTCGTCGTCGTCGGCCACGGTACTGACGCTCGGTTTAAATTCGGATAGCAAAGATTTGATGAGCTTGCGCAGCCTCGTCGACTGGACCATCGTACCGCGGTTACTCGCTGTGCCGGGTATTGCCGATGTGAATGTGTTTGGCGGTGAAATTGCTCAACTGCAAATCCAGGTCGATCCTGTCCAGTTGCAGCGCTTTAATCTGGCGCTGGATGACGTTATACAATCAGCATCACAAGCCGGAAACACCCAGGGCGGCGGTTTTATAGAAAACAAAAATCAACGTTTTATGTTACAGGTGACCGGCCAACCATCGACGCCCGAACAATTTGCCAAGCTGGTTATCAAACATGATCATGGACGTCCTATCACGCTCGGCGAAGTCACCACTATTCGATATGCCCGGGAACCGCCCATCAGTGCCGCCCAGATCATGGGTAACCCTGGCATCGTCATGATGGTGATCGGTCAATACGGCGCCAATACATTAACGGTATCCCGACACGTCGAGCAGGTTCTAAAAGAGTTTTCTCCGATTTTCAGCCAACAGGCCATTCACTTTTATTCACATTTATTCAGACCGGCTGACTATATTGAAAAATCGCTGGCAAATTTGACAGGTCATTTGCTGATCGGCTGCGTATTTGTCGTCGTAATTCTGTTCCTGTTTCTATTTAATTTTCGTACCGCATTCATTTCAGCTCTGGCCATTCCTGTGTCAATGCTTGCCGCCATCATCGTCCTGCTGGAAACCGGCGTCAATCTGAACATCATGGTGCTTGGCGGTTTGGCTATCGCGTTGGGCGAAGTGGTTGATGACGCCATCATTGATACCGAGAACATTTTCCGACGCCTGCGCGAAAACCGTTTACTCGCCCGGCCACACTCTGTCTCGGAAGTAATCTTTACGGCCTCGATGGAAGTACGGGGTTCTGTAGTTTATGCCAGCTTTATTGTGGCCTTGGTGTTCGTGCCCTTATTAACCTTGAACGGCGTCGCAGGCCGTTTGTTTGCGCCATTGGGAATCTCCTACATTTTAGCCATTCTGCTATCACTGCTAGTCGCCTTGACCTTAACACCTGCCCTTTGTTTTTGCCTGCTGGGCAATAACATCAACCAAACCGATGATCCTCCGATCGTCAGGCTTATCAAACCCCTTTATGGAAATCTGCTATCCAGGATTACGCAGCATTTCAACTGGCTAATTGCCGCTAGCCTGATGACTTGCCTGTTCGGCATTTTGGCTTTTTTAAACTTGAGCAGCAAATTTCTTCCAGAACTGCGTGAGGGTCATTACATTATTCATACCAGCAGTCTCCCCGGAACCTCACTGCAGGAATCATTACGCATTGGCAGCCAGTTGACCGAACAGTTTAAGGCCATTCCCGGCGTCGAATCGGTATCGCAATGGGCTGGGCGGGCTGAGCGCGGCGCCGACACTTACGGCAGCCATTACAGCGAATATGAAGTTCGCCTCAAAGCCATGAGCGGCTTGGAGCAACAGCGCGTCAAAGACAATCTCAGAGCCGTTCTGACCGCTTTTCCCGGCATTTTATTCGAGGCGAATACCTTTTTGACGGAACGGATAGATGAAACCATCTCCGGATATTCCTCGCCGGTTGTCGTCAACATCTACGGCAATGATTTGAATGATCTCGATGACAAGGCCCAGGCTCTGGCAAACATCATGAACGATATTGACGGTGCTGCCGATGTCCAGGTGCGCTCACCGCCCGGCACACCGATGCTGGACATCAATCTGAATCTCGATCAGCTTAATTTTTGGGGCCTGCTGCCTGTGCAAATTATCGATACTTTACAGGCAGCGTATAAGACCCGAATCGTCGGAAAAAATATACAAGGCAGCAGAATGTATGACGTGGCGGTGACCTTGTCGCCGACCGCTAAAGAACAGCCCGAGTCGATTGCCAAAATACCTCTTCGAACACTGGATGGATCGTTGATTTCGCTTGGACAAGTTGCAAACATTCGGCATACCACCGGTCGGTACAATATTTTTCATCAGGGCTCGCAGCGTCTGCA
Source organism: Methylococcaceae bacterium (assembly GCA_013140705.1). GTDB lineage: Bacteria > Pseudomonadota > Gammaproteobacteria > Methylococcales > Methylomonadaceae > JABFSH01. Next base: position 30,521 of record JABFSH010000016.1, read on the forward strand.
AACCGTGACCTGCAATGTCATTGACCACGATCTCGATGCCTTCATGAAAGAACTGAAATCGCGCACATACAAGGAAATTCCATTTACGGACACCACCTTCCCTGAATTTACCGGCGCCGCGATTGAACAGGCGGAGGCTCGACAAGACCTGATTCTGGATTCAATACTGGCAGGTACCGGCGTCCTGATCTTCATATATCTTGCCATAGGCAACTTTCGTCATGTCATGCTGACGCTGGCCAACCTGCCCTTCGCGTTAATTGGCGGCATCATGGCCGTCGTGTTAACCGGCGCAACGTTGTCGGTTGGCTCTGTGGTTGGTTTTGTCACGTTATTCGGCATCACGGTGCGCAACAGTATCATGCTGTTATCCCATTATCGATACCTGGTTGATGAAGAAGGCAAACCCTGGAATCTGGAAACCGCTGTTCAAGGCGCTCAACAGCGCCTGCCTTCTATTCTGATGACAGCATTGGTGACTGCCCTGGCCATGTTCCCCATCGCCTTCAATAGTGACAACCCCGGACGGGAAATCATGGGACCAATGGCTGCCATTATTATCGGTGGCCTGGTATCGTCGACACTTTTAAATTTATTATTATTGCCAGGCATGTTGTTGCGTTACGGAAAATTCAGTTCGTAGATAAAAGCCCGACCTATTCAAAAATTTGGAAAGTTGTTTTTGACACGATAAGATAGTCGACTTTGTGGGTAATTGATACGCAACTTCCCAGAAACTGAAATGTTTACAATGACAGATGATCGTGGCGCAATTCAGACTGACCAGACGTCAAAATTCAGCACTGAATTTACAAAAAGAACTTGGGGCTAGGGTAAAAATAAAGTCCTTAAAATAGCTCAGCACACTTACATACTATAACTATCACTTGCAGGTAACGGCTATGCGTAATTATTTTTTTAACATGAGTCTAATCGGATTGTCCCTTGTTTCAGTTTCAGCTTATTCAGCTCCCATTGCCAAGGACGCCATTCCGCAGAAAATTCTGGATGAGGTTTACAAAAAACATCCCAATGCGGCAGATATTGCGGCCGAACAAATTAATCATTTCAATCAGGGCTTATTCGAAATAAAATTCAAGGACGGTGAAGAGCAACTCATTAAATTTTATCGCGAAAATGGACGCTTCTTTGTCGATGGCGTCAAAATTGACACCTCTGAAAACACCAACATGCTGCCTTCGGCCGGTAATGAAAATTTAAAAACAACATTCCCGAAATATGACATTACAGATGCCGTTCTGGTTGTCAACCCGAACGGAGTTGGTGAAGAGTTTGATTTGATCGTCAACTCGGAAGGCGTTGACTGGCACATAACACTGGATGCCGAAGGCAAAATTGTCAAAAAGGAACGCGACTAAGTGCAAAACACCTATGGACCAAATTTTTTTTGGAAAATGGTCCATTCAAAACTTTACCTATAAAAACCATTTGATCAACGAAAATCAAAAGCAGGCGACATAAAAAGCACGAAAATATTCAAAGAGATACAAGTAGTAAATCGTCTACTCATAAGGGCGAATGGCCGTGTAATGCCACTTGCTAATTTATTTCGTGAATGCGGAAATTAATCGTGCCTTATCTTAAGTCTACTTTGTCAAAGCACATACTCACTACCTTCAAAGGTCGCCATTCAGGCTGATTATCCGAATTCAGGCGACTCGGATGGATTTGAACTCGCCATTAATGGCATTCCCCAAAATACTTTAAATGCTGAGAATCACTGAACTTAAACTGCCTTTGAATCATGACGAACCCATGTTTCAAACTGCAATCATCGATCGGCTTGGCATTCGTGCGGACCAATTCAACAGCTACAACATATTCAGGCAAGGCTATGATGCCCGTAAGCGCGATAGCATCTTGCTGGTTTACACAGTGGATGTTGACATCAAGGACGAACAGACCATCTTGTCGAAATTTGGCAATGACCCGAAAATTTCTGCCACACCAAGTACCGACTACAAACCGGTCGCACGAGCTCCAGATATCCTGGCTTCTCGCCCTGTCGTGATCGGCACCGGGCCTTGCGGATTATTTGCCGGCTTGTGCCTGGCGCAAATGGGCTTTCGTCCGATTATTCTGGAACGTGGCAAAAATGTCCGTGACCGCACCAAAGATACGTTCGGTCTATGGCGCAAACGAGAATTCAATGCAGAGTCCAATGTCCAGTTTGGTGAAGGTGGCGCAGGTACTTTTTCAGATGGCAAACTGTATACACGCATCAAGGATCCCCACCATTACGGCCGTAAGGTCTTGACGGAATTTGTCAAAGCCGGTGCGCCGGAAGAAATTTTGCGCGTCAGTAAACCGCACATCGGCACCTACAAACTGGTCAGCATGGTCGAAAAAATTCGCGCAACCATAGAGTCGCTGGGCGGAGAAATCCGTTTTCAAACTCGGGTGGACGACGTTGAAATAAACAATCATCAGGTAAAAAGCGTTGTTCTCAGCAACGGCGACCGTATTAAAACCGACCACCTGGTTTTAGCCGTCGGTCATAGCGCCCGCGATACGTTTAAAATGCTCTATGAAAAGGGGGTTTATATTGAGGCCAAACCTTTTTCGATTGGTTTCCGCATCGAACATCCGCAATCGCTTATAGACACCTGTCATTTTGGCAAATACGCCGGACACCCGGCGTTGGGTGCTGCTGATTACAAACTCGTCCACCACTGCCGTAATGGCCGTACCGTGTACAGTTTTTGCATGTGTCCAGGCGGCACCGTGGTTGCCGCCACTTCTGAAGCCGGCCATGTCGTCACCAATGGCATGAGCCAATATTCCCGCAATGAACGCAATGCCAATAGCGGTATCGTGGTCGGTATTACACCGGCCGATTATCCGGGACACCCCCTGGCCGGTATTGACCTGCAACGCAGGCTGGAGGCCAAGGCTTTCGTCTTGGGCGGCGAAAACTATGATGCCCCCGGACAACTGGTTGGTGATTTTCTGGCGAAAAAGCCTTCGACACGTTTTGGCAGGGTTTTGCCTTCCTATACGCCCGGTGTTCATTTGTGCGATTTGAACACCGCGTTGCCGGATTACGCCATCGAAGCCATACACGAGGCCTTACCAGCATTCGATAAAAAAATAAAGGGCTTCGCCATGGCCGATGCGGTTTTGACCGGCGTTGAAACGCGCACATCATCGCCCATTTACATCAAACGTAACACTCACTTCCAAAGCATCAACACACTAGGTTTATATCCAGCCGGTGAAGGCGCAGGCTATGCTGGCGGCATTTTGTCGGCGGCGGTTGACGGCATCAAGGTTGCCGAAGCGGTAGCACTTAGCATAACAAGCGGTAAAGCATGATTTTTCAGCACCTTAACCAATTCGTATTCATCTATATTCGCTTCATCGAAATGATCGGTGTGCTGATGCGAATTTTCAGTTTTTCCCTGGTCAGCTGGATGGGCCCAGAAAGTCCGTTTATGTTTGTCTGGATTTTCAACACCATTGACGCCATCCTGCTGTCCTGGTGCTCCATACTGAAAAAGGATAATGCCTACACCTTGCTTAACTTATTCTGGATCATGGTGGGAATCGTCGGCATTGCAAGGGCCTGTGATTGCTCTGTTGCGACAATCTCATCTTTTATCGCACCACTTATTCAGCAAGTAGTGGCCTTATTACGTTAATAAACACCTCACCAATAAATCAACCTATTCCATCAAGATTGTTATAATGCATTGTCTTTAAAACTCAGGAGCAACCGACTTTGACTACCGTCCAGGATATTACTAGTCCAATGAGTAAGCCTGAAAGGCGCGCTACAGTTTCGTTGGCGAGCATCTATGCGCTACGCATGCTCGGCTTGTTCATGATTATGCCGGTATTGTCACTTTTTTCGGAACAGCTAACTGACTCGACGCCTACGTTGATTGGCTGGGCCATCGGCGCTTATGGACTCAGCCAGGCTATTTTTCAGATTCCTTTCGGTTTGATTTCAGATCGGATCGGTCGTAAAACGATCATAGTAATTGGTCTGCTGCTATTCGCTGCCGGCAGCATCATAGCCGCCGTTTCAACCAGCATTTACGGGGTTTTATTGGGTCGAACGATTCAAGGCTCAGGTGCCATCGCAGGTCCCATCATGGCCTTGCTCGCCGATTTGACGCAGGAAGTGCATCGTACCAAAGCCATGGCGCTCATCGGCGCCAGCATCGGTATGTCCTTTGGCATCGCCGTTACCGCAGGCCCCGTACTTGCTGGCTTTATTGGGGTACATGGTCTTTTCTGGCTGATTGCCGGATTTTCACTAATGGCTATCGCCATTATACTGTTTATCGTTCCCAATCCCCAACAGTCCAAGAAGCACCGCGATGCCGAATTGATTCCAACACAATTTTCGCAAGTATTGAAAAACACTGATCTTTTACGGCTGGATTATGGGATTTTTACGCTGCATCTGATTTTATCCGCATCCTTCGTCATTGTACCCTTGCTGATGCGTGATAGCGGTTTGTTGCCTGCTGACCATTGGAAAGTGTATTTGCCGGTTTTTGTGGTCTCCATGGCTGCCATAATTCCGTTTGTCATCCTGGCTGAAAAAAAGCAGAAGTTGAAAGGCGTTTTTATTGGCGCTATTGTGGTTTTAATTGCGGCAGACATCGGCTTAATGCTTTCGCATGGCACCTTGCCCGGAATCATTGCCTTCCTGGGCGTATTTTTCTGCAGCTTTAATCTACTGGAGGCCACATTGCCTTCGTTAATATCCAAAACGGCCCCCGCAGATTTACGTGGAACAGCCATGGGCATTTATTCAACGGCGCAGTTTTTGGGCGCCGGTATCGGCGGCGCACTGGGAGGCTGGTGTTATGGAAAATTTGGTGCGGGGGCCGTATTTTTGTTATGCGCGACTGCCGCATTGACATGGCTGTTTGCTTCTTTCAGCATGAAACCGCCGCGCTATTGGGCAAATTTATTGATATCGCTTGGAAATCTTACCGACCAGGCTGCCGATGATCTGGCTATTGAAATGCTGAGAATCGATGGCGTGGAAGAAGTCACGCTGCAAATGGAAGAAGCTGTCGCGTATCTTAAAGTGGATAACAAAAAACTGGATAGAAACCAATTGCAATATCTCATTACCCAATTCTCCATTCCAAACTGATCATTACAGCCTTTCATTATTCACTCAACATAACATCAACAGGAGAGACACATGCTCAACAAAGTTACCTTGATTGGCAATCTGGGGGCAGATCCCGAAGTGCGTTATATGCCAAGTGGCGGAGCGGTAACCAATATCACGCTGGCTACAACGTTTCGATGGAAAGACAAACAATCCGGCGAAAGAAAGGATTCAACCGAATGGCACCGCGTCGTCTTTTTTAACCGCCTCGCAGAAATCGCCGGCGAATATTTAAAAAAGGGCAGCCAAGTTTATGTAGAAGGCCGCTTACAAACGCGTAAATGGCAAGGACAAGATGGCCAGGACCGCTATACCACGGAAATTATCGCCACTGAAATGCACATGCTTAGCAGCCGCAGCGGCGGTACAGCCAGTTTTAGCAGCGAACAGCCCGGCAACTATTCCGCTCAACCGTCAAAACCGGCTGGCCAGTCCAATCGACCCATGCCGCAAAGCAATCCGGGCTCCATGCCACCGCCCCCACCGGATTATGACGACTTTGACGACGATATCCCGTTTTAGAAAATACACCCACAGTAATTTTGTATACTCAATCACACTTCAAAATTCGGCACGTACGTTCCCTTTGTTGTTGGAGAGAGCCGCGGGGAGATTTTTAAAACTGAATTTGATATCCAGAATGGTATAAATATAAACCCAGTAGACTCCATAGTTCCTGGGTTTTTTATTGTTTACTCGAATACATAAAACTTGAAGTTTGTTAATTGAACGCCTTGCTACAGATCGCGGGTGCCCTTTTTGAACGAAACCAATAATAAACTGGGATATGCCGATTTGTTACGAAACGATTAATTTCAGTCGAGCTCTGTTGTTATCAGCTGAGATAACTTGATAGGATATGATTACATCACTATGCTACGAGGGATAATAACGGAATCACCAGCAGCATGATCAAACTCGAAAACATCAAAAAAGACGCTCAAATTCGAGGTCTTGATGGCGATAAAATAGTCAGAATCGTCCATGCGGAACCGATAGGCAGCGAATCGGTTAATGTTTTCTACGTTGATCAGGAGGGCAAACCCGGAACGCAGTCGTTGTTTCGTACTGATGAATCTCGTTTGGAGTTAGCCAAATCAGGTCGGCCTTGGGGCTTTGATGCTCCTGGGCAGGAGTTCAAATTAGGCTTGGAAGCCTACCGTATTCACCTTGCGCATTTGTTCGACCCGATGATGGCGGTTCATACGTCTAATGTCGATCCTCTGCCTCATCAAATTTCTGCTGTTTATGAATCGATGTTACCAAAGCAACCTTTGCGCTTTGTTTTAGCGGATGATCCAGGTGCCGGTAAAACCATTATGGCGGGTCTGTATATTCGCGAAATGATCATGCGGGCAGATGCCAAACGCATTCTGATCGTTTCCCCAGGCTCTTTGACTGAGCAATGGCAGGACGAATTGCTGGAAAAATTTGGTCTTACTTTTGAGATTTTAAGCAGAGAAAAACAAGAACAATGCCCTTCCGGAAACTATTTTGAAGCACAAAACCAGCTGATTGCCAGACTCGATCAACTATCGCGCAACGAAGATTTTCAGGAGAAATTGCAGCATACCGACTGGGATTTAATCATCGTGGATGAAGCGCACAAGATGTCGGCGCATTACTTTGGCAGTAAAGTGAATGAAACTGGCCGCTTTAAGCTCGGCAAAATGCTCGGTTCTATTACTCGCCATTATTTGCTGATGACTGCTACGCCACATAATGGCAAAGAAGAAGATTTCCAGCTGTTTCTGTCCCTGCTAGATGGGGATCGCTTTTATGGTAAATTCCGCGAAGGTGTCCATAAAGTCGATATAAGCGACATGATGCGGCGCATGGTCAAAGAAGACCTGCTCAAATTTGATGGCACCCCGCTTTTTCCAGAGCGCAAAGCGTATACCGCCAACTACGAATTATCGCCACTGGAAGCGGCACTCTATTCAGAAGTGACTGATTATGTCCGTAATGAGATGAATCGAGCTGATAACCTGGATGGCAAACGTAAAGGCACGGTCGGTTTTGCTTTAACCCAATTACAACGCCGCTTGGCTTCCAGCCCGGAAGCGATTTATCAATCGATCAAACGCCGCCGCAAACGCCTGGAAAACCGGCTTGAAGAAGAAAAACTGGTACAACGCGGGCATAAAGTAGCCGAAACACTGGGCAAATATAATGTCAAAGATGTGCCCAAAAACATTGATGAAGCCGAAGATGAGATGCTGGCCGGTGAATATGAAAACTGGGTCGACGATGTGGTTGATCAAGCCACCGCAGCACAAACCATCGACGAACTCCACGCTGAAATCATCATCCTGAAAGACCTGGAAGCCAAAGCCTGCAACGTCGTACAGTCCGGCAACGATAAAAAATGGGAAGAATTATCGACCTTACTGCAAGACACCCCGGAAATGTTCACACCGTCAGGCAGTCGCCGCAAACTGATTATCTTTACTGAACACCGCGACACCCTGAAATATCTGCTGGACAGAATAACAGGTCTATTGGGTAATCCGGAATCAGTGGTCACCATTCATGGTGGTACCAACCGCGATGAGCGCCGTAAAAATCAGGAAGAATTCCGCAATAATCCCGATATAACCGTCCTGTTGGCTACCGATGCCGCAGGCGAAGGGGTTAACCTGCAAAATGCCAACTTAATGGTCAATTATGACTTGCCATGGAACCCTAACCGCCTGGAACAACGCTTCGGACGTATTCACCGCATAGGCCAAACAGAAGTGTGTCATCTCTGGAATATCGTGGCAAACGAAACACGGGAAGGTGCAGTGTTTCAAAAATTACTGGATAAGCTGGAGATAGAACGCGCTGCCTTGGGTGGCCGTGTCTTTGATATTCTCGGTGAAGCCTTTGATAACATATCCCTCAAAGACTTACTGATTGACGCGATCCGCTATGGTGAACGTGCAGATGTCAAGGCCAGGCTTGACCAGGTCATTGAAGGCGCATTGGATACCGAGCATCTTAAAGAGATTCTTAAACGCAATGCCTTGGTGGAAGAACACATGGGGCTTGAACAGCTCTATGCCGTCAAAGAAGACATGGAAAAAGCCGAAGCCCGTAAATTGCAGCCTTACTTTATCCGCGCGTTTTTTACCGAAGCCTTCAAAACCCTGGGCGGAGAAATGCGTAGCCGCGAACCGGGCCGCTATGAAATCACCCACGTACCAGCCAGCATTCGAGAACGAGACCGCGTCATCGGCGAAACCCGCACTCCGGTACTAAAAAAATACGAACGCATCTGCTTTGAAAAGCAGGTGGTCAGGCAACACGGCAAGCCGATGGCGGATTTAATTCATCCTGGACACCCGCTGATGCAAGCCATCACTGATTTGCAATTGGAAGCGCATCGCAGCAAACTCAAACAAGGCGCAATATTAGTTGATCCCAATGACGATGGCCTGGAACCGAAAGTGTTATTCATGATTGACCACAGCGTTCGCCAGGCCAGTGACGACCGACATGTTTCACGGCGCTTGCAATTTGTCGAGATTGATCAACAAGGCCATGCCAGCCATGCCGGTTGGGCGCCGCATCTTGATTTACAGCCTATCGATAACACGGATCAACAGTTAATTACCGACATCCTCTCGGCTCCCTGGTTAAACAATAATCTGGATAGCTTGGCACTCACTCATGCCAGCCAACAACTGGTACCCGCGCATTATCAGGAAATAAAAACACGCAGGGAGCAGCAAGCAGACAAGATACTGGCTGCCGTCAATGAGCGTTTGGTGAAGGAAATCAACTATTGGTCAGATCGCTACATCAAACTCACAGACGATGTCGCTGCCGGCAAACAACCGCGATTACAACCCGATAACGCCAAACGCCGGGTAGAAGAGCTCACTGCCCGCCTGGAACAACGCAAAAAAGAACTGGGTGCCATGGCTAACGTGGTATCAAGCCAACCGGTTGTGATTGGCGGAGCCTTGGTGATTCCGCAAGGCTTATTAGCTCAATGTAAAGGCGAAACGCTATTCACAATAGACGCCGCCGCTCGCAAGCGCATCGAACAAATCGCCATGCAAGCCGTCATTGATACTGAAATCCAATTGGGCCACAGTGTTAAAGACGTTTCCCACGAAAAATGCGGCTGGGATATTACCTCACGACCGCCCACCACCAACGGTAAACTGGCCGCAGCACGGCATATTGAAGTAAAAGGACGCGCCCAAGGTCAAACCACCATCACCGTCAGCCGTAACGAAATCATTTACGGCTTGAATCAAACCAATCAATTCATCCTCGCCATTGTTGTAGTTGATGGCGACAGTCATCAAGGCCCGTATTACCTGCTTAACCCCTTCAACCAGGAACCGGATTTTGGCGTTGCCAGTATCAATTATGATCTGGAAGAATTATTGTCGCAGGCAACACTGCAAAACTTGTCATCCTGGTAAATTCGTCTTACAGTAAGGAATCTTTACATGATTTGGAGGCGCTATGTCACAACTTGCAAAAATTAGCAGCAAGGGTCAAGTCACGATACCTGCCGACGTGCGTAAAAAGCTGCATCTTGAAGCCGGCGATACCCTGGCGTGGGAAACTGAAGCGGATGGCCGCATTTGGGTGCGCCGTTTAGAGCCTTTAGACCTTGATTATCTGGCGGCTGTTAGCGGCACATTGTCAGAGTGGAATAGTCCCGAAGATGACGAGGCCTATCGTGACTTATAATCGCTACGATATTGTCAAGGTCCCCTTTCCATTTACTGACAGGCAATCGACCAAGACCCGCCCCGCTTTAGTGTTATCCGATGGTAAAATGTTTAATTCACCCATTGGTCATAGCGTCATGGCAATGATTACCACAGCTAAACATTCCGATTGGCCTCTGGATACATCAATTGAAGACTTAACTGCCGCCGGTTTACCTGCGCCATCCATTATTCGCTTAAAACTGTTCACGCTGGACAATCGCTTGATTTTGGCGAAATTAGGACAGCTTGCTTCGGATGATCAACTTGCAGTTGAACAGCGTCTTAAAACGCTTTTTTGTTTGTAACCTATGAACCATCAAAATATAAATGCTATTACTACCAATGAACAACACAAGGGTGGTTAAAAACAGGTAGTATGACTATATTAAATGAACATTTTTGACTATAATTGTCAAAAAATAACTTAAAGTTAGGGCTTACTACCTATGTTGATTCAGTTTACGGTCAAGAATTGGCGTTCGATTCGTGACGAACAGACTATTATTATGACCAAGTCTATCGGCGACGAAATGCGGGACACCAATACATTTCAACCAACAGCACCGGGTACAACCGAACTGCTACGGGCTATTGCGATTTACGGCCCCAACGCCTCGGGCAAATCAAACCTGCTCAATGCGATGAAAACCATGCAAGCCATCGTTGTTGAATCGGCATCTCAAAGGCAGCGAGGTGATGATTTACCGATTGTTTCATTTCTTCTTGACAGCGAAACGGAGCAAGCCCCCACTGAATTTGAAATTATCTTTATTGCTGAACAAATCCGTTATCAATATGGTTTTTCAGCAACCCGTCAGCGTATTATTCAAGAATGGTTATTGGCATATCCGGTTAAACGGGCCAGAAAATGGTTTACTAGAGAGTGGGACGAAGAAAAAAGTGATTATGCTTGGGAGATGGGCACATCATTACAAGGTCAAAAGCAACTTTGGCAAGATGCTACTCGGCAAAATGCCCTTTTCCTCTCGACCGCAGTGCAGCTTAATAGCCAACAGCTTCAACCGATTTATGATTGGTTTTTAAATGCACTCCATTTGGCAAATGTGTCTGGATGGTCGCCTACGTTTACAGCGGCTTTATGCAAAAAAGATGTCAAACAACGCAACAAAGTCTTAGCGTTTCTAAAAGCGGCAGATCTTGATATTCATGATGTCTCCGTTGAATCGGAAAAATTTACTGTAAAACATTTACCCGATGACATGCCAGAAGACCTGAAAAATCAAGTACTTTTAGACTTAAAAGATAAGGAAGTGTTAGATATTAAAACCATCCATCATTCCAAACAGGGCAAAAGCGTTACTTTTGATTTTGAAGATGAATCAGATGGAACTCGAAAATTTTTCGCTTTTGCAGGCCCTTGGTTAGATTCGTTAGCTAATGGTTATGTACTGGTTATTGATGAATTACACGACAACTTGCACCCCAAAATGATCCAGTTTTTGGTTGCACTTTTTCATAATAGCGATACTAACCCAAAAAATGCGCAGTTAGTTTTCACAACGCATGAAACATCCATTCTGAATCAAGAGGTTTTCAGACGAGACCAGATTTGGTTTTGTGAAAAAGATAGAGATCAAGCGACAAAAATTTATCCGCTATCCGATTTCAGCCCAAGAAAAGGCAGAGAAAATTTAGAAGCCAACTACCTTGCTGGTCGTTACGGTGCATTGCCCTATCTCCGTGAGCTGAAATCGGTTAACGGAAATTAAGATGGGCAGCGACAATCTTTTTCATAAACGAAAACAGAAAGCAGCGGCAACCGCCCAACGACGTAAAGCCAGTAGACAACCCTACGATAAAGTTTTAATCGTGTGTGAAGGTGAAAAAACGGAACCTTTATATTTTAAAGAGTTGATTGATCATTATGAAATACACACGGCTAATGTGCGTATCAGTGGTCAATGTGGCTCCGATCCGGTTAGTGTCGTTGATCATGGCATTCAGCTATATCAAGACGAAAAAAATTCACCCAGTGAACCCTTCGATCGTGTTTATTGTGTATTCGACCGCGATGCGCATACCAACTATCTCCAAGCGCTAGATAAAATAAAGCATACAAAACCTGACGACACGTTTTTTGCTATACCTTCAGTGCCTTGCTTTGAATATTGGTTGTTATTGCATTTCAATTATACAACCGCACCTTATACCTCAGTTGACAGCGTAAGTGCAGGAAACGCAGTGGTTAAGGAATTACAAAGGTATTGGCCGGAATACCAAAAAGGCAGCAGGGATACTTTCAACTACACCTTCAATCTACAAAAGGATGAATTGGCATCTGCAAAGCAAAATGCCGTTCGATCACTCGCTCAAGCCCAACAAAACCATACCGACAACCCATCGACAACTATTCATTTAGTTGTTGATTATCTCCAAAAAATTAAATGAGCAACATCAAAACCCCGAAAAAACTCATCGAAGTGGCTTTACCATTGGATGACATCAATATTGCTTGTGCGCGGGAAAAGTCGATTCGTCACGGCCATCCAAGTACTTTGCATCTTTGGTGGGCACGGCGACCTTTGGCCGCAGCGAGGGCTGTGATATTTGCGCAAATGGTTAATGATCCGGGTTACGAGCGCAGTTTGGGGCGGGGTGTTAACAAAAAAGACGCGCAGATTGAGCGCGAACGCTTGTTTGAAATTATCCGCAAACTGGTTCTGTGGGAAAACACCAATAATGAAACCGTACTCGCCGAAGCGAGGGAAGAAATCCGGAAAAGCTGGCGGGAAACCTGTGCGCTGAACAAAAGCCATCCCGAAGCCGCCACTTTGTTCAACCCTGAAAAACTGCCCGCGTTTCACGACCCGTTTGCCGGTGGCGGGGCGTTACCGCTGGAAGCGCAACGCTTGGGGCTGGAAAGCTATGCCTCTGACTTAAACCCTGTGGCGGTGTTGATTAACAAGGCGATGATTGAAATTCCGCCCAAGTTTGCAGGTCGCGCACCGATCGGTCCTTTGCCGCCGGCCACCAACAAAAAAACCGCCACTCGCGATGCCTTTGAAGACTGGAGTGGTGCTAAAGGTTTGGCAGAAGATGTGCGACGCTACGGCCATTGGATGCGTGAGGAAGCCTTTAAACGTATCGGTCATCTGTACCCGCAAGTGGATTTGGCTACCGGTTTGCCTGTGGAAATGCTTGTGGAAGGAGCTTTAGCCCCGACGGACGCTAAAGTCGCGACTAAAGCCGCTCCCACCGGCAACACAGCTACAGTTATCGCCTGGATTTGGGTTCGTACCGTCAAAAGCCCCAGTCCGGCGTTTTCGCATGTCGATGTGCCACTCGCATCCACCTTTATCTTGTCCAGCAAGGCGGGTAAGGAAGCCTATGTGCAGCCAGTGATTGACGGCGATAGTTATTATTTTGAAGTGCATACTGGTAAGCCGCCAGAGAGTGCAAAGAAAGGGACTAAAGCAGGTAAAAAAGGCTCTGGATTTTATTGCTTGTTGTCGTTAAGTCCTATGGATGGAAAATATTTAAAAAACGAAGCGCAATCTGGTCGGATGGGGCAAAAGCTTATGGCTATTGTTGCAGAGGGTAAAAAAGGGCGTATTTACCTTTCTCCAACTGAAGAAATGGAATGTCTTGCTCTACAGTTATGTGTTGATTGGAAACCTTTACAAGAATTAGTTGGAAAAGCAAGAGACCAAATGCCACTTTATGGAATGTCAACATTTGGAGACCTATTTACATCTCGCCAGTTAGTTGCTTTAACAACCTTTTCGGATCTTGTTCAAGAAACCCATACCAAAATCAAAACAGATGCGTTAGCGGCAGACATGGCGGATGATGGTCAAGGTTTAGACACTGGTGGCGTAGGCGCTACAGCTTATGCAGATGCAATAGCTGTTTATTTGGCTTTCGCTACAGATAAAGTCGCAGATCGGAACTCTTCCATTGCTACTTGGGCAACATTACGGGAACATGCTAGGAATACGTTCGGTAGGCAAGCAATTCCAATGACATGGGATTTTGCTGAAGCGAATGTTTTTTCTGATTCAAGTGGTAATTTTGACGGCGGCATCAAATCAATTGTAGATGGTTTATTATCAGTAAAAACCAGTTATAACGGTTTGTCTATTCAGGCAGATGCAGCAGGACAGACAATATCATTATTTAAAGTTGTATCTACTGATCCTCCTTATTACGACAATATTGCTTATGCTGATCTTTCTGATTTTTTCTACGTTTGGTTACGCCGAGCTTTGCGTCCTATCTATCCTAGCTTGTTTACTACAATGGCTGTACCCAAAGCCGAAGAACTCGTAGCGACACCATATCGACATGTCAGCAAAGCAAAAGCCGAAAAATTTTTTCTGGATGGCATGACAGAAGCGATGCACCGCTTGGCCGAGCAAGCACATCCAGCTTTTCCTACCACCATTTATTACGCCTTTAAACAATCCGACACAACGGATGTCGGCACGGGCAATACCGGCTGGGAAACCTTTTTGGAGGCCGTATTACGGGCAGGTTTTGCGATTACTGGCACATGGCCAATGCGTACAGAATTAGGAAGGCGTATGGTCGGCTCAGGTACTAACGCCTTGGCTTCCAGCATCGTTCTCGTCTGCCGCCCACGTGATACTAACGCGGCCACGATTTCTCGGCGGGAATTCCTCCGCGAGTTAAAACAAGAACTTGCCGACGCCATTGAAGTAATGATCGGCGGCGCTATAGGTATTTCGCCAGTCGCTCCGGTCGATTTAGCGCAAGCCGTGATCGGCCCCGGTATGGCGATTTTCTCCAAATATGCCGCAGTGCTGGAAGCCGACGGTAGCCCTATGAGGGTGCATGATGCTTTGGTATTGATTAACCGCACCATTACCGAAGGGGCCGACGATTTTGATCCTGACACCCAGTTTGCTTTAAGCTGGTTTGACGAACAAGGCTGGAGCGAAGGTGAGTTTGGTAAGGCTGATGTTCTGGCCCGAGCTAAAGGTACGAGCGTTGCCGGTGTCGCCGATGCCGGTGTACTTGATGCAGGCGCTGGCAAAGTGCGCTTATTGAAATGGGCACAATATCCCGACGATTGGTCGCCGGAAAACGACAACCGCACCCCCGTTTGGGAAGCCTTACATCAACTAATCCGGATATTGAATCAAAATGGTGAAAGCGCAGCAGGTAATCTAATCGCCAGAATGCCGGAACGCAGCGAAGCTATTCGCCAGTTGGCGTATCGCCTATACACACTCTGCGAACGTAAAGGCTGGGCCGAAGACGCCAGAGCTTATAACGAACTGATCGGTGCCTGGCCCGCGATTATGGCGGAGTCGCTAACAAAAGCTCAGCACGGTCAGCAGTATGAATTGAACTTATTTACTGAGTAACGAAAATGAAAATAGAGGCTATAAAGCTAAAAAACTTTAAAAGCTTTAAAGATGCGGAAATGTTGAATATACCTCGCTTTTGCGTGGTTGTTGGGGCCAATGGCACAGGGAAATCGACGCTTTTTAGCGTTTTTGCATTTTTAAAAGAATGTCTAGCAAGCAATGTACACACGGCTTTGGTAAAACAGGGTGGTAGTCGAGGCATTCATGAGGTGCGGAGCCGAGGAACTATTGGCAATATTGAAATAGAGCTTAAATTTCGCGAAGGTGAAGATAAGCCATTGGTTACCTATTTTCTGTCGATTGCCGAAAAAAACGGAAATCCTGTTGTAGAACGAGAAATATTAAAATACCGTCGCGGAAGCGGCGGTCAGCCTTGGCATTTCCTGGATTTTTCTTGCGGAGCAGGCACGGCTGTGATCAATGAATTGGAATCAGTGGCAGATGTCAGCCAATTGCAACGTGAAGAGCAAAAACTAAAGGCACCTGATATTCTCGCAATCAAAGGATTGGCGCAATTTGAACGTTTTCCAGCAGTTGTCGCTTTAGGCAATTTGATTGAAAATTGGCATGTATCGGATTTTCATATCAATCGAGCCAGACCCGAGCAGGAAGCGGGTTACGCCGAGCATTTATCTACGGAAGGTGAAAACTTATCTCTGTTTACCGAGTATTTGTATGATCGTCACCGCGCTGTATTTGACAAGGTATTAGAGAAGCTTTCTCAGCGCGTTCCTGGTATTTCTAAAGTGGAATCGAAAATAACTGAGGAAGGTCGTGTTTTATTAAGATTTCAGGATGGGGCATTTGAAGACCCATTTCTTGCACGTTATGTCTCAGACGGCACAATCAAGATGTTTGCTTATTTGTTGTTGTTGAATGACCCCCTCCCACATCCTCTTCTATGCGTCGAGGAACCAGAGAATCAACTCTACCCAAAATTACTATGGGAGTTGGCGGAAGAGTTTCGGGCTTATGCGAATAAAGGCGAACAAGTGTTTGTTACAACCCATTCCCCGGATTTTCTGAATGCCGTGCAATTAGATGAAGTTTTTTGGTTGGTTAAGGAAAAGGGTTACACAATAATTAAGCGGGCGCAGGATGATGCTCAGTTGAAGGCTTTTATGGATGAAGGGGATCAGATGGGTTATTTGTGGAAACAGGGCTTTTTCGATGGAGTTGACCCTTAATGACACAATTGGTTTTCTTTTTGGAAGAGCCGTCGGCAAAGGAAATGTTGATGGGGCTACTCCCACGGGTTTTTCCTGATACTGTGACCTATCGTTATGTGGTTTTTGAGGGTAAGCAAGATTTGGAAAAAAGATTGAGTGGGAAACTTAGGGCTTGGCAGCATCCTGATAGTTCGTTTGTGGTGTTGCGAGACAAAGATAGTGCCAACTGTGTACAGGTAAAAGAGAAATTGGTTGATATGTGTCGGTCAGCAGGCAAACCAAATACTTTGGTCAGAATCGCCTGTCATGAATTGGAAAGCTGGTTCTTGGGCGATCTGGCGGCAGTTGAAAAGGGATTAAATTTGTCCGGCCTTGCTAAACGGCAACAGCAAAGAAAATTTAGGGCGCCAGACGAATTGGGCAATCCAAAGCAAGAATTAAAAATGCTAACCAATAATGCCTATCAGCAGATTGCCGGTTCACGGGCAATTAGCCATTATCTCTCGTTGGAAGGTAATCAATCAAAAAGTTTTAATGTATTTCTTTCAGGAATTAACTATTTGCTAAAGGATAGTATCGCATGACACTCAAACCCTGGCGTGAAATCGCCAAACCCCATAAGGATGTGCTGGAAGGTACTTTTAAGCAATCCGAGTTTGCTGCTGATATAAGTTTAGTTGCTTCTGGTAAGGCCACAGATGAATATCAGGATGCCGAGAAGTTCTTTGCCCGGACTTTTATCACGGAAGGTATGCGTTTGTTGCTGACCTCGGTAGTGCAGCGTTTAAGCGGTCAAGGAGGCGATCCGGTCATTCAGTTACAAACGGCATTCGGTGGTGGCAAGACCCATACCATGCTGACAGTGTTTCACTTGGCCACTCGTAAAGTCGATACCCGGCTATTAGCAGGCATTCCGCCGATTCTGGATGCGGCGGGGATTGCTGAGTTACCATATGCCCGCGTCGCTGTTCTGGACGGTATTAAGTTATCACCCAGTCAGGCATTGCAGCATGATGATGTACAGGTTAATACCTTGTGGGGTGAATTAGCTTGGCAGTTGGCAGGCCAAGCAGGATACGTGTTAGTGCAGCATGCAGATAAAGACGGTACTTCACCGGGTAAAGAAGTATTGATTAATTTATTAAATTTGGCGGCACCCTGCGTAATTTTGATTGATGAGTTGGTGGCATTTATTCGTCAGTTTGAGCCTGGACATCAATATTTGGCGGGTACATTTGATAGCAATATCTCCTTTATCCAAGCTTTAACCGAAGCCTTAAAAGCCGTACCCAGTGCTTTGTTATTGGCGTCATTGCCGGAATCGGATTTGGAAGTGGGCGGTACTAATGGACAAAGAACGCTCAATTCACTGGAAAAATACTTTGCACGGGTGGAATCGGTTTGGAAGCCGGTAGCGACTGAGGAAGCGTTTGAAATTGTGCGCAGACGGTTGTTTGATAGTGTAGGTGATACTGCTGAACTGGATGCCGTGTGCCAGGAATTTGCCGAGCTGTATCGTCAAGGGGGAAACAAGTTTCCGCCTGAAACCCAAAATCATCATTATGAAGAACGGTTACGGCAATCGTATCCAATTCATCCTGAAATTTTTGATCGGCTTTATGAAGATTGGTCCACGCTGGACAAATTTCAGCGTACACGGGGTGTGTTGCAGTATATGGCAATTGTGATTCATCGTTTGTGGAATTCGGATAACCGCGATGCGTTGATTATGCCGGGTTCGATTCCTTTGGATGATAGTAATGTGCGTAATAAAAGCATCCATTACCTGCCGCAAGGTTGGGAGCCGATTATTGAGAAGGAAATTGACGGTACCCGCTCAGAGCCTTTTGATATTGACGGTAAAGACACCCGTTTTGGTAGTGTACAAGCGGCCAGACGTGCTGCTCGAACAATTTTTCTGGGTAGCGCACCTTCAACTTCAGAACAGATTGTACGTGGTGTAAAGGTCGATCATGTGCTGCTGGGTAGTGTACAGCCGGGGCAAACCATCGCTGTGTTTGAGGATGTGTTAAAGCGGTTGCGAGATCGTTTGCATTATTTGTATGCGGAAGAAGACCGATTTTGGTTTGATACTAAACCGAATTTGCGTAGGGAAATGGAGAGCCGGAAGCAGAAGATCAGCGACAAGGACCATGTGCAGCCATTATTGAAAGACTATGTGCGTCGAGTGTTTGGCAGTAATCATAGTTTTGCGGGCATCCACGTATTTACGCCTTCGGTTGATGTGCCGGATGATTTTGGTGTGGGTCCACGTTTGGTGGTGTTGCCGATCAACCAAGCCAGTTATAGCAAAGATGCCAACAACCAGGCTTTTGCTGCGGCCGAACAGATTTTGCGTACCCGAGGCGATCAACCCAGGCAAAAACAGAATCGTCTGATTTTTTTGGCGGCTGATTTTGATGTGGCCAATCGTTTACGTGATCAAGCGAAAACTTTTTTGGCCTGGCAATCAATTGTTTCAGATATCAATAATGAAAAATTGAATCTTGACCTTTTTCAGGTCAGGCAAGCCAAAAAACATAAAGATGCCACCGAACAATCTCTGCAGCAGATGATACGGGAAACCTATAAATGGTTAATTTGCCCAACGGAAGATTTTATTAGTGGTAAACCCCAATTAAATTGGGAAGTGGTCACTGTATCAACAACTGCACCTAGTTTGATTCAAGAAATTGAAAACCGATTGAAAGAGGAGGAATGGCTAATTTTTGAATGGTCGCCTATTCACCTGATGAATTTATTGCAGCGTTGGTATTTTAAGGACGGCATAACTGAAATTAGTGCGTTGAAGGTATGGCAAGACTGCTGTCATTATCTGTATTTACCACGATTGGCTAGAGACGATGTTTTCAAAAACGCCATCAATCTGGGACTTCACTCACAAGATTTTTTCGGCTTTGCCAGTGGAAAAAATGCCGAAAAATATCTGGGTTTTATCTTCGGTGGCAGTTCTAGCATCATCTTAGATGAGTCGTCATTGATGATTGCGCGTGAAATTGCGGTTGCTTATAAAGAAGCATTAAAACCTGTCGTACTTACACCATCTTCATTACCAGGAGATGATGTCAAGCCTGGCGATGAGGGTAAAACACCTGTTCTTCCCCCTGGCGATAACACTAGGCCACCAGTTGCCACAATCCCTAAAAAGCATTTCTACGGGACTATCAATCTTGATCCTGTAAGAGCCAAGATGGACTTTGCGACAATTGTCGATGAAGTTGTCGAGCAATTCACGTCAAAACTAGGTGTGGATGTAAAAATATCGATAGAAATTCAAGCGACATCAAATCGGGATGGTTTTGATGAGGCAATGCAGAGGGCAATTAAGGAAAACTGCGGGGTGTTGCGGTTTGGAAACGCGGAGTTTGAAGATGAATAGTCAGTCAATTTCAAACCCTGTATGATTATAACCTCAGGTTGTGAAAGCCATGATGGCGCAAAGGATAGACAGACTGTATCCTGCTTTTTTTCCACCCGAATGAGACAGCAGAATGTCTTATGGCTGACGCGATTTTCCGCGTGAATGACGGTTTGCAGATTAATCTGACAAAACAGAATTAAAGCCAAGCACACAAACCCCGGACTACAAAATGGATTGATATAGACCGGCCTTTATACTCATGGTGATAATCCGATGACCTATTGTATCGCTGTTTCCGTCAATGATGGATTAGTGTTGACATCCGACTCTCGCACCAACGCCGGAATCGACAATGTCAGCATTTATGGAAAAATGCACGTTTTTGATACACTCCCCGACCGAAAACTGGTCTTGCTAAGCGCCGGCAATCTGGCGACCACACAAGCCGTCATCGAACAAATGCGTCGGGACAAGCATGAAAATTCGCCCGTCAATTTAAACACCGTGCAATATTTATCCGAAGCCGCTGATTATCTGGGACGCATCAGCATCGAAAAACAAAAGCGGCACAATGAAGACGCCGGCAGATCGACTTACCATTTTACCGCAACGTTTATTCTGGCTGGGCAGTTGGGAAACGAACCACCGGGCGCTTATTTGATTTATCCGGAAGGCAATTCAATCACGACATCGCGGCAAACGCCCTATTTGCAGATTGGCGAAAGTAAATACGGGAAGCCCATTCTGGATCGATTTGTTACGATGACAACACCTCTGGATGAAGCCGGACTGTGCAGTCTGATTTCGATGGATTCAACGATTCGTAGCAATGCCAGTGTCGGACCGCCGGTTGAACTATTGGTTTACCGCAAAGACAGCTTTAGCTTTGATGAATACTATTGTTTTGAAGCAGATGATGAGTATCTTGTGCTACTTAAACGTTCCTGGCATGACGAATTACGCAATGCGTTTATTGCGTTACCGCACTATAACCGGTCTTTTGCCAAACCAGTACCGGGTGAATTGTAAGCGCACTGGCTAACCCTGCAGATGCGGCGGAAACTCTGGCCGGTATCAATCAGGCAGGGTTAGCACTTTCCAAGACGTCGATTATTTGATGATATTCGAAAACGGTTTGATCTTGACAGGCAATATGATCGGCCAGTGCACAAATTGACCACCAGTTTTCGCGGTCATTAACAAATCTGATTGCGGCCATTAAAAGTTGAGCCATTTTTTGCTCCTTGAGAGTTTCACTCAGAAGAAAGCAACCCAGGTATTCGTAAACACTCTCCAAATCGGAACTTCCCCCATAACGATGCAGCGAATTTGCCTGAACGAGTAATGGATTCATTAATTCGCCATGACGAAGGGCACTATATTTTGCTTCAGCAACTGGCCCAACCAGCAGATTGATCATATCAGCCTCAAAAGCGCATAGGTAGGCTGCTTTCTCAGTTGATGAAAAACCAGTCGTTGCCTCTTCAACAGAAGACGGTAACGTGTGAATTAAGCGGCCGCCGTCTATATTTCCCACAATTGTCAACGGGTATGATGCAAAGTCATCCGTACTCGACGACAGCCATATATTAAAGTAGACAGGGGGCAAACCTTTTTGCCTGTTACCGATATAAATGGCGGCTGCATGCCCTGCTTCATGAAATGCAATTTTATGATTTACGTCTTGATGAGACAGGTTTACCGTTTTGTAAAAATTTGAATTACGCTTCATGATAGTAATCCGAGAGGTGTTACAGTGTTTATGCTCTGGCGAGCCTGTTCATTTGCGAGAGTCCATAGTAAAGGCATCTAATTAAAGCTTACTTAAACACAAAAAAATCATTTGAGTGACGCTAAAGTCGTAAAAACAAAACCTACTTTACTTTTAATTTGAGGATTTGTTCATTTCAATTATATTGAACTGTCACAAATGACAATATCCACCTGTCATCTTTGGCAGTTCCCGGGTAACTAATTTGTCATTCGCCCTGATAACATTGCCCATTAAAAACTTCGATTAAGGCACTTCCCGTTGAAATAACCGCTCGTTTTACCATCAGTTTCGCAAACACTTATATTCGGTCTTCGGAGCTCAAAAACTGACCTGACTTAAGCATTCCAACTGCCCAGTGGCGAGTATCTCAAAATCATTTTAAAACTTGGCATTTGTTCTGCTTGTTCTTTTTTTAAATTAATTCAGGAGAGCCTGCCATGTTTAAAGCGTACTTCATTTCAGTTTCATTAGTCATACTTCTTGCCATATCTCACTCGTCCGCGTTTGCCAAGGATGACAACGATGATAAACATCCTAAAAATAAAGACCAAGAATCGCAAATAGAAAAAGATTTTTATAAATTCATGCGCGAAGGCAAAAAACCTCCCTCATCCAGGCTATATCACACATCCGAAGCGCTTGCTCCTGGTGCCATTACCACGGCAACGGAAGTAAGTGTTCCAGAACCAACCATCCTGGCATTGATTGGTCTTGGCTTTGCTGGACTGGGACTTCTCCGTCGCAAGTCTTAGTATTGACTGCTCTAAGAAATGTAATTATTTACCCGTTTTGTACGAAAGATTGTTGGACCGAACCACAGGGAACTCAAATGACAAACCCAGGTGCAGTCTCGGCCTGATCAATCTGAACAGGTTTAAATTTCATAGGCTCGAACAATATGAAGCATGTATTTTAAAAACGCATTTTATTGCAATGAACTTTTGGTAGATGATCTCCCATTAACTGGAGATTAGTAAAAGTCATTTCGAGTGAAAAATATTGAAGCAGCACATTAACGAACGTTAAAACCATTATTTAAACCAACCAGCTTGATAGTAATGCAGATGATGCGACAACTCACCGCAAAGCAATTGCTTTTACTTTTACTTAAACTCAAGCGCCAAAAATACAGGGCGCACTACCACGTTTCCAAATCAAAGTTGGATCGATAATGGAGTGGTTAGGTGAAAAGTATATTAACGATATACAAAAGCACCGGCACTTTATCCCAAGTGGCTAACTTGCCATCTGACACGTTCACAGCAAAACCATTATCCGGTCAATCATTAACCTAAAAATAGCAACTGAAAATAAGGGAATCCGTTCGTGTTGAGCACAGTCGAAGCATGAAAACGGGTTCCCTCATTTTCAACCATCGTGTAAGCCAAACAAAAAAGCCCCGGCTGTTCAGAAAACAACCGGGGCTTGATTCGACTTAACGCAGCAGTGCGTCAAGACAACATGATTACATCATACCGCCCATGCCGCCCATACCGCCCATGCCACCCATATCCGGCATGCCATGGCCATGTTTGTCATCGCTAGGCGCATCAGCAACCATCACTTCGGTAGTCAGCATTAATCCGGCAACCGATGCTGCATTTTGTAATGCAGTACGTGTCACTTTCGCAGGATCCAGAATGCCCATTTCGATCATGTCACCGTATTTGCCGGTTGCGGCGTTATAGCCGAAATTGCCTGAGCCTTTTTGAACTTCGTTAAAGACTACAGATGGCTCGTCGCCGGCGTTGGCTACGATTTGACGCAAAGGTTCTTCCATCGCACGGCGTAAAATGTTAACGCCGACGGATTGATCATGATTAGCGCCTTCAAGGCCTACCAATGCAGACAAGGCACGAACCAGTGCAGTACCACCACCGGCAACCACACCCTCTTCAACCGCTGCGCGTGTTGAATGCAGAGCATCTTCAACGCGGGCTTTCTTTTCTTTCATTTCAATTTCAGTAGCTGCACCGACTTTGATAACAGCAACACCGCCTGCCAATTTAGCCAGACGCTCCTGCAATTTTTCTTTATCGTAGTCAGAAGTTGCTTCTTCGGCTTGTGCCCGGATTTGCGCAACCCGGCCTTTGATTTGATCTTCAGAACCTGCACCATCAATAATAGTGGTGTTTTCTTTGGTGATCTGGACTCTTTTTGCTGTACCCAGCTGAGCCAACTCAGTTTTTTCCAGACTTAAACCAACTTCTTCAGCAATCACAGTACCGCCGGTTAAAACGGCAATATCTTCCAGCATGGCTTTACGACGGTCACCGAAGCCAGGTGCTTTTACTGCAGCCACTTTAACGATACCGCGGATGGTGTTAACAACCAGAGTAGCCAGTGCTTCACCTTCAACATCTTCAGCAACAATCAATAATGGGCGACCCGATTTCGCTACTGCTTCCAGAATTGGCAACATTTCGCGGATGTTGGAGATTTTCTTTTCATAGATCAGGATCAGCGGATCATCCAGTTCAACGCTCATACTGTCTTGTTTGTTGATGAAGTAAGGTGACAGATAGCCTCGATCAAACTGCATGCCTTCAACAACATCCAGTTGATTTTCCAGTCCTGAACCTTCTTCAACAGTGATAACACCTTCTTTGCCTACTTTTTCCATGGCTTCGGCAATAATTTTGCCAACCGACTCGTCGGAGTTGGCAGAAATAGTTCCAACTTGAGCAATGGCCTTGTTGTCTGCACAAGGTGCAGCTGAAGCAACAATGGCTTCTACAGCTTTAGTTACCGCCAAGTCAATACCGCGTTTCAAGTCCATTGGATTCATACCAGCGGCAACGGCTTTCAGACCTTCATTAACAATAGACTGCGCCAATACCGTAGCTGTTGTTGTACCGTCACCCGCCACATCGGATGTATGCGAGGCAACTTCCTTAACCATTTGCGCACCCATATTTTCGAATTTATCCTTTAATTCGATTTCTTTCGCTACCGAAACACCATCTTTAGTAATGGTTGGAGCACCAAAACTTTTATCCAGAATTGCGTTGCGACCTTTAGGTCCCAAAGTAACCTTTACGGCATTTGCCAGAATATTAACGCCACGCGCCATGCGGCTCCGTGCGTCATCACCAAAATATACGTCTTTTGCTGCCATTTTTTATTCCTATGAAATGTATTGTATTAATTGAGATGAAATGGGTAATGAAGACTTAACTTAATACACCCATGATGTCTTCTTCGCGCATAACGATGAGGTCTTCGCCGTCTACCTTAACTTCGTTACCGGAATATTTGCCAAAAAGCACTTTATCGCCAACCTTTACTTCCAGCGCTCTTACTGAACCATTGTCCAATGGTTTACCTGTGCCTACAGCAAGGATGACACCTTGGCTAGGTTTTTCAGCGGCTGAACCAGGCAATACAATTCCGCCGGGTGTTGTCGTTTCTTCTTCAACGCGTTTGACTATCACTCTGTCGTGTAACGGACGTATTTTCATCAATCTCTCCTGACATTAAATTTAAATTAACGGTTTATTGTTATTAGCACTCGCTAGTAATGAGTGCCAATGATAATGAGCTTTTGCAGTCTGTCAAGTTCTTTGGCATTATCTGTCATCTTCTTACATAAATTATTTGCTCTATGAATGACTACCAACTCCTACGCTATAGTCGTCAGATTATGCTGTCGCTTTGCGATATTGAAGGACAACAAAAACTTCTTGACGCCAGCGTATTGATTATCGGCGCAGGAGGTTTAGGTTCTCCCGCATCCATGTATCTTGCTGCAGCTGGGGTTGGTACAATCATTATTTATGACGATGATGCAGTGGATTTATCCAATTTACAGAGACAAATTGCTCATCACACTACCGATATTGGGACAGATAAAGTAATTTCAACCCGTAATACCATCCATCAATTAAATCCCGACACCCATGTCATAGCGGTCAAGCAAAGACTGGAAGGTGACCGACTTTATGGCGAAGTTGAAAAAGCAGACGTCATATTAGATTGTAGTGACAACTTTCCTACTCGATTTGCCATTAACAAAGCTTGTGTCAAACATAAGAAACCATTGGTTTCAGGGGCAGCCATTCGTTTTGAAGGACAAATTTCCGTATTTACACCAGGAAAAAATGACAGCCCATGCTACAACTGTCTGTATGGTGATGAAGGAGAGGAACAGCTTAATTGTGCAACCAACGGCGTTATTGCACCAATAACCGGTGTAGTAGGCAGTATTCAGGCATTGGAAGCCCTAAAGCTGATCATGGCAATCGGTGAAACATTAACCGGAAGGTTATTGTTGATTGATGGATTAACAATGGAAATCAATTCCATGAAACTCAGGAAAAACCCGAATTGCCCGACGTGTGGCCGATAGCTGCTGTGTAAGCAGTATCGGTCACAGATCAAGTGCTGGCCTGACCGGACGTCCCATTTCCCCTTAGGACGACTGTGATTTACCCGCCCACAATTCCTTTAAGAAATGAATCACATTCTCCGCAAGATCATTGATTTTGGATGGGCTATCACCATGCGGCTCGGTTTCGCCAAACGGTTTGCCATTTTCTTGCGTGTACTTGTAGATAAAATAGCCTAACGGCGCAAATGCGGCTGCTGCGATAACAATCATGACTAAAAAAAGCTCAGAAACTTCCCCCATAATGCCCCCTTTTAATTATTATTTATAAATTGATTTTTGAGGTTGATATTGGATGATACTCCCTTCCGTTATAAAAAAAACATGCATGACTTTCAAGTGACCCTAGCAGGCTCCGCTGATTTGAATAAATAGCAACTAACCAATTGATTTAATTAAAATTAAACAATAATTTATGCATTGATAAAATGCCCGTAGAGCAGGCAAATAATTTTTAGCTCTGGCAAAAGTTGCGTAAAAAAATTGTTCATCGTATACTTCGAACTAGCTTACTTGATCAAGCTAGCATATAACATAAAACTACTGGAGGTTCACAATGAAATGGGAAACACCAAGCTACACAGACTTGCGTTTTGGTTTTGAAGTAACAATGTACATCTATAACCGCTAAAACAATGGTTTAGCGAAAAAGGGCTCGAAAGAGCCCTTTTTTTTGCCCAAAACCCCTAACTGGAATTTTCCAAACACCTCAAACTCATTGCGTATATTCACATGAAGATTAGAGTTCTCGGCGCCGGTGCAGGTGGCGGCTTCCCGCAGTGGAACTGCAACTGCCATAATTGCCATCGTTTACGTCACAACACGATTAATGCCAAAGCACGCACCCAATCATCCATTGCCGTCAGCAGCGATAACCTTAACTGGTTACTTTTGAATGCTTCACCGGATATTCGCGCGCAATTGGAAGCTTTTCCCGCTATCCAGCCCAAAGAAGGGGTACGCGACACCGGAATCAAGGCCATTCTGCTGATTGATAGCCAGATCGATCACACAACCGGCCTGTTGATGTTGCGCGAAGGCAAGCCCTTGGAAGTCTATTGCACCGACATGGTCAGACAGGATTTAACCACCGGCTTCCCCCTGTTTACCATGTTGAAAGATTACTGCACGGTCAATCATCACCCTATACAATGTGATGGTCGCAGCTTTACCATTCCAGGTATCGACGATATCCGCATTGTAGCCAACTCACTGAAAAGCAAGGCGCCGCCTTATTCACCCCACCGACACGATCCGCACGACGGCGACAACATCGGCGTAATTATCGAACAAATCAGTACCGGCAAAAAATTATTCTATTCACCTGGCCTGGGTGAAATTGAGCCGCATGTGATGACTGCGATGCAGACCGTCGACTGCTTGATGGTAGATGGTACCTTTTGGACCGACGATGAAATGTGCACACAGCACATCAGCCATAAAAAAGCCCGTGAAATCGGTCATTTACCGCAATCCGGTGAAGGCGGCATGATCGAAGTCCTGAATGGCGTTAAAAAAGCCCGTAAAATCTTGATTCACATCAATAACACCAATCCGATTTTGGACGAAGATTCCGGGCAGCGTAAAATACTGGATGCTGCCGGCATTGAAGTGGCGCTTGATGGAATGGAAATTGACTTATAAATATAAAGGTGACACATGACTAGTTCGGACAATAAAGCCTGGACACGAGAAGAATTTGAAGCCCAACTGCGCGGCATGGAAAAGTATTACCACATTCATCATCCTTACCATACGCTGATGAATGCCGGCAAACTGACCAAGCCGCAACTCCAGGGTTGGGTAGCCAACCGTTATTATTATCAGGTAAGCATCCCGCTTAAAGATGCCAACATTTTGGCGAATTGCCCGGACCGTGAAACCCGCGCAAAATGGATTCAGCGTATTCTGGATCACGACGGCCATCCGGGTGATCCCGGCGGTATCGAAGCCTGGATACAACTGGGCATGGCGGTCGGCTTATCGCGAGAGGAAATTGTTTCGCAACAACATGTATTGCCCGGTGTACGTTTTGCGGTCGATGCCTACGTTAATTTTGCCCGCAGAGCCGAATGGCATGAAGCGGCCAGCTCATCACTCACTGAACTGTTTGCCCCGAAAATCCATCAGCAACGCCTGGACAACTGGCCGGAACATTATCCCTGGGTCGATAACGAAGGTTATCTCTATTTCCGTAAACGTCTGACCGAAGCCCGGCGCGACGTGGAACACGGTTTGGCGATTACACTGGACTGGTATCTTACCCGCGAACAACAGGATCGCATGGTGCAAATCCTGAAATTCAAGCTGGATGTGCTATGGTCGATGGCGGATGCGATGTATATGGCTTATATCAATGATATGCCGCCGTATTTTAATATTGGGAATTAGGCGCAAGGTTAAAATCGATTAGTTGTGAGAGGTTGAAATAACTATGGAAAAATCTTGGCGAGAAGCCATTAAAAAAGTATTAGCCGATTCCGACACGCCTTTACATTACACAGAGATTTCGGAACAAATCTTGTCGCGCGGCTATTATAAAACTGATGGCGCTACCCCAGCTGCAACTGTAAGTGCTCAGCTTACTTCATCAATTAAACACGATGGCGAAAAAAACCCCTTCATTCGTGTGGGACGGGGCATTTTTACACTCAAAGATGTAGCCCGTAATCTGAAACCGGATGACGACAAAAAAAATCCTGTCACTGACATTCAATTTGAAGATGAATTATCCGAATCAATCATTCGCTCATTCGGAATGTACTGGCAGCGTGATCTCGTCGTGTGGCGAGGCGATCCGAAAATGTATGGAAAACAGCAAGCTCTTTCTAAGCCCGTAGACTTTGGCAAACAGAAAGGTATTTACATCCTTTACGACCATCATACTGTAGTTTACGTCGGACGTTCTATTGATCGACCATTAGGCAAACGGCTGTATGAGCATACCATAGATCGTTTAGGTAGCCGATGGAATAGATTTTCTTGGTTTGGGCTTCTGGAAGTAACCCAAGAAGGGAACCTTAAGGAAACTACTTTCAATACGTCACTTGCCAGCCTTGTCGCTTCGTTGGAAGCATTGCTTATTGAGGCTCTCGAACCGCCACAAAACAGAAGACGAGGTGATGATTTTTCAGCGATTGAATATATCCAGGATATTGATCCCGAACTTAAGGAGCGAGAAATTCAAAATACTTTACGGGCGATCGAGCAAAAAATGCGGGGCGGCTCTTGAGAACAGCCTTAATTTTTTACTAAATGTCCCACATGATCTCAATAGACTGGATAAAACAAGTTGTATTGGATGACTATTATCGTTATTCACGACACGGCGACCAGGAACGACAAAACGATGACTTAACGTTGACCCAAGTAAAGCAAGCTTTACTTAATGGACGTATTCTCGAACAATACGCAGATACGGGAAGAGGTTTAAGCTGTTTAGTCGCCGGGTTTACCGATAACGGTATTCCCATTCATGCAGTTTGTGGCTGTATGGTAAATACGCTGGTGATTATTACCGTCTATATTCCTGCGCCCCCAAAGTTTAAAAATCCTTTTGAACGAGGTAATTGATAATGTCAGAACACTGCGTATTCTGTGGCCATAAACATCTTAACAATAAAACTACGCGCTACATTTACCAAAAAGATCAGCAGATGTTAATCGTTGAAAATGTGCCTTGTCTGGAATGTACTTTTTGCGGTGAGCAATACTTTGATGCAGTTGTATTACAAAAAATTGAAACCGATTACCTCGCCATTTCGCACCAACAAAGACAACCTCAGCGCGTTATGCAGGTTGCTGTTGAGGATTTTTCTGCACTGTCTTTATGAATTCGACACTAAAAATCAAGCACTAAAATGACCCTGAACCTAGACAAGCCAATCAAATTCTCCCCTCTGCACCGACTGCAATGGGAAGAAGCGCAGCAAAAGGACGTGATTCTTTACCCCGAAGGCATGGTCGAGCTCAACCAAAGCTCTGCGGAAATCCTGAAATGCTGTGACGGCACGCGTAACCTCGATCAAATCGTCAGCGAACTGGAACTGAAATTTGCTACTTCAGGTCTCAAGAATGATATTACCAATTTCCTGGAGATTGCTTTAAAAAATGGCTGGATCCAACAAAACCAATAGTACTCCCCCGCGCTGGTTACTGGCAGAACTGACTTATGCTTGCCCGTTGCAATGTCCCTACTGCTCTAACCCGATTGATTATGCCAACTATCAATCCGAGTTAAGCACCGAAGACTGGAAACGTGTGCTGTCCCAAGCTCGAAAAATGGGGGCCGTCCAGTTGGGCTTTTCCGGCGGCGAACCGCTGACTCGCAAAGATCTTGTCGAACTCGTCAAACACGCCAGAGATCTCGGCTATTACAGCAACTTAATCACTTCCGGCTACGGTATGACTGAAACAAAAATTGTCCAGTTGAAAGAAGCCGGACTGGACCATATCCAGATCAGCATTCAGGCAAGTTCTCAGGAACTGAATGACCATATTGCAGGCACTTCTTCATTCGATCACAAAAAATCCGTTGCTCATCTAATTAAAAAACACGGCTATCCCATGGTCTTATGTGTTGTTATACACCGTGAAAATATTCACCAGATGGCACAAATTCTGGAAATGGCAGAAGAACTCGGCGCCGATTATCTGGAACTGGCTAATACCCAATATTACGGCTGGGCTCATGTCAACCGGGATTTACTGCTGCCGACCAAGGAACAGTTTCAACAGGCGGAAAAACTTGCGCAAGCGTTTAAGGACAGGGTCGCCGGTAAAATGAAAATCTACTATGTCGTGCCCGATTTTTATGAAGACCGACCCAAAGCCTGCATGAACGGTTGGGGTACGACTTTTTTGACCATTGCGCCGGACGGCGTTGCCCTGCCCTGTCATTCTGCACGGGAACTGCCTGGCCTTGATTGCCCCAATGTCAACGACTACAGCATCGAAACAATATGGAATGAATCCAGGGCCTTCAATTTCTTCAGGGGGGTTGACTGGATGAAGGAACCCTGCCTTAGCTGCGACGAAAAATCAAAAGATTTTGGGGGTTGCCGCTGTCAGGCTTATCTATTAACTGGCGATATGTATGCGGCAGATCCGGTCTGCAGTAAATCATCCGATCGCGCTGTTATAGAGCAAGCGATTGATTCAGCCAAAACGGCTTCTGCAATATCAACCAATGAAAAACCTTTGATATTTCGGAATAGCAAAAATTCTAAAATCATGACCAGGAATTGAATGTTTTTCAATCCCGGGTCTATACTTATCAGCACAGCGAGGGTCAAAATGAGGTGAGGCCTCGCTCCACACATCGACAGCAGGAACAACGGATATGGCAGACAATACCGAAAAAGTGAATCAGCTTCTGGATGCGCAACTGCAAGAACTCGAAGACCGATTCAATCAATTTCTTAAAGAATTGGAAGAAGACTTTAATTTTGTACCCTCTGTTGTTAAGCAGGGCAAAAATGGTTATCACTCAGATTATGACGACGACCCGGAAATGGATAATAGACTCGCCAAAATTGAAAAGCGTTACGACAGTATCGATAAAAAATACACAATAGTACTTGCTCTAACCTCATTAATAGCCGTAGCGGCAATTGCTTATCTTGTTTACGTACTAACCCTCTAATTTCTTTCACTCAGGCCAAGGCCCGGTTTCGAGAACGGGTCTTGAATCTGTCTGACGCCCTTCCTGCCTTTACGTCATAATCCTGTCCAGGGCGTATATAAATCATCCACATTAACACCAAACATATCCAGTACGCGGCCCACCGTTTCATTCACCATTCCCGTCAATGAATCGGATCTACTGTAGAAAGCCGGCATCGGCGGAAAAATAATTCCGCCCATTTCTGTCACACTCGCCATATTTCTGATGTGCACCAAGTTTAATGGCGTTTCGCGCGGCATGACCACCAGACGGCGGCGCTCCTTTAGGACAACATCGGCAGCGCGTGAAATCAGGTTGTCGCCAAAACCATGCGCGACAGCAGACAGTGTTTTCATCGAGCAAGGCGCAATAATCATGCCTTCCGTCTTAAAGCCACCGCTGGAAATACTGGCGGCGATGTCATTAATGCCATGAGTCACATCAGCCAGCTGCATCAATTCAGCTCGTTTCATGTCCAGCTCATGTTTCAAATTGACCACGCCGGCAGACGAGATGATCAAATGCGTTTCCCACTCTTCCTGCGCCTGTAAAACCTGCAGCATTCTCACGCCATAGATCGCGCCGGTTGCACCGGTCATGGCGATGATTAACCGCTTTTTTCGATTCATGTTGTCACTCACAGATAACTAAAGTTCAACCTGTCCACCGACTTGCAAATTGATCAGTCGCAGAAACCAATGCATCTATCATATCAAGCCCTTGCGCCACATGTCCGGCTTCGGGTAGAACGATATAATCAGCATGGGGCAAAGCCTGGTGTAATTTCATTGCAGACTCCATAGGACACACCAAATCCTTACGCCCATGAATGACAACAGCTGGAATTTCAGACAAAAGGGCGCAATTTTCCAAAATCTGATTTTCCTCAATGAAATAGTGATGCTTTGCGTAATGCAATTCCATAAGAGCCTGCTTGACCATTTTCTCAGTCACATGGTTACCCTGACTACAGGGCTGAAAATCACTCCCTAATGCAACCTGCCCCCCCCACGCGGCCCATTCCTTGGCGACGCGACGCTTGGTAATCTCGTCCTCCCCCAGTACCGCCTCATATAAAGCCCGCAACAAATTGTTCCGATGTGGCGCTGGAACAGTCTCTTCCAGTCGTTGCCATTGTTCCGGGTAAATCCGTCGAACCCCGTCGAGCAGAAACCAGTCCAAGTCCTGTTGTCTCGCCAAAAATACGCCACGGATAATCATGCCGGCTATGCGTTCAGGATTTTGTTGGGCGTATAGCAAAACTAGGGATGCACCCCACGAGCCACCGAATAACAGCCATTGTTTAATTTTCAGCTGCTGCCGGATGCGTTCCATATCGGCGCACAAATCCTTCGTGGTATTGCTTTCAATTTCACCAAATGGTTTTGACAATCCACAGCCGCGTTGATCGAACAAAATGATTCGGTACTGCTGAGGATTAAAAAAGCGCCTATGATCGGGTTTGGTGCCGGAACACGGTCCGCCATGTAAAAAGATTACCGGAATCCCTTGCGCATTTCCGCTTTCCTCAACATACACTTCGTGTTGACTTCCCGTCTTTAGAAAAAAAGTGTGATAGGGTTCGATTTCGGGGTAAAGGTATTTCATTAGTCATTATGATGAGGTACAAACTAAAGAGTCAGCGCCAGTTAAAAATAGTCAGAAACAGCAAGATCGGCTTCTGAAGGTAATAAGCTCATTAAGCCCCATTATTTGAAACGGTCGTTAAGGTATAATTTTTCTCCTTCACGCGATAGAAGCCAGTATAGCATCCATGAATGACAAAATGACAAATCGGGAACCAGACAATATCCCCACGATATCATGGGTAGACCTTGCTGCACTTACCGCCGGTATCTTATATACACTGGCTTTTGCTCCATTTAACCAAAGTTATTTAGCCCTTTTGGCACTCTGCATTGTTTTTACAAGCTGGCGAAAAGCCACACCCGGCCGAGCGATATTAAGGGGCTATTTATTCGGACTGGGTGCATTCGGTTTAGGGGTATCCTGGGTTTTTGTCAGCATGCATGATTTTGGCGGCGCCAACCTTTTTATTTCAGGTTTACTGACCGCACTATTTGTCGCGTTCTGGTCGATGTTTCCCGCATTGACAGGTTATCTGGCGGTCAAACTCACGCCAGATCCTGCAACCCGCATTCTTGGTCTGCCCTCCATTTGGGTTTTAATGGATTATTTTCGCGGCCAAATGGTACTTAATGGATTTCCGTGGCTACTCTGCGCCTATTCACAATTAGAGACACCTTTAGCAGGCTATGTTCCTATTGTCGGTGTTTACGGCACAGGGTTTTTATTGGCCTTATCCGCATCCATCCTGGTAACCGCTGCTTTTGACAGGCAACGACGCATTTTTCTGTCTTTACTGCTGATTACCTTATGGGGGACGGGCTATTATTTGCAATCAATAGCCTGGACTCATGTCATAGGCAATCCACTTCGTATCTCCCTGATACAAGGGAGTGTAAGCCAGGATCAGAAATGGTTGCCGGAAAACCGGCAAAAAACCTTGCAACTTTATCAATCCATGACCGAAGCGCATTGGGATTCCGCCATCATTGTTTGGCCTGAAACTGCCATTCCCGCCTACTTATCCGAAGTCCAAGATTATTTTTTATTACCCTTAAGCCGAACCGCCCAACAGCATGGTACGGATCTGGTCATCAGCGTTCCAACCCATGGCGACACTGAAGATGAAAAATATAATGCCGTCATCACATTAGGCAAAAAATCAGGCTCGTACCGTAAAGATCATTTATTGCCGTTTGGTGAATATTTGCCGTGGCAACCGATCTCCGGTTTTATACTCAATAAATTGAACATGCGTTTGGGGATTTTTACTCCCGGCGGTGCAAATCAGCCATTGCTGGAAGCCGGCGGTTATCCTTTTATCACATCCATCTGCTATGAAGATGCTTTCGGTGATAAGGCCATTCGAGACTTGGCAGATGCGGCTTTCCTGGTGAATGTCACCAATGATGGCTGGTTCGGCGATAGCATAGAGCCGCATCAACACTTGCAAATTGCAAGAATGCGCGCCCTTGAAACCGGTCGCTTCCTGCTTCGCTCAACCAATACCGGAGCGACCGCTATTGTTGGTCCGGATGGCGGCATAATCACCCGCATTCCTTTATTTAAATCTGGGGTATTGACCGGTTTTATAAGTCCCATGGCAGGTATCACGCCTTATGCAAAAATTGGCGACAAACCTGCCCTTCTGCTGATGGCTTTGCTGGTGTCTGGTACTTATTTCTGGGGCTATCAGGGACGAAAAAAGGCGGTGTAGGCGATCGTTGTATTTCAACTCAATTTTTGCCAATCCGTTTTTGCCGTTTTAACATGACAAAAATGACACGGCGGAGCCAGAAAATCAGCGTCCAATACTGTCGGATAATATACGGTGCATGTTGCTTTAGCTTTCGTCGGGTAAAAGAAATTAGCTGAAGACTCAGACTGTAAGCCTGCTTTAACGCCCGCAAACAAACCAGTTGAAGCCCTGCAAAATTAACCTCTCGATCTTTGACTACACCGCGCTGGTTCAACCAGCGCATCAAGCCACTCACATAGAGAAAGAACAAACTCTGACCAGCGGCAAACCAGGCGAAGCGTCCCGTCGCACCCAACGCCTCGCCGGTGTGTAATGGCCAAAGGCCACTGGCAAACCTTTCAGACTTGGAAAAATTGGCGGGATTGCGCACTTCCTTGATTTGGCCGCTCCAGCGATCAACCCACACAGTCGTGTAGGGGTGTCTCTGATTGATTTCAAAACCTTGCCGAAAATTTATACGATAGATACCCGTATTGCCCGCAGGTGTGGTCACCCGCCTAAGCTGTGCCTTGGGAAAGGGCGCTTGAGCTACAAACGCGGCAGCCGCCAAACCGGTGGGATGATTATTCGGCACAGCGGTACTGGTCAGCGTGCGTCCGGTCTCGCCATGCTGCATTCCCGATGCTCCGACCAAGGTTTCCATGATGACAGGATAGCTGAGTAAAAAGCCACTAAGCGCCAATACCAGCAAAGCCAGAGCACTAAACAGGCCAACGAAACGATGTAAATCGAACAGAAGCCGTATCATGCCGTTTTTGTGATGTAGGATTAACGCTTTCCATAAGCCTTTTACACCCGGCCACCACAGATAAAGCCCGGTACTGATGGAAACCATCAGCAACACGCCCAAAAAACCGACCATTTTCCAGCCAAAACGTCCCCAATGAAGCTGTGTGTGCAGATCCAGTAACCACGTCGTCAGTGTTTGCCCCCAAAAGCGACTGGCGACCACATCGGCCGTATAGGGATTGACCGATACCATCAGTGGCGCATAAAGCTCAAAAAAAGTCTCGCGCGGCTTATCGTACCAGGCCGTTGCCATGCTATAAGGCGTTCGAGGCATTTCCAGCGTCCAGGAGCCGTGCCGCTCAGGATGCGCTTCTCGGACTGCGACCATCATGCGGTCAAGGGATTGATAATGACCTTGCGGATTATCAATTACCAACTGTGGATTCAGCAACTCATCCAGTTCTTCCCGGTAAACGCTGATGCTCCCGGTCAAACCCAGCAGCGCCAGAAATAAACCAATACTAAGTGCCAGATAGAGATGGATTTTTATCCAGGTCGCTCTTGTCAGTATTCGTTGAGCACTATTTTTCATGGCGATATCACGCAAAAAACGTCTATTATCCCATACGACTTTTGGGATAGCGCCTGTTTTCGCCGGGATAGACCCTTAAAGTTGGATAGCTATAATCTGAATTTCGAATCGCTCAAAACGCAACCAAACAGCCTAAAGTAAACTCAGTGAGAAGGGTACCGTTAGGAAGCGCCACAACACACGTTACCATCGATTTAGCCGATAATAGCCTCCCCAATAATAGGGGTAACCATAGTAATACGGATAGCCATAACCAAATCCTCCGCCATAGCCATAATAGGTGTTACGATCGACCTCCGGCCACAGATGTATGACCGAGCTTGAAATCAGCGGGACATGGACGGTTTTTTTGCCAACGGTCCGGTCAATTTCACCGGCAAGCACGCCTGCAATGGTGATTTCCTTTTTTTTGGTATAAATGGCCGGATCGAGAAACTCGGGGCTTTTTATGACAAATCGCCCTTCGTTGGGACTGGACAAATCAGGGCGACCATAATAATTGAGAGGGTAATACAGCACTTGCACAAGACTGAAAGTTTGCTCGTTTTCCACGTCAATGATCTCGCCGCCCCAACGAACCCGTGCATTCTTATAGCCATCGATATTCTGCTTCGCCTGGTTATAGGTAATATCAACAACAGGAGCATCCTCAATGGCGGGCGGCAAATTCATGCAACTGCTCAGCAGCAAAAACAGGGGATATACATATATTTTCATACCATTTCCTCATAATCTGACGGCTATGAACGTTACGACATTCCAATTTCCAAGCCATAAGTGCGATAAGAAGTCGTTCAGTCGGTTGGACAAACTGTTTGTATGTTTGTTCGTTTTGCCAACTCAAAATCAAAAGGTGAGGACTTGCGTTATATTCACGCTCGGCGCAAAGACCGGCGCAAATGAATATGCTCCCCGTTACGCCTGGCCTGCACAGGTAGAACATGTTCGATGGCGTGTAAAAAAGGATTA
Organism: Methylococcaceae bacterium; assembly: GCA_013140705.1. GTDB lineage: Bacteria > Pseudomonadota > Gammaproteobacteria > Methylococcales > Methylomonadaceae > JABFSH01. Next base: position 67,764 of record JABFSH010000016.1, read on the forward strand.
GTGTCATCCGAATTAAAAGTACCACTGAGCGTTTCCTGACCCAGCCTGGTATCGGCCAAGGTAAACCGAACTGCATGATAGCGCTCCAGTTCAGCAGTGACTTCACGCAGTGGTGTCTGTTAAAAACCAGATTGCCATTAATCCAGGCCGTTAATTTTTCGGCGTCAACGGATTGCATTGCGTCCAACCCACTTGCCTCCCGGTAGCGGCGGCGAAACTTCAGCAATACCAGTTATCCTTGCACGATGAGACCAATGCCATTCATCGTACCTCGCTCGATCACTCGAATGGCCTGGTAAAAACTCCGTCGGGTGAATTGCAACTGCGTATACAGGGAAAGGCGCAGGATATCAAAACATTAAACCAACTGGTTTTACGAACCACGTCTGACGGAAGCCGCCTGCATTTGGGCGATGTCGCGGTTGCTAAAGACGGTCTGGCGGAGGCATTATCGGATTGGTATTACAATGGCCAGCCGACACAAGGCTGGGGAATCCATACCCAATACAGTGCCGTTGGCGTAGCCCGCCGAGTGAAAGCTTATGTGGAAAAACAGCAGCCCCTGCTGCCTGAAGGCTTGCTGATTTCAACCTGGTGGGATGATTCACTGGCATATGATGAGCGCATTCGGTTTCTGGTGGAAGATGGGTTAAGTGGTTTTATCCTGGTTTGTCTGGTATTGACATTATTCCTGCAACTTCGGGTTGCCCTTTGGGCTGGCGTCGGTATTTTCACGTCGATATTGGGGGCATTTTTCTTAATGCCGGCATTTGATATTTCACTCAACATGCTGTCATTATTTGGCTTCCTGCTGGCCATGGGAATTCTGGTAGACGATGCGATCATAATCGGGGAAAGTGTCTATAGTCACCAGCAAGCAGGCTAAGTCAGTTTATCAGCGGCGATCCAAGGTGTGGAAGCGGTAGCCTTACCCGTTATCCTTTCCGTTCTGGTGGCGTTGATTGCCTTTTTGCCGGGACTGTTTTTACCGGGCTGGGCCGGGCAACTGATGAAACCCATCTGTCTGGTGATGGTTTTAACGCTGGTATTTTCCTTGATTGAAGCGCTCTTGATACTGCCTTCACATCTTGCCTCACCGCTTCGCCGCCAGCCTGGGCTTTTCCGCCTGGATCAGATTTGAAATCAATTCAATCGCTATCTCGGTCAGTTTGTCTCATCATGCTACCGCCCCTTTCTGTCGACAGCCCTGAATTGGCGTTACCTGACACTGACCTGTTTAGTCGTCTTTGTCATGCTCTGTCTGGCCTGGGTTGACAGTGGCCGTATACGCTTGTCTGTACAGGCCGATGTCGTGAAAGACAGCTTCTGGGTTAACCTGAAAACGCCACAGGATATGCCTTACAGTGAAGCCCGTCAGAGGGCAAGGCAGGTAGAGCAGGCATTTTTTTCCCTTCGAGACGAATGGGACGGTGTTAATAACAATTATCCCAAACCGTCGCAAGCCAGTGTTGTTGTCGCCTGGAAACCATCGTATGGGAACACGGCGCAGGATTCTGGACAGAATTTACCCGGAAGGACGTCAACGCATTGTCGTCGAGGCTTTTATTAATCAATGGCGTAAACGCATTGGCAACCAGGGACGAACCAAAATTGACTTTCTGTACAAGGAAGGCGATGCGCCCTGTGACATTGAACTCGACCCTGGCATGAGCAACCCGGAATTGCTGTTAAAAACCGTTGATGAACTGAAAGAAGTATTGGCAGTTTATCCAGGTGTTCATGATGTCATTGACTCAATTGAAACCGGAAAACGCGAAATACATTTGGCCTTAAAATCTGAAGCGGAACGCCTGGGACTTCGTCTGGAAGATGTCTCGGAACAGGTTCGACATGCCTATTTTGGTGATGAGGTCGAGCGTCTGCAGCGGGGACGTCATGAGATCAAGGTCATGGTTCGCTCACCCTACGCCGAAAGACAATCCCTGGAAGGTTTGTCGGCCATGCCGATTTCACTGCCTGACGGTCAGCATTTGCCACTGTCAGTGTTAGTCGACGTTTCCTTGGCGCCGGGTATTGAACAACTGCTCCGCCAGGATCGCCGCCGTATTGTGAAAGTTCAGGCGCGGGTTGATACTCAAAAAGCCGATATCAATGCCTTGTACAATACGATTGAAACGTCTGTTTTAGCTTCCCTGCGGCAACGCTATCCAGGTCTGGACATTGATATTGGACAGGAACGTCTGGATCAGCAAACCATGATATCAGCCTTAAAGCACTTTACCCTGATGGCGTTAATTGTCATCTATGTGCTGATCGCTGTGCCGTTTCGCTCTTATTTAAAACCTTTTATTTTTCTGTTAGCGGCACCAGTGGCCTGGAGTGGTGCGATCGTGGCTCACGGCCTCGCGGGCTTGCCTTTGTCGATGGAATCACTGGTGGGGATGATAGCTGCCAGTGGCGTCGTGATTAACGATAGCCTAGTGCCCCTGGATTATCTGAAAGAACAAAAGCCATTTTCAGAATTAATATGTGACGCCTGCACGGCCCGCTTTCGTCCTATATTTCTGGCTTTTTTAACCAATTTTGCAGGGTTCTTACTCGCTCTGCTGGAAACCAGTCCTCAGGCGCAATTTCTGATTCCGATGACTTTGTCCTTATCTGCAGGATTATTGGTGGGCATGAGTACAAGCCTGATACTTACACCCGTCTGTTATTCCATCTTAGGTAAATCATGAAAAACGATACTACTGTATTGAAGGATCAAAATGGATGAAATAAAAAAGGCAGCGCATGCTGCCTTTTAATACACCGATTTGGCCATAAAGCCGATTATAGTTTTTCTTTAATTCTGGCTGCTTTACCAGTCAAATCACGCAAGTAATACAACTTGGCGCGACGGACATCACCACGACGCTTAACGATAATCTCGCTAATTAAAGGACTGTGTGTTTGGAAAACGCGTTCCACGCCTGTTCCGTGAGAAATCTTTCTTACTGTAAACGCAGAGTTCAGGCCACGATTACGTTTTGCAATGACGATGCCTTCAAATGCCTGTATTCTTTCGCGATCACCTTCTTTTACTCTAACTTGCACCGAAACGGTATCACCTGGGCCGAAGTCAGGAATCTGCTTCAATTGTTCTTGTTCCAAAATATCGATAATGTTGCTCATCACTACACCTTAAATTTAATTCAATTCCACAATAAATTCTTTAAGCAGAATTTCCTGTTCTGCACTTAATTTCTTTTTTTCCAACAAGTCAGGGCGTCTCTTCCAGGTTCGGCCCAATGACTGCTTCAAGCGCCAGCGATCAATATCGGCATGATTTCCATTCATGAGAACACTCGGAACCACAGAATCATCCAGTTTTTCAGGTCTGGTAAAATGCGGATAATCCAGCAAACCGTTCATATAAGAATCCTGTTTTGCAGAATTATCGTCACCCAGTACACCCGGTAATAAACGAGTAACGGCATCAATAACTATTAACGCTGCCAGTTCACCACCGCTTATAACATAATCGCCAATCGACCATTCTTCGTCGCAATCCATTTCAACAAAACGTTCATCAATCCCTTCGTAACGACCGGCAATTAAAATCAATTGCGTCAGACTACAAGCGTCGCTTAACAAATTCTGTGTAATCGGCTTTCCTTGCGGACTTAAATAAACGACCTTTGTTTTGTCGCTTCCAATCCGCCTTGCATCGTTCAATGCATCATGCAAAGGTTGGTATTTCATCACCATCCCTGGACCTCCGCCATAAGGATGATCATCAACCGTTTTATGTCTGTCGCGTGCATAATCCCGAGGATTCCAGACAGCAAGCTCAACCAAATTACGTTCTATGGCTTTGCCTGTAACACCATAACTTGCAGCATCCTTTACCATCTCCGGAAACAATGTCAGCACGTCAAATCGCATGAAGAAACTTAGAACTCCGGATCCCAATCGACTTTTATTTTTCCCTGTTGCAAATCGATTTCCAAGACAGTCTGGCCTTGAATAAACGGAATGGCACGTTCACGCTCGCCATGAACGATTAGAACATCATTTGCACCTGTTTCAAGCAAACTATCAACGACACCTAAAGTAACACCCTGAAGCGTTTCAACTTGCAGGCCAATCAAATCAGACCAGTAATACTCACCTGATCGGGTGGCAGGCAATTGATCCTTCAGAATCAAGACATCCCAACCAAGCAAGGCAATTGCCTGATCTCGATCAGCAATTCCATCAAGTTGCGCTACGATAGATTTACCCTGCAATTTGCCGCTAAGGACTTCAAGAGTTTTGCTTTCAATGCCCTTTTTTAGAAGCCAGGGAGAATAATTTAAAATATTCTCTCTAGGATCGGTGTAGGAAAAAACCTTAACCCAGCCTTTAATTCCAAAAGTGCCGGAGACCTTACCAACAGTGACTTGTTGTTGCTCTTCCAAACAATTTATGCAGCTGCTTTCTTCGCGTCTTTGATTAATTTTGCTACGCGGTCGGAAGGCTGCGCACCAGTAGATTGCCAATAAGCTACGCGCTCGCTATCCAGACGTAATCTTTCTTCATTTCCACGAGCTATGGGATTAAAAAAGCCCAGACGTTCAATATACTTCCCATCACGCCCGTTTCTGCTATCCGTTACAACGACGTGGTAAAAGGGACGATTCTTTGCGCCGCCTCTTGAAAGCCGAATGGTTACCATCTCAGTTCCTCAAAAATATAATTAAAGCTAAATCGGCATATTCTACGCGATTTCGGACAGATGTGAAGTAAATTATCAAAATTACCTTCTCATCCCACGCACATTATTCTTGATGCCTCTTATCATGTTGGCCATATTGCCGGTTTTTAATTTTTTCATCATTTTTTGCATCATCATGAATTGCTTAAGAATGCGATTAACGTCCTGTAATTCTTGTCCGCAACCTGTAGCGATACGTTTTTTTCTGTTACCCTTTATCAAATCGGGATACCGCCTTTCCTGCCTGGTCATTGATCCAATAACCGCAATTTGGCGGGCCAGCATTTTATCGTTGACCTGATCTTTCATGGCCTGCGGAACGCTATTGATGCCGGGCAACTTATCCAGCATCGAACTCATGCCACCCATATTTTGCATTTGCAGGAGTTGTTCTCGAAAATCATCCAGATCAAAGCTTTTGCCTTTTTGAATTTTTCGAGCCAGCTTCTCAGCTTTTTCCTTATCAACCTTTTGTTCGATTTCTTCAATCAAACTCAGAACATCACCCATACCCAGGATACGGGACGCCAGGCGATCAGGATGAAAGGGCTCCAGTGCATTGGTTTTTTCGCCGACACCGATAAATTTGATCGGCTTGCCGGTGATATGTCGAATCGATAACGCCGCCCCGCCTCGAGCATCACCATCGGCCTTCGTCAAAATGATACCCGTCAACGGCAGTGCATCATTGAAAGCCTTTGCCGTATTTGCAGCATCCTGCCCGGTCATGCTGTCGACAACAAATAATGTCTCAATTGGATTGACTGCCGCATGCAAGGCTTTAATTTCGGCCATCATTTCATCATCAACATGCAAACGACCGGCGGTATCGATGATAATGACGTCAAGGAATTTTTTTCTGGCGGCTTCTACGGCGTTTTTGGCTATATCCACCGGTTGTTGCGTCAGGTCGCTGTCAAAAAAATCCAATGACAGATCATTTGCCAATGTTTGCAATTGCTTGATCGCTGCAGGACGATAAATGTCAGCACTCACCACACCGACTTTTTTCTTTTGGTTTTCCTGAAGCCAACGACCCAATTTGGCAACTGTCGTGGTTTTACCGGCGCCCTGCAAACCCGCCATCAAAATAATGGCTGGTGGTACTGCTTTCAAATTCAGGCTTTCATTTGCCTCACCCATCACTTTAACCAGTTCAGACTGAACCAGTTTAATCATGGCCTGGCCCGGAGACAAACTTAACTGAACATCCTGACCCAGGGCACCTTCTTTAACCCGGGCAATAAAATCAGTTACAACAGGAAGAGCAACATCTGCCTCCAGCAATGCCATACGCACATCGCGAAGCGACTCCCTGATATTGTCTTCCGTTAAGCGTCCCTGACCTTTAAGCTTTTTGAGTGTACTACTTAGTCGATCGGTTAAATTATCAAACATATTTATATTTCACTGTTTAAAATTAAGCAAACTGTTCACAAACACATGACATCAACTTAGTACATGTGCTTCCCGTAGCAAGCGATACCTGATAATGATTGACGTGAAAAGCGGGAACTTGATTATCAATTTTAAATTAGGTGTACACTAGGATGTTTCAGCCGGATATATTACCATAGCCCTTGAGGTCTTTGCACCCGCTGTAATGGCTTCCGCAAATTTTCATCGCCCACTGTAATTCTGACCAGACTTTGCAATCCCCGACGCATCCAACGACTGTCGATATAATCATGCCACTGAACATTGCCGTAATCGCTCTATTCTCAATTTGCATTTATTTTGGGAGTGCGCTACTGATCAGTCGGCACCTCTATCGGCATTCAGGAGTCTATCAAACGCAAAGCACAGCCATTTATTTAGCGTGGCTAGCCGTACTGGCTCACATTGTGTATTCGGCATTAAGCTTTCAGCAATTTAACGGCTTTAATTTTAGTTTCTTTAGCACGGCATCACTCGTTGCCATGGTCGTGACTCTTGTGCTATTGATAGCCGCCTTAAACAAGCCCGTCGAAAAACTGGGAATCATATTATTTCCTATTACTGCGATCATGCTGTCACTGGATATCTTTTTTCCCACTCAACCAAGACCACTACACGCCTATGGCTGGGCAATGAGCACTCATATTTTGACTTCCATTATTGCTTTCAGTCTGCTCAACATCGCCGCATTGCAAGCTATTCTGCTCGCCTTTCAAGACCGTCAACTAAAAAGCCATCAACCCAAACGCTTTATTCTATCCATCCCTCCCCTGCAAACCATGGAATCGCTTCTCTTTCAAATGATCGGCACCGGCTTGATTTTTTTGTCGATCGCCTTGGTTAGTGGTTTTTTATTTATAGAAGACCTGTTTGCTCAGCATCTGGTTCACAAAACCGTACTGTCAATTCTTGCGTGGATAATTTTTTCGGGCCTTTTAATTGGCCGAGAAAAGTATGGCTGGCGGGGGCAAACGGCAATAAAATGGACGCTCTGCGGTTTTGTATCGTTACTGCTCGCTTATTTTGGCAGCAAACTCGTACTGGAAATCATCTTGCACAGATAATAATTTAGGAAATGTAGGCTTTGATCGCTTTCTTCCCGTGATCTATTTGCCGCAAAACCTGCTCCAGCTCCAATTTTTCGATGCGCCCCAGTTCCATGATTTGTTGATCTATTTCAAGAATGTATCGAATCTCATCGGCAAGCGTCAAGGCCAAATCAGCCGGATCAGGTGATAAAAAAAAGGCGTCGAGTAATTCTCGTCTTGTTACTTCCATTTCAGAAACCTCCTCCCATTGTGCCAACTGCGCTCGATCAAGCATGGCAGCGCTCAACGAAATAAGCTTTTGAAGGTCGGTTGACTTGTCGCTCATCTTATTTGCCTGATGTAACCGTAAAAAACAAAACAGATAGCAATATCTATATCTGCCAATGACTTATGGCAGTATACATTAAAACTTTGAGAATAGATTGTTCATTTAGGTACGGCCATTCCAGTTACTTCAGGAGAATGGCCGTAGGGTATGGCGTTGAAGGAGAATGATAGAGAAAAGAATTTTTAAGCAATTAAACCGGCCTGCGCTACTAAAAACGTCTAATTCTTCAACATCTCAGGAATCACATCCCAGCCTGCTTTAACTTCCAACATCAAATTAGCAACCTCATCAAGAATACGCTCATCACTGCGAATATTGGCAATAATCAAGCGACGCGTCATGTAATCATAGAGACTACTCAAATTTTCTGACAATTCGCCACCCACTTCTTTATTTAAGGAAGCATGTAACCCACCGACAATGGTAATGGCCTTGCTGATATTTTCGCCTTTCTTGGCGATTTCTTTCCGAGCAATGTTACTTTTAGCAAGCGTAACTTTTTCCAAAACACCTTCCATAAGCATCTGCACGAGGCGATGAGGCGTAGCATCCATTACTGCACTGTGAACACCCACTTGTTTATATTGATTCATAGCTGATCTAGCATTCATTTGAATATCCTCATTATCATTAATTTGTATTGCAATGCTTGAAGCATTTACTGCTGTATCGGCAGATTTAACAAAAACTTTATTAAACTTCGATTAATGGCTTGATTTTCACACAACCTGCTTAAGAGATTCGGCCCGTTATTCCTAGTTATCAGAACTACCTGAACCCGGCAAATTGCTCAACTGTTGCGCAAGATAAGAGCCCGTAGCCTGCAACTGCCCCAACAAAGCATCCATTGCGGTAAATTGCTTGCGATAACGTGCTTCAACAGCAACAAGTCTGAGATTAAGCCTATCCCTCTGCTCGGTAACATCATTGATTTGATTTTTTACACCATCAACACGGGAAGTCAGCGACCCGGTCGATGATAAATAATTCGTCAGCATCGTATCGAATCGTTTCGCTAAACCGTCACTCGATGCAAATAATTTCGATACGGATTCAAAATCCGAAGCAATGACAGCATCCAGTTTGGTGGAGTTAACTTCAAGCTCGCCTTTCTTATTGGTTTTAATGCCAATTTCAGCCAGTGTCGCAAAAGTTGTTGATCCTGGCACAGGATTTGATAATGTTTGTCGTAACTGATTTTGCACACTACGTAATGTACTATCACCAAATAACGGGCCGCCTTTTTTGGTTTCTGGATCATACCCGGACAAGCTATTGATGCCGCTGGCCAGCGAGTTATAAGCCTTAATGAAATCATTCACTTTTGACTTGACCGAGTCCTTATCCAGCGTGACACTCAGCGTTCCGGTCGTATTGATATCCGCACCTTTAAGCGTCAATGTGACTCCGGTAATGACATCGGACAAACTGTTGCTGTCCCGTGTTACTTTTTGCTGATCGACATAAATAATCGAATCCTGGGCCGCTTGAAGCGTCGTAAAATTAGCCGTTGCCAGCCTGGTCAAATCCTTACCATCGTTCGCATCAGAGTCTGTTGCCGCCAGGGTTATGGTCTTCGCAGCACCCACTTTACCCGAAGTCAGCACAAGTTTAGTGCCGCTATCAACCTGGATAAGCGATGCTGAAAGTCCAGGGTTACCGGACGCTTGGTTAATCGCGTCACGAATGCCGGCTAGTGTCGTATCGGCCGCCACAGTAATATTGAAACTATCGGCACCCAAACTAATGGCTAATGTACCGGCACCGACCACTTCCGTGCCACTGGTAAAATCAACCGAGCGTATCTTTGCCGCCTGCGCCAACTGTTCAACCTTAATGGCATAACTACTGGCGACAGCGGAATTAGTTGCTGAAACCGTAAACAAAGATTCGTGACTTGAAGAGGCTTTACGAGCCTGAAAGACAGATAAATCCTTTAATCCCTGCGCACTGGTCTGAAACGATGAAAGCGTACTTTTAAGATTTCCCAAAGCGGATAAATTGGCTTGCAAAACCGCCTCTTTACGAGTCAACCGCAAAGTGGCGGGTTGTCCTTCTGCAGCAACCAGCTTTGATACCAGGCCCTCTATATCAAGGCCCGAACCTACCCCGGCGGATGTTATTGCAGCCATTGCTCCTACCTCTCATCGAAAATAATCAAGTATAGTGAAACATTAAGCTCTCGAACTGAAGATATTCAATGTTGCGTCATGCTTATCTTCAGACAAACTTCGGGCTAGCCTGAGCGTTTCTTCATTCGGTATTTGCCGAATGACTTTTTCAGTTTTGGAATCGATCACTTTAACCACCATCGTGCCGCTATCCTCATCGATACTAAACTGCAAGTTTCTCTGCACGTTTTGTATGTAACCATTAAGATCATCAACTGCTTTCTTCAAATTGACATCATCTTTGGGGCCTTTGACTTTAGCATCAGTAGCCACACCAGCATCCGGCAGCTTAACTTCAACTTTATTGACCGAATCAGTCAGCAACTTAACAGGTGCTTCAACAGATGGCTTGCCGCTTCCTACTTTTAAAGGTGTAAGCGATGCAGTTGCCTGTTGTGAAACATTTGTATTAATGTCCATTTGGACCTCCACTTACAATTTGCAAGAAGAACAAAAGCCCGGTGTTGCCACCGGGCATGTTTGTTCAACCATTATCTCAAAAGACTTAATACATTTTGTGATAACTGATTAGCCTGAGACAACATCGCCGTACCCGCTTGTTGCAAGATTTGTGACCGGGTTAAATTCGCAGTTTCTTTTGCGAAGTCGGCATCTCTGATACGACTGCGAGAAGCAGACAGGTTTTCAGTGGTAGTTTGCAAACTGACTACCGTTGATTCAAAACGGTTTTGGTAAGCACCCAATGCACCGCGAGTACTGTTGATGGTGTTGATGGCGGCATCCACAGTAGCCAATGCGGACTGAGCACCTGCAGCCGTGGTCAGATCGAGCGATGAAACGCCTGCTCCAGCGGATGCAGTAGCCGCAGTTGTGCCGGCGGTAAAAGCGCCAGCCGTTAAACCGGCACCCGCAACAGTGGTTGTACCTGTTGCAAAGCCGGTGTTTGCTGCATTAGCACTGCCTTTATTGAATACCTGAATACCGCCGGTTGTTGACGTCAGAGTGACTACACCTGCCGCATTCGATGCCGTAACACCTGTTTTTGCCGTTATAGCGTTTATCGCGGTGACAATATTGTCCCCCTGTAAGGTAACAGTGCCACCGGCAGCAACGGAGCCTATAGAGTACCCATTGATCGAGATATCTCCCGCAGCAATAGCGCCCACGGTGGTAATGAGATCACCGTCCTTAATGCCCGTACCGCCGCCACTTGCCAAGGTGATGCCTGCGGAGCCGGTGGAATTCAGGGTAACTGTTGAGCGCGTTGTTGTCCCCGCAATGGCTAGTGTAGAAGCAACACTTCCAGCAGCACCACCCACTGTTGTAGCAGAACCTAACCCGGATGTAGCTGCTGCAACGACAATAGCTGCAGCCCTGCCATCATTGCCAACAGTGATATTACGTCCGTCGGCAGCAGTTAGGGCAACCGCTCCGTTGGAGCTGTCAAAAGTCGCTGTCACACCAGTTTGAGACGATTTTGCATTGATAGCTGCCGTAACTTGAGAACCCCGTTCAGTTGCCGTAGCGGCTGCACTTATCGCACCGATACTCACGCCATTGATAACAATGTCGCCAGCCGCAATGGCTGTAGCAAAACCTGTTGCAGCAGTACCGCCAACCGTGGTTGCAGAAACAGTTGCGGTAACGCCTGTTTGCCCGGACACCGCATTGATGGCCGCAGCTTTTGCTATGCCGCTGCTGGCACCGCCGACATAGGATACGCCGTCAGCGACCGTAGCCCCTACATTATAACCATTGATGGTCAAATCACCTGCCGCGAGCACTCCAGCAGCTACAGCTGAGCCTGCTTTAACCGTAGAATAGCTGGAGCCTGATCCCACACCGAGAGCGCTAGATCTGGCACTAGAAATTGATGCAATGGTAATGCGATCGTTACTGGTGTTGTTCGCACCCACCTGGAATGTTTGGGCGGTGAAAGTGCCATCCAGCAATTTGGCGCCGTTGAACGAAGAAGCCCCAGCAACGCGATCAATTTCAGCGATTAACTGGGTGGCTTCATTATTGATGGACAAACGGTCACTGGCGCTGTTGCTGGCGTTTGATGCTTGCACAGCCAATTCACGAATCCGTTGCAAGTTGTTGCCAATTTGTTCCAGATCGCCTTCAGCAGTTTGAGATAAAGAGATACCATCATTGGCGTTACGAGCAGCCTGATCATTACCACGAATTTGTGTAGTGAACCGTTCGCTGATCGCCAAACCAGCAGCATCGTCTTTGGCACTGTTAATACGTAAACCGGATGATAACCGTTGCAACGATGTCGCCAACGAAGACTGAGATGTATTCAGGTTACGTTGGGCGTTTAAAGAAGCAACATTGGTATTGATTATTTGTGGCATGATAGCTCTCCTGATAATAAATAATTGCCAAACTATTTGGCCGATTTGAAAGTTTTGAGGACCATCGTTTTGATGATTGCCTCGCCTTTGTCTTAGTTATCGACTGTCCTTTTTGAAACTTTAATTTTTTTTAACGCATCGTGCTATTTGTGGTTTACTTCACATAAATTGAAGGGAACCTCTAAAAATTAGCCGATCATGCTTCGACAGGCTCAGCACGAACGGATAAGTAACTGATTTAACTAAACACCCGTTCGCACTGAGCCTGTCGAAGTGCAATTTTTAGAGGTTCCCTTAACTTAATAGCATTGAGCAAACCTCTTCGCCTTTGCTAAACTGAAACAATCTTTTGCATCACTACATTCATCCGAAATGGCCGAGTACTACGATCCAGAAACCTACCCCAAAGAATGGAATTACCTGCAATCCGGCACCAATATCGATCAATACATTATTGAAAGAGAGCTGGCTCACGGTGGCTTTAGTTCGGTTTACCTCGCGCGGCAAAGCAAAGATCAGGTTCAAGTCATTGTTAAGGAGTACTTACCACGCATGTTGGCGCACAGAACCTGGAATAACATGATTGTCGCCAACAGTGATGAAACCGAGCCCTTATTCCGTCGCGGCAGAGCCTTATTTTTAGAGGAAGCCAAGGCATTGGCGAGACTAAAACATCCCAACATCGTTGAAGTAATCAATTTTTTTAAAGCCAAATCCACTGTCTATATGGTGATGACATATGATTACGGACTCACGCTGGACAAAATTTTGTCGGATAAAACATTACCGATTTCTGAAGATATTTTTCTGGCTATTTTTAATTCCCTATTGGCCGGCATTGGCCACCTGCATCAACATCAGTTTGTTCACCTGGATATCAAACCGGCCAATATTTTGGTAAGACCCGGCTTTGATGCGTTGCTACTGGATTTTGGCGCCATTCAAACCTATCCTAAAGTACAGATGAATAAACAGACTAATGTACTAACCCAAGGGTTTTCCCCCATCGAGCAATACCAGTCAGACACGCAACTAGGACCCTGGACAGATATTTATTCTGTAGGAGCCAGCATGCGTGCCTGTCTTGACCTTAAAGCGCCCTTCTCAGCACCGGAAAGGCATGAACAGGATAAATTGATTCCCGCCGTGAAAGTATTCAAGAATAAATTCCCGGAATCACTCTTAAGTGCTATCGACTGGGCAATGGAATTGCTACCGGAAAATCGACCCCGGTCAGTCGCGGAACTCCAACAAGCCTTACTAAAGTAACTGATGTAACGCACGACCAAAATCCACGAAAGGCACGAAAGAAATGGATAAGGACATTCGGCATTGAGAATACTGTTATCAGATACAAGGTACTGTGCTTGACGAATTCCGGGAAATGGGCTGCGATTTTCTTGAGACGGTTTACCAGGAGTGCCTGGGAAAGGAATTATCAAAACGCGGGATTCCCTTTGTCGCACATCAAGAGCTGAGGCTTTTCTATAAGGTGAGTCGTTGCGGCAAACTTATGTCGCTGCTTTTATTTGCCATGACTCTATTGTTGTTGAAATTAAAGCACTTTCTACCATTAATGGAGCGCATAAGGCGCAGTTCCTAAATTACCTGAAAGCAACAGAAATGTGTCTGGGTTGCTAGTCAACTTCGGTTGCTATCCCTAAGCAATAGTCGAACGGATTGTGTTATGAAGCTTTTTCGTGTCTTTTCTGTTTTTCCCGGACGGTGCGTAACGCCAGTCAAGTAATCAATTTTCCTGTATAAATTGACAATGAAAACCTGCTTGATCAGGTATACTGTTGGGTTTTGATACTAGCGAAAGAATCATGAGACCCAGCGGACGCAATCCAGATCAGCTTAGAGATATTAAATTTACCTGTGACTATACAAAGCATGCGGAAGGCTCTGTACTGGTTGAATTTGGCGATACTCGCGTCTTATGCAACGCCAGCGTAGACACCCAGGTACCCCGATTTCTCAAAGGCAAAAATGAAGGCTGGGTGACGGCCGAATACGGCATGTTGCCTCGATCGACTCACAGCCGAATGGGCCGCGAAGCCAGCCAAGGCAAACAAGGTGGACGAACGCTTGAAATCCAGCGATTGATCGGTCGATCATTACGTGCGGCTGTTGATCTTAAAGCTTTAGGTGAACATACGATCACGATTGATTGCGATGTTCTGCAAGCGGATGGCGGGACTCGAACAGCATCAATCACCGGCGGATTTATCGCCTTGTCATTGGCGATTCAAAAAATGCTCCGTCGCAAACAGATCAAAAAAAACCCACTGCATGGACAGATCGCCTCCGTTTCAGTCGGCATCTATAACGGCGTGCCGGTTCTCGATCTGGACTATGCCGAAGATAGCAGCGCAGAAACAGACATGAATGTGGTCATGAATGACGCGTCTGCCTTTATCGAGATTCAGGGGACTGCTGAAGGCCATGCATTCAGAAAAGAGGAACTCGATAGCATGTTAGAACTGGCAAAAAACGGTATTTTGCAATTATTGGAAAAACAGCGTGCAGCGATTGAGCGCCAATAGACTGGAAAATATACTGCATTCAAGACTGATTTAAGCACGGCAGGGTGCGCACCCCGTAGCTTTTTGATACCAAGGTACGCGATGCGTACCAATTGGCTTAAGACGAAAATTTCGTCATCAGATAAACTTTAATAATGCGGTGGCCTTTCGTTTTTGTCTTCTTCGCTACCGACACGTTCAACCGACAGGCTTTTGATACGATCGTGGAGCAGCGTTACCGTTGCATCCAAACGATCAATTTGCTGCTGTTGCTGCGCCACTATATGATTCAAATCCTGAACCAGATCTTCCTGATAAGCGACTTTTATTTCCAGTTCGATAATACGATCAGTACTCATAAAACAGACTGCTAAATAACTTTTGAAAACTGTTGCTGCTTTTGCGTTAAATAACGATCAAAAACCATACAGATATTGCGAATCAATAAACGTCCTGCCGACAACACTCGAATGCCGTCTGTTGATACCTTCAGCAAACCATCAGCCTGCATGGGTGTCAGCCCCTGCAGTTCGCTGGCAAAATAATCAGAAAAGCGTATGCCGAATTGATTTTCAATCGTTGCAAACGTCAGTTCAAAGTGACAAATTAATTGGGTAATCACGGCGCGGCGCACCTGGTCGTCGTCGTTTAAGTCAAAGCCTTTAAAGACCGGCAATTGATGTTGCTTGATCAATTGATCGTAGGCGTCCAGTTCCTTGACATTCTGGATATAGGCATTGCCAACACGTCCGATAGAGGTAATGCCGAAGCCGATCAGATCACAATCCGAATGCGTCGAATAACCTTGAAAGTTTCGATATAACTTGCCTTCGCGCTGTGCTATGGCAAGCTCGTCATCCGGTCTGGCAAAGTGATCCATGCCGATATAAACATAGCCCGCCTCGGTCAGTCGCTGTCCGACCATTTGCAGAATGGCCAGTTTATCGTTGGCAGAAGGCAAATCCGCTTCGTTGATTTGCCGCTGGGTTTTAAAGCGTGCCGGCATGTGGGCATAATTGAAGATTGAGAAGCGATCCGGTTGTGCCTCCAAAACGGTATTCAAGGTTTTTGAGAATGATTCAACCGTTTGCAGCGGCAGTCCGTAGATCAAATCCACATTGGTCGAACGAAAGCCTTCGGCGCGCGCATCATTCAAAACCCGAAAGGTTTGCTCTTGCGTTTGAATGCGATTGACTGCTTTCTGCACGTCAGGATCAAAATCCTGTAATCCCAGACTGATCCGGTTAAAACCCAATTCTCGCAACTGCCGGATGGTCTCGGGATGAGTCTCGCGTGGATCGACTTCAATCGAATATTCTCCTGAGTCATCGTTTTTTAACAAAAAATGCTCACGGGTAACCGTCATCAACCTTCGCATTTGCTCGGCACTTAAAAAGGTCGGTGTACCACCACCCCAATGCAGTTGATTAACAACGCGCGAAGAATCAAACAAGTCTCCGAGCATGGCAATTTCCTGACACAAATTATCCAGATAGGGCTCTGCATGCTGGCGATTTTTTGTGACAATCTTATTACAGGCGCAATAAAAACAGACGGTATCGCAAAAAGGAATATGGAAATACAGCGATAAAGGGCCGCCAGCCGCATTGGATTTGGCTATATGCTCGCGGTAATCGCCTTCCGTAAAGCCATCGTGCAATTCCAGAGCGGTGGGATATGACGTATAACGCGGCCCCGCTTTGTCATAGCGATTAATCAGGTCTGTATCGAATTTGATCGATTGATCCATTATTTAACGACACCGTTGATTATTATTTTATGCGGGCGGGAGTCGGATAAAGCCACCTGCTCTAGCGAACCCAGCAAATCACCCGGTTGGGCCATCGCATTTCCGGACTTGGAGATACGTGCCAGCAATTTTACCTGGCTAAAATTGGATAATTTCATGGCCGGCATCATCGCCATCGTGTCATCCAGACTAACCGATAAAGGTAAATCTGAAACCTGCTTACGAACAATCGCCAAAGGCATCTTGGGGCCGGTTAAGGCTTGCGCATAGATAAAAACGGTATCGCCCGGATTGACCGATTTCTGTAACTCGGGCGTCAGACTGACTTCAACCGCAATATTAACTCCGGACGTATTTTCGGATTTTGTCACTTCTGATTGAGCCGGGCCAGTGTTCGCCGGACCACCCATATCGGCTATTACGCCCTGGATCTGCTTCTGGGCATCAGAACCTGGCGGCAACAAAGTTTCGAGCTTGCGCCACAATTGCACGGCACCTTGAGGATTGTTTTGTTGTACTTTTAGCAAGCCACCCAACCACAAGGCATTCATGTTTTCAGGTTCCAAAGCCAACGACTTTTCAATTAGCTCGGCAGACTTACCCAATAAACTTTGATTATTGGCAAAAGCGAGGGATTCTGCATAAAGCAGCATAATTTCAGCTTTATCGCCTAACAAGCGATAGGCATTGGCAAAGGCATCAACCGCTTTAGGGAATTGCTCCAGTTGTTGATAAGAACGCCCTAACATGACCCAGCCTTTTGCATCATCCGGATTACTCTTCAGGCGCTCCGCCAGACCTTCTACCATTTTGTTAATATCAGCTGCACTCGGTGCTTCAGGATCAGCTTTGGCCAATTCTTCTGTATGGCTAATGGCTGGAATATTGCCGAGCGTAAAATACAGCAAGCCCGCAGCAAGTGGTATCATCACGGCAAGCACAGTTACCGCCCAACGTCCTTCAGAACGCGATACCGCGACGTGACTAATGATGTCGAGATCATCACTCAAGGCCAGTTCCAGTTCCGCAAATTGCTCGTCATATTGCGACTGCGTTAATGCACCTGCCTGATGCTGCTCTTTAAGTTCAGCCAGTCTATGCCTGGCGATCAGAATATTGCGTTGATCCTGATCATCTGGCAAATTTGCAACGGTTGCAACCGGATACCTGCGCCACAAAGGCGGCAATATAAACGCAAACGCAATCAGAACCAGAAAGCTGGCAATGGAAAAAAATAAGATGTTCAAAATGTGTCGCCTTTTTTGTTTTGTCCGCTCTTTTCTAAAAGCAGGCTGCGAATTTTTCGCTCTTTTTCAGCGCTGAAAATCGTCTTAGCGGCAGATTGTTTACGCCGGATGTAAAAAAAGATAACAATCAGGCCAATTAACAAGAATGCTGCCGGCCCCAGCCATAGCAAACCTGTTTTAGTTTTAAACGGCGGCTTGTACAAGACAAAATCACCGTAGCGATCGGTCATAAAACGAACAATGTCTTCCTTGCTTTTCCCTTGTTGCAGCATTTCAGAAACTTGTCTTCGCAAATCATCGGCCAGTTCGGCATTGGAGTCTGCAATGGTCTGGTTTTGGCATACCAGACAACGTAATTCCGTAATCAGGCTCTCATAGGTTTCCTGCATTTCAGGCGTCGGCAGTTGCCGATAATCTACCGCAAAACAGAAAGTGGACAGCGTAAATAAAAACAGTACCAGTAAACGCTTCATTCGGATTCAGCTTGTAATTGAGAAAGTAACGGCAAAAAGATTTGTTGCACATCGTCAGCAGAAACCGGCCCGGTGTGCTTGTAGCGAATCAGACCTTTCTTATCGATAACAAAGGTCTCCGGAACACCATAAACACCCCAGTCTATACCAATGCGACCCTCCCGATCCATAACGCTGACGTTATAGGGGTTGCCTAAATTTTGCAGCCAGTTTTTCGCATCGCTGGGCTCGTCTTTGTAATTCAAGCCTACAATTACGGCGGCCTGCTGTTGCTGAGCCAGGGCATTCAGTATTGCGTGCTCGGCACGACAGGAAACGCACCAGGAAGCCCACACATTAAACAGCCAAACCTTACCTTTTAAATCATTGGGCGACAACTTTTCTTCAGGCGAATCAAGCTTTGCGGCGGAAAACGTCGGAGCTGGTTTATTAATAAACGGCGATGGAATATCACCGGGTTTAAGATTTAATCCCAGGGCCAAAAAAACGGCCATGATGATGAATAAGGCGAGGGGGATAATAAATTTCAACACATCGACACCCGATTAGTTTTTTGCAACCGCAATACGATACCGCCTGTCACAAGCAGCACATAAGCCGCCCACTGCCATGAAAATGGCACCCAACCAAATCCAGCGGATAAACGATTTATAATAAATTCTGAGGCTCCACGCGCCTTGATCACCCAGAGGTTCACCGATGGCTACGAATAAATCTCGGAACAAGCCGGCGTCAATAGCTGCTTCCGTCATTGGCATTTTCTGGACCTGATAAACCCTTTTTTGCGGCTCCAGTTGCGCTACTTCCTTGCCATTATGGGTAACCGTAACAAAAGCCTGACTCGCTGTGTAGTTGGGGCCTTTCGTCTGTTTTACGCCGTTAAACTGAAAAATATAGCCGGACATATCGACGGCATCACTGGGCGATAAACGAATATCTTTTTCAACGCTATATACACTGGTTAATGTAATGCCGACCACAAATACGGCAATACCAAAATGGGCAATTGTCATGCCATAAAAACCGGCAGGTACGCTTTTCAAACGTTCCCAGGAAATCCCCTGCGACCCCATGCGGTCTAAAAATGCCAACACCGTGCTTGCGATTGTCCACAATGCCAGCGTAAGACCCAGCGCTGCTGCCCAGGAGTAATTGCGCATCAACAATGGAATCAGCAGACCAACGATGGCACAACCGACGGCAATCCAACGTACTCGTAGCGCAATCCCTGACAATTGATCTCTTTTCCAGCGCAACAACATGCCCAATCCGACTGCAATCGTCAAAGGGGCCATCAACGGGATGAATACGGCATTAAAGTAGGGAGGGCCCACCGAGATTTTGCCAAGACCCAAGGCATCTATCACCAACGGATACAAGGTACCCAATAATATGCTGGACGCGGTAACCACCAACAGAACATTGTTAATCAGAATGACCGTTTCTCTGGAGACCAGTTCAAACGTGGCGCTACTCTTCACAAAAGGTGCCCTGACGGCATACAATAATAATGAGCCTCCGACAACAACGGCCAGGAATATCAGAATAAACACACCTCTGGCTGGATCGCTGGCAAAAGCATGCACAGATGTCAGTACCCCTGAACGAACCAGGAAAGTCCCGAGCAAACTTAAAGAAAACGCAAAAATGGCCAGCAAAACCGTCCAGGTTTTAAACACCCCTCGTTTTTCAGTCGCTGCCAAGGAATGAAGCAAGGCTGTACCGACCAACCAAGGCATAAACGAGGCATTTTCGACAGGATCCCAAAACCACCAGCCGCCCCAGCCCAGTTCGTAATAGGCCCACCAGCTTCCCAAGGCAATCCCGAGAGTCAGGAACATCCAGGCGACATTCGTCCACGGCCTGGACCAGCGTGCCCACGCAGCATCAATACGACCTTCCAGTAAGGCGGCAATGGCAAATGCAAAGGCAACCGAAAAGCCGACATAGCCCATATACAGCATCGGTGGATGAATCGCAAGCCCGGGATCCTGCAATAAAGGATTCAAGTCACGACCTTCGAGCGGTGCAGGAAAAAGACGCTCAAACGGATTGGAGGTCAGCAATAAAAACAGTAGAAAGCCCACCGATACAAGACCCATGACGCCCAACACTCTGGCAACCGTGGCTTCAGGGATACTTTGACTAAAGCGCGCAACCAATCCCGTCCAGCAGGACAAAACCAGGGCCCACAATAACAATGAGCCTTCATGCGCGCCCCACACGCCGGAAATCAAATAGATAAATGGCAGTGCAGTATTTGAATTCGTGGCAATGTATTTCACTGAAAAATCATGCGAAATACAGCTATATGTTAAACAGCCATACGCCAGTGCGATAAACAGCAATTGGGCATATGCGGCGGGCCGGGCCACCGCGATCCAGCCTGCTTGCGAACGGAAAGCACCAATGATGGGCAATGTTCCCAGAACAAATGCCATACATAAGGCGAGAATCAATAAAAAATGTCCGAGTTCTGGAATCATTATTCTTGACCTGTTACAGAGGCTTTCTGAGGTGTCTTTAAACTATCCTTGACTTCAGGCGGCATATAGTTTTCATCGTGTTTGGCGAGCACTTCTTCAGCAATGAAGACGCCTTGTGAATTCAACTTGCCATTTCCGACAATGCCCTGGCCTTCCCTGAACAAATCAGGCAAGATGCCCGTGTATTCGACAGTCACTTCCTTATTGAAATCCGACAACTTAAAACGCACCATCATGCCGTTGCCGGGTCGCTCTACCGATCCTTTAATGACCATGCCGCCCAAGCGAAACCGGGCATCTTTCGGTGCTTTCCCTTCAGCCACATCGGTCGTTGAAAAAAAGTACATCAAATTTTCATTGAATGACTTGAGGGCGAAACTGACCGCTATCCCAGCACCCAGCACCATCAAGGTAATTAGAATCAAACGCTGTTTACGAGCAGTTTTCATAGCTTACCGTTTTTGTTTTAAAGCCTGTTGTCTTAAGAATTGTTTTCTTTGAAAAACCGGAACAACGATATTGACGACCAGGACAATCAGCGTCAAACCATACGATGTCCAAACAAAGAAAGCATAACCACCCATTGCAAAAAATTCTTGCATGCTCATTGATCGTTCTCCGATACCATCGTCTTGACCCATTGAGAATTGCGTTCACGTGTGAGCAATTCGATACGGGCCCTCTGGATAACAGCGATGAGGTAATAAAATTTGAATGCCAGAGCCATCAGTAACAAGGGAATCAGCATACTGACATGTATGGAAGGTTTATCCATTTTTGTGACTGTCGGTCCCTGATGCAATGTATTCCACCAGACAACCGAATAATGAATGATCGGTATGTTGACGACCCCGACTAACGCCAGAATTGCAACCGCTTTTGATGCCATCCGTTTATCGTCTATTGCACCATAGAGACCAATAACCCCTAAATACAAAAACAATAAAATCAATTCGGAGGTTAAACGGGCATCCCAAACCCACCAGGTTCCCCACATGGGTTTGCCCCATAACGAACCGGTGACTAATGCGATGAACGTAAAACAGGCCCCAACAGAAGCACTGCTGATGGACATTATTTCCGCAAGTTTTATCCGCCAGATCAGGCCTATGGCACCTGTAACTGCCATAACCATATAGATAAATAAAGACATCCAGGCACTGGGCACGTGAATGTAGATGATACGATAACTGTCACCTTGCTGATAATCAGGAGGCGCCAGATAGAGTCCGCCATAAAGCCCGGGCAGAAGCAATAACAGAAAAATGATCACTAACCATGGCATTAATCGCTCAGTAAATGCGTAAAAATGGGGCGGTGAAGCCATGCGGTGAAAAAAACGAACAACGGAATCTGGAACTAAAAACATGATAGGCAGGGAAAATTTAAAAGAGTTCAATGCACAGAACACTGAAACATTCTATACATCTTAAGTTTAGAGTCTTAAGTCAGCCTTTACAAGAGCAAGAGATGCAACTGCGCACAATCAAATGAGACGGCACTTCATTAAAATCAAATGATTCGTCGTTCCTAGTCATTTTAGAAGCATCAAAAACTGTTCGACCTCAGGTGAATCGTTGAAAAACATCGTATTAACGGCTTGATCAGCGCTTTTGAAATTTTCATTCCCAAAGGACCTAATAAAATTTCTACGCTGGCCGACAAGAGCCACTTCATCAATGAGTTAATCTGTTGGATATTTCTTATTTTATCGCCTGACATGACGCCTGAAATATCGACAGTGAATTATATCCGATAATCAAGCATCGCTTTGATCCAGTTCTCTATATAAATCTTCCCGAAAAAACGATTCAACGGTTTTTTTGGTCAACCTGGAATTGATACATTTTGCATCAATGCTTGATTCAATGGCCGAGACCCCATAGCAGGTACCATTCTGTCGTTTAGACAACAAGAAAAACACTGTTATCTGACCAACGCTAAAACAGTCTTCGCAATTAACAAATCAAGATGAATGCATGATGTTGGATGGTCAATACTGTCCGTACTCCAGAGCCCCCGAACGCCTGCTTGCAAAATATGCGCTTCCGCATCTCCGCAAAATAGCGCATGCGTCACGACGGCATAAGTCTCTTTATTGCCCGCCGCTTGAAGTTGTCGAACGGTTCCGGCTAAAGTACGACCGGTACTTGCCATATCGTCAATGATGACAACCGGCATTTCGCTAAAACTACGGTTCGGCAGTGAAATTTCGACTAGTCTGTCACCCCGTCTTTGCTTCTCAGCGATTGCATAATCAAAACCGATTTTCTCGGCGATAGCGGCAACCCATTGTTCCGACTCACTATCCGGTCCCAATAATAATGCATGCACCAGCTTTTTTTGCAAGAAAAACCCGATTTCATCTGCCGCCGTCAGGCTAATGGCATTTTTTATGGGAATCGCCTGATTCAACGTTGAAATACGGTGCAAATGGGGATCGACGGTAATGACATCATCAAACAAGTCGGCCAGCAGTTTTCCGATAATGCGCTGACTCACCGCTTCGCCCGGCTGGTTGGCAATATCCTGGCGCATGTAACACAAGTAAGGTGCTATTAAAGTAATGCGTTTGACACCTAGCTGGCGGGCCGTCGTCGCACAAAGCAGCAATTCAATCAACTTGTCATTGGGCTGGTTAAGACTACGACAGATGATAACGTGCGCCGGCAAGGATGGCGGCAAACGGATCAGACTCTCACCATCAGGAAAACGATGCAACACTACCTCAAGCAACGGTACATTCAGACTGCTTGCCAGCCGTTGCGCCTGTTTGAGATAGTCTGGAAAGGTCAAGATCAGCATCGGTGGTCGCTCACTTTGAATCAAAACTCAATCAATGATTTAAGGATTTGTTCATCGCAACCGATAGTATAGCCGCTATCCTGCCGCGCCAAGTGCTGAGCAAACTGGAAATCGGCAGGGAACTCGGCATGAATTCGGTATAACACCTCGCCCTTCCTGACCGGACTTCCCAGTTTTTTCAACAAATCAACACCCGCCTTTTTCAGCATCGGCGCACCGGCCATGCGGGCGATTTTTGCCATTTGGAAGTTATCGATATGAGTCACCACTCCATCGCTGACAGCCATTATTTCGTGACACAGTTGACCAGGATGCAAATCCAGCGTTTTCGCGCCTTGGGCGTTGATAAATGCATTCATTTTGACCCAGGCCCGGCCGGACTCAAGAATGTCTCTGGCAATCGCATAGCCTTGACCGCCCCGGACATCCGGATCAAACTCAAGAATTCTGCCCGCCAGTTGTAATGATTTTTGGCGTAAATCGGCGGGCGCTTCAGGATCATTTTGCAACACCTGCATCACATCGCGCGCTTCCAGAACGGGGCCTATGCCGTGCCCTACCGGTTGGCGACCATCGGTAATCATGACTTCCAAATGAAGATTGAGCCGGTCACCGACAAATTCAAATAATTTGCGCAAAGCCAGAGCCTGGCGCATTTGTCGGACTTTTGCGGTGGGACCCACCGGAATATCAACTATCAGGTGTGTAGAGCCCGCGGCCAGTTTTTTGGATAAGATGGACGCCACCATTTGTCCTTGCGAATCAATGCCGAGCGGCCGTTCGACAGCAATAAGCATATCATCGACGGGCGCAAGCTTGGCTGTACCACCCCAGGCCAGACAGCCGCGCTCACGGCGCACGATGTCGTTTAACTGATCCGGGGTCAAATTGACCTCCGCCAATACTTCCATCGTATCTGCTGTTCCGGCTGGTGATGTGATGGCTCTGCTGGATGTTTTCGGTATCAACATGCCATGAGCCGCGACGATGGGCACCACCAGCATCGACGTCCGATTTCCGGGAATGCCACCGATGCAATGCTTATCGGCAACCAGTGCTTCGTGCCAGTTCATGCGATCGCCGGAATCCAGCATGGCGCGGGTCAGAAACAATAACTCGTCGCGGTCAAGATTATTTTGCCCGGTAGCCACGAGAAAGGCCGCCATTTCCATTTTTGAATAACGTGCATCGACAATATCGGCCGTGATACTGTTAAAGTCATTCTGATCCAGCCGTTCGCCGTTAATTTTACGTCTTACCGCATCCATCGACTTGGGCGGTTCGGCGTGATTGACGGTAACCAGGCTGCCTTCAGCAACATTCAATTGTTTAAATGCCTGTTCGGACAAACCCAATTCACAGGCCTGTACGATGGAGGTATCATCAACGACATTGAGGACGGCCAGCACTTTGGCACCATTGGTGCTTACCTGGATTTTGGAAAGAGCCTGAAAGCCCTCGGCACGGTATATGCTGCAATCTCGATGCAGATAGGCGACATTTTCATGATAGGTATCGATAGCAATACGGCGTATTTTCAGGGTATCGTTAGCCATCTCTTGATCCATTTATTCACCAGCGATCGACATTCGCTCAACCAATAGTGAGCCTGTGCGAACATTACCCCTATAATCGACATCATTCCCCACGGCAATGATGTTTTTGTACATATCCTTTAAATTGCCGGCAATGGTGATCTCTTCAACCGGATACTGAATTTGGCCATTTTCAACCCAAAATCCTGCAGCGCCACGAGAATAATCGCCGGTCACCATATTAACGCCCTGCCCCATCAGTTCCGTCACCAATAACCCGGTGTTCAATACTTTCAACATCGCCTGAAAATCAAGGTGACCGGGTTCTATCGTTAAATTATGAACTCCGCCAGAATTGCCTGTGCTTTGCAAGCCCAACTTGCGTGCTGAATACGTGCCCAATACATAGCTGCGTAGAATGCCTGCACTGACAATATCACGGTTTTTAGTAGCCACGCCATCACTGTCATACGCCGCACTACCTAAAGCACGTTTTAGATAAGGCTGTTCATGAATATGCACAAAATCAGGAAAAATTTGCTGATCCAGCGCATTTAAAAAAAATGAGGACTTCCGATACAAATTGCTGCCGCTGATGGCGCCGATAAAGGAACCCAGCAATCCGGAAGCGCATTCTGCCGAATACATCACCGGGCTTTGGCGGGTGGTCAAACGGCGCGCTTCCAATCGGGCAAGCGTTCTTGCCGCCGCCTTGTTGCCAATGGCAACAGCCGATTCCAGGTTTTCAGCTTTTCTCGCGACGCTGTACCAATAATCACGTTGCATGCTGTCGCCGCGTTGCGCCAAAACCGAACAACTCAAGGAATGTCGGGTGGTATAATAGCCATGCAGAAAACCCAGCGTATTGCCCATAACTCTGAGGCCCTGATGGGTATTAATCGTTGCACCTTCGGAATTGCTGATTTCGGCATGATAGGAACGTGCCGCATCTTCACATTCTATCGCAAGCGCTATGGCCTCTTCGGCACGAAGTGCCCAAGGGTGATCAAGATCGAGATCAGGAAACTCAGTGGCCAATAATTCCTTGTCCGGCAAACCGGCATATTCATCCGCACTGGTATAGCGAGCGATACTGCACGCTGCGCTGACGGTTTCCTTGATGGACTCTGGTGACAGATCGGTGCTACTGGCAGAACCTTTGCGTTGGCCGAAATAAACGGTGATGCCCAATCCCTGGTCGCAATGATGCTCTACCGTCTCAACATCACCCAAACGTACGGAGACCGACAAACCGTTTTCCTGACTCAACCCGGCTTCAGCGGCACTTGCACCTTGATGTTTTGCTTCGCTGAGCAGTTCTTGCACAGCATTTTTTAATCGGTCAAGCTGTTCCTGGTTTTGCACTGATTAGTCTCTTGGTCAAAGGGGTTGAGTGGAGCCAATCCAAAGATCTGCTCTAATTAAATTGTGATTATTGAGTTAATTGGCGATTATTTCAATGGATGATTACTTTTAGTTGATTTCCGAGAATGAATATATCCGATAACTGAGACTGTTTGCTGGAAGCAGAATGTTGCAGAAACATAATCGAGTAGGGGCAATCTCAGCTAAAATCATCTTGGAAGCAGTGTTTTTCAATCCATTAATACTGAGAAAACAAATAATCACTAATATTTTCTCTATTTACGACATCGGTATTCAGGCAAATTTCCCACTATTTGCCCTTAAATGATAGTATTGCATCAATATAAAGCCGGAAGCAAAGATGATTGTTCAAAAGAAAAGTAGCAAGATCAGTCGTTTCACTCATCCTTTTTGGATATTTCTTTGCCTGCATCTATTCATGCAAACAGTGGCAACTGAAACACTGGCTAACGAACCGTCTACCGGTATTGCGGCCGAAATTAGCGCGATCATTGCTTCCAAACAGCATCCTTACCTGACACAATCCAATTTTTCATACCGGACCGACGATTTGGAAACGTTGTATAAAATGACCGGATACCAATTACTCTGGCTCGATCATGCCAGTGCAGAAAAAAATATTGTCGAAGCGTTGAATTTATTTGAAACAGCCGCCGTTAACGGCCTGAATCCGGCCAATTATGATCCTGAAATTCTTCAACAAAAACTGCAGACGGCATTAAAACTTGACGACACGGACTATAAACAATTGGCTTTGTTTGACACCGCGCTGAGCATTTCGTTATTACGCTATTTACATGATTTGCATTATGGCCGAATCAATCCACAAGGCATCAACTTCAACTTAAAGTTACGGGCCAAAAAACTGACTGATTTACCGGCATTAGTAAACGAGCATGTCAGCAAAGGTACTGTTCTTCAATTACCCTCACTGGTCGAACCCAGGTTAGCTCAATACCAGAAGTTGAAACAGGCCCTGGCTCACTACCGCCGACTGGCCGCTGAAGCCCAGCCAACCGAACTGACTGTTAATAAATCTATTCATCCCGGAGACAATTTCCCTCAAATCGAAAATTTTCGTCGATTTTTAGTATTTTTAGGTGATTTGTCCGATGACAAAGCTAAGCCTGACAACAAAAAATCGTCCCCCTATAAAGGTGAAATCGTAGAAGCCGTCAAAAGATTCCAACGACGGCATGGATTGGTCAATGACGGCATCTTGGGCAAAGGCACTGCCGAAGCCATGAAGGTACCGCTAACACAACGCGTGACGCAGATTGAACTCGCCATGGAAAGACTGCGCTGGCTACCCGAGTTAGGCTCAGGACAATCAATCATCGTCAATATTCCTGCTTTTCAATTATGGGCATTCAATGACATGGGCGACACCCATAAAGGGCTCGTCAACATGAAAGTCGTTGTGGGTAAGGCGCTGAAAAATCAAACGCCTGTGCTGATGGCAACACTGAGTTTTATTGACTTCATGCCCTACTGGAATATTCCTTACAGCATTACAAAAGAGGAAATATTGCCTAAATGGCAGGCAGACCCCATGTATCTGGATAATGAGGAAATGGAACTGGTCACCCGTTTTGGCAACGAGGTTAAACCCGTAGCATTTACGAAGTCGTCCATGGAATATGTCAAACAAGGCTCCTTAAAAATCCGGCAACGACCGGGTAAAAAGAATCCTTTGGGTCAGGTTAAATTTATTTTTCCCAACAAAGATGACGTTTATCTGCACGGAACGCCGGCAAATGCCTTATTCAGCAAATCCCGCCGTGACTTCAGTCATGGTTGTGTCAGAGTTGAAAACCCGGAATTACTGGCAGAGTTTGCGCTGAAAAATCAGGAGGAATGGACAAAGGAAACTATAAAACTCGCGATGACTTCGGATAAAACAGAACGAATCAAATTAAAAAAACCGATACCTGTTTTGTTTTTTTATATCACTTCATTTTTTGATCAGAATGATCAGTTGGTATTTTATCCCGATATCTATGGGCATGACGCTGTATTAATGGGGGCGCTCCAGAAGTCGGAAGAATTCCCCGACAGCCTGCTCTTCGTCAAGGAACAGACAGCCACAAAGCAAGCGGTAACTCATTAAAAATATGGAATTTTTTACGATACCAGCGTAACAGCTCGCTTTGTTTTGTTACCAGGTTCTGACAGCGCCAGTGTCAAGGTGAACAAAGTCGGATCTGGGATAATAACCCACACCACCACTGCGCATTGATAATGCCGCATTTCGAATCGTTCGAACATCGACCCCTTCGATGCGAATGTCAATGGCTCGCCCTTGCATGTGCAAACTATGCCTGGCAACACCGTGACTTCTTCGACGTAATTTGGCATTCGTATGGGGAGAGCGATAGCCTGAAACAATATCAAACGGTTTTCTGATCCCCATCAGCGTTTTCAGATCATAGAGCTGATCAATTAATGCCGTATCAATGGAATGAACTGAGCCGTTGTAAACATCACGGAATAAATGATTTATTTCATGCAGGGCATCATGTAGATAGCGACCATTCTCAAAATAAGTTAATTTCAAATGATCCCCGGTTTTCGCATTCTGAAAAGCCAGGGTTTTGTGTGAGGGGTAACGTTTGATGGCTGCTTCCGAGAGTTCAGGAAGCCCGAGGGCCAGCAATGAAACCCCGGCAATCGTTTTTAAAAAATTGCGTCTGGAAGATATCACAAGACTTTCGGTAATATCCGGGTTTTGTAGGAATTGATCGTTCATCATTTAATATTAACACCTTCTTCAATTTGCGCCACTTAATTCTTAAACAAAGGAGCCACTTGCAAAATTATCCAATGGTAACCGGAGTAAGTTAATAAAGGCTCCTGAAAAGCCGGTTTTTTTGAGCAGATGACTGACTATTAAGCCATTAACTCAGTTTTTGTAAAGATCAGGGCATA
>JABFSH010000035.1 GCA_013140705.1 Methylococcaceae bacterium
GCTGGCATTTACCGAGATTTTGGGCATTGGAGCTTTATTTCAAGCGTTCTTTATTGCAACTTAAGCTCAATCTATTTCAAGATGCCAACAATTATCAAATATATCGTTTTTGCTGCGGCAACATTTGTGGGCATCTTTATTTGGGTATGCTTATTGCCGAGATGAAATTGTCACATGTAGCGGACAGTAAGTAGAATTACCAGATCTCCCCCTCATTTCAGAAAAACGAAATAAATCGGCAAAAAATAACATTTCATTGGCTTTGTGAGCTTTCGTTTGATGCTCAATGCTGGCTGGAATTATTATTCTGACCTTAGTTGAGAGGGGTTTTGATGCAATTAACGGAGTTGCATACGTTACGCACGATCCTTAGGCCATTTAGCGAGGATAATGCAATACAGGGATTTTCCTGGTTTAGCGTCCAGAGGTCATGAAGTTCACATTTCGTGGCACAGATATTACACTGGAGCCCACCATTTCGAGGATAGCATATTATCTTGAACACCAAGAGCAATATAGATATGCAAAATGGATAATTCTTGATCGTTATTCCATGAAACCGATTGGTGACTCTGGCCCCATGTATTTTCCAGAATGTCAAAGTTTCGAGTTAGGCTATAGATTGTCAACCAGCTCTTCTGGAATCAGGGTTTAGCAACCGAAGTAACATCTGCCTGGATTCGGTATTCCTTTCAATTATTAGGCCTAAAAAATTTAATGGCTTTTACGCATCCAAAAAATCTGGCTTCAATACGTGTATTGGAAAAAACTGGATTCCGATTCAGCCATCAAGAGCGTCTTATGGATATGGACAGTATGGTTTTTAATATCGCCAACCCTAGTGCATTTGAGGAATGAACCTACCTTCGAGTAACCGCAGAATAAATGCGGACTTTTTTGCGTTTTTCGGTCACACATGCCGAAAGCGCAATTGTGTACCAAACAAAGAATAGGTCAAAGGTAAATAGTCATTCCAGTAATGAAATTGCCCAGTTTGGCAATGGGTTCTGTAACGGCCATACGATGGATAAATTGGACGGATTAGCCGCGTAACATACGCGACCTATCCCTCTGTGGGCGCGGCGTAATCCGCCCGCGACTACAGAAGGGGCGGGCATAAAATTGGAAGCGATGTTCTGGTGTGCGTTAGGCAAATACACCAAATCCCTATACCCAATTCGCCAGGATTAACGGTGCTTCGATCCGTTCGTAATGGCGGTTGTTGTTGGTGACTAGCACAGCACCGGCAGACAATGAGTGTGCCGCGATCATCATGTCTAATTCGCCAATCGGTTGCCCCGTGCTGACCAGTTGATGGCGAATCCCAGCATACCAGTCGGCCGCATCGCTATCCCACGGCAACACGCGGACAATCTTGAGAAACTGGCGCACCGCCAAATGCAGACGATGGTCAGCGGGCAAACGTTTCAGGCCGTATTGCAACTCGGCCCGGGTCATCACCGAGATGCAGACCATAGCCGGCATGAGTTCCGTCAGTTTAGATTCTATCGCGGGTGACTTTCCTTTGATAAGGTAGCTTGCCGTGTCAGTATCCAGCATGTGCAGCATCACAAACGACTCACGTTGTCGTGCGGAGTAAGTTCGTCATCAAAGATGCCCTGTTCTTGCGGCGACGCATTCAGGGGGCGCTCAGCCATAAAATCGGCGGGTACGTCAGTTGCGTGCAACAATTCGAAAAACTCGTTCCAGGTTTTGGCACCGGGTCGATTCGACAGCACAACGTCACCTGTCGCATCGTCTCGCGTGACATACACTTCATCACCCTCGAAACGGAACTCAACCGGAAGACGGACAGCCTGGCTGGACCCATTTTTGAAAAGTTTCGCAATACGTGTCTCTTTCATCATGATGCCCCTGCTCGATTTGAAAAGTATATCCATAAGTATATACTTTTTTGTGGGTCTAGCAAGGGCGGATTAAGACTGTATAGACTAGCGGGGACATTTTGTACCAAACAAAGAATAGGTCAAGGTAAATAGCCTACCAGTAATGAAATTGCCCAGTGTGGTAATGGGTTCTGTAGGCACCTCAGTTGCCCAATACGGAGTGTTGCCGCCTGCTGAAACGGATTATCTGCACGGGAATTATCCAAAATGCTCACAAAATCGCACAGCGGCAATGTCTGCTTGATATGGTTGAGCATTCTGGGTATTCGGCTTGTTACCTTTTCGGCAAGGACATTATGTCCACCTTCCGCGACCCGTTGCTTGAAGATGTCTTTCGATATTTTTACTGCAATTTCTGCCGTTTCTGCCACTTATTCTCCTAGGCTATTGTTGCATCAAAAACAAAATATTTATCTAGAGCAATTGTTGCGCTGCTACATTTTATTGTAGCAGAAGAAACAAATTTATTTTTTCCGAGAAAAGGTTACAGAACTATCTCTCGAATGCTTCGGTCTTTCTCTATTCTGACTGCTAAGCTTATTATTGACGGTGTAGTTAATCCTGCTAGTACGCGTAGATGATGCCGGACAAGCTTAACAACCACTTCATTAAGCCAGATGACTTGGCAGAGGTGGTATTTCCAACAACAACCTTCAACATGGTCGCCTGAAATTGAAGTCCGCCCATTTGGGGAAGTTTGGTGAGGCAGTTTTGAAGGTATCGAAATAAGGAGGCTTTGAAAATCAGTTTTCAATTTATATTTTGAAGTTACAGAAAGGACTTTGTTTTATTCCACTTAGATAGCAAAGTGGTAAACAAAAAATTGATCATCCTTCTGCCAACCTTGAGATTCGTACAAAGCCTGAGCGGATTCATTAGTAGTTGCCGTTGATAGCGTTAGGCGAATTATCCCATGTTGTTTGGTATATTCAGCCACTTTTTTTTAAGCAATGTGCTGGCTAATCCCAGCCGTCTTGCCGTTGGCATTACGAATAAATCATTCAATATGAAAGTCCTTGCCATAGAAACTGACGAAAAACTGGGATATAGCTGAGTAAATCCTGCTGGCTTTCCATCTATAAGCGCAACAAACACAGTGGACTCGCCATTATTGAACCGATCCAGCAAAAATTGACGTGCAGTCGGCACGTCGCTGGTACGCCCATAGAACTGCCTATAGCCGTCAAAAAGACAGGCCAGTGCGTCAAGGTCAGAAAGAATAGCTTGGCGAATAGCTATCGTGTTCATGCTACATCACAAATATTTTTGATAAAAGCCTGCCACGTTTCATTAGGAGTCCAGATCTCACGCATTGGCAAGGATGCTTCCTCCTCGATCTCGGACAGAATGAGCTTGCGATACAGATAGATAAAAGCAGACACCCGCATATTTTTGGCGCAATGCACCCAAATGTTATGCCCCTCGAAAGCCTTAAGCGTTCCGACGAATTGGGCAAACTGTTCAGGCTTAGGCTTTTCCCATTCAACGGGAATTTGTATATAGACCAGACCTTGCTGAGTGACTAGTTCAGCTTCTCCCGGTAAGGCCGGGGATGAGGTGGGCAAGGCAAGATTGATTACCACGTCAATATCCAACGCCGATAAGCCGAGAATATCCCGCTCCGATAATTGCCCGGAAGTCCAAAGCCAATCAAATACTTGATAAGCATTTTTAGCATCTATAGATTCTAAAGTTTTCAATTGAAATCCCCTATTTGTGAGTAATCGACACTCAAATTGAACTTGTAGGTTTTACCCCTGTTTTAACCAATTCGGCCATTGTTAACCCGTCACTTTGTCCACTTGCACTCAGCCCTTGTATCACGCTAGCCTGATTTTTATCCGGTTGGTTTTGGCTTACCTTCCACTTGCCATCGAGTCGCGTAATCAATATTTCAATACCCACAATGGCTTCGATCAGCTTTTCGGTAAAGTCATGTGGCGCATCTGAAACCGCCCACGGCTTAGGAAAAGCCGCTTCGTTATGGTTGGTAAGCGCTTCAAGTTGGTGACGAACCCAAGCAGCATCATCAATGATGCGAAGGGAACCGTAAGCATGCACAACCGTGTAATTCCAAGTGGGCACAACTTTCCCCGTCTCCTGCTTGGTCGCATACCAAGACGGGCTAATGTAAGCGTCCGGTCCGTGGAATATAGCCAACACCTCGATCTCAGGACTTAGGTCGTTCAAGATTGGATTGGCACGGGCGACATGGCCTTGTAATTTACCAAACGGCGCAGGCTGTTCTGAAAGATGCAAGGGAATATGATTTGCATTAATACCCGTTGACGACAGCGTAACCAAAGTAGCCAACGGACGACTACGAATCAGTTCGTGCAGGGCTTCGATATTGGGCTGTTCAAAATGGGTTGGGATATACATAGGTGTATTTCACTGTTAAGAGATCGCTAACCAACAACTTCTGGATAAGGTTGAAGTCTTATCATGGAGAGCATGATTACGTTTTATCCTTCACTTCAAGACCAGGATCAACATAATCCCACGGTTGACGGCTTGCATGCCAAAAAACTTTCTGGGGCTTAAACAAACTGGGGTTATCCAAGGTTGCGGCATGAAAAAACAACAGCCCTGGATAACCGGATGACTTTTTTAAAACTGGGTTCCTGCAAGTAGGGCAAAAGCCACTACTAACGGTATTGCCATCATCTGAAACCACTTCGTAAAACTTAAGTTCACCAGAAATGGTGGCCTTTTGACTCGGCATGACAAACTCAGCCGAATGACCTGTGCCGGTAATTCTTTGGCATTGCCTGCATTGGCATATAAATGATAGCTGCGGATCGCTTGTTAACTCATAGCTAATCGCACCACAGTGGCCACACCTTTAATCGGATTCATCAATATTTCCCCAATTAGACGGAAATTTCCGCCGCCATAAACGTAACCGCACGGCCTGAAAGCAGCACACGGTTGTCTTTAAGCTCACAAGTAATACTGCCGCCCCGTTTGGAAAGCTGTTTGGCTGTTAGGATGTTCTTACCCAATTTTTTCGCCCAATAAGGCGCAAGTATGCAATGGGCAGAGCCTGTAACAGGATCTTCAGGAATGCCGTACTTAGGGGCAAAGAAACGGCTGACAAAATCAACTTCCACTCCCGGTGCGGTGATGATAACACCCCGCAAATCCAATTGACTTAGCAGCGTTTGGTTAGGCGTGATAGAACGAATTATTTCTTCATTGCCGAATACTGCCATGTAATCGTCTGCGGCAAACACTTCAATAGGTTGGTGGCCGAGGGCTTGAATCAGGTTTTCCGGTATCTGACAAGGTGAAGGCGGACAGGCCGGAAAATCCATTTCCAATAATCGCCCCTTTTTTTCTACCATTAAATCGCCGCTACGTGATTCAAAAGTAATGACGTGTTTCGGGTAACCCAGAATCTCGAAGATCACATGAGCCGTAGCTAGGGTTGCGTGACCACAAAGGTCAACTTCCTTTATTGGCGTAAACCAGCGTAGCTTGAAGCCTGTTTCCGAGGGCACAAAAAAAGCAGTCTCAGATAAATTATTTTCCTCTGCGATGGCTTGCAGCAAATCATCATCCAGCCAGTTTTTCAGGGGACATACCGCCGCCGGGTTTCCCTCGAACACGCGGTTTGCAAAGGCATCTATTTGGTATTGTTTTATTTTCATCGCTAAGGCTATTCTGATTGACGCTTATTAAACGGTTTTTCCAAAGCTTCGATTTTAAGGTCAGCATGTTTGGGTGTACCCGCACCTGCCGACAACGGATAGTCTAATATGACACCTGTTTTCTGATACCCGCGTCTCAGGTAAAAAGCTATCAGTTCACGCCTTAATGACAAAACAAACATGACAAATTTTACTGAACCGAATTCTTCTTTTGCATATCTCTCAGCATGGGCAAGCATTTGCTTTCCAACGCAAGTTCCTTGTTGCATTGGATTAACCGCTAACATGCCAATATGGCTATGATTGCCATTTTTTTCGACATGAACACAAGCAACCATTTCTGAGTCTTTAAGCCCAACCATAATTGCGGAATTTGGCCTTGCCAATATTGCTGCAACTTGACAGGCACTTATCCTGTTTCCTGACACCAGATTAGCTTCATGTGTCCAGCCGGAAACATCAGCTTCTGGGCGATACGCCCTGTTGACGAGTTGAACAATTGCATTAATGTCTAGGTTGTCAGCAGTGCGGAATATATCAATATTCATAACCAGTCTACACTTTTCCATTTTTTCTTAATAGCCAGCAAGTCTAATGTCATAAATACGGCGTGCCATCTTTATGAACAAACTGCCATTTACCCTCAATCAACAAAGCCTTTAGATCTTCATCGGGATAGTGCCCTTCATCGCCAGGTGTCCTGTCGCCGACTTCGAGGTAGACAACATCTTCTGTTGTTTCGTTAATCAGACAATGCCCATTACCCGTTCCGGCCTTGAAACCAGCGCACATACCGGGAGATAGGCGGGTACGGCCCTCGTCAGTATGT
Organism: Methylococcaceae bacterium; assembly: GCA_013140705.1. GTDB lineage: Bacteria > Pseudomonadota > Gammaproteobacteria > Methylococcales > Methylomonadaceae > JABFSH01. The sequence continues at coordinate 6,390 of JABFSH010000035.1, forward strand.
AGCGTCGGATGTCCTTCCAAAATATAGACAAACTCATCCTGTTTGGTATGGGCATGACGAAGCGCTGATATGGCCTTTGGCGCTAACCTTGTCAAATTAACACCAAAATTTGTGAGTCCGAAAAGATCGCCAAGTGGATGTTTTGTTCTCCCTACCATACGAGAAGCAAACGGTTCAGGGTAATTGGATAGCTTGTTTTTCGGCGGGATTTCTGCGGCAATAACCGCAATTGGAGTGGTTTGTTCTGACATGGAATCCTCTTATATGTGCTAATACTTTAATCAAAGACCTATCCGCTTCAATGCAACGTTAGCCCTGGGTCTATAAATATGCCTTGGATAGTCCAACATAGTGACCTCCGGTTTCTCAAGCTCGGCAATTGCATTGCCAGCAATCCATTTTGCTGACTTGCTATCGTTGGCAAGAATGCGCTTAGCCACGACTATAGCCAGTTTATTGAGATCGACATTTCTTTTGCCGATATTGCGAAGCGCCCAATTGATGGCTTTTTTAACATAAATTCGCTCGTCGTTAACTTCCCGCTCAATGACCGGAAAGAATGACTCAAACACTTCGTTACCCGCTGTTTTGTCAGCAAAGCCATAAGCTGCCATGATGACAAAACCAGCCCGTTTGATGAATTCTTGTTCATTCTCTGACCATTCAAAGGCTTTGGCTAAGCCATGTTTGCTTTTGGCGAAAACCCCCATGCAGAATGAATCGCAGATTTCCCAGTTTTCAAAGGTCATCGCCCATTGATCCATTTGCGCTTCCGTAATACTTTGTGGATCATAAATTTTGCTACACAGTATTCTTGCTTCATAAATACCGGTATCAAAAAGCTCGATGGCTAATTTATTATCACAACCCATTTTCTTAGCGAGCCCCTTCAAATCCTTTTTGTAGATGCCTAATGCATTCTTGGCTTTTATGCCAAATTTACGTTCTTTGATCGCTATTTTCTCTGGGTCGGCCAAAGCATGTAAGTGTGATATTACTTGCTGCAAGGTCATAGCTTTTCAGCAGTTAACTGGATTTTGAGGTTCATTTGCTGCTCACCGAATTGGAAATGATGCATGCGTTGATGTTTTGTACAGACTGGCCGCTTGGTAAAGCGCAACAAGCGCTTCCCGAATGGGCGTTGCAATAGATGGAGTTGATATTATGCTGTCTTCATCAAGCTTCGCACCTAGAAGTGGAATTTTGAGTGACGCTGGTTCTACTATCTCGGCAG
>JABFSH010000009.1 GCA_013140705.1 Methylococcaceae bacterium
CTGATCGATGCCGAAAGTAATCTTAAGTCGGCTTTGGACGGTTTTAACAATAGTGGCCCGGATAACATCGGTGGGACAGTGCCCGAAGAAACATCGTTATCTCAACGGGGAGGCCATTAGCCATGTTGAATTATGTGATTGCCTGGTCGCTGAGAAATGTATTTCTGGTTCTTTTAGCAACCGGGGCGATTATTTGCGGTGGGATTTATGCATTAACAAAGATGCCTCTGGATGCTTTGCCCGATCTGTCCGATGCGCAGGTGATTGTTTACACCGAATATCCGGGTCAGGCGCCGCAAGTTGTTGAGGATCAGGTCACTTATCCTTTAACGACGTCGATGCTGAGCGTGCCTCGTTCGAAAGTAGTTCGAGGTTTTTCCTTTTTTGGGGTTTCGTTTGTCTATATCATTTTTGAAGATGGCACCGATATTTACTGGGCCCGATCGCGGGTTTTGGAATATCTCACTTCATTGAGTGGACGCCTGCCGCGTGGCGTTGCGCCCCAATTGGGGCCGGATGCCACTGGCATCGGCTGGGTCTATCAGTATGCCTTATTGGCAAAAAATCATACGCTGGCAGAATTGCGTACGTTGCAAGACTGGTTTGTGCGCTACCAATTGACCAAGGCTAAAGGCATCGCTGAAGTTGCCAGCATTGGCGGCTTTGTACAACAGTATCAAGTGACGGTAGATCCACACAAACTGCAGGCCTACGGTGTTTCACTGCGAACCTTGAGTGAAGCCATCCGCAATGGCAATCGCGATGTGGGCGGCCGCGTGATTGAGTTGGCTGAAACCGAGTACATGGTGCGTGGGCAGGGATATCTTCGCGGCAAGTCAGATCTGGAGCGGCTGGTGTTGAAAGCCGTGAACGGTATTCCGGTGTTGGTGCGGGATGTGGCGCGTGTAGAGTTGGTACCCGATGAACGGCGGGGTCTCACGGAATGGAATGGAGAAGGCGAGGCGGTTTCCGGCATCGCATTGGCTCGCTATGGCCAGAATGCTTTGGAAGTGATCAGTAATGTCAAAGCGCGACTACAGGAAATTACGGCCGGTTTACCCAGTGGTGTGCGCGTACAAACAGTGTATGACCGATCCGAGTTGATTCATCGAGCTATCGATAATTTACGCCATACCTTGCTGGAGGAAAGTGCGGTGGTGGCCTTGGTCTGTGCGTTATTCCTGCTGCATCTACGCAGTGCCTTGGTTGCGATCATCATGCTGCCTGTGGGCGTGCTGATTGCATTTATCGTCATGCAGATGCTGGGCATGAATTCCAACATCATGAGTCTGGGCGGTATTGCCATTGCCATTGGCGCAATGGTTGACGCGGCCATCGTAATGATTGAAAACGTCCATAAGCATCTGGAGCGCGATGCGGGCCGCTTATCGAGAGAGCAGTGTTTGCTCAATGCCTGCAGGGAAGTGGGGCCGCCACTGTTTTTCAGCTTGCTGATCATCACAGTTTCCTTTCTGCCGGTGTTTGCACTGGAGGCACAGGAAGGTCGCTTGTTTCAGCCCTTGGCCTTTACCAAAACCTTTGCAATGGCCGGTGCGGCGCTGTTGTCGGTGACGTTGGTGCCGGTCCTGATGTCACTGTTTGTGCGCGGCAAAATTTTGTCCGAGCATCGTAATCCCATCAATCAGGTTTTGATGTGGATGTATCGCCCTGTCATTGCCTGCGTGATGCAATACAAAAAACTGACTCTTGTTTTTGCGATGCTGATACTTGCCGCGTCCTGGTTTCCGGTTACACAGCTGGGCGGGGAATTCATGCCGACGCTCAATGAAGGTACGTTGCTCTTTATGCCGCAAACATTGCCTGGGCTATCTGTGACCAAGGCCGCCGAATTGCTGCAGACTCAGGATCGCATTATCAAGCGCTTTCCCGAAGTCGAGTCAGTGTTCGGTAAAGCCGGGCGGGCGCTGACGGCTACGGATCCGGCACCGCTTGAAATGTCCGAAACGCTGGTCAATCTCAAGCCCGAATCGGCCTGGCGTCCTGGAATGACTGTCGATAAACTCATTGCAGCTTTGGATGAAGCGTTGCAAATTCCGGGTGTCAGCAACGCCTGGACGATGCCGATCAAAAACCGCATCGATATGCTGGCGACGGGTATACGGACACCCATCGGAATAAAGCTGTTTGGCAAAGATCTGGCGGAAATGGAACGTTTGGCTCAACAGATCGAGCAGGCCGTCAAGACGGTTCCAGGCACGAGCAGTGCCTATGCCGAGCGAGTTACCGGCGGCTTTTATCTGAATATCACGCCTGATTTTGAAGCGCTGGCGCGCTATGGACTGTTCATCGGCGATCTGCAGGATATTATCTCCACGGCTATCGGCGGTGAAACTGTGACCACCATGGTGGAAGGACGTGAGCGTTTTGCGGTGATTGTGCGTTATCCACGTGAATTACGTGACAATCCGGAAGCCATCGCTGCCCATGTGCTGGTTCCGGCTCCCGGTGGAGCCATGATCCCGCTGGGACAACTTGCACAATTGAGTCTCAGTAAAGGACCACCGGCTATCCGTACTGAAAATGCCTTGTTATCTGTGTATATCTATGTCGATATGCGTGGACGAGATATCGAAGGTTTTGTGCAGGATGCCAAGGTGGTGGTTGAAAAAGCGGTTAAATTTCCGGCGGGATACTATATCACCTGGAGTGGGCAATTCGAATATATGGAACGGGCCAAACAGCGTTTGCAAGTGGTTGTGCCGTTGACGATGGGAATTATCTTTGTATTGCTTTATCTTAATTTCCGGCGGTTGACCGAGACATTGATTGTTATGCTCTCCGTGCCGTTTGCGCTGGTTGGCGGCGCCTGGCTGTTATGGATTTTGGACTATAACGTGAGCGTGGCGGTGGGTGTCGGTTTTATTGCTTTGGCTGGCGTTGCCGCAGAAACGGGAGTCGTCATGCTGATCTATCTGGATCAGGCCTATCGGGAAAAACAGTTGCAATGTCTGGAAGAAGGTCGTCATTGCAGCGAAAAAGATCTTTATGACGCGTTAATGACGGGCGCAGCCGAACGCCTGCGGCCCAAAATCATGACGGTAACGGCTATTATGGCCGGGCTTTTGCCCATTCTGTGGGGATCCGGGACAGGTTCGGAAGTCATGCGTCGTATTGCTGCGCCGATGGTGGGCGGCATGGTGTCATCGACGCTTTTGACACTCATTGTGATTCCGGCGCTTTATGCCCTGTGCAAGCAATATTCGATAAAAAAATTAGACATAAATTAAGACAAGGTTTGCAGACTTTGGTGCGGAGGAAGCTTTGTTGATTGATCTGTAACGCTAATTTTGCGCCTTAAGGTATTCCAGTGTCATGAACAAGGCTGCGATTGACCGTGCCTCCGTGCATTCGCCCGTTGCCAGCAATTGATTGATCTGACTTAATCTCCAGGGAATAATTTCGAGTTCTTCGGGTTCATCGCCACTTAGTTTTTCTTCATACAAGTCCTGAGCGATGATGATTTCCGTCATGTGCTCAAGATAGGACGGTGCTATGGAGAAGGAACTCAGGTGATGCAGTTTTCTTGCACCATAACCGACTTCTTCCTTCAATTCGCGGTTTGCCGCTTCCAGAAACGATTCGCCGGCATCGGTTTTGCCTTTGGGCAAGCCGACTTCATAGCGATGGACGCCGGCTGAATATTCTCTTACCAGTAACACGGTCTGTTCGTCCAGCATGGGAACTATAAGAACGGCGCCCCCCGGTTTTCCTCGGGCCAATCGTTCAAAATTACGCTTTTCGCCATTACTGAATTCAATGTCGATGGATTCAATCCGGAACAGGCGGCTTTTGGCAATTGTTGTTTTGCTAAGGATGGTCGGTATGTCAGCCATTGTGCTATCTTATCGGGTCATTTCAATTACTATAACGTACTCTGATGGTTGATTGGGAAAATATTAATACGGTTTTGCTGGACATGGATGGAACCTTGCTGGATTTAAATTTCGACAATCATTTCTGGAAGGAATTTGTTCCCCGTCGATTTGCAGAAAAAAACAATTTTTCCTTCGAACAGGCAAAACAGCAGTTGGAACCGCGTTTTAAACGTATGGAGGGTCAGCTGGAATGGTATTGTCTGGATTACTGGAGTCGGGAGTTGGCGCTGGATATCGTCGGATTAAAGGCTGAAATATCAGGACTCATTGCTGTGTTGCCGCATGTATTGGATTTTCTCGAAAAGATCAAGCATTCGCCTAAAAGGGTGCTTCTGGTAACGAATGCACATCGTGACAGTCTGGGCTTAAAAATGGAAAAAACCTGTCTGCACTCATTTTTTGACGAGATAATTAGTTCGCATGATTATGGGCTGCCTAAGGAAAACCCTGGATTTTGGCAGCGTTTACTGGAACAACATCCGTTCGATAAGCAAACCACGTTGTTGGTCGATGACAGTCTGGCAGTACTGAATTCGGCCAGGCAATTTGGTATTACACAGTTAATTTCTGTCAGTAAACCGGATACAAATATGCCCAAAAAACTGATTGCCGATTATCCTGCTATTGAGGACTTCCGGGAACTGATGACGGGACTTTAGGTTTTCTGAATTTACTCTTGTCATGCATTCTATTTCTTTCGGGTCTTGTTTCCGGTTTATTGACCTCGGCCAATAAATCAGTGGTAATGGGCTGAACGGGAATCTTTTGGCCAATATAGTCTTCTATGTCCGGCATCGAATACGCATATTCTTCGCAGATAAAGCTGATGGCCTGGCCACTGGCGCCAAAACGCGCGGTTCGACCGATTCTATGCACATAATCTTCGACATCCTGCGGTAAATCATAGTTAATGACATGTGAGACATCTGGAATATGCAGGCCTCTGGCAGCAACATCGGTAGCAATCAACAGCTTGATTTTATTTTCCTGAAAATCATTCAATAAGCGTTGACGCTTTTCTTGCGGCACATCGCCGCTGAGTGCAGCGGTTTTATAGCCATTATGGTTGAGGGTGTGATCAAGTTGCTCGGCACAGCGTTTGGTATTGACAAAAATAATGCTGCGTTGGGGCTGATGATGATTGAGTAATCCCAACAACAACGGCAGTTTTTGTGCGTTTGATGGACAAAATGCACTTTGTTGGATGGCTTTGGAAGTGACTTCTTCGGTTTCGATGCGAATCAGTATCGGATTATTCATGTGTTCATAAGCCAGTTCAGTGACCTTGTAGGATAAGGTCGCTGAAAACAGCATGTTCAAACGTGTGTCCGGAGACGGCATTCGGCGCAATAAATAGCGGATGTCTTTAATGAAACCTAAATCGAACATGCGATCGGCTTCATCCATTACGGTGACCTGAACATGTGCGAGGGTAAAGGCATTTTGTCTATAAAAATCGATAATTCTGCCGGGCGTGCCGATGATGATGTCGACGTTGGATTTGACTTGGTCCAATTGCTTTTGATAATCGGTGCCTCCATAAATCAGCGCGAACCTCAGATTAAGATGCTTGCCTAAAAGTAAAGCATCTTTATGAATTTGTATGGCGAGTTCCCGCGTTGGCGCAAGAATAATGGCTCTCGGGTTTTGGTTGCCTTTGGGGGCAATAATCTTCTCTTTGATGGTTTTAGGGGGGCTTTCGATATCCTGTTCAAGATAATCCGCCCATGGATCCGGGTCATCTTCTTCCGAATAGTCGCCATCATTAAGCAGGTGCTGAAAAGTGGCCAATAAAAAAGCTGCTGTTTTGCCGGTTCCGGTTTGTGCCTGTCCGGCAATATCTTTGCCCCGAAGAGACAACGGCAAGGCTTTGTCCTGTATTGGGGTGCAATGGCTAAATCCGGCTTCTTTTAAGCCTCGCAGGATGGAATCAGACAGTTCGAGATTACTGAAACGCGTATGAGTGAGATGTGTATTATTCATGGCGTATAGAATAACTTAAAAATTAAAATCCGTTGAAATTGATTGACTACTAACGATATCCCTCCTATAGTTTTAGTTTTTAATTTTTGGAGATTTAATGTGAGTGATACAGTCCTTCAAATAAGCGATAGTGACTTTAACGAAAAGGTTCTTAAAGCTGACGGTCCGGTGTTGGTTGACTATTGGGCACCTTGGTGTGGTCCTTGCAAAATGATCTCTCCATTGCTTGATGATGTTTCTAAAGAATATGCGGGTAAACTGACGGTAGTTAAACTCAACATAGACGATAATCCACAAACGCCACAGCACTACGGTGTTCGTGGTATACCCACGCTGATGATTTTTAAAGGTGGTGAAGTGGAAGGCACCAAGGTTGGTGCGATTACCAAATCCCAATTGGCAGATTTCATCAATACAAACATTTAAAAGTCCATCACTGTTAAGTTACTTTCCTGCGTTTCCGAGTAAACCTGGACAGAGCCGTGTGATTAGGCTACACTACATGAGCGCGACAATCATGCGCGCTCAATATATCGTCCGATAAACTATACCCCTGAATTCTAAATCCTATCCGGCTAGTACGGTTATATTGCCGTATCTACATTTCTGCGAGTCGCCTTTTTCCTATGAATCTTACCGAGTTAAAACTAAAACAAATAAGCGAAGTTATTGATATTGCTGAATCTCTTGGCCTCGAAAATGTGGCGCGATCGCGCAAACAGGATTTGATTTTTGCCATCCTTAAAAAGCAGGCTAAAGCAGGTGATGACATTTATGGCGATGGTGTTCTGGAAATATTACAGGACGGTTTTGGCTTTTTACGTACGCCGGGTTGCTCCTATCTGGCAGGTCCGGATGACATTTATGTGTCTCCAAGTCAAATTAGGCGTTTTGCATTAAAAACCGGCGACACTATCAGCGGAAAAATCAGGCCCCCAAAAGATAACGAACGTTATTTTGCCATGCTCAAGGTTGAGCAGATTAACTTTGAACCTCCCGAAAATACAAAAAATAAAATCACTTTCTCCAACCTGACGCCTCTTTTTGCCAAACAACGATTTGTTCTCGAGCAGGGTAATGGCACCAGTGAAGATTTGACGGGTCGCATAATCGATCTGATTGCACCCATAGGTAAAGGCCAGAGGGGCTTGATCGTATCACCACCCAAGGCTGGAAAGACCATGATTTTGCAAAGCCTTGCCCAAGCGGTTGCTGAAAAAAATCCTGAATGTTACCTGATTGTTTTGCTCATCGACGAACGTCCTGAGGAAGTCACGGAAATGGAACGTTGCGTGCGTGGCGAGGTGATCTCCAGTACCTTTGATGAGCCGGCAACCCGCCATGTTCAGGTTGCTGAGATGGTTATCGAAAAAGCCCGTCGTTTGGTTGAACATAAACATGATGTAGTTATTTTGTTAGACTCCATTACCCGATTGGCAAGAGCCTATAACACCGTGGTGCCGTCTTCAGGCAAAATTTTGACGGGTGGTGTTGATGCGAATGCGCTCGAGAAGCCCAAACGTTTCTTTGGTGCCGCGCGAAACATCGAGGAAGGTGGAAGTCTCACCATTATTGCGACCGCCCTGGTCGATACCGGTTCGCGAATGGATGAGGTGATCTACGAAGAATTCAAGGGTACCGGTAATATGGAACTGCATCTTGATCGTAAAATCGCCGAAAAACGAATATATCCGGCCATCAACATCAATCGCTCAGGTACACGCAGAGAAGAATATCTGATTGATCCTGAGACTCTGCAAAAAACCTGGATTTTACGCAAAATTTTGCAGCCCATGGATGAAACGGCAGCTTCAGAATTCCTGATAGGCAAACTCAAAGACTTCAAAACGAATGCTGAATTTTTTGATTCCATGAAGCGGTAACGCTTTAGAGAGCCACTAAAAATGGCACTTCGACAAGCTTGGTACTCACAGGACATCATTGCGATCCGGATTCAGCCGCTTAGCTGTTCGTGTTGGGCCCGTCCTGTGGGCATCGAAGGGCAGAAGAGGAGAATTTTTGAAGGCCTCCCTGAGGAGTCTGTTTTATTCGGTAAGTCGGACCAAGTTGGTACCCGTCCCCCTTCACAATGATGCAGAACCCTGCAGGCGGTTTTCCTGGGTAGCCGGCATTAAAGTTTTATTCATTCAAATGATGGCGCTATCTCCGTTATGACAGATTATATTTTATTATTTCATGCGTTTATTCTCGGCATTGTAGAGGGCTTGACCGAGTTTCTTCCGGTTTCATCCACTGGTCATTTGATTCTGGTTGGACAGTTACTCGGTTTTAACGATGACAAAGGCAAGGTGTTTGAAATTGCCATACAGTTTGCAGCTATTCTGGCGGTGGTTTGGGAATATCGTGCACGCCTTGGCCATGCCCTGGTGAGCATGACGTCAGAGCCGGCCTCGCAACGATTGGCAATTAATCTGATTGTTTCGTTTTTACCGGCTGCAATACTGGGGTTTTTGTTCCTCAAGCAGATCAAGGCCTACTTATTCAATCCTTTTGTTGTGGCTGCAGCGTTTATTATTGGCGGTTTACTGATTTTATGGGTCGAGCGTCGCCAACATGAGGTGCGCGCCGAGTCCATTGATGATATGACTTGGCAGGACGCATTGAAGGTCGGTTTTGCCCAGGCATTGGCGATGATACCAGGCACTTCGCGTTCAGGCGCCACCATTATTGGCGGGCTATTTTTTGGTCTTTCTCGCCGTGCGGCAACCGAATTTTCATTTTTCCTCGCTATCCCGACCATGTTCGTTGCAACATTGTATGATGTTTACAAGCATCGTGATCTGTTCAGTGCTGCAGACCTCGGTCTATTTGTAGTTGGCGGCACCGTATCGTTTATAAGTGCATTCATTGCTGTTCGTGGTTTGATACGGTTTATCAGTCGACACGATTTCACGGTGTTTGCCTGGTATCGGATTATTTTTGGCTTGTTAGTGCTGGCTTCAGCTGAAATGGGCTGGGTTGACTGGGGCAACCACTAGTCTAAGGTTTCTCGGGAAGTTTTTTTAGACAATAGACTTTTTAAAGCGAGTTATCAGGATTTTGGAGGCACATAACCGGATGGCATCTCGTTATTGCCTTCAAACAAAAACTTACTCCTTTCTTCTGCCAGAAAGGCTCTTGATTTAGGATCATAGCTGGCTAATTTATATTCATTGATAAGCATGGTTTGTTTGGCAAGCCATTGTTGCCAAGCCTGCTTGGATACTTTTTCAAATATTTCCTGACCTTTGGGGCCGGGAAATGGCGGTTCATCAAAGCCTTCAGACTCGATACCCAATTTTACGCATTTAACCATTCTGGTCACGATAGTTTCCTCTTTATTGTTGTAACAGCTGTTTAATCGGCGCCGGTAAGCCGAGATCCTGGATTTGCTCAGCTTTATACCAGACAGTTCGATTGGCTTCCATCACTTTATTTGTGGGGTTATCTGTTTTGACAACTAAAGGCGTGAAGTCAAGATGGTAGTGGGAAAATGAATGGCGTTGAGTCGTTAGGACTTGCTGATGAATGACAGGCATGTCGTGAGTATTGCACCACTGGGTAGCTGCGTCAATTTTATCAAATTCCGGTAAACTCCAAAGACCTCCCCAAATGCCGGTTGGGGGTCTTTTTTCCAGCAAGATACGGTTGTCCTCATCACGGATGATTAAAAACACAACTTGCCTATGAGGCAAAACTTTTGTGGGTTTGGGGCTGGGAAACGCGGCAACATTTTCCGTGATTCTGGCCTGGCAATTGGCAAAGAGCGGGCAGACCGCACAGGCAGGTTTCGTGCGAGTGCAAAGGGTCGCTCCTAAATCCATGATGGCCTGGGTATAATCGGCGACGCGAGTTTTGGGGGTCAACTGAGTGCTCAACCTCCAAAGTTCATTGTTGACCTTGCTTGATCCGGGCCATCCGTCGATTGCGCTAAACCGGGATAACACCCTTTTGACATTGCCATCCAGTATGGGATGACTTTCATTAAACGCGATGCTTAATATGGCGCCTGCTGTTGAGCGTCCTATGCCCGGCAATTCAACAAGTTCGTGTAGAGTATTTGGAAAATACCCATGTGCAACTATGGCTTGAGCGGCTTTATGTAAATTGCGTGCTCTGGCGTAATAGCCTAATCCCGACCAAAAATACAATACGTCATCAAGCGCTGCATGAGCCAGGGATTCAGCATCGGGAAAGCGTTCAATAAAGCGATTGTAATAAGGTATGACCGTTGCAACTTGCGTCTGTTGGAGCATTGTTTCGGAAATCCATACACGATAGGGCGTAGTGTTTTTTTGCCAGGGCAGATCTTTGCGTCCGTGTTGATCAAACCAGGCGAGGAGTTTTTTCTGAAACTTTTCAGGGCGCATTGATTGCTATTTTCCGGGCAGATTGTGAGTCAATTAGAACAAGCGCTTTAAAAAATCACTGGCGCCAGGTCCAATTTTCTTGTCGAGTTTGTTCATCAATTTATCGATTTTATTTTTGTTCTTGTCGATGATCTTTTCGATTTTGGCTTTGTTTTGTTCAGTTAAAATCGATGCCATATCTATAGTAAAGGTAGGGTCATCAAATGTGCCGCCCACATGCACCACGATGGGGGTATTTTGAAATTGTTTTAGTTCCGTGTCCGCTGTCTCTAGCAGTTTGGCGGTTAGTTGATAGTCCAGTTTTTCTGTGTTGAGGTTCGCCTGACCCTTGCCATTGACATGTAATTTGGATGATTTGGCTACCAAATCATCGTTTTGGATAAGCCCCTGCTTGACGGTCGCCGTGCCGGTCAGGTCGGAAAACAGCGTTTGATCATTTTTATGATCATTGGGCATGGAAGTGCCTTCCACCAGCGATTTGCCGCTATCAATAATTTTCTGCAGATTGAAGCCCTTAATAACGCCGTTTTGACATTGAAATGTTAGTTGACCATTTAGCGATGATTTAATGCTGTCGGTATTCTTTCCCTGTCCTTTAAGCTTGGCCGTTGCGGTGACAATGCCGCTAAATTTCGCCTTGCCCTGATAATCGGTCAGTAAGGGTTCGATCTGCACATGCTCGAAGGTTTCGTCAAGCGATAATGCAGGCTGGTTTCCTGGTGTATCAATGTTTAAATGGCCGCTATAGATGCCTTGATAAAAGTGATTGATGGATTGTTGCGTATTTATTGAGCCATCTTTCGCATTCAGTTTGAGATGAACAGCCTGCATTTTGAGATCACTGATTTTAAGGTTTTGCACGGAAAGCTCACCGTTGAAATTAAGATTTTTCAGTGTTTCGACTGGCAGGCTGGATGCAGCTATCGCGAGAGCCGAGGCGGGGCTTGATAGCGGTTTGTCCTTTTTGTCTGTTGGCGGTAAATAGCGGTCGACATCAATGGAATCAATGGCTAAATTAAAGCCAATGGCCGGTTGCAGAAAGTCTGTTATGTCGATGGACCCCTTCATTTGGCTGTTGTCAAGGCTAAGCGACAGGTTTTTCAGGGTCGCCGAATCGGCGCTTGCCTGGAGATCAGCGTTGAAGGCCAATTTTTTGAATGCGAGACCATCCTGCATAACGGGAAGTGTAATTCCCCATTCATGCAAGACCTTGGCAGGGTTAAATGAGGCGACGCTAACAGGGCCTTCGAACAGGGCATGTTCTGAAATGTGGGTGCCATTTAGTTCGGCAGCGATTTTTAAATCACCTGATTCAACCTGTAAGCCGGAAATTTTGACAGACTGGCTGGGCAGGTCCAGTGTTAATCCCGCTTTACCGGTTGTCGTTAATGCTTTGTCTGCAAAACCGCCTTCTGTGATGGAATGAAGTTCAATCGAATTTAAGACAAAGTGATCCAGTTTTTCATTGATGATGAGCGCTGTGGTCAATTGAATGGACTCGATTAGTTTGGCTTCGTTACTGGCCACAAATGAAAGGTCGATGGCAATTGGCTCATTAATGACCAAACGCCCCGTGTCGAGATTTATGGATTTTATTACCAGTTGTTTGCCGGTTTGCTGGTTTTGCCAATTGATCTGAGCATTCTCAATGTTGATGCCGCCTATCGCAAAGGTTTTGAGTAAATCATTTTCCGTTTGTGATGCAGTGGCAGGTGTTGAACTGGACGGTGTGGTCGTTGGATCGGTTCGGAATAAATCATCCCAGTTATTAACACCTTGGGTGTTTCTGGCCAAATTGAGGACAAGATTTTTCAGGACAATGCCACTGGTTTCAATTTTTTTTGTGAATAGCGACAACAGTTTGATTTTGATGATGCTTTCCTCCAAAGAAGCAAAGGGTTTTTCATCAAAGCCTGGCGCGTTACTGAATACGATTCGGCCTGTTGAAATACCAAGCCATGGAAAAAATGAGAATTTTAATACGCCTTGTAAATCCAGATTACGTCCGGTTTGTTCTTTCACAACCTCCGCTATTTGCGGTTTGAAGTCATTAGGATTAAAGAAATAGGGCAATGTGATGATGGCAACTATCAGCAGCGTCATCGCCAGTGCAATGATGGATACAATGCGTTTAATGGGTATTCTCACAAGATTCTCCCTGTGCAATGATTGAGTTCGTGATGATCGGATGAAGTATTTCGATTGTCAAATCAAGATTGTATGAAAGGTTATCAAGAAATATCGTTAACGCCATCATCAAAATTATCAATACAATAGGCTTGCTGAACTGGTCTGCTACCAGAACAGTTGAAAAAAGCGTGTATAACTAAAATTGAAGGGGCTGAGACGATGTTGTATTTAGCAAAATTTGCCGGAATTGCTGTACTGGTATGGTTTTATTTAACAGCAAAAGATAAGGGTGAGTCGGGCGTTCAGTGGGCCATTATAGGACTTATTGGTTATTGGGTGACATGGTGGCTCGTGAAACTGACCGTGCTCTCCGCATTAGTGGGGATGGTATCCAAAACCGTGACAATGGTTTTTCTGGTTACACAAATTCCGGCGTTCTGTGCTATCGCTGCGGCGGTAGTGATCAGAAAAAAATTGCTGACCGATGCTGCAGGGAAAAAACTCACGAGCGAACAATAACGAGCATATATAAAAAAGGCGCATTGTCTGCGGAACAATGCGCCTTGGAACCGAATCAATCGAAATTATAATTTTTCGGCGTTTTTGTCCAGGTATTCAGCCACACCTGCAGGGCTTGCATTCATGCCGGCATCACCTTTATTCCATCCGGCCGGGCAAACTTCGCCATGCTCTTCATGGAATTGTAATGCATCAATGATGCGAATTAATTCGTCCATGTTTCGGCCCAATGGCAGATCGTTGACAACCTGGTGGCGAACCAGACCACTACGATCAATCAGGAAAGTGCCGCGAAAGGCCACCGCTGGTGCGGCCGCTTCAACATCGTAATCCTTGCAGATTGAGTGGGAAAGATCCGCTGCCATTGTATAGCGGACAGGGCCAATTCCACCTTTATTAACGGGTGTATTGCGCCATGCATTGTGGGTGAAGTGAGAGTCTATAGAGACGGCCACTACTTCAACGTTACGTTTTTTAAATTCCTCTATACGGTGATCCAATGCAATTAATTCGCTCGGGCAAACAAATGTGAAATCTAGCGGATAGAAAAATACAACTGCATATTTACCCTTGGTGGCATCTGAAAAGCTGAATGAATCAACTATTTGGCCATCGCCTAATACAGCAGGAACTGTGAAATCGGGTGCTTGTTTACCGACTAGTACGCTCATCGATTATCTCCAAAAATATAGAAAAAGCAAAAGTTTATAGAGTTAGTATCGGCCACAGACAGATCGTGGATTGGCTGTATTCTACACTAAATGGGTAGGAAACTGTCCATTGCAGTTTTTTTTACTTGCTTTTCTTCAAACTTCAGCGATAATTTGTAATCGTAGGATTACAATAATAATTATAAATTCGTTTTTCAAGGTCTAGTTGTGTTTTGGCAGCATACCCTTGCTGTTAAATGAATAATTGAATCGTTTGGGGGAAGCAATCCATGGCAAAAAACAAACATATTACAGAGCCCGATGTTTTCGGATTCCAGGTACGAATTGTGAGGCGCGGCAAAGAAAGTAGTCGTTATTTTTCGCATAAATTGTGGGGTAACAAAGGTAAATCTTTGCAGGCTGCAATTACCTGGCGTGATCAGATGTTGGTCGTTCTGAAAGGGAGTAGGACGCGTTTTCTGAAACCGCCAAAAAATAAAACGACTACCGGTATCACAGGTGTTTCCAGGACCATTAAATATGATCATCGTAAAGACAAGAGCTATTTGTGCTATACGGTGTTTTGGGTCAGTAGAGGTAAATCAAGAAATAAAACTTTCCAGGTCGGCAATATTGAAAAAGTAACCGCCGATGATGAATTACATGCCTTTAGGACAGCAAGACTGTTCAGAAGCTGTTATGAATATGCGATTGATAACGACATTGAGTTTAACGATGTCAAGTTTACTGGCTGGAAGAAAGCCAGACTGTATGATCAAGAGAATCTTCGAGCAGTATCCACACATTGAACGGCTTTCTGCGATGTTACTATAGTCTTCATTTGATCGTGCCGGAGCATAGGTATAAGGGTTTGAGTTTAACCGGTTGAACAACACTTTGTTCAACCGGTTGAGAAACCGGCAAAAAACCTGTTAATTGCCATTCGGCAGGGCGAACGGTAAGTCTGCAAGGTTTATCACTTTTTTCGTTCACGGAGAGTCTGTCGCACCACATAGTAGCTTTTTTCAAGTACCTGGGGTTGTTCAGCATTATTTTTCCACCGTTACAAACGCTAATTTTGCTATCCCCGCGTGCTGAACGGCTGCCATCACCTCCGCGACTTTTGCATAAGTCACGCTTTGATCAGCATACAGATGAACACCAATCTCAGGATTTGTTGCCAATTTGGTTTTTAAAGTAGTCTCAAGCGTAACCAGATCAACTATTGGAGTTTTGTTAATGCTAATTGCGCCTTGCGCGTCGATACTGATTTGCAAGGGCTGTTCATTGATATCAGCGGTTGTTTCAGCGGTTTTCGGTAAGGTAACGTGAACCGACTGCGTAAGAAGTGGTGCGGTCACTAATAAAATAATTACCAGAACCAGCATGACATCAACGAGTGGCGTGACGTTTATCTCGCTTATCGAGTCCTGATCTTCCGAATGTGGTTTAAAAGCCATGCTTATTCCTTATTGTCGTTATTCTGATCTAATGCCACATGCATAAAGCTGGCAACAAAGTTTTCCAGGCCACTGCGCTGCTGTTTTGCACTCCGTAAAAAGAAATTATAAGCGAGTACCGCTGGAACGGCTACTGCAATGCCCACGGCGGTGGCAATCAATGCGTCGCCGATGGGGCCGGCAACAACATCCAGGCTGGAGGAGCCACTTTCCGTAATTTCATGCATCGCGTGCATAATGCCTAAAACGGTACCAAATAAACCTACAAACGGAGCTGTACTTCCAATGCTGGCCATAACAACCAAACCGCTTTCCATGGAATGCTGTTCCTTTTGCATTTGTACGTACAGCGCATGCTCCAATAAATCAGTTGGTTCCCCACGATATTTCAGACTGTATTTAACCGGTTGCTGACTTTCATTTATCCACGAAAATCCTTGATTGGCAATTCTTGCCTGCGGACCTCGGGCGATTGATTCTGGAAGTTCCTTGGCTTCGGTCAAGTTGGAGGCGTCCCAAAAGGCTTTGTCAAACTGCCTGTTATAGTAACTGTTTTTGCCAAATTGCCAGATTTTAAAAAGAATCAGGGTCCAGGTCAGTACCGAAAATAGGACCAAAGTATATAAAGTGCCGTCGATAATGATCTCGGGGCTAATTTGATAGGGCATTACCCTCTCCTGTAATGTTAGAAATAATGATTATGGTTAACGCGTGCTAAATAGTGAGCGACATATGAAGACTCTTTATTTTTCACCTGCGTGGACTTAGTAATTAGTTCGGCATTCTGAATTTATTGAGTTAATTTAAACTGTAGCGTTTGAATAGCACGCTGCTCGACTGCTACCCCGTTTACTATTTTTTCTTTGAACTTCCATTTTTTTAGAGCTTTTAGGGCCTCATAGTCAAAAATTTCAGCAGGCTCTGCAGCAACAACTGCAGCATCCGTTACAGTACCCGATGTAGAAATGGTAAATTCAATTTTAACCCAGCCTTCAATATGCCGGTTGACTGCTCGACTGGGATATTTGGGTTGAACACGAATCAAAGGCACAACACCGGAAACTACAGTCTTTGCATTGGTTCGTTCCGTGCTGGCCTTATTTACTGCTGTGGTCACAGGCTTTGCTTCGGAAGTTGAGGGTTTAACCGGTAAATCAGAAGGCAAGGATGAAGGCATTTCTTCGCTAACAGGTTCCGGTTTTGGTAGTTCTACAACTTTTTTAATCACTGGTATTTTTTTCTTCGCTACTTTCTTTACCGGCGGTTTTTGGGGCGGAATTGGTTTCGGCGGGGGCGGAAGCGGAGGAGAGGGATTTTCGGTATGCGAGGCAAGCAGAGCCACCTCCATTACTTTCAATGGCTTAATTTCGGTCGGCGGTTCTGTCGGTTTAAGTAGCCAAAGCCCCAGCCATAAATGCAATAACATCACTAAAATTAGCAATAACACGGCCATGGAGCGTGGCCGCTCTTCTCTCGTTAATATTTCAAACAAAGTTGGGTTATTTTGTTGCAATGGCATTGCAACACCACCCAAAGGTGTTACCCCCCTTTGGGGATCGACGAATAAAGACATAAAGAATGTCATCCTTTGTTAACTTCAACTGTGCGTTTAACGCTATGAAACAGGATTCGAACGCGCCGGATGGGACTGAGTGTTTTCAAATAGGTACCTTACGTTCATGAAAATGCAAAGCCAATTGTAACCGCATCACATCTTATACTCAGCATGATTGCCCTTGCTGGGTATAAGACGAGGACTGCATAACAGTTTGAACGCCGCCATAGGGAAGTTAATTTTTCATCTAATCCTTTGTCATGTACTCGCCCGGCTTCTAAAAGCCATCCCCTTCAATGGGGAGCGAGATGGACGGGGATGTCAATGGTTTCGAAGGCCTTGCCCGGCTTTTTAAAACCTGGACAATCGATGCTGATGCGCTGTACAGGATCGCTTAGTTTTAATGCCGTTAGTTGGCCACCCCAAAGGCAACCGGTGTCGATGGCATAACAATTGGCGCCTTCGTAATAGCCCAGTGAAGACCAGTGCCCGAAGATGACGCGCATATCGGCGTTTTTTCGGTTAGGTGCTTCAAACCACGGAAATAAATGATTGGGTTGTGAGCCCAGGGGGCCATTCTGGGCAAAATCCAGGCGGCCGTCAGCATCACAGTAGCGCATGCGAGTGAAGCAATTGATAATAAAACGCTGTTTCCTGATGCCCTTCAGACTGGTTGACCACAGATTCGGTTTGTCGCCATACATTTGCTTGAGAAAGAATTGATAGTTCGGACTTTTTAACGTGTCTTCCGCCAGCAAGGCCATTTTTTTTGTGGTCTTAAAATCCCATTGTGGCGGAAGTCCGGCATGTACCAAACAAAAATCGTCATTAAAATGAAACAGTGGCTGATGTCTTAGCCAGTCGACAAGTTCATCTCTATCTGACGCTTCCAGCACCTGGCTAAGCGTGTCCTTTCGATGGGATGCCTGATCATTACATGAAGCGGCCAATAAATGCATGTCGTGGTTGCCGAGCACCGTGATCGCTGCATTTCCCAGGGACTTTACGAAACGTAAGGTCTCCAGTGATTTTGGACCGCGGTTAACCAAGTCGCCGGCAAACCACAGTTGATCGGAATGTTCATTAAAGGCGATGGTATCAAGCAGCTTTAATAAATCATCAAAACAACCCTGGATATCGCCGATCGCATAAATGGCCATGGGTCTAGTGGAGTGTTCTTGGTATTGACAGGGTGAATTTGGGAATCGTGGCGCTGAAATCATCGCCATCATCCGAATGCATTAAATATTGACCCTGCATGGTGCCGACCGGGGTTTCAATCATGGCTCCACTGGTATATCGGAAAAACTCGCCGGGTTTAATATGTGGTTGTTCACCAATCACGCCATCACCTCTGACTTCCTGGATTTTTCCGTTGGAATCGGTAATCAGCCAGTGGCGACTTAATAATTTTGCGGGCACGGCGCCTACATTGGTAATGGTTATGGTATAGGCGAAAACATAGCGACCTTGTTCGGGAGCTGATTGCGCTTCAATAAATTGGGGCAGTGCATCAACTAAAATTTTGTTTTTTTCGTTCATTATCGGATCATATAGCTTATATACTGATTATTTCATCTTAACTCTTCGCTAAACGCAAGCACCTAATCCTGAATGAAACTAATTGTTTGTATTTTAAGTGTCGTCTCGGCATTGTTCGCACCTGCCCATGCGGAGGATTCCAAAGATTTGTTTGCGGCTGCCATGCTCGGTAAAGTAGAACGCATAGAGACCTTGTTAGGGCAAGGTATTGATGTCAACAGTAAAACCGCGACGGGCAGAACGCCGTTGATGGCCGCTAGCTTTAACGGCAATGCTCGAATCGTCAAGGCATTGCTTGGCTATGGAGCGGATGTTAATCTGGCTGATAATTGGGGTACCACTGCGCTGATGGATGCGGTAGTTTTCGGAAACGAAGACATTGTTGGCTTGTTAATTACGGCGGGAGCGGATGTTAATGCCGTCGATAAGAAAAATGTCAAAGTGATGGCAAGAGCGAAAATGGCGGCGCACGAAAAAATAATTAAAATTCTGGAAAAAGCGGGCGCAAAAGATGCCGAGCCACCACCTGCTGAAGAAGGTGCAGCCAATGAAGGCGAAGAGGGTGACGCTAAAAATCCGGACGAAAAGTCTGGCGAAAAACCGGAAGAGAAAAAGTGAAGGTATAAAAAGGCTAACGGCGCAAGGCGAAAAATCCACTCTTTTAAAACTGGCGGCCCTTTCGCCTATGATTAATTAGAAACTATCAGGACAAGACATTGCATATTCATATTTTAGGCATTTGCGGGACCTTCATGGGCGGCTTGGCAGTTATTGCCAGGCAGTTGGGTTATCAGGTTAGCGGTTCGGACCAAAATGTTTACCCACCGATGAGCATTCAATTGGCAGAGCAGGGTATAGAGTTGATGGAGGGTTATCGCGCTGAAAATCTGGCCAACAATCCTGATCTTGTCATTATTGGTAATGCGTTATCGCGAGGGAATCCTGAAGTTGAGGCGGTGTTGAACAGGGGCTTGAAATATGTTTCCGGGCCGCAGTGGTTGGCAGAGCATGTGCTGCAGGATAAATGGGTGCTGGGTGTTGCAGGCACGCACGGAAAGACAACGACCACCAGTATGTTGTGCTGGATATTGGAGCATGAGGGCTTGAAGCCGGGCTTTTTAATCGGTGGTATTCCGTTAAATTTTGGTATTTCCGCACGTTTGGGAGATTCCAGCTTTTTTGTAATTGAAGCCGACGAGTACGATTCGGCTTTCTTCGACAAGCGTTCCAAATTTGTCCACTACCGGCCAAAAACAGCCGTATTGAATAATCTCGAATACGACCATGCTGACATTTTCCCGGATTTGGACGCCATAAAAAAACAGTTTCATCATCTGGTTAGAACCATTCCCGGTGAAGGTTTGATTATCAGCCCTGAACGTGATTCGAATGTCAATGACGTTTTAGCGATGGGATGCTGGACGCAGACGGTAAAGACTTCAATAAATGCTGAAGCATCCTGGAATGCCAAATTACTAAAAGAAGATGGCAGCCAGTTCAATGTACAATTGGATAACAAGGAGCAAGGCTGTGTGGAATGGTCGCTCACAGGCGACCATAACGTTTACAATGCCTTATCGGCAATTGTAGCCGCACATCATGTGGGTATTGAGCCTGCGGACGCCATATCGGCTTTGGGCAAATTTCAAAATGTTAAACGTCGTATGGAAGTCATTGCCAGACTCAATGGCGTTACCATCTACGATGACTTTGCCCACCATCCTACTGCGATTGAAACCACATTAGCGGGTTTGCGCAAGCAAGTCGGGCGGGATCGAATCATCGCCATCGTGGAACCACGATCCAACACCATGCGCTTGGGCGTGCATACGGAAACTTTGGCGCTTTCATTAAAAGACGCCGATCTGGCGCTGATCTTCCAGCCGGAAACTATGAATTGGGATTTAAGCGGTTTAAAGAAATACGCCGGAAATATCGAAATCTGCTTGTCGCTCGAAGCCATTATTGCCAAGTTGAAATTTGAAGCCCGCTACGGTGGGCATTTCGTGCTGATGAGTAACGGCAGTTTTGGTGGAATTTATCAGCAGTTGCTGAAAGAATTGGCGTAGTGTCAGCACCACGCCATTAGTTAATAGCATTTTCCACGATCGTCACAAATCAGAACGTTAGGGATCCTCAAAAGTTATCCGTTCATGTTTCGGCAAACGGATAAGTTACTAACTGGATACCCACTCGTTCTGAGCTTGCTGAAGCGCAATTTTTAGCCGTCCCCTGACATTTGGAATTAGCCAATCCTGAATTTGGGAAAATTATTTTTGGCTAATTCCTCCTTGGATTATTTAGCGCTGCTGATCGCCCAGATTTGGTTAAGATCGACCTTAAAGTTTTCGGGGCGTGAGATGACTTTTTCAATCGCAAAAATTTGCTCCTGTTCAGTATCCCGCTTTCTGGGAAATTCATAGGGCAGACCCCGCGGACTGATAACACTGAGTACTATAGGGCAATTAGCCTGGCTGATATTGTGTTTCAACACAATGGCAATTTCACCATTGTTAAGCATGACAAAAGCGCCAGGTGGATAAATGCCGATTTCCTTTATTAATAGTTGCGTAATATTTTCATCGACTGTGCTGCCGCGTTGCATAAAAATATCACGCAAGGCTTTTTTAACATAAAGGCCATCCCGGTACTGACGCGGCAGGATCATGGCGCTGTAAATATCAGCTATTGCCAGAATGCGGGCCGATTCGGGAATGGCATCACCGACCAGGCCGGAAGGATAGCCCTTGCCGTCAATGCGTTCATGATGAAAAAATATCGTGTCAAGCCAGTCCTTGTTATCGATGTTCGCAGCCTTCATGATTTCACGGCTTTTGTAGGGGTGTTCGATGATCACCTTTCGTTGTTTGTCGGTGAGAGGTGTCGTCTGAGTGCTCAAGATATCCTGCTCATGCCACATGCCGATATTTTGAGTTAATGCCGCAGCAATAAATGGTATTCGATCCTGCTCAGGAATTTTTCTTCTCTTGTTCAAAATTTCCGTAAGAATGCCACAAAGTACGGGATGTAAATCAATATAAGGCGAATCTTGATCGAGAATGAGTGCGCCCATGGCAGGATCAACGTGTTCCCGGCAAAGATTTTGTACAATTAAGGCGAGGTTTAGAATAGTCTGGTTGTGGTCTGCTTTAGAATTTTTATAGATATCGGTAACGACAGATCTTAAAATGCTTTTTATGGAAGAGAGTGTTTCAAAAGGGCAAATGGCAGGCAGTTTATTGGTAAAGAATCCTGTATTTTGTTGCTCTATTTCTTCTTCCAACGTTGGATTTCGATACAAATCCTGAGAAAGCAGCATTTTTTTTTGATTTTCGGTTTTAAGTACATAGCCTTCACTAAGCAACAGTTGTCCCGTCACACTGAAAACCGGCCAGGCAAGCGGATCACCTATGACAATATCGCTGTCTTGAATTTTTATCTTTTCCACGGTTATTTAAACCCAGCATAAATAATCAGTAGGATTAATCCATGACGAGCAAGTTCACTCGTCCGAGAAAAAAACGGTTGATGATAGCATAGACCAGTTGATTGGTTTATTCGTGGTGATTTTTGTATGGATATGGTATGAATCAACCTGAATTGCTGAATAATAAACCGGGTCACTCTTTTAACGATTCGGTTTCTCCATTGCCTAAAAATCTAACAGGTCTGACTATGCATCGCATTATCTGGTTGTTATTACTGGTTTCGTTTTTGAATGTGCCGTACATAAATGCCAAACCTCTGGCCCGTGATCAAGTCCCTGAGCCACTGAAGCCCTGGGTTGATTGGGTCTTGCAGGACCATCCGGATCTTGCCTGCCCCTACAGTTATAACAGCTTTGAGCAGAAGCGTTGCAGCTGGCCGAGTCAATTGCATATGGAATTATCAACGGCCGCCGGTCAGTATACAGCAAGCTGGAAGGTCTACCGGGAAAGCTGGGTACGATTGCCGGGCGATAGTAAACACTGGCCACTCAATGTGTCGGTTAATGGTAAACCGGCAGTCGTCATGGATAAAAATGGCGTGCCTTTCATTCAACTGGCTGCGGGGAATTACCAGATCAAAGGTGAGTTTGTCTGGGATGGCATACCCGATACTTTGAGTATCCCGGATGATAGCGGTTTGATTGAACTTTCCATCAATGGGGTCACAATAGTGAGTCCAGCCATCAGGGACGGGCAGCTTTGGTTGAAAGAAAGTGAGATTGGCCAAAAGAAACCGGAAAATATTCAAAATAATCTTGATCTGCAAGTGTTCAGACAAATTACTGATGATGTGCCGTTGCAAGTATTGACGCATTTGGATCTGGAGGTCTCAGGAGAGCAACGCGAAGTCAGGCTGACATTACCGATGCTGCCGGGATTCCAGCCATTGCAGGTGCAAAGCCAGATTCCGGCGCGACTTGAGGCTGATGGAGCATTGCTGGTGCAGGTTCGTCCAGGCCGATGGCAGATCGACGTTCTGTCCAGAGCGCTAACTGATTTACAAACCATTCCGTTTAATGTCATCGCACCCGGTCCAACGAATGAATCAACAGCCTATCCATGGCCGCAATCAGAAATTTGGGTGTTTGATGCCCGTCCGCACTTACGAGTAGTTGAAATTGAGCAACTAAGCGCCATTGATCCCAGCCAAACCAATTTGCCGGATCATTGGAAATCCATGCCAGCCTATAAAATTAATCAGGGGCAGACTATGGCGTTTAAAGTTATCCGGCGTGGCGACCCTGAGCCGGAACCCAATCAATTGACCTTAACACGTCAGCTCTGGCTTGATTTTAACGGCAAGGGCTATACCGTTAACGATAAAATATCCGGCAAAATGACCCATGGCTGGCGCTTGAATGTGTTAGCGGCCATGCAACTGGGTAAAGTCACGCTGGACGGCATTAACCAACTGATCACCGAGCAGGCCAACACAGGCAAACAAGGCGTGGAAGTCAGAAAAGGTATGATAGCGCTGGATGCCGACAGCCGGATTATCGGCACTATCGGTGCAATCAGCGCAGTCGGCTGGGAACAGAACTTTCATGCTGTCAGTGCCGAATTGAATCTGCCGCCCGGTTGGCGTTTACTGCTTGCTACCGGTGTGGATAACGTGCCGGATAGCTGGGTTTCGCGCTGGACATTACTCGATATTTTTATTGTTTTAATCGCAGCTCTGGCGATCGGCAGACTCTGGAATGTTTACTGGGGTCTGTTTACCTTGTTGACGCTGACCCTCACCTGGCATGAGCCGGGATTTCCCCATTTTGTTTGGCTGAATATCTTGGTGGCGACTGCTTTAATCAAGGTTTTGCCCGCAAACATATTTCTAACTTTTATGACATGGTTTCGTAATGCATGCTGGTTGGCATTAGTCATCATGGTTCTTCCATTTATGGTTGATCAGGTTCGAATGGGGCTATACCCGCAACTGGAGAAGCCCTGGCAAGCAGTCATGCAGTCGGATACTGTTGTTTCAAAATCGGCGCCTCCAAACGTTGCGGATATGGCGGCTGTAGAAGGTGCGTCAGATTCTGATGAGTTGATGGCGACTCCGATGAGTCAGGAATACCAGTATTTTTCATCCGTTGGCGACATGGCAAAAATAAGTCGGCCAGGTTCTGGTAATTCCGATTTTGAACGTATCGATCCCAAGGCCAAAGTCCAGACCGGCCCCGGATTGCCGCAATGGCAATGGACGAAGATCCTGTTGTCATGGAATGGTTCGGTGGATGCGCAACAACAGCTGAATTTATGGTACCAGTCGCCGAAACTGACAATGGTGCTGAATTTTAGTCGTGTTGTTTTGGTGAGTATTCTCAGTTTGTTGTTGTTTGGTGTTGCTGAAAAACTGACCTTCAAGATGACATCGATGCTCCCGCTGTTTTTGGTATTTGTTTTGATGCCGATGCTGTCTTTGAAGTCAAACAATGCGTACGCCGATTTCCCTGATCAGGTCATGCTGGATAATCTGCGTAACAAACTGCTGGCGGCGCCTGATTGTTTGCCGGATTGTGCCCAGATTGCCCAGATGAATTTGGAGATTACCGATAAGGAATTAAGCATCACCCTGCAGATCCATGCGCAACAATCGGTTGCCGTGCCGTTACCCGCCAATTATGAACAATGGTTTCCCAGTCAGGTGTCTGTGGATGGTGTGCCGGCGCAGGGGTTATTTCGTAATATCAATGGTTTATGGATCAATCTGGGTGCCGGCGAGCATGCGGTCGTGCTTAGAGGCGTTACGCCTTTGCTGGGTAAATTCACGTTGCCTTTACCGTTAAAACCGCACCGGGCTACTGTTGAGAGTACGGGTTGGCAAGTAACGGGAACACAAGAAAACGGGCTGGTTGACAATAATGTGCAGTTTATCAGGGCTCAAACCGATCAACAGGAAAGCAAAAAAATGCTGGATACAGGGAGTCTGCCGCCGTTTGTCAGAATTGAGCGAACTTTACAATTGGGTCTTGATTGGCGCGTCATGACGCAGGTGATCCGGGTTTCACCGCCTGATAGCGCTATCGTACTGGCTGTGCCGTTGTTGACCGGTGAGTCGGTTTCCAGTGAGGGCATTCGCGTCAAGGATGGACGGGTGGAAGTCAACATGCCTGGCAATCAAGCGACAGTGACATGGGCATCGACCCTGGAAAAGTCAGAAAAAATTGATTTGCTTGCCGCTTCATCGGAGCAATGGGTTGAAGTCTGGAAAGTCGATGTCAGTCCGATTTGGCATATGGCATCCGAAGGCCTCGCCGTGATTCATCTGACGGATGAATCGCAATGGCTTCCGGAATGGCATCCCTGGCCCGGTGAAAAAGTAACATTGCATCTGAGCCGTCCCGAACCGGTGGACGGACAGAGCCTGACCATTGATGGTAGCCGCCTGACTATCAGGCCGGGCCAACGCACTGAAGAGGCTGAATTGAAATTGAGTTTGAGAAGCGCCCAAGGCATGCAGCATACGCTGGTATTGCCCGAGCATGCGAAATTGCAATCCGTAATTATTGATGGGCAGGCAAGGCCGATACGGCAAGAGGGGCAAAAACTGACCTTGCCGCTTAATCCTGGCAAGCAGGAGGTGACGATAAGCTGGCAGGAAGCGGTGGCCATGAGTACCGTATTGACGACACCACCTGTTAATTTGGGCGTAAACAGCGTTAATGTCAGTCTGAATATCGGTCTGGGTCAAGATCGCTGGGTGTTATTCACGATGGGACCTCAATTCGGACCGGCGGTTTTATTTTGGGGAGTGTTAATCGTTATCACCCTTGTTTCGATAGGGCTGGGTAAAGTGAGAATGACACCGTTAAAAAGCTGGCAGTGGTTTTTATTGCTGGTCGGACTGAGTCAGATTCCCATTGAGTCAGCAGTTTTGGTTGTCGGCTGGTTAGTGCTTCTGGGTTGGAGGGCGAGTTTAACCAGCAAAGCGCGCTATTTTAATGCAGTACAAATTATTCTTGTTTGTTTAACGATTGCATCGCTCGGGCAATTATTTTTTGCGGTCTCGCAAGGTTTGTTGGGTTCGCCTGACATGCAGATAGTGGGCAACCAGTCTAACGCGTATTCGTTACGCTGGTATCAGGATATAAGCGCTTCGATAGTGCCAACGGCCACCGTCATTTCTTTGCCATTGATGGCGTATCGTCTGTTGATGCTGGCCTGGTCACTCTGGCTTGCTGTCGCGCTACTCAATTGGCTTAAGTGGGGGTGGAAATGTTTTTCTAGCGATGGCTTGTGGATTAAAAAGGCCACTGAGGGTAAATCGCGATAATATTTGGACAACGCCTTTAACCGGCTATGCCTGAAAGGGTTAACGAATTATAGGGAATTAATGTCACGAGGCAGGTCATATGAAATGGACTTGCCGGTCCATTTTACGCTGCCAATGGTAGTCCATTCAGAGGAAAAATTTTTGTGCAGCTGGTCATAGACCCAGTGTGATGGCGCATCGATACGTTTTAGCTTGATATGAAATTCGGTTTTATCGAGATCCAGGCCGATTTTTTTGCCCCAGAAAGCGGTGACTTTCATAATAAATTTATTAAGGCGGGCGTTATCGATAGTGGGTGTAACTGCAATATTGGCCCACATGGAATGAACGCGGCCCCAATTAGGCGCGACTAGTCGGCCCTGTTCGTTAACAAACGGCAGCCAGCGTTCATTGCCGTTTTGGTCGGTGTAAGTAATGGCTAGAATGTGGTCATACCCTGCAAAATGATCGTGCAAATACAACGCATGCGGTGTAATGCCGAAAAATGTCAGTGATACCATGAGCAGGGAGTTGCTCGCTTCAGCAAGCGGTGCGCTGATCGGGTAGTGTTTTGCATCGAATTTCAGTCGATAAATTAGGCCGTAATGTACCGAGCTGTTTATCTGCAAAATGATCATTACAACGATAATATTTGTAAGTTTTCTCGAAAATGCCTTGGGCTTGGCACCGGCAAAGACTTCAAAAGTACGATGATAAAAGCTGTTGTCTTGCAGTTTAGCGGGGATAGGGCAATCCGTAGCGCACGAGATGCGGATACGTGAATCTGCGATGGTGCGGTATTTTTTTGTCGCCAATGATCGAATTACGGGCAGGCCCAGAATAAATCCAAGCGGTGCTAAATAGCGCATCTTTAAAAATATCTGGATATAGGTATCAAGTCCTGAGAAGATTTGTGTTGATTGAGTATCCAGGGCATACAAATCGGTTAACAGGATTTCAGGGCTGATGGCTGATAAAGCCGGATAATTCGCTGCATATTGTTGGGCGCTTTTAAAGTCGATACAGCTAAACAGATCAAAATGATTCAGTATCAGAACTGTTCGATTGCATAATGGACATTGTTGATCAAAAAAAACGGTTAATAAGGGCCTTTTGGTAGTTAACAGTTGGCTCAGACAGTGCCACCAGCTAAAAGGTATCAGCAGTATATAAAAGACCAGCATTCCCAGTCCAAAGGGATAAATATTCAATGACAGCGTAATGCCGAGATGTAAACCAATTCCAACAAACAAATAGATAGGGCGAAGTTTGCGGTCTGAAAAAAAGAAAAGAAAGCTGAATTGAAAGACCAGAATGGTGTAGCCAATACTTTTTTGTAGTAGCTCGATATTCAATAAAGCCGACATGTCGATTGCCGAAACATAGTATGGCTGAGTGGATGGTAGCCAGGAGCCAAGGCCGTTGCGCCAGTGTTCAGCGAAAAGCTTATGAATGGCAGAGTCAAAATAGAGGAAGCCGAGGCAGATCCAGACGGGTATGGTGTAAGCCAGTCTTGAAACGGTTGGTTTCGGATAGCTTGAATAGTGAATAAACGGTGTGCTGAGTTTATATCTCAGGCTATCTATCGAGAATGCTCGATCACCGGGCATAAAAAGCAGAAAAAATCCTGCGCCAGTCATGAATGAGTCAAACCCGCCATCAAAATCACGTTGCATCGTTGTGAAATTGACGAAGACGATCCAAAATATGTAGTTGCAGATGACGGCGAACTGATAACGATAGCCAACGGTAATGAAGCAGGCAATAATTCCCCACAAACAGAGGAAAAAAGGAATCATGGGAAATTCGATGTCCATGAAAGGTATGGGATCGAAAATCAGATGATTGAAAAACAGCAAGAAAATGATCTCCTGCAATGTGACTATTCCATAAAACAAGCGGAACAGCCCGATGCCTGTGACAGGCGACTTTAGTGAATGCAGGTAGGAAATTTTGTTGCGAAAAGACTTATACACTTCGGTTTTGAAATGGTGTATAGGCTGTTACAAGCTGGAATCTGCAGCTAGGCTGCAAAAAATAAGGCGGCTATCAACTTGAATAAAGATTAGATAGACGCCTAAGTATTTGAATTTTTTTACAGAGTATTGACTTGATTCTTACTCGTCATCTGGGTGTGGAGCGAATACCCATTTTACGAGTAGAACAACAGCGCTGACAACAACAATCAGACCGACAATACCGGCTGGTGTTTTTAAAGTTTCAGTTAGATCTAAGATAAACCCCATGTCTGTCCTACCTATATTTTTGTATTTTAAAAAATGCTAAATGCATAGCAAACGGAAGCATCATGATACTTTAGGCGGCGTTAATGTCAAGGCTTAATTGTTGCCTTTTAGCCAAAATGGAAATCGAATAAATAATTTTTCACGTGCATAATTAATGCTCGATAGCCAATGTGGTATAGTTTAAACTCTGCTTTTTAAATGTTGGTGGAGTGGGGCTACGAATTATGATAAAAAAATATGTGAAATTATTGCCATTGATGGCTATTTTTTCGATACCGCTGGCCAATGCCGGGGTTGCACTCAAGGATGATGCTGAAATAGCCGGTAAGTGGAAACTTTATGCTGAAGCCGCAAAATTGGATGGTGAAAAAAAATCGCTTATCGTTGAATGGGAATTTAAGCCTGGAGGTGTTCTGCAGACAACCGGAACGGATCCGGGTGGTCGAACCAAGGAGATGGTCATTGATTTAAAATATTCGGTAGAAAATGGCGACATAAAGAAACAGACATCACCCGGCCGGGAAAAATATGAAACATGTAAGGTTGTTGAAAAAGACAACTCCGGTATGGTGTTAAAATGCATGTATCTTTACTATTTCTTAACAAAACTATGATAATTAAAATAAGGGTATAACTATGATTGGCGGAATAATTATGATTTTTGTGGCTCTCTGGATCTATCAGTCGGCCATGAAAGCGAAAGTAGACAATGTATTGATGTGGGTTGGAATTGGCGTGGTTGCTTTTTTCATTGTTCAGACCTTACTGGTACAGGCGAATGTGTTTATCCTGGAGGCTGTCAGAGGTGGTGGTGCCGATGCCAATTATGAACGTGATTTGACCAGTATTGGCGATAGAAAAAATGCCGGTGGCTTTCAAGGTATAGGCGGATATTTATTGTCCCTGTTTTTTGAGTTAGTGCCTCCGTTTGCAGGTTTTTTGGCTGCAGCAATCGTTCGTCTTAAATTTATCACTAAAGAAAGTTTCTCTGTAGGCAACTTATTCAGTGGCATAAAAGAAATGTTTGTCAGCATCAAGGACAGCTTTAAAAACGCCCAATAATTTTGGGCTGTAATCCAAAAAAGCTCAAGCAGCCATGCTTGGGCTTTTTTTATGGAGCCAGGTTGCCGGAAAGGCTGATTGGAGAGACCGGACAACGCTAGCCTAAAATGGTGGATACCAAAAAAATGAGAGAAACAACAAACAGTACAGTGAATATCAAGCCCGCTATCAGATAAGTTGAAATAGTCCCCTCTTCAAAATCTTTTTTTCTGTTTTTATCGCTTTGCACACCGATTGCGGCAGACACGACACTCTTGATTATTTCAATAATGGTTGGTTTCGACATCGTTAACTCCTAAAATGTAAAAAAATAATATAGTCAGCAAAATCACTTCGCAATCTCTTTCTTAAAATAAATCGTATAAACTGGCAGACTTCATGAGCAAAACCGAATTAATTAAGCAGCTTATGTCTGAGAAAATTCTTTTTCTCGATGGGGCAATGGGCACAATGATTCAGGGCTATAAACTGGAAGAAAAGGATTATCGCGGTATACGATTTGCCGATTGGGACGTCGATCTTAAGGGGAATAACGATTTATTGTCACTGACACAGCCAGACATCATCAAGGCAATCCATACGGCCTATTTTGAAGCGGGCTCAGACATAGTAGAAACCAACACATTCAATGCGACCCGCGTTGCCATGGCCGATTACCAGATGGAGGCACTGGCCTATGAGATCAATTTCGAATCAGCGCGCTTAGCCAGACAGGCGGCTGACGAATACAGTGAAAAAACGCCGGGAAAGCCACGCTTTGTCGCAGGTGTATTGGGGCCCACCAATCGCACAGCGTCGATGTCACCCGATGTGAACGATCCGGGCTTTCGTAACATAAACTTTGATGAACTGGTTGAAGCTTATACGGATGCATCGCATGGGTTGATCGATGGTGGAGCGGATATTATGCTAATTGAAACCATTTTCGATACCTTAAATGCAAAAGCCGCCATTTTTGCAGTTGAACAGGTTTTTGAAAAGATCGGATATAAATTGCCCGTGATGATTTCCGGTACGATTACCGATGCGTCTGGCAGAACTTTGTCAGGGCAGACGGTTGCGGCTTTCTGGTATTCGCTGAAACATGTCAAACCGATCTCGTTTGGTTTTAATTGTGCCTTAGGCGCTAAAGAATTGCGCCAATACATCGCGGAATTAGCGGTTATTGCGGACACGCATGTATCGGCACACCCCAATGCCGGTTTGCCGAATGAATTTGGTGAATACGATGAAACGCCCGAAGCCATGGCGCAGGAATTGGCCGATTGGGCAAGCAACGGCTATCTCAATATTATCGGCGGTTGTTGCGGAACATCACCTGCTCACATCAAAGCCATTGTCGATGCTGTGCAGGGTATGGGGCCTCGTGTAGTCCCGGACATTGAAAAACAGTGTCGACTGGCAGGGCTTGAGCCCTTGTCGATAGGTCCTGCCTCCTTATTCGTCAATGTTGGTGAGCGTACCAACGTCACTGGGTCAGCGGCATTTAAGCGATTGATCGTGGAGGGCAATTTCGAAGCAGCTCTGGATGTGGCCAGACAACAGGTTGAAAACGGTGCTCAAATTATCGATATCAACATGGACGAAGGCATGCTGGAGTCCAAGGAAGCCATGGTGCGGTTTTTGATGCTGGTTGCGTCAGAGCCCGATATTGCCAAGGTACCGATTATGCTGGACTCATCAAAATGGGACATTATTGAGGCCGGTTTGAAATGCATTCAAGGCAAAGGGGTTGTTAATTCCATCTCACTCAAGGAAGGCGAAGAAGCATTCATCAAACACGCCAGGTTGGTGCATCGCTATGGCGCTGCGGTCATCGTTATGGCTTTCGACGAAGACGGTCAAGCGGATACCCAGGCAAGGAAAGTCGAAATCTGTCAGCGCGCCTATAAAATTTTGACGGAACAGGTCGGCTTTCCGGCTGAGGACATTATTTTTGACCCCAATATCTTTGCCATTGCTACCGGCATCGATGAACACAATAATTACGGTCTGGATTTTATTGAGGCAACCCGTGAGATCAGGCGAACGCTGCCTTATGCATTGATTTCCGGCGGTGTTTCCAATGTTTCCTTTTCGTTTCGGGGCAATAATCCCGTGCGCGAAGCCATTCATGCGGTGTTTTTATACCATGCCATTCAGGCGGGTATGTCTATGGGCATTGTCAATGCCGGTCAGTTGGCAATTTATGCCGATATTCCTGACGATTTGCGTGATACGGTTGAGGCCGTTGTTCTCAACCGGCACGATGGAAGCGGTACAGAGCGCTTACTGGAACTCGCTGAAAAATACCGTGGCGACGGCAGCAGCAGCAGCGAAGCCAAGCCGGAAGATCAGGAATGGCGTGGCTGGCCGGTCAATAAACGCCTGGAACACGCACTCGTAAAAGGCATTACCGACTATATCGAAGAAGATACCGAACAGGCACGTCTGGAAGCCGAAAGACCCTTGCATGTTATCGAAGGGGCCTTGATGGACGGCATGAATGTGGTCGGCGACCTGTTTGGATCAGGGAAAATGTTTTTGCCGCAAGTCGTCAAGTCAGCGAGGGTGATGAAAAAGGCCGTGGCTTATCTGATGCCCTTTATGGAAGCTGATAAAGCCGCCGGTGAAAGACAAACCAACGGCAAAATCCTGATGGCTACCGTTAAAGGTGATGTGCATGATATCGGCAAAAACATCGTTGGCGTGGTTCTGCAATGCAATAACTATGATGTCATCGATCTGGGCGTTATGGTGCCCGCTGAAAAAATATTGCAAACTGCGCGACTGGAAAATGTCGATATTATCGGTTTAAGCGGACTTATTACGCCATCGCTGGATGAAATGGTCCATATTGCCAAAGAAATGCAGCGTCAGGGTTTTACCATTCCGCTGATGATTGGCGGCGCGACGACGTCAAGAGCGCATACGGCTGTCAAAATTGAACCAAATTATCAGGGTACTACCGTTTATGTGACAGACGCCTCTCGCAGTGTCGGTGTGGCCAGCAATCTGCTGAGCGCGGATTTAAAAAATGACTTTATCAAAACAGTGCGTGAAGAATATGCCGAAGTCAGGGATCGGCACAAGGGGCGGGAAGCTAAAACCAAGCAGCATACTTTGGAGGATGCGCGCCGCAACAAATTTAATTGGGGTAATTATAAGCCGGTTAAACCTTTATTTCTGGGGCAGAAAGTGATTTCCGATTTTCCACTGGCTACCTTGAAAAACTACATTGACTGGTCGCCGTTTTTTCAAACCTGGGAAATGGCGGGCAGTTATCCGAAAATTCTGGAAGATAAAGTGATCGGTGTCGAAGCCAGAAAACTGTTTCATGATGCGCAATTGATGCTGGATAAAATCATTGCAGAACACTGGCTGACGGCTCATGCCGTGATTGGCTTTTTTCCGGCCAATTCGGACGGGGATGATGTGATAGTCTATGTTGACGAATCGCGCCAGCAAAATCGAGAAACCTTGCATCACCTCCGACAACAGAATGTTAAAGCGCCAGGGCGTCCCAATTACTGTCTGTCTGATTTTATTGCTCCCAAGAGCAGTGGAATTGCCGATTATATTGGCGCATTTGCGGTAACGACCGGTGTTGGTATTGAAACGAAATTATATGAATTTGAGCAGGATCATGATGATTACAGTGCCATCATGCTCAAGGCTTTAGCCGATCGACTGGCAGAAGCCTTTGCTGAATATATGCACGAAGTAACCCGAAAGAACTACTGGGGTTATGCTGAAGACGAAACTCATGATGCGCAACAGTTAATCAATGAAGCCTATCAGGGTATACGGCCCGCGCCTGGCTATCCGGCCTGTCCTGATCATACCGAAAAGGGCAAGTTATTTGAGTTGCTGGATGTTACCCAGCATACCAGCATTGAACTAACGGAGAGTTATGCGATGTTTCCGGCATCTGCGGTGAGCGGCTGGTATTTTTCGCATCCGGAAGCTCAGTATTTTAATGTCGGCAAAATTGATAGAGATCAATTACACGATTACGCTCGGCGTAAAGGCATAGCGGAAGACGTAGCCGAACGCTGGTTAGCCGCTCATTTGCATCATTAGCAAATCAACAATCGTTTTCATTTAAACTGACCAGACACATGACAAAACAAGAAAAAATAGCGCAACTCATGGAAAGAATGATGTACGCCAGCCGGTGGTTTTTGGCGCCGATCTATATGGGCCTGAGTCTGGCCTTAATGGCCTTGACGGTAAAATTCTTTCAGGAACTTCTGCATTTTTTGCCTCATGTTCTGGAACTGGGTGAGGCAGACATGATTCTGACTTTATTGAGCCTGATCGACCTAACCC
Organism: Methylococcaceae bacterium; assembly: GCA_013140705.1. Classification (GTDB taxonomy): domain Bacteria; phylum Pseudomonadota; class Gammaproteobacteria; order Methylococcales; family Methylomonadaceae; genus JABFSH01. The sequence continues at coordinate 33,462 of JABFSH010000009.1, forward strand.
TGGTGGGGAGTTTGATTGTCATCGTCATGTTCAGCGGCTACGAAAATTTTGTATCGCAAATGGATATCTGCGCTTCTGCAGAAAAACTGGAATGGCTGGGCAAGCATGATTATGGTTCTTTGAAAATGAAAGTGGCCGCTTCGATTGTGGCTATTTCCTCAATCCATCTGTTAAAAATTTTCATGAACATCGACGCGACAGCCAATGACAAATTGTTGTGGTATGTTCTGATTCATTTAACCTTGGTTATGTCCGCGCTATTTATGGGCTATCTGGATAAACTGGCCAAACACTAGCGATGCAATTGTTACTGTTAGGGACAGCCGGTTGTCACCTGTGTGAACTGGCGGATGCCATTGTCGAACACTGCGCTCAAAGCCGCGGTGAGCTGACGATTGAACGCATCGATATTGCTGAATTTGTGCATTGGCAGACACAATATGCGACCCGCATACCTGTTTTATATCATCCCGAAACCGGACAGGATATGGGATGGCCTTTCGATTACAACGACCTTGAACAATTTATTAGCGAGTTAAACCATGTCTGAAAATTACCGAATTGAAAAAGACAGTATGGGCGAGTTGAACGTTGCCGCAGATGCTCTGTATGGCGCCCAGACACAGCGAGCAGTGAACAATTTTCCGGTCAGTGGTTTAGTTCTGCCATCGGCATTCATTAAAACGATTGCGCTGATTAAAAAAGCGGCCGCCCAAGTCAACATGGATTTAGGTGAGTTGGACGCAGTTAAAGGCAATGCCATTGCGCAGGCCGCTGAACAAATCCTGCAGGGACAGCATCAACCGCAGTTCCCGATTGATGTGTTTCAGACCGGATCCGGAACCAGCACCAATATGAATGTCAATGAAGTAATGGCAAATCTTGCTTCCGGCCTCGCAGGGCAGACAGTGAGTGCGAATGATGACGTCAATATGGGGCAAAGCAGTAATGATGTCATTCCGACCGCCATTCATGTCAGTGCGGCACTTGAATGCCGGAACAGTTTGCTGCCTGCATTGCTGCATTTGGCCAAGGTAATTGAAGAAAAAGCGGTTTCTTTGGATCATGTCACTAAAACCGGACGCACCCATCTGATGGATGCCATGCCGGTACGCATGAGCCAGGAACTGGGCGGCTGGGCCTTGCAGATTCGTAACGGCATCGATCGAATTAATGCCTCATTGCCCAGAGTTTACAAATTAGCCCAGGGAGGCACAGCGGTGGGAACCGGCATCAATGCGCATCCCGACTTTGCCATTAAATTTGCTGAAGTTTTAAGCAATGATACCGGCTTACCCTTTAAAGTAAATGAATCGTTATTTGAAAGCCTCAGTAGCCAGGATGCCATCGTTGAATTATCCGGACAGCTTAAAGTCATCGCTGTCAGCCTGATGAAAATCGCCAATGACTTACGCTGGATGAACAGCGGTCCTTTAGCCGGTTTAGGTGAAATTGAATTACCCGCCTTACAGCCGGGCAGCAGCATCATGCCTGGGAAAGTCAACCCGGTGATTCCTGAAGCAACGGCGATGGTGGCGGCACAGGTGATCGGCAATGATACGACGATTACCATCGCAGGTCAGTCAGGTAATTTTCAGCTGAATGTCATGTTGCCGGTGATTGCCTACAATATCCTGCAAAGCATCGAATTACTCGGCAATGTCAGCCGATTATTGGCGGATAAGGCGATTGCCGGGTTTACTGTAAGAAATGACAATCTTCAGCAGGCGCTGGCCAGAAATCCCATTCTGGTAACCGCGCTGAATCCCATCATCGGTTATGCCAAGGCGGCAGAAGTTGCCAAGGCGGCTTATAAACAGGGTCGTCCCATTATTGATGTGGCTACCGAAATGACCGATTTAAGCCGGGAAAACCTGGAAAAACTTCTGGAACCTGCGCATTTGACACAGGGGGGGATCAACGAATAACAAGCCTCGATGAAGTGTATCGTTCTCGATGGCAATGGCTTCCTCATTGATTTTGATTGAGGTGCACAGTTGCCAACTGGTGTTTTCTTATACGAAGGGTATACTGACACTCTCTTAATGATTTGATGGAGGGGCACCATGATCGCACTAAGCTCAAAAACTGCTGATTTCATTAGTAAACCTAAACAGCTTCTGATTAACGGCCGTTGGGAACATGCGGTGTCCGGAATGACTTTTCCTGTGATCAATCCTGCAACAGCCGAAACCATTGCTTATGCAGCAGAAGGTGATGCGGCAGATATCGATAAGGCTGTGAAAGCCGCTCGTCAGGCGCTGGAACATAAAGCCTGGGCCAATATAACACCGTCCGAACGAGGCAAACTGGTTTGGCGTATTGGCGATTTAATACTCAAATACGCAGATGAATTGGCGGAACTGGAGGCGCTTGATAACGGTAAACCGGTGTCAGTTGCCCGTATTGCCGATGTTGCTTTGGCCGCCGACATATTTCATTACATGGCAGGCTGGGCGACAAAATTACACGGGCTGACGATTCCTTTATCGATACCCAATGCAAATTTCCATGCTTATACCAGCAGGGAGCCTGTTGGCGTCGTCGGGCAAATTATCCCCTGGAATTTTCCATTACTGATGGCGGCCTGGAAATTATCACCGGCCTTATCAACAGGCTGTACGGTTGTGCTAAAAGTGGCGGAAGAAACACCCTTATCGGCGCTTCGCCTGGGTGAAATCATGTTGGAAGCCGGTGTGCCTGATGGTGTGGTAAACATCATCACCGGTTTTGGTGAAACAGCCGGCGCCGCGCTTGCGGCGCATCCTTTGGTCGATAAAATTGCTTTCACCGGCTCGACGGAAGTGGGCCGATTGGTTGTCAAGGCGGCTGCCGGCAATCTAAAAAAAGTGACGCTGGAGCTGGGCGGAAAATCGCCCAATATCGTGCTGAAGGATGCCGATCTGGAGATGGCGATTCCCGGTGCGGCCAATGCGATTTTTTTCAATCATGGCCAATGCTGCGTAGCCGGTTCGAGACTATATGTTGACCAAGCTATCTTTGATGAAGTGGCTGAAGGGGTGGCCAGTTGTGCTAAAAAAATTAAACTGGGCAACGGCCTGGATCCGCAAACCGAAATGGGCCCATTGGTATCCAGTACACAGTTGAACCGGGTCTGCGGATTTTTGGAGTCCGGTTTTCAGGAAGGCGCTAAAGCTCTCAGCGGGGGAAAAAAACGCGACGGCGCCGGATATTTTGTTGAGCCCACCGTACTGGTTGATACGACGCAGCAGATGAAAGTGGTTCAGGAAGAAATCTTTGGACCCGTAGTGGTCGCCATGCCGTTTAAAGACATGGATGAGCAATTGATCAGACAGGCTAACGACTCAATATATGGCTTGGCTGCCGGTATCTGGACGCGAGATGTTGGCAAAGCGCATACGCTTGCGAGACAGTTAAAAGCCGGTACCGTTTGGGTGAATTGCTACAATGTTTTTGATGCAGCACTACCCTTCGGTGGATACAAACAATCTGGCTGGGGCAGGGAAATGGGTGCCGCTGTGCTGGAGCATTACACCGAGAGCAAGGCCGTCACCGTTAATATCGGATAAGAAAATTCTGGATGGCCTGTCGAAAGTAGCGGGTGTTTCGACAGGTTTTAGATTTATCTAACGTAGCAGAATCAGGCTGACTTGCCTGCATCGGCTATCCAGTCGCGCCAGATTGACATCAGCACGGCCATCAGCGTGGGCCCTAAAAAAACGCCCAGCAAACCAAAATTCTCCATACCGCCGAAAATACCCAGCAAGGTCCACAGAAAGGGTAGTTGAACGGCACCGCCAATCAACCACGGGCGCACATAATTGTCGGCTATCAGCGTAATAATAAAGCCATACACAAATAAGGCGCTGCCTTCTGCGATATGGCCCTCGGCAATCAACACCAGCGAGCAACTTCCGAAAATCAACTTGGCCGCATAAGGTATCATCGCAAAAATACCGGTCAGCGCTCCCAGAATGGCGGAATGGCTTAATCCGGCCAGCGCATAGCCGGCACCCAGTAACAGCCCTTTGCCAATACCTACTAACAGCATGCCATTGACGGTTGCGCGCACGGCAGCGGTGGCATGGTTGGTATAGCGAACGCCGTTTTCGCCGAAGAGTTTTCGACAGCTTGTCAATACCTGGCGACCCAGACCATCACCGTGCCAATACACGAAAAACAGCACTAGTAATGTGGTCAGAAAACCAAAGAATCTTTGCACTAATTGGCTGGCAAATTCCTTGGTGAATTTGATGGCTCCACCACTTCCTATCATATGAAGCGATTCTTTGGCGGCTTCCGAACTGCCCAAAAAATCCATCCAGGCATCTTTTGCCCAATGGCCGATAGCTGGTATTGTCTCCAACCATGCCGGCGGAGGAATGCCAACTTTTTGGGCATCGGTTATCATTTGCCCTAGCGATTCGGATTCCTGTAAAAGCCGGCTTAAGCCATAACCCAAAGGCACCAGTATCACGGCGCCGATGAGCAAGGTCAGACAGACCGCTGCCATTGTTAGATGCCCGTGTAATTTGCTGTTGCTCAAAAGCCGCAAATAAAGCGGCCAGGTCGTAATTGCCAACACCACCGCCCAAGCCAACAATGCCAGATAGCTGTGTAAGACCCAGCCACCTAATAATAGCAACAAAAAACCAGCAATCAGACGAGCACGAGTTTCAAGTTTATTGATCATAAAAGACGAAAGCAGGTTAAGGGTGGTTTGGTTTCGTAGGTAATGGCAGACGGAGAAACCAACGAGTAGTTATTATGTTAGCCAGCCCACAGGATAACGGCTGATCGTAACCGGTTTTTACCAAAACAGGACATACGATCAAAATCGTCTCGGGCAATCGGGATATACTGACAATCGAGTTCGTTTTGGCGCGGCTCGTCGGGGTCGGAATCGTGCATGTAAAGACAGTCGTCATCGAAACCGCTCATGACGACCCAGTGCGGCACCTTTTTTCGATCCATCAAATAGGTGCTGATCAAAATCAACGGTATTGCTCCGGCTTTAAAGGCTTCAATCAGCTCTTTCTGCGTGATATTAGCATAATGTATCTGAATGCCCTGTTCCATGGCCTCTCGCTTAAAGCAATTATCAACTAATTCAACGACCTGCTTTTTTTCGTCATTGCGAACGCCGTCGATAAATAAAGGCCCTGACTGATTAATCCAGACTTCGACTTTGAACTGACGTCTTTTTGCCGCCAGCGCCAAACCAATGGGGTGACAGCCGCCATGGCCCGAGGTCATGAAGATAGTGGTTGCTTCTCGCCATAAGTTGATTTCTTCATCGGCCGAGGGCAGATAAGCCGGGTTGAGGCCATGCATCGCCATCATTAATGCGGTCGGGCCACAGGTGAAATTCGTGGTTTGCCGTAACCAATGTACCGAGCGGTATTCAAAGGTGTCCTGATAGCGTCGGATACGCTTTTGATAACGAATGGCATCTTTGTGATCTTCATAGTAATCACGGTAAATGCCGAATTTCTGAAAGCCCAGGGTTTCATAGAGTTTAATGGCAGGGACATTATCAACACTGACCTCCAGACGCAGATACAGGCGACCGTCATCTTTTGCGGCTTGCTCACCCGCCAGCATCAAGGTCTTGGCAATTCCGGAACCTCTTTGTTCAGGCGAGACCGCCAGTGAATAAATTCGCGCCAGACGAGTACCTGGATGATAAATGATCAGAATATAGCCACTCACAGTTGCATCGTTGACGGCCACCAGAAGCGATCGATGCTCTGTAGTAATCCAGTGCCTGAAACTGCGCCGGCTTAGTCGGTCAGTGGCAAAGCTGGCGTTTTCAAGGGCGACCAAGCCGTCCAGGTCGGCCAACTGGGCGTGTCGAATTTGCACTGAAGGGCCAGACATCAGCAAGATAATCCTCGTAATGCTTGAGCGATGACCTGTCGGGCACGGAACAGCACGAGTTCCTTCCAGGCCTGATCGTCAGGGCAAAAATGATGACGCATGAGGGTTCTGTGCTCCAATCGGGCCTGCAGGTTATTCTGTTGAGCCCAAAGCTGATGATCGTGTAATAAAATGTCGAACAGCTGATTAGTGCTGAACGTGCCGAATTCCAGGGTAATATAACAGCTTTTCGAATTCATGATGGTGTGCCAGGCATAATCCAGCAAACCGGTTTTAGGTACGGAACTGGATGTTCCTAAAGCCGGCAAAGTAACCGATTCACCATACCATTGACAGGCAACTGCGGTGGCAGGGCTGTTGGGTGCATGGTCGCAGATGATTTCACCATAACCGAATGAACCCAAGCCGCTGTGTAAGTCGATAACGGCCAAATCCCGTTGCTTCATCGAATAATGCTGCATCAACGCTTCGGTTACCGTTCGTCCATGGCTTGGCATGTTGCCGCCAAAAAACGGTCCGGACGGGTCCGAATATTGTCCGCCACTGAGTGCGCATTCCAATGCGATTCGGCCATGCTGGCGTTCAAAGGCTTCCAGTGCTGTTTTTCTCCGTTGGCCATCGTCTAAAAACAGAACCGAGCGGAGTTCGTCGTATCCAGGATTGTCGGGCAGGGGCTGACTAAAATCAACAATGTTACGATTCAGATCCACGCCATCCTGATCACAGCGGCGTTGCCAGGCGTAGCCCCACGGAGTGAGGGCATGAATGAACAATACAGCGGTGTCGACTGGGAGAGTTAGATGCCTGCAGGCAAGCAAATTCAAATGATCAATCTGGACAGCACTTCCGACAAAGCCTTCAATACCATGCGTTCCACCAATTAGTACCAACACGCGTGATGCGTCTTCAGCGCCTATCCAGACAGTATCGGTTACCAATTCCTCGCCATCAGGTCCTGAGACGCCAATACAGGGGTAAGGGCGGTGATGGCTATGGCCAGATTGTTCGGATAGCTTTTTTAGCCAGTGTTCTCTTGCTGACGAGTAGTTTGCAGGAAAAACAGTGGTATCAATAGCCACAGCAGAAAAATTGCAAGACATAAGGTAGCGAATATTTTTAGGTGAATGGCGCCTATCAAAAGCGATCATGCCAGAATTATCCAGATTAAAGTCAGCATAACCTGAGTGCAGCCGTTTCTGTATATTTAGTTGGCGCTTAAGAAACATCTTGTATAAATATGGTTCTGACTACAAAATTATAACCTACTTCATTTCAGGATTGCTTTTGCTATGGCGCGTACCCTTCTGGTTGTTGATGATCTTTCCGACTGGAACCCTTATTATCCCAGTGATCAGGTGATCACTTTTGAAACATATCTTGCCACAGAGCAGGCAGCACCAGAGCAGCGGGTTCGCGTTATCAATCTTTGTGCCAGCTATCGCTATTTATCTGATGGTTATTATTGCTCCTTGCTGGCCGAGGCGCGCGGGCACCATGTTATTCCTTCAGTCAAGGTTTTAAACGATCTTGGCAGAAAAGCCTTGTACCAGCTACAGATTGAGGATTTGTCGCCAACGCTGGCGCGAGCGTTTAAAAGCCATGACAAGGACACCGACATCATTTTGCAGAGTTATTTTGGCACAACGTCGGATCCGGCCTTTCAGGAACTGGCAAGATTATTATTTGAAAGGTTTCCTTGTCCGGTGCTGGAAGTTACACTCAATTATCGACAGCAATGGCAGATCAAAGGCTTGAAACCAGTCTCACATCGACACTTGAATGATGCCATGCAAACGGTGTTTGCCGAAGCACTGGATAAGTTCAGCAAAAAAGTGTGGCGCAAAGGACGGGCCCGAAAAGCGGCGCGCTACGATCTCGCCATGCTCATTAATCCGGAAGAAAAACTGCCGCCAAGTAATCGAGGCGCACTGAAAAAGTTTATAAGCATGGGCAGGCAACTGGGGATAGAGGTTGAATTGATAACGGCCCAGCATTATGTGCGGCTACCCGAGTTTGACGGCTTGTTTATTCGCGAGACAACAGCGATTGATCATCACACCTATCGCTTTGCCAAAAAGGCAGAGGCTGAAGGCTTGATTGTCATTGACGATCCTACCTCCATGTTGCGCTGTACCAATAAAGTCTATTTGGCGGATTTGTTCAGAACCCACAAGGTGCCTTCGCCCAAGACCTGGATTTTGCATCGGGGTAATGGTATACATTTGGATAAACTGGAAGTAGAAGCCGGATTTCCTGTCGTTATCAAAATCCCGGACGGTTCGTTTTCGCGTGGCATTGTCAAAGTCAACAACCGAAAGGAGCTGGATCTTAAGGTGGCAGAGTTGTTCCAGCAATCGGCATTATTACTGGCCCAGGAATTTCTGTACACGGATTTTGACTGGCGCATCGGTGTATTTAACAACAAGGCCTTGTATGCCTGTCGTTATTATATGGTCAAGAATCACTGGCAAATTTATCGCCATGGTTCAAGCAAAACCGATAGCGGCAATTTCGAGACCCTGCCCACCTTCGAAGTGCCCAAAGCCGTCATTGATGCTGCGTTAAAAGCCACGCAACCCATAGGCAACGGCTTTTATGGCGTTGATGTCAAGCAGAAGGATGGCAAAGGCTATGTGATAGAAGTCAATGATAACCCCAATATCGACAGCGGCATCGAAGACAAATATTTGGGAGATGAACTCTATCGCCTGATCATGTCAGAGTTTTTAAGACGTCTGGAAGATCGAAGCAAAGGTTTAAACTAGAAAATCTAGTAATACGCCGATTTTGTTTTGACGGTAAATTAATTGAAATCTTTCAAAACCTTATGAAAGGGGACCTCTAAAAATTATCCATTCATGCTTCGATTAGCTCAGCACGAACGGATAAGTCAATGATTTAAAAAGACTACCGTTCGCACTCGACTGCATGGATGCAGGAGGTAGAGCAACGCATGGAGCAGTTGCCGAGAGCTTGTCGAGGTGCAATTTTTAGAGGTCGCCTGAAGTTAATAAGATTAGCCAGTGCAGGCAAAAAAGGCCGCGTTAGACTGAGCGAAGATGAGCGGAATGATAAGATCAAATCTCAAGTCGAAAGAAAACAAAAGTCCGCTAACGGGTCTTGGAACAACGGCAGGAGGTTAGGAAAATCAGCCGTTAAAATTTTCGATTGGCATAAAAAAGCCCACGTTATGTGGGCTTCATCCTGTTTTATTGTTCTTATGTGGATGCCTGCCACTATTCATGGCAGGTTAAGTTCTTGCGATTTTTATTATTTTTGTTGTACCTTCCTTTCAACCTTGAAAGGTTTCGATTCTTTCGAATCTGATCTGCCTTATTCAAGGAAGGTAAATTCTATTGTACAAAAACCCATTTGTCCAGAAAAAGTGCGACATTTTGTCGCATATAAAAAATCTGTATCCCTACGACTTGTAGACGAAAGTAAAAACCGATTATGATTCAAGTACATTAATTCAGAGTCTAATTATGTCCCGACCAGAAACGCCAGCCATCGCCGCCGATATCATTGTCGAATTAATTGACTACCCCGGCCGCCCCATCGTGCTTATTGAACGGGCATTTCCTCCTTACGGGTGGGCGATACCGGGCGGTTTTGTCGATGTTGGCGAGAGAATGGAAATCGCTGCGGTCCGTGAAGCCAAAGAAGAAGTCAGCCTGAATGTGCGGCTGCTTGTTTTGTTAGGCATCTACTCCGATCCAGGTCGTGATTTACGAGGTCACACCGTTACTGCCTGTTACGTCGCAGAAGCACGTGGAAAACCGGCAGCGTCTGACGACGCCAAAAACTGCCAGATTTTCAGTCTGGACGCTTTGCCTGAACTATTAGCCTTCGACCATGCGCAAGTGTTGGCAGATTATAAAGTTTACCGAGAGACAGGACAGGTAACGCCTCTTCCAGAAATTTCGGTGTTACCAACGTTATAAATGTCATTTTGCATTCAACGCATAAGTACAATCCATACCCTAATCGCAACGAGATCCAATGATAAATTACCTCAATATGTTAGCCGTGGCGTTTGAAGAAGCACAAATCGGCTTTGACGAAGGTGGAGTTCCCGTGGGCGCGGCCTTATTCGATAGCAATTGCCGGTTACTTGGTCGCGGACGCAATCGTCGTGTTCAGGACAACGATCCCTCCCTACACGGCGAAACCGACGCTTTCCGGAAAGCTGGTCGCCAGAAAAACTATCGTGATAAAATTTTGGTAACGACGCTTGCTCCCTGCTGGTATTGTTCCGGGCTGATCCGTCAATTTAATATTGGCACCGTGGTTGTAGGCGAATCAGTCAATTTTGCGGGCCATTTAAACTGGCTCAGAGAATCAGGAGTTAACGTGATTGAATTGAATGATGCCGGTTGCAGGATGTTGATGCGAAAATTTATTGAACAGTCGCCGCAGATCTGGTTTGAGGATATCGGGGAATGCGAATCTGCTGGCAACATTTGACCCCTTGGCATCCAGCCAACTGTCCCTGGACTCCACTTGGAGGTTTATATGCTTGATGCGCCACAAGTCATTCTAACGGATGAACTGCTAACAGTGGTCATTCATCTCACTATTCCCCGAGCTGAAATCAGCCATGTTATGGGCCCAGCTATCGCCGAAGTAATGTCCACCATTACCGCCCAGGGAGTCGATATTGTCGGACCCTGTTTTTCTTTCCACCCCCAAAGGCCAACGGAGACCTTTGATTTCGAGGTAGGTTTCCCGGTTAACATACCAATTACTCCCGCCGGACGCGTGAAGATGAGCAAATTACCCGCCGCAAAAATAGTCCGCACCATCTATCGGGGTGGCTATGAAGGACTTGGCGTAGCCTGGGGTGAGTTTTATACGTGGAAGGGATTCTCTGTGCAAGACAGTCTTTGGGAATGTTATCTTTCAGGCCCTGAGTCCAGCCCTGACCCCGATAAATGGTGCACTGAACTTAATTGTCAGTTGACGGAATGAGTGCTCCACAACTAATTATTTGAATGCCCGGTACGAGGAATTTTTTAGGTCAGGATTAGGTCGCCTGGGCGGGTCAATTTTCTTCCTGATTACGTATAACTTTCAGTTGAAATGGTAAATCCTCAAGTAGCTGCCATATCGGCAATCCATACCGGGTGACGTTCCTTGGGAAACTTATCGTTTCGATATGTGCTGGAGCTCATATGTAATCAGAAATAATTCCTATGAATTCGGACCAGTAAAGATTTAACTGATTACCCACAAGTTTCAGCTGAAATAGCAAACACTCAAGTAGCCGTCATGCCGGGGCGACGTTTTTTTGGAAACTTATGGCTCTTTGATATTGGCTGAAGCTTGTGGGTAATCAGGAAGATTTAACTTCGTTCGCCTTGAATTTGTCGAAAGGCCAGAAAGCTTCGAATCTCGGGAGGCATTAGCGTATACCCTCCATAATTTTTTTAATTTCGTTCAGTGCTTGCCCTTGCTGCTCCGGAGTTAGCTTTGCAAAGTCCCTTTCAAATTCGGCCAGACTATAAACCTGTTGAACTGATGTTTTGTCTCGCACGATGCCGCAGTCGGCCAAGACCCGAGATAGGGGTTCTGCAGCATCTTTTAATGTAATATTGGCTGATAGCACAGTGCTGATTATGGTATTGATGCGGATAAAGATAGACTCCCCGGACAAAAGCTCCCTGATTATTCGGTCAATTTGTATATCCGAATAACCACGGCGTTTGTTATCCCTAAAGGTTCTCAATTTAATGATTACCGGAAGCTGTTTATCGATTTGATATTCGACCTCAAATTCCCTGTCCTGGGAAGTAATCAAGCTGCTGGACTCGGCAACCAATTGCAATTTATTATTCTTGCAAAGGATTTCAAGTCTGATGTTGTCGTAAAGACCCCGTTTCGGCATGGGTGACCGCACAAAGCTAAAATTGAGATTGTTTAAATTGTCCCATTCTTTGTGATACGTCCAGGTTTCCATTTCTTGCTCGGCTATCGCATGCACATTCGCCGGAAATAAAATCAACTGCATAAAAATACAACTGGCAATAATCCAGCATTTCAAACCGTAACACATAGATAGCAGTCCTGAACACACAAAAAAGGGTTGTAACACGGGTTTAAGATTATAACCTTATTGTTTTGAACATTGACGCTATATAGATGTTTCTCTCCCTGGAGAAGGGATAGTTTGCGAATTTATTGGGATTGGTATGGGTTTCAGTTGGCGGGTTTGGGGTAAAACATGCTCTGAAATTTAGGTACATTTTCATCAGGTCAGGTTTTTCGGAAAACAAAGAGTAAAGCATGTTCCAAAGCCCGGCTCAGATTCAACGGATACGGCGCCTTGCATGGCAACGGTAACCATGTTGTTGACGATGGCCAAACCCAGGCCGGTGCCGCCTTTGCCGCGGCCCGTCGTAAAAAAGGGATCGAAAATTTTACCGATGTGTTCCGGGTTGATGCCAGCGCCATAATCCCGGACTGTCAAAACAAACTGGGGAGCTTTAGCCGGCAGAACTCTATCCGAAACCGCAATGTCCACCTGGCCACCGATGCCGTTCGGGTAAGCATAGCGTTCTATATTCTGAAGAAAATTCATCATGATTTGTGTCAAGTAGCCGGGGTAGCCATGCCATTCCCGTGCTTTAAGGATGCCTGACGCATCAAGCCGGATATCCAGCCTGGCCTGTCTGGCACTGATTTTAAAAAGGTCGACTGTATCTTTCAGCAATGCCGGCAGGTCGACGGTATCCTGATGTTCCAGCAACTGATCCACAGCAATTTTTTTAAAGTTCTCAATTAAACGGTGGGCGATATCGACGTTTTTTATTGTTAAGCCGGAAGACTCCAGCATGTCCTGAAGCAACGCTTCGGTTTCCGAATTTTCTCTAAACAAGGCCTGGATGTTCGGTAACGACAAACGATTCCGGATGATGCTCAGCCCCGTCTTGACAATACCCAAGGGTGTATTGATTTCATGCGCTACACCGGCCACGGCTTGTGTAAGAGCCCGGTGTCTTTCCAGTGCCGCTTCCGTTTGCATGGCCTGACTGGCATAACGGCGTTCCTGTTCACACAGCCGTTTCTTTTCCAGCGTCGCACTGATTCGGGCTTTTAACAACGTTGAATTAAAGGGTTTGGGTAAATAATCTTCGGCGCCTGCTTCAATGCACAATATAACCTGGCCCATATCCGAGCAAGCAGAAATCATGATGACCGGAATATTGCGTAAAACGGTATCGGCTTTCATGCGTTGAAGCACTTCATAGCCACCCATGTCCGGCATCATGACATCTAACAACACTAAGTCAAAGCGGTTGCTGGTCAGTTTTTCCAGGGCTTCAACGCCACTACCCGCCATTGCGATCTGATATCCCTGATTTTCCAGACGTCTGGATAGAATTTCCTGGTTGGCTGGGTTGTCGTCAACGACCAATAAGCTTCCACGGCCGTTGCATTCCGTGTCGACCGGGTTAAAGTGGTGGGCGACCTGATCCGGAGATGCGGTTTGTTTGTGTGAGTCATTTGTATTGATAGCCGAATGGCATGAAGGGCTACACGTCAGCGGTGTTTGCAATTGCACCAACATTTGTTGAGCCGCGCAGGTGATTTTGCCTAAATCACCGATTAAGTTTTCCTGACCGCTACCGTCAGCCTCCTCGATCAGCATTTCAGAATAACCGATGATTTGATTCAACCAGTTCAGCAGTTCATGGCGTGTAAGCGCATCAATGATCAGAGAGCTTTCCGATAACTTTTCGCAATGAGACATGATTAGACCAGAAGTTTATAAATTTTTGATAACAATCTCGATAAGTCGATAGGTTTAGTATCGTAATCATCGCACCCTACGTTCAATGCTTTTTGCCGATCTTCGCCCATAGCGTGTGCGGTTAGAGCAATGATGGGAATAATTCGTGTCACAGGATCGGATTTCAGCTGCAGGGTGGCTTCCCATCCGTCCATGATGGGAAGACTCATGTCCATCAGTATCAAATCCGGTTGTGAGGTTCTTGCGAACTGAATGCTTTCGAGACCGTCAACGGCCAGGATGATCTGAAAGCCGTTTTTGATCAGTCGGCGCGATAACATATCACGGTTGAGTTCATTATCTTCAACGAGCAACAGTTTGTTCATCAATGCATGACCAAGGGAGTTTTACTGTAAATATGGAACCCACGTCCGGGGTGCTTTCAATCGCTATGCTGCCACCCATCATTTCGCAAAACTTTTTGGTGATGGTCAAGCCAAGACCGGTGCCGCCGTATTTGCGTGTTGTCGAATTATCCGCCTGAGTAAAGGCATCGAATACCTTATCGACCTGCGCTTTGGACATACCGATACCGGTATCGCGAACTTCAAAAATAATCCAGCCGGATTCAGATGAATGGTCGACCGAAACCGTGAAATGAATGTCGCCTGCATGGGTAAATTTTCCGGCATTACTGAGCAAGTTCAACAAAATCTGCCGCAGCTTAATGGAATCGGCACTGATCGCAGGTAACCAGTCAGGGCGTTCGATGGATAACCTATTGGCATTTTTATCGATGATGGGCTGAACCGTATGGGTAATTTCATTGATCACCGAGGGTAAATGAATGTCCTCGAGAAATAATTCCATTTTGCCGGCTTCAATCTTGGATAAATCCAGAATTTCATTGATTAAAGTCAGCAAGTGTACGGCGGATGAATGGATTTTTAACAAATCACTAATATAACCATCCTGTTTTGAAGCCTGTGCTTCTTCCAGTAACATTTCACTGTAACCAATGATGGCATTCATGGGTGTTCTTAACTCATGAGACATGTTGGCTAAAAACGCGCTTTTGGCGTTATTGGCTTCTTCGGCAACTGCACGTGCCTTTTGTGCTTCCGCGATGGCCTTCGATAATTCGATTTCGGTTTGCTTGAGTTCGGTAATATCGGTGCGGATGGCAACCGTGCCGGTATTCCAGACCCGTCGCTCGCTGACGCGCATCCAGCGATCTCCCCTGAAATGCTCGACAAAGTTTTCTCGAGGCGTGCGATGCCGGGTCATGCGTTCGGTCAGCCAGTCCTCAAGACAATTTTCGGCATCAAGAATCAAACCGGACTGGGCGGCCCTTCGCATGATCGTCTCGAAGGCCATGCCCGGTACGATTGGAGTACCAAAATTCATGATTTCCCGATAACGCTGATTGCATTCTACCAAGCGATCCTGCATGTCAAATAAACAGAAGCCATCGGCGATACTTTCTATGGCTTCCCGCATGCGTGAGCGGCTGACGGCTTCCTCCCGTGTGGCTTGTTGAATGCGGCTGTCGACAATGGTAATGAAAATAGCCAGTGAAGCGATCAATACCGAGGTAAAGGAAACCCAAAATACCAGCGCTAACGGATTTAAGGAGCTTTCTGCCCAGGTCGGTGATGCATCGCCTGCAAAAAAATAAGTAGCCGCCATACCGGAGTAATGCATACCGGAAATCGCAAAGCCCATGATCAGTGCCGCACCGACCTTTCCCCACACGGCGCTATTGATCCTGGTCTTTTGAGCAAGTAAATAATCGATTGTCAAGGCGACGCCGGACAGCACCAAGCCGATCAGCACCGAAACGACCACCAGTTTGGGTTCGAACATCATGATCAGGTGCCGGGAAATGCCCTGCATGGCGGCCATGCCGATATAATGCATGGTGCCTATGCCGCCGCCCATCACGACGCTGACCAAAAAGGTCAACGTACTGATTTTGGGTCGACTGATTAATTCCAGCATGACATAGCTGGCCAACACTGCGGGCACCGTTGACACTAACGTGATAAATACGTCGTAACTCACCGCGATCGGCAGTTGGAGCGCCAGCATGGCGATAAAATGCATTGCCCAGATGCCGCCGCCCATGGTTAATGAACCGGCCAGCAGCCAAATGCGACGTCTATTGCCCGAATCGGCGGCCCGGATCCGGCCTGCAACACTTAAGGCTGCATAGGATGCCAAACTGGCTATGGATAAGACCACTAATCCGGCATCATAATGGCTCTGTAATGCCAGGCTCAGATCTCTGCCATCGTAAAAATAATGGTTCATGACGGCTAGTGTTGCCTCAATTGCCTGCTATGAATCTACTCGACTTTGTTTCCAGATGACGGCCAGTTGTTTAACAAAGCCATGCATCAGCGTCACCACAAGATCCGGTGGCGTAAACCGGCTTTTAAACAAAAATGACACCTGCGACTGGGCAGTAGTGGCGATAACCTCGATCAGCCGATAGCCTTGATTATCCATCACATAGCGGTCGCCGCCCGGATTGAGTGGCATGCCTTCGAGGGCCCGAAGCCGGTTTAGCAATTGCAAGCCACGCTCGGCATCAATCTCGTCGGCAAACAGCACGTCACCGTCAATAATCAGCCATCGTGGCGTTTCTGCCTGTTCCGGACTCAAGCCGCCGATGGGCGACAGCGTGTAAAGCAGTTTTCGTCTCGAACCCGCCGCCTCAATGAGGTTATTTGACAATTCGATGGTCGAGAGCGCCATGCCATACGCCAGGTATTGTCTGATACTGCTTTTTATCAACGAATACAACTTATCTTCAGTAGCTTCAACTTTCGTGAAGTAACCGTTGATATCGTATTTGTCGATGACGTCACGTTCCGGCGCGATGCCTGGCTGCCCGGTACGGATATAGATTTGAGTCAGTTTATTGCCCAGGTTGTTGCGGATATAATCGCACAGCTCAAGACCGGCATACTCGGTTTCCATGACCACGTCAAGAAACGCAACGGCCAGCGAACAGCCCACTTCAACATCATCATTGATCAGGGCAATGGCTTCGATGGTACTGTTGGCCGTGTAAATTTTTAGCGGCAAGCCATATACTTCGATATTTTTCATGGCCAAACGTGAAATAGCCAGGACATCCGGTTCGTCATCAACCAGCAGAACCGGCCAGTATTTAAAAAACATGGCACACTCCTTTTAGTAAGCCAGAGGCTGTCTTAATTCACTGAGCTTGGTGGCATCAAGACGCATGTGTTTGGCAAGATAAGCGGCAGTCTCCTTAGGCCTGACTTTATGGACAAAGTTATAGCGGGCCTCATGATAATTCACTTCGCCACCGTAAAATTTACCGGAGAAATTGATTTTCATTTTTTGCAGTTCAGCTGCGCGATAGGCCGCCAAGGGTTTTACACGCTCGTCTTTATGCCGGATTTGTTGTTTTTCTTCGAGCAATATTTGATACTGCGGGCTTGAGGCCAACGCTTCTGCCTTTAGTCTGACCTGTTGCAGGTAGATGTCGTAATGGTCCGACAGGATTTCATCGATGTAGCCGATCGCCTTGGCTTTTTTCGTACCGATGGGCAGCGGCGTTTCGGTGAGTTCCAGAGCTTTAACGGGACCAACCCGTTTGGGGAGTGAATACGTCCAATACTCTGAGCCGTATAGGCCCATGGTTTTATAATGCGGATTAAAAATGACGCCTTCGCGAGCCCAAACCTGGTCGGCTGCCAGAATCGCCATTGCGCCACCTGCGCCGCAGCCGCCCCAGACAGCCGATAGGGTTAATTTGGATTCCGTGGTCAGAATAGCGTGAATTATATCGTCAATGGCGTTGATATTGCGCCAGGACTCATTGGCCGGATTTTCCGCCGCTTCAATCATATTCAGATGAATGCCGTTTGACCAAAAATCGCGTCCTCCCATCAGGACAAGCACTTTAGTGGGCCGCGCCAATGCCAGACGATAGGACTCCAGTAGACGCCGGCATTGGGTAGTGCTCATCGCACCATTATGAAAATCAAAGTACAGAAAACCGACGTTGTTTTTTTCTTCATACCAAATTTCCTTGAAGGTCAGCTCTGCTCCCATATACAACGGATCGATAGAGGCTTCGGGAGTATCATCAAGAAGGCTGCCTAATACTTTTGCAGCCGGTAATTTGAAATCAAATTGCTTGTTGTGCGAGAGAAAGCGCTTATAAAACGGAATCTTGACAATGTTTTTGCGTTTCAGGTGCGATATCCAGACGGCACCGTCTATGGCGGCACGACAAATGGCGCCATGGCGCTGGGCAATGATCGCTCCGGGTTGCCAGCCTTGCAGCGAACTTTCTTCATGGGCGCCGTATAAATAATATTCCTGATTGTCGATAACATCTAACACGCCAGGTGCGCTGTCACTGGCATTTATTTTTTTGATGATGGTTGCGACATGGTCATTTTCCCAGTCAATTTTTCGTTCCTGCTGTTTCATCAAGGGCCGAAGCTGACCCCGTACTTCGGGCTTCGAATAATCGAGCGGAATGGGTTTGAACGTTTTGGATTCGACCCGTTTGACAGCGTTCAGCATCGCTTTAATGGCTGCCTGGCTGACTTCGCGCCGGTAAATGCCGGCTTTACTGGCTTGTCGCATGGAAAATGTTTCTGTTGCCCAAATATCACCGGCATCCATTTCTTCAACAGCCTGCAACACAGTTACCCCCCACTCCTGTTCTCCGCTCATGATGGCCCAGTCCAGTGATGAGGGGCCTCTATCGCCAACAATACCGGGATGAATGATTAAACAGTGGTGCTTGCTCCAGACATCTTCGGGTATTTTTTCCTTTAAAAACGGACAAATGATCAAATCGGGTTGAAAAAAGGTAACACCTTTCCTGATGTCGTCGGGATTGAGCGCCAGGGTGATCGAGATATCATGGCCCAAGGCTTCAAGCTCTACATGCGCTCGTTGACACAGGCCGTTATAAGACGAAGAAATGAGTAAAATTCGCACGGAGGTTCTCCTTTGTTTTTTTTATTGTGTTCGGATGTATGGGCTACGGGCTAAATTGCATTTATTCTTGTGCAAGGGTAGAGACGCAAAACCTTGCGTTTCTACCCGCTTTTCTGACATTTCATTTTCTATTTAAAGTTTGATCGATACTCCTGGGGGGTAATTTTTAAAAATCGTTGAAAGGTTCGCCGCATTTGTTCGGCGGTATTGAATCCACACTTGTTGGCGACGCTTTCCATCGGTAAGTCGGTGCGTAACAACATGTTGCGTGCTGATTCCAGACGAATACGTTCAATAAATTTGGCAGGCGTCATGCCAATTTCCTGGCAAAACAGCCTGGAAAAATTACGCGGGCTCATGGCCATGCGATCAGCCAGGATATTTACATTCAATTCGGCATCGGGATGACTGACAATCCAGGCCTGTAATTCGCGAAAATCCTTGCGATTCTTGGCTTCATTGAATACATAGGAACTGAACTGCGACTGACCGCCGGGACGGCGCATGAAGATCAGCATTCCGCGGGCAACCGCTGATGCAACTTCCCAGCCCCAATCTTCCTCAACCAGACTCAAGGCCAGATCAATTCCGGCGGTAACGCCGCCCGAGGTATACACATTGCCATCGCGAACAAATATTTTATCGGGCTGAATTTGAAGGCCCTGAAATTCATTCGCCATCTGATCGCAATATAACCAATGTGTAGTTGCCTTACGATTGTTCAGCAAACCGCTTTCGGCTAATAAAAAGGCGCCGGTACAAATTGATACCATACGTCTAACTTTAGGCATCATCTGTACAAGCCACTGCTTCGATTTTTCATCCCTCAGACCGTCGACAATGTAAGGGGCTCCTGCCACCAATAAAGTATCAATGTTTTCGGTGGCATCCTGATAAGCCATATCAGCAACAATGCTCAGTCCTGAAGACGTTTTAACCGGTCCTGCTTCTTCTGCAACCAGTGACAGTGAGTAGACGCATTCGGTTGGGCCAATTTTACCTTCCAACCGTAATGCGATATTGGCGAAACAAAACACATCCATAGGCCCCGAAACATCGACTAATTCGCAGCCCGGATAAATCAGCATGGCAACATGGCGATGCTGCAATGTTTGCGAAGGACGATTCGGACTCATGGGCACCTGCCTTTTGCTGACAATTACTTTCCGGTTATTTAAACAAACTCAGTAATGTACGCTTAAATTTCAGCCGCCATTTCCAATGTTTTCCCAGGTATTGCTGCCGGATTCTTCCGAAGCATGCAGTTGCCTGGTGATTTCTCGTTGTTTGGCCCGTAAATCTTCAAGGTCACGGTAATACTCGAATTTGGATTCTGTCGATTGTTGACGGGACAGCACGACTAATTGATCAATTTGAGCGCTGTGCTCTATTAATTCCGCTACCAATTGTTGTCTGCTTTCATGCGTGGCTAACATAATTAAATCCTCCGACTTGTTGGACCTGCTATTGGGAAAACATAGGTCCGGGTTGCTTGATAAATACCTTGTATTTTTTATTCTAAACATCAAGTTCACATGCAGGAAAAGCCAGCTTGGCAAGGTCGATGCTGAAAAGCAGCGAATGCCTCAAGTTATTTTGTTCCCCTCTATAGGTTTCGTTGGGATTTACCTTGTGATATAGATTGCCTCTATTCCTTGCAAGGTAAATGACAAAAATACTGCATAATCGGACAAAATTTGTAAATGCGATAGCGTGACGGCAAGTACCTTTAAATCATGTCATCGCTGCATTAATCGTGATCTTTTCTTGCTAAATTCGCCAGAAGTTTGGCAATCTCGTGTTCGGGCACATTCAGTTCAATCAGTGCATTCTTAAGATGCCACAGTGCGGTATTCAGATAAATGTCGCTTAAGTGTGGGGTGATCTGTTTTCTATAAAATTCACGCAAATCTTTCGGCTGATTCTGGTCGGTTCCATAAGCGCCAAATACGGTTTTTAGAAAATGTCGTTGCTGGTCCAGCAGAGTCTGGAGATTAAGTGCATCCAGAAATGGGCTGAGTTTGGCATCCAGTAATAATTTTCGCACGACCGACTCGGTAATTGCCTGAATTGCAGGTTCTCCACCAAGTCTCTGGTAAAGCGGAATGTCTTGCAAAGCAAAAAAATCACTGCGCTTAAGGCCGTCATCGTCCGTACCCCAAGTAATATTCTTATCCGCTTTTTCAAGCAAGGGAATATGTTTGGAACAATGAATATAGGCTTCTTCAACTTCAACCATGATCCAGCGTTCAGGACGGTGTTTGCCTTCGGTATTTATTTCATTGATGACATTTTTAGGCAGATCCCGGCGGAATTTCAGCAAATCGTCGTGTTCGACAATTTTAGCTTTGCCATTTACATGCAGGCCGACCGTGCTGGCAAAAAAATCGACGAAAATCATGCCAATATGGGGGTTTTCAATGATATTGCCCTGACTGGCCAATACACCGTTACCGCGATATTCGGGATATACGAGATAATTGTCATCCAAAACTCTTACGAAGCCTGGCTTACCGAAGCGAAAAGAGCAATCACATTCGCCGTGTTTATCGGACGTTGCGATAAACAGAACTTCCTGCCTGGCGATAAATTCTTTCATGACCGGTGACAAATATTTTAATACCTGTTTGTCATAAAAACGCAAGGCACGCTGCGTGGTGCCATATTTGAGTTGTAAATAGTGTTCACCCTGCGATCCCGGCAACAAAGTTACCGGCGCCGTGGTCCTCAGAGTGTTTTTGGGTTTGGTTTTAAATAAACGGAACATGTTGTCTCTCCTTTGGTTTTTGATTGATTCCCTACGTGATCTTGCTAAACATCCAGTTCGACATTTGAAGCCGGATAGGTGCAGCAGGCATAAATCCAGCCTTTTTTACTGTCGACCTCATCGATTTCCGCCTGATCCATCATGTCTACCTTGCCCTTCAGGCATTTGGTCATGCATTCGCCGCACTGGCCGCTACGGCACTCATGACCAATCAGTACGCCGATTCTTTCGGCGAGCTCCAACAGCGTGACACGCCCATCGGAGTCAATGGTTTTGCCCGATTTGGCAAATTTGACTTGGTAGTTGCCGGTTTCATGCCGCAAGGGCTGGTTGAGACAGGAGTTTTGCGGCTTTATGATGGGACTATTGACGGTGTAACTTTCACAAAATAATTTACTTGATGGCAAATTCAGCTTCAGCAAACTTTTTTTACACATTGCCATGAAAGAATCGGGTCCGCATAAATAAACCGTTCGTTCCGGCAGATCCGGCACGAGGTTTGCGATCATTTTTTCATTAATTCGTCCGGTTAAGCCGAGCCACTGGGAGTAATCAATCGTCTCCGCTGTCAGGGTAATGGCCAGTTTGATGTTCTGGTGGCGTGCTGCGATTAATTGCAATTCATCACGATAAATAATATCTGCAGGGCTTCGAAAAGACAGCAACAAGCTGACATCCATACGCGCTTCAGTGTCGACCAGCCAGCGCAGCATGGACATAATGGGGGCTATGCCACTGCCGGCGGCTAGAAACAGCATTTTTTCGGTGGCGTGGGTAACACAACTGAATCTTCCGAATGGCCCCTTCAAGTTCAGGGTGTCGCCGATGTTTAGATGATCATTGAGCCAGTTGGAAACAATCCCGCCATTCGGTGCTCGTTTTACGGTAAGGTCGATGATTTTGGCCCGGGCAGGGCTTGATGCCAGACTGTACGACCGTTTAAATTCCTGGCCCGAGATAGCCATTGTCAGCGTCATGTATTGTCCGGACAAATAATCAACGCTTTGACCATCAAGCCGTCCGAGTCGAAACGTTTTGACATCGGGCGTTTCATCATAGCAATTTAGAACAGTGTATTGAGCACTCAAGACGGCTTCGTTCGGCACGGGTAGCCTGTTTGAACGGCAAATTTGAACAGCCTCAGGAGAATCAGAACAGTCTGTCAACAGGGGCGATTTCTGCCCGAAAACTCGCTGATGATTTTCAGCTTCAGAGGGTTTATTGTTTGACTCGGAAAACAGGGTGCTGAACGGGCTGCGGCCTTGGAGCGAGGAGTCGGCAGGGTAGCATCGGGCAAAATAGATTGTGCTTTCAGGCGTTGCCGATAAAACATTCGACTGCTTGAATAATCGGTGGATCCAGCGATTGGCAGATTTGTCATTATTATTCATAATCACCACCCTCGATCGTGTTGTGATGTCACCCAATATTTTCCCAAGGCAAAAACTTAATGGGAGAAAGTGCCGGTGAGCCAGAGTGTCAAAGTTCAATAGGTCCGTGTTTGGCTTTAATCGTGCACTAACGGCTTACATCTGTCAATAATGGAGGTTAAATTATCCAAGCACAATGACAAATTTCACGCATTTTCGGACAAATTGTTGACTGAGTGATAGTTGGCCCCGAATTCGGCTTGGGATTCGCTATCGCCCGCTGACTTGTCAGCGGAAAGTCATGTTACAGCTGTTGTGGCAACATGACCTATGTTATGCCCAATTTAGGTGGATCGTCATTGATCAAATCCTATTCTTACTGAATTTCCGGATTGTCAATAATTAAACCCTGCAGAGTCAAGGCAAAGTTGTTCCTGATTACGTATAAGCTTCAGCCAATATCAAAGAGCCATAAGTTTCCAAAAAAACGTCGCCCCGGCATGGACTGCCGGGGTCCAGGCTACACGGATGTAAACCCAGTGATGTGTTGTCAGCGAGTCACATCCCTGTGTTCTGGATACCGGCAATCCATGCCGGCATGACGGCTACTTGAGTGTTTGCTATTTCAGCTGAAGCTTGTGGGTAATCAGGAAGATGTTTTCCCCAGCCAGCATTTTCAACCGTTCTTTTTACGGTCAAGGATTTTTTCGGCATCCGCTTTTTCAAGTGATCATCGGCTAATCCCGTAGAAGAACGGAAAAAGACGACCCTGATCCGTCATCATTGTTTCGTGCCGATCAGAAAATTATGGCGTATCGCAAACTTAGTTGTTTTAAACTATGTGGCAGCTTATCCCTTATCGCTGTTGTCGTGCCAGACCGAAGGGCATGATGGGATAATTTTAGCGGCTTCCTAAACTGCCAGCCATCAGGAGTGGTGCCCACCTTTTTGGGTTAATGTCGGGGCAAAATGTATAAATATCTTTTCGTATCAGTAGTTTAATAAAGATTAGAAAAAGGATGATAGCCATCATGACACACATACACAATCAGATATTGCCTGAAGGTACGCAACTCGGCGTCTACGAAATCAAAAAAATCTCAAAAGTTGATACTTTCGATATCACCTATCGCGCCTGGAATCATCACCTGAAGGAATGGGTGGAAATACAAGAGTATTTTCCTTACGATTTCGCTACTCGCGCACCCGATGGTTTGGGTGTCGAACCAAAATTCCCAAGCGATAAGGAAAATTTTAACTTTGGCTTAAAGGCATTTTTGGACCAGGCAGAGATTCTCACCCAAATCGAACATCCCAATATTGTCAAAGCTGAAAACATTTTGCAATTCAATGAAACAGCTTACCTTATTATGGATTACAAGGAAGGTGTGCCGCTTTCAACGTTGGTAAGGTCGCCTGCGGCAATTGCCGACACGGAATTAAAATTCATTCTGGTAGCCATGCTGAATGCCTTGCAGAAACTCCACGAATACAATATTGTGCATGGTAATATCAAGCCGGCAACTATTATTCTGGGCAAGAATGGCGAACCGCTATTGACCGATTTCGCGGCCGCCCGGTTGGCCATCGCTGGACATACTGCCATGCTCGAGGGCGAATTAGCCCCTGGTTACGCACCGCCGGAACTTTATGAGCATAATGAGTTCGGCCCCGCCAGCGATTTTTATGCGTTGGGCGCAACGATGCATTATTGTATTACGCATAAGCAACCCATTGCCGCTCAGAGCCGGATAATGGCTTTAAGCAAAGGCAAACCCGATCCGATGACTCCACTCTCTGAATCTCCGGGCATCCCGTATGGTGCGGCGTTGTTGCAGGCAATAGACTGGATGCTACGGCCTGAATATAAAAATCGACCGCATTCAGCAACCGAGATTCTGGTGCTATTAAAGTCAGAGCTTGTCAACGACCAAGCAGGGCCGATAACATCCAGGCAAGAATCCATGGATGTTGCCCATGGCAGTCCGATAGCCAGGAACCCCGTCTGGGCCGCTGGCATGGTCGGGATAACAGTATTGATTGTTGCTGGAATATGGTTTGGAAATAAACCTTCAGAATTAAGTGCTGACAAGTCCAGTATAGTCACTGCTCAGCCTTTATTGCCAGATAAGGCCGGCAAAATCACAGTTACACCAGAGGTAAATGAAGATCAAAGCACCGCGCTTTCCCCCACTCAGGCAAGCCAGGAAGCTGTCCAGGACAAAATATCCGAGCACACCGATAAAGCAATAAGCGATCCTGCAAACCAGCCAAAGCAAGCCAATGAAGAAAGCGAACTGGAAATAAGTGCTGACGACAACCTGCCTCAAAATGGCCTGATAGCGGATGGCACGTCTTCCTCAGCAGGCAAGTCGGAGCTCAGGGATAAATATACTGGCGAACAGGAAACTGACAGCACGCAAAAGCTGGCAGTAAATGATGAGTCACTGCATTCGTCCATGAAGCAGAAATTGTTAGAAAAGCCGGCCGACAAAGGTACGATTAATGAATACTTGACCGCTGCTAATAAAGCGATGAAAGCCGTGCATTTAACCACCCCATCGAGAGACAATGCCCATAAATACTACCAAATGATTCTAGCCCTGGAGCCAGACAATGCTGAAGCGCTTGCCGGGCAGCAGAAAATAGTTGATCGCTATATTTGGTTTATACAGAAAGCAAAGGCTGAAGGTAAACCAAACTCGGCAAAACGAGCTTTACAAAAGGCTGAATCTGTCTTGCCGGATGACCCCAGACTAAAGAGACTTCGTGCGGAATTAGCTGCTAGTCCGGAGAAGAATTGACTAAAGATAAATTCCGTAGGATGTGCCGACGGCGGGGGGCGCATCGCTCGCGACAGTAATCATCTATAAATGACACTTCGTGTCTTTTATGCCCCAGAGGGTACAGCACAT
This sequence comes from Methylococcaceae bacterium, assembly GCA_013140705.1. GTDB lineage: Bacteria > Pseudomonadota > Gammaproteobacteria > Methylococcales > Methylomonadaceae > JABFSH01. Next base: position 59,103 of record JABFSH010000009.1, read on the forward strand.
CCCACACTCAAATTTCGGGAAGTTATGCTCGTCCCCAAATGTTTTTAGTAAACCTCTAAAAATTGCACTTCGACAAGCTCTCGGCAACTGCTCCATGCGTTGCTCTACCTCCTGCATCCATGCAGTCGAGTGCGAACGGGTGTTTTGTTAAATCAGCAGCTTATCCGTTCGTGCTGAGCATTTCGACGCATGAACGGATAATTTTTAGAGATTCCCTTTAGCTAAATCCCTTCAACTAGACCCTCTTGGCAACAGCTCCTTCGTTGCTCTACTTACCTACATCCATGTAGGCATCCCGCTGGAGAAGAAAAAAAGCGAGCTTATCGGGAGCGGTATTTTTTTGCCAGGTCCTTTGTGGCATGACGGGCCTCTTACCAGCGGCTCAATGAATTCAGTTAGAACAACCCGGTTGAGGCCTAAAAAGACACCAAAAAAAACAAATAGGCCAGACTCCCGGTAATGGCAATCAATTTTATCTTGTTCACCCAGGACAGGTGAATCCAATACACGGCAATGACTTGTTTCTCCCTTTCCCAACGGGCTCGCAGATTATTTTTAGCTCTAAGGTAGAGTGGCACTAGTAATTTCAGCAAACCATAGCCCATGCCCAGTGCCATCAACATCAATGTATAAAATACGATCAACTGCGTATCGTGGACTTCGGTGTGAAAAAAATGCTCGACCAGATGGTCTAGTACAGATTCGATGCCTTCAAATAAGGTATGCAGTAGTTCGAGAAATAAATCAAAAATGGAATGCAGTATGTCCAGCATTAAGCTGAAGACGACATCGGGAATTGTAATAATAATGGCAATTCCGATGAGGGCCACACTATAGAATAATTTTCGATTAGTCGGTGGTGCCATTCGTAGCCCTAAGTAGCGAATGAATGAATGGTACGGACTTAAGACCGAAGGGACATTGATGCTTTAGTCTCAACCAGCGTCTTGAGTCCATGCCTTGGCGTTTCGAAATAAGCGCATCCAGGGTCCATAATCACCCCAGTCATCGGGATGCCATGAATTTTGCAAAGTCCTAAAGCAGCGTTCGGGATGCGGCATCATTATAGTAAAGCGCCCGTCGGTTGTGGTCAATCCGGTAATACCGAGTAGCGAGCCATTGGGGTTGGCCGGAAAGTCGGTCGTAACAACGCCATAGTTATTGACATAGCTTAAAACAACCAGGCCTTCATTCAGTACGATAGCCGGATCCATTGAAAATTCGGCGCGGCCTTCACCGTGTGCGATGGCCACAGGCATTCTGGAACCTTCCATGCCGGCCAATAAAACAGATGGCGATTTCATCACTTCAACCATGGCGACCCGTGCTTCAAATTGCTCGGATGTATTTCGCATAAATCGTGGCCAGTGTTCTGCGCCTGGAATAATTGCTTTCAGGCCGGACATCATTTGACAACCGTTACAGACGCCTAAACCAAAGGTATCCTGGCGTTGGAAGAATGCGGAAAACTCATCGCGTGCACGCGTGTTATACAAAATGGATTTGGCCCATCCGCCACCGGCTCCCAGGACATCACCATATGAAAAGCCTCCGCAGGCGGCCAGTCCGCTGAAGTTGCTCAAGCTGATGCGACCGTGAATAATGTCACTCATGTGGACATCGATACAGGTAAACCCGGCACGATCAAAAGCGGCTGCCATTTCGACATGACCATTCACGCCTTGTTCTCTCAAGATGGCGACTTGGGGGCGAGTCAAGTGAATAAAGGGCGCCGTGATGTCGTCCCTGGTGTCGAAGGTCAAATGAGCGTTCAGGCCCGGATCGTTATCGTCGGTGATTTGCCTGAACTGTTGTAACGCGCAATCGGGGTTGTCCCGCAAAGCCTGCATCCGGTAGCTGACTTCCGACCAGATAGCCTGCAATTCTGCGCGGCTGGCTGAATAGATAATCTGATCGTCAAGGCGGATCGATAGCTGCTGCGATTTAACAACCGTGCCAATACGGTGTGTGCAGTCGACAAGCCCCGCATGTTTTAAGACATTGATGACTTCGGCACTATCACTGTTGCGAACCTGTAATACCGCGCCCAACTCTTCATTGAACAATAAGGGCAACAGATCATCGCCCAGGCTGTCAAGCGCCAGGTTAACCCCTAACCGTCCAGCAAACAGCATTTCAGCGACAGTCGTCAGCAAACCGCCATCAGAGCGGTCGTGATAGGCCAGGATGCAGCCGGAAGCGTTCAGTGTTTGGATGGCGTCAAAATAGCCTTTCAATAATCCGGGATGATCCAGATCAGGGCAATCATTGCCAAGCTGTTTATAGACTTGCGCCAGCACAGAGCCACCAAGCCGATTTTTACCCGCTCCCAGATCAACCAGAATGAGCTCGCTGTTTTCAACATCTTTCAATTGCGGCGTCAGTGTCCGACTGACATCGGTTACCGGTGCAAACCCGGTTACGATTAATGACAACGGCGCTGTCATGACTTTTTCACCTTCATGATCCTGCCAGATGGTTTTCATCGACAAGGAATCCTTACCCACCGGTATGGCGATACCTAAAGCAGGACATAATTCCATGCCGACGGCCTTAACGGTATCGAATAATGCGGCATCTTCACCCGGATAACCGGCTGCAGCCATCCAGTTGGCCGACAATTTGATTTTTTTCAATGAATCAATACGGGCCGCAGCCAGGTTGGTGATGGTTTCCCCGATAGCCATGCGCCCCGATGCTGGCGCATCAATAATGGCGATAGGCGCGCGTTCACCCATTGCCATTGCTTCGCCGGTCAGGGCATAAAACCCGGACGCGGTCACGGCGACATCGGCAACCGGAACCTGCCAGGGGCCCACCATCTGATCTCTTGCGACAAGACCGGTAATCGAGCGGTCACCGATATGAATCAAAAAGCTTTTATCTGCAACCGCAGGGAATGACAAGACTCGTTTGACGGCATCATTCAGCCTGATCGCACTCAAGTCCAGAGCAGAAATTCTTGGCAGAACATGCTGTACTTGACGATGCATTTTTGGCGGTTTGCCGAACAAAATGGACATTGGGATATCGATGGGGTTTGCCCCCAGCCATTCGTCGGTCAGCGATAAATGCTCGGTTTCAGTGGCTTCACCGATGACGGCATACAAACAATGCTCGCGTTCGCAAAAAGCCGTGAATAACGCCAGTGCGTCCGGTTTAATGGCGACGACATAGCGTTCCTGCGCTTCATTAGACCAGATCTGCATCGGTGACATGCCTACATCGGCATTTTGTACTTTACGCAGTTCAAATCGGCCGCCGCGACCGCAATCATGGATGATTTCGGGTACAGCATTCGATAAGCCGCCGGCGCCAATGTCATGGATGGAAATAATGGGCGTCTCATGGCCTAAGGCGTTGCAGTGATTGATGACTTCCTGGCAGCGCCGCTGCATTTCAGGGTTTTCACGCTGGACAGACGCAAAGTCGAGTTCTTCAGAACCTGAGCCGGATGCCTGAGAGGATGCGGCGCCACCGCCGAGTCCGATGAGCATGGCGGGGCCGCCTAGAATGATAATTAATGATCCGGCAGGAATGGCCTGTTTTTCAATCAACATAGGCCGGATTGTGCCCATGCCGCCGGCAATCATGATTGGTTTATGATAACCACGGAATTCATTGCCGTCACTATTGGCGACAGGTTGTTCGAAGCTGCGGAAATAACCGGCCAGATTGGGGCGGCCAAATTCGTTATTAAAGGCTGCGCCGCCTAAAGGGCCTTCCAGCATGATATCCAGCGCTGAAGCGATGCGTTCCGGTTTGCCGTTGGCATCCTCCCACGGCTGGGTGAAATCCGGGATTTTTAAATGGGATACGGAGAACCCGGTCAAACCCGCTTTGGTTGCCGAGCCACGCCCCGTTGCACCTTCATCACGAATTTCTCCGCCAGACCCGGTGGCCGCGCCGGGGTAGGGCGAGATGGCGGTAGGATGGTTGTGAGTTTCAACCTTCATTAACAAGTGGGCATCTTCTTCTGTATACGCATATTCACCGGTCACGGGATTGCGAATGAATACCTGTGCTGGAGAGCCTGTCACTACAGCTGCATTGTCACTATAGGCGGATAGAATGCCATCAGGATGGGTCTGCGCGGTATTGCGAATCATGCCGAACAGCGAGATTGCCTGCTCCTGGCTATCAATGGTCCAGTTCGCGTTGAATATTTTATGTCGGCAATGCTCGGAATTGGCCTGCGCAAACATCATCAATTCAACATCACTTGGGTTTCTACCCAGTTTTTCAAAACTATCGGCCAGATAATCCACCTCATCGTCCGACAAGGCCAGGCCTAACTCCGTATTCGCCCTGGTTAAGGCTTCACGCCCTTGTTCCATGAGCGCGATGGTTTGTAGCGGTTTAGGATCATGATGACTGAACAGTTCGGGTGTAGCAGCGCCATCGAAAACTGTTTGGGTCATGCGATCATGCAGGACAGAGCTTAATTGCGTGGTACGGCATGCCGATAGCTCGGATGCGCTGCCGAGAGAATAGGCTATCCCGCGCTCAATACGGTTTATCGATAACAATCCACAGCGCTGGGCGATTTCTGTTGCCTTGCTTGACCAGGGGGTCTGGGTTCCGGGTCTGGGTACTACGAGAAGTTGCGCATGGTAATCAGGACTTGCAAGGGCATTTGAACCATAGGCCAGCAATTGATTTAAAAGCGCCAGTTCCTCATCATTCAGGGGTTGCTGACAGTCGACAAAATGAATGAATTGAGCCTGGACCGAGCTGATGTTGGGCTCAATGGCTTGCAGTTTAGCCAGCAGATTTTGAATACGAAAGTCGGAAAGCGCAGCGGGTCCAGAAATTGTCAGCATGTAGTTTGTAATACAGTAAGGCAGGTTGGGTTCACCCTAAGGCTAAGCGCGGCGTAACCCAACACAAGCGATTAAAAAATTGTCAGAGTAGGTTGCGTTAATTCTACTTTGTCAGATTTTCACGAGCTCGTCATTCTCGCCTGGAATCGGGTATCCAGGTTCCAAGGATGGCAAGCTCGAATCCATCCGTGGAACCTGGATTTCGGCAATCCATGCCGGAAAGACGGGCTTTAAAAATAATTACCAGGCAATCTGACAAAGTAGAATTAAGCCTGGGGATAAATTTCGTAACCTGAAAGCAATTTGCGGATGGCGTAACCAAATAAAAACCTTATTTGTTGGCCAAATCCGTTGCTATCGTAGATTGTATCAACGTCAGCAATGCTAAGCCGCCTTTGTCATCGGGTGGCAGCGGTTTTTGGTCTTTATCCAGAATAATGACTTCAGTGTGCCGGTCCTGTTCTTCCAATTTGAGTACATATTCTTGTTCATCAGCCTGAAAGCCACGGAACATAAACACTGCTTCGTCCCACAGTGAGCCGTCTTCTACTTTTTTCTCGTCAGGGTCAAACTGCACGACAAAAAAAGCGTCATCCTGGTTTCGATTAGTGACTTCTATCGATTTTCGACTCAAGGCTTTGCTAACCATCCGCCAGACTCTGGCTTTTTCTGCACCCAGACGTAAGCGGTTTTCACCATCGTTAAAGCGGATCAGTTCAAGCGAAATATTTTCGTACTTTTCCACGGTTTCGATAGGGGGCGGGGCCTCTTCTTCATTTTGGGCGACTGGGGCTGAATCGGTTCCGGTTGCCGTTGCTTCGGCAGGTGTTTGCATTGCTGGTTTTATATCCGACGGATTGGAATCCTCGACAGGCCTGGATTCAGATACAGGAGATGTTGGCTTTTTTTTCAAATCGGCCGGCAAATTGAGCGGAGGAATTTCAGCGGTGTACTGATAATCTTTTTCTTTATCCGGAAACAAGGATTTAATGTAACTGCAGGCCGTTACGTGCAATAGAAGGGCGGCAAGCAGGATTCGCGTACTGAAGTTAATATTCATGGATGATATTAGATGACCCGAGCCTGACGCATGGCTTCGCGCACGCTGTTGAAACAGTCCGGCGTCAGCCAGGTTAATGGCAGACGAATGCCTTTGTTCATCAGGCCTAATTCAGACACTGCCCATTTTACGGGGATCGGGTTGGATTGAATAAAGAGATGCTTATGTAAGCCCGTTAATCTGGCATCCAGGGTTTGCGCTGTTTCCCGATCGCCGTTTAAGGCTGCTGTAATCATTTGATGCGCTAATTTTGGTGCGACATTCCCGGTAACGGTAATGGAGCCATTGCCACCCAGCAGACAAAATTCGCAACTGGTCGCATCATCACCTGAATAAATGGCGAAATCCGAACCCGCCAGATCGCGGATGGCTTGATAGCGGCTCAAATCACCGGTTGCTTCCTTTATACCTATAATATTGGGTAAATGCGACAATCGGCCAATGGTCTCGGGTAACATGTCACAGGCTGTTCTGCCGGGCACGTTATACAAAATCTGGGGTATGGCAACCGCTTCGCTGATGGCTTTATGGTGCAGGTACAAACCTTCCTGAGTAGGCTTATTGTAATAGGGGGTGACAATCAGGCAGGCATCGGCTCCTGCTGCTTTGGCCCGGCGGGTCAGCGAAATGGCTTCGGTTGTCGAGTTTGCGCCAGTTCCTGCGATAACAGGAATCCTGCCGCCGACATAGTCAACAATCGTTTTAATAACGTCGCAATGCTCATCTTCATCAAGTGTTGCTGATTCACCGGTCGTTCCCACAGCGACAAGTGCATCAGTGCCTTGCTCAATATGAAATTCAACCAATTTTTTTAGGCTTAGCTTGTCCAGGCCACCGTTTTCGTCCATCGGTGTGACTAGGGCTACGATACTACCTTGAATCATGAAATCTCTCGATCAGAATGGATGCAGTTACAAATCGATTTCATTATAACAAGCAAACACATAAAAAAGGTACAAGATGCGAGGCAAAAAAATCCACCTTCGAGCTGATCAGCGGACTTGATGGTTTTTTTACATGCCGCGCATAACAAACGGATGCAATACTTTGGTACTTTGAAAAACCACGCTAAACTTAGGTGAATCTATAAAGGGTAATTACATTAATTATTAATTTTTATGTGCTTTTAATACATGTTTTTATACCGATACTTGAAATTCATTTTCCCAATCTTTGTGCCATTAATGGCGCTGCTTTTGCAATGGCATTATTGGGCATACTTAAAGCCCTATGTCTGGTTCTTATTTTTTCCGGCTGTTTTTGTTAGTGCACGTTACAGTGGATTTTGGGGGGGAATGGTTGCAACAGTCGTTTCCATAGCCAGTGTCGTTTATTTTTTTATACCTCCCGAATTTCAATGGGCCGTAGCGAGTACAAACTCCTATTTTTCCATCGTTCTATTCATGATCATGGGTTTTTTATTCAGTTACACCCATGAACAGCTCAAACAATCGAATCGACGCATTCAGTCCGCCTTACATGCGCTTGAACTATCCAATCAGAAAATAAACGACCTTTATCAAAAAAGTCTGGAGCTGGATAAAATAAAAACCCGTTTTTTTGCTTCGGTAAGTCATGAGTTCAGGACGCCCTTGACCTTAATATTGGGCATCACCCAAAAACGGCTGGAGGTTAATGCGATCGACGAGGCCGAACGACGCGATTTGCAGGTGTTAGCACAAAACGCCAGTTTATTGCATCGGCATATCGATGATTTGCTGGATGTAACCAGGCTTCAGGCTGGCGCCATGCCGATAGAATACAGCGAATTCGATTTGGCGGAACTCACACGTGTTATAGCCAGCTGTTTTGACAGCATGGCCAAAGTCAGAAATATCCGTTTTCAATGCCTTACACCGGACATACTGCCAGTGCACATTGATGTTGAAAAATGTCAACGTATCTTGCTGAATTTATTGTCGAATGCCTTTAAGTTTACGCCAGATGGCGGACATATTCTTTTAAAACTAAGCGCCGCTGACCAGCAGGCCATCTGGTTAGTGGCCGATGATGGGCCGGGAATTGCCGCCGATAAACACCAGGTTATTTTTGATCCATTCCTTCAACTGGAAACGCCGGGTTATCGGAACTATGGAGGAACAGGACTCGGATTGGCCATTGTTAAAGAACTCGTCTTACTACAGAATGGCTCGGTAAGCGTTGGTCAATCTGAGCTGGGCGGCGCTGCATTTACTGTGAGGCTGCCGATGTTACCAACCGGGCAAGTGACACTTGTCGGCAAGCCCGGCACAAATCTTTTAGTTAATACCACGGGCTATTTTTATCAGCCAAAGGCGAGCGTTTCTGCCAAACCGGTTGTCCCGGTTGCGGCTCCTGTTGTGTTGGTCGTCGATGATAACGATGATATGCGGCATTATTTGAAAGAAATTTTGGAACCTCACTATAACGTGCTTTGTGCCAACGATGGCCTGCAGGGTTTACAGATCGTGCAAACGCATAAACCGGATCTCGTAATTACCGATTTGATGATGACTACCATGGATGGTGATGATCTGGTTACCGAGTTGCATGCCGATCCGGCATTGGCCGATATTCCGATTATTGTTGTGAGCGCGAAGTCCGATGAATCATCACGCACACAATTATTGAAATCCGGGATACAGTCCTATTTTACCAAACCATTTTCGAGAGACGAATTTCTAACGCAAGTGACCAATTTGCTGGCAAACAGCGAAAAAATATCACGAAGGCTGGAGCAAAGAGACGAGCGCTGGTTGTCAGCTTTGGAAGCGGCCGGTGCTGGTGTATGGGACTGGAATGTCGAAACCAACAAGGTATTTTATTCCCCGCTGTGGAAAAGCATGCTGGGGTATCAGGAAGAGGATGTTGGCGATAATATTGATGACTGGCGAACTCGCGTACATCCTGATGATTTAGACGGCTGTTATGAGGCATTGGATGCTCATTTCAGGGGCGACATAGCTTCTTATGAATGTGAGCATCGACTCCGCTGTAAAGACGGGACTTATAAGTGGATACTGGTTCGTGGACAAGTGATTGACAAAACCCCGGAAAGTAAGCCAAAACGCGTGGTTGGTATCCACACCGATATGACGCATATCAGGAAAGTTGACAATGATTTGCGTGAGAGTGAACGACGTTTCAAAACCATTTTTAATCATGTTTCCGAAGGCTTGATTGTTCTGGAACCGGACGGACACATTTTGCTGTGGAACCCTGCGGCGTTAAAAATGCACGATCTTGATGCCACGGAGCTGCATTTGAGCAGTTTTAATGAATTAATGGAATTACTGGAATTTACCGCAATGGATGGCAGTTTGCTGGATTTTGCCTCTTGGCCGCCAGCTCGGGTTTTACATGGTGAAGATTTTCAAAACTATGAGTTGCAGGTTCGGCACAAACAAAAAGGATGGCTGCGCATCTATAGCTTTAACGGTAGCCTGGTCATCGATAGTACCGGCCATGCCAAAATGGGTTTGCTGACCATTCGCGACGTAACGGACTATAAAAAAGCGGAATCGACCCTATATTTGCAGGCAAAGGCTCTGAATGCCGCTACTCATGCGATGATGATCACCGATTCGCATGGCCATGTGGAGTGGACCAATCAGGCATTTTCCGAATTGTCCGGTTTTAGTTCGGAAGAATGTCTTGGGCTGAATCCGCGTATGATTTTTTATTCAGGTCAACATTTGCCAGATTTTTACGACAATCTTTGGCAAACGATTTCCAATAATAAGGTATGGCGCGGCGAAATCGTCAATCGACGTAAAAACGGCAGTTTCTACACGGAGGAGCAAACCATTACGCCGGTGGCGGATGAGCACGGTCAGATCCATCATTATATCTCCATCAAACAAGATATCAGTGAACGCAAGCGCTCAGAATTAGTGCGGGCGACCCAGAGTCAGTTGTTGGAACTGATCGCTACCGGAGCGACATTGTCAGCGATTCTTGAGGCCTTGGTGCTGGCGATTGAAAAGTTGAATCCCCATACGCTTGCTTCCGTTTTGCTCGTCGACGATGATGGTCAGCATCTGCGTTTAGGTTCGGCGCCCAGCATGCCGGATACCTATAATCAGGCGATTGATGGCATTGCCATTGGTGAAGGTGTCTGTTCTTGTGGAACAACAGCCTGGCGCCATGAGCCGGTGATCGTTGAAAATATTGCCTTGGATCCGCTCTGGGAAAAATTTAAGGATTTGGCCTTGAGTCATGATTTGCAGGCTTGCTGGTCATCACCGATACAAAATATAGACGGTGAATTACTGGGTACCTTTGCGCTGTATTTCAACGCACCCCAAAAGCCCTCCTATCAGCACGAACAGACGGTCAGCATGGCCACCCATGTTGCCGCCATTGCGTTGGCGCGCGCAAAAGAAGAAAAAATTCTCCAGGAAACTGAGCAAACCTATCGACGGTTGTTTAGCAACATGCTCAATGGCTTTACCCATTGCCAAATGATTTTTGAAAATGATCAGCCCGTGGATTTTATATACGTTTCGGTTAATCAGGCTTTTGAAAGACATGCCCACCTTACGGATGTCATCGGAAAACGGGTGACCGAGCTTATTCCTGCCCTTCGTGATACAACGCCCGAGCTGTTTGAAATCTTTGGACGGGTTGCCATGACAGGAGAACCTGAACAGATTGAAATTTATCTAGCGCCTTTATCGGAGTGGTTTGCAATTTCAGTGTACAGTCCAAAACATCTGGAATTCGTCGCACTTTATGACAGAGTGACACAGCGAAAGCAGAATGAAGAAAAACTTCGCAAATTATCCATGGCGGTGGAACAAAGTCCTGAAGGTATCTTGATTGCCAATATCAATGAAGAGATTGAATTTGTTAACGATGCCTTTATCCGGACTTCCGGCTACGAAGCACATGAGCTGATAGGTTCCAAACTAAGCGGTATGACCTCCAATTCGATTCCTCACGCCACCTATGAGCTACTTCTGCAGTCGATTAATCAGGGTGCCTCCTGGCAGGGTGAGATGACGAAGCGTCGCAAAAATGGTGATATTTTTATCAATCACGAGGTCTATGTGCCGATTAGGCAGGCTGATGGCACCATCACGCATTATTTATCCATTCAGGAAGACATCACCGAGAAAAAACGATTAACCGAAGAGCTGGATAAGTATCGCAATTATCTTGAAGACATAGTGCATAAACGAACGGATGAAGTGTCCTATCTTTACAATAAGGCCCCTTGCGGCTACCACTCGCTTGATAAGGCGGGTGTTGTCATCGAAATGAATGACACGGAATTGTCATGGTTGGGTTATAGCCGTGAAGAAGTAATCAATAAGCTGAACATGAGCGAACTGATCGCACCGTTTGATCAGGTGATATTTAATGAAAATTATCCGAAATTCATGCGCGATGGCCATATCGAATCGTTGGAAATGGAGTTAAAACGCAAAGATGGCAGTTATATTCCGATATTGCTGAGTGCAAACGCAGTCTATGATGAAAAGGGTGAGTTCCAAAGAAGTTTGTCGACCGCATTTGATAATACGGAAAGAAAAGAGCGTGAAAACCGTATTGCCATCCTGAATAAAGCGTTGGTAAAGCAAGCGAAAGAAGCTGAAATCGCGACACAGGCAAAAAGCTCGTTTTTGGCAAACATGAGTCATGAAATCAGAACGCCCATGAATGCCGTGTTAGGTTTTTGCTATCTTCTGCAGCAAAAACATCTGGAGGGAGAAACACGTAATCTGGTTCTCAAGATCCAGTCAGCCGGCCATTCCTTGCTGGGTATCATCAACGATATTCTCGATTTTTCAAAGATCGAAGCCGGTCGCCTGGAGTTGGAGTACGCTTCATTTCAGTTATCCAGTGTTATCGATAACATTGCCGGCATCGTGGGCAGTGCCGTCGGAAATAAACCCCTGGAACTGATTATTTCACCACCGGCTAACGCTAAAGTCGATTATCTGATTGGTGATTCTCTGCGCTTGCAGCAGGTTTTAATTAATTTGTTAAGCAATGCGATTAAATTTACGGCACAAGGCGAAGTGAGTTTAACGATCAGTGTGCTGGCAGAGCGGCAAAAATCCATTACCTTGCAATTCTCTGTCCGGGATACCGGCGTTGGTATTTCTCAGGACAAATTAAAAGAGATTTTTCGCGCATTTTCACAGGCGGATAATTCAACGGCCCGACAATTTGGTGGAACGGGCTTAGGGTTGGCCATTAGCCGGCAACTGGTTGAATTGATGGGCGGGCAGTTGAAAGTGAGCAGTCAGTTGGGACTGGGAAGTGAATTCAGCTTTGCGATAACATTTGATTATTATGTTGAGCAAACAACGATGCCGCCGCATTTATCGGATCTCAAGTTATTGGTGGGTGACGATTGCGAGAGTTCGCGCAAAGCAATCAAAAATACCATCGAAATGCTGGGTTGGGACGCCGAATTGGCCGAATCAGGTGAGGCAACGCTTCAACAGGTCTTAATGCGGTCAGCGAATGGCAATCACTATGATGTGATTGTCGTGGATTGGATGATGCCGGATTTGGATGGCCTTCAGGTGGTCAAGAAAATAAAGGCGCAGTATAAGGACAAGCAAAATGTTCCAGTCGTTATCATGGTGACGGCGTATTCTCAACAAGCGTTGTTGGAACATCCTGACGTCTGTTTGATTGATTCAATACTCAATAAACCGGTTACCAAGTCCTCACTTTATAATGCAGTATTTGGGGCTATCAATAAGAAAAGGCAGTATCGCTCGCCTTCTGATACAGAGACGTCTGTGGTCAAGCGTTTAAGCAATATTCGGGTAGTTGTGGTTGATGATAGCGAGACCAATCTGGAAGTTGCAGAATTGATTCTCCAGTCTGAGGGCGCTAGCGTGACGACGGCAACAAACGGACAGGATGTTTTAAGCTGGCTGCATCGACATCCGGATGAGGTCGATATCATTTTGATGGACGTGCAAATGCCGGTCATGGATGGTTATGCGGTGACTAGAGCCATTCGGCAGGATTCGCGTTGGGAAAAATTACCTATCATGGCGTTATCAGCGGGTGTATTTCGTGATCTGCAGGATGCTGCCTTGGCTGCGGGCATGAATGGTTTTATTGGCAAGCCGATCAATGTCGAATTTGTAGTTGCCGAAATTTTGCAGGCGACTGGCAGAAGCGTCGGCAGCATGATGCATTTTGATCCTGATGCGTATGCAGAGTCTGAAGTGAAAGCCGAACAAATAGCAGAGTATCCCGGTATTGATATTGATTATGGACTAAGACAATGGGGGGATCTCGATGTTTATCAAACCTACCTGGAAAAATTTGCTGACGATTATGTCAAGGCAGGCTATGAAATTGCGACTTTTGTTCAACTAAACGATATGGCAAGCGCATCGGGGCTTGCGCATAAATTACGTGGTGTTTCCGGCAATCTGGCGCTTAAAAAAATTGCCGAACAAGCACGTCGACTGGAAGAAAATTTGATACTGGGTGATTACAATTCCGGTGATACAGAAGTTTTGCAAGTTTTTATCGATGAGGTGTGTGACTCCATTGCGCATTTGCCAAAAAGAAATGCGAGTGGTCATGGCCAGGTTCTGAACGGGGAATCGGATCAACGGGTTGAGTATTTATTGCAGCAATTGCTGGATGCCTTAAACGAAGACAGCCCTCATTCGGCAGAGCCCTTTCTGGAAAAATTAAAAAACAACATTGCCACGTCCGATTGGAAGATGCTTCGTCAGTGTCTATCCAATTTCGATTTTCGCGGAGCAGAAAAGTATGTGCAAACGTTATTAGACGCCTTATTGGCGAGGAAATCGGTGTGCGAATGAGTTTGACTGAACCAATATTAATTGTTGATGACGAAGTGGCCAACCTGGCGATTTTAAGACAGATTTTGGAAGCCGATTATAGTTTGGTGTTTGCGCGCAATGGCAAAGAGGCTTTGGCCGCCGTTGCCAAACATCACCCCAGTTTGATCTTGCTGGATATTCAAATGCCTGAGATGGATGGTTATGAGGTATGTCGTCAGCTAAAAGCCGATCCGCAATACGAATCAATTCCGGTGATTTTTGTCACCGCGCTTTCCGATTTGGGAAACGAAGAGGCTGGATTCAATGCCGGTTGCGTTGACTACATCGTTAAACCGGTTGTTGCACCGATTGTAAAGGCCAGAGTGAATGCCCACTTGTCATTGGTTCGAGCAACCGCTTTGGAAAAAAGTCAACGCGATGCCATCTTTATGCTCGGTGAAGCGGGGCATTACAATGACAATGATACCGGTGTACACATTTGGCGCATGGCCGCTTACAGCAGAGAGTTGGCGTCGGCAAAAGGATGGTCGAGTCACCAATGCGATTTGCTAGAATTGGCAGCTCCGATGCACGATACAGGTAAAATCGGCATTTCGGATTCCATTTTGCAGAAACCCGGTCCATTGAGCAACGATGAATGGCAGATTATGAAAAGTCATTGCGACATAGGCTATCGAATTTTAATGCAAAGCGATGCGCCGTTATTTAAATTGGCTGCGCAAATAGCATTAAATCATCATGAAAAATGGGATGGCAGCGGCTATCCTCAGGGTTTGTCGGGATTGGATATACCCGAGGCCGCTCGCATAGTGGCGATTGCCGATGTATTCGATGCATTGACCATGAAGAGGCCCTACAAGGAGGCTTGGACTATTGATCAGGCCATAGCCAATATCCAGAATAATGCAGGAAGCCATTTTGATCCGGAGTTGGTTAAGTGCTTTTTTGCCAAGTTGCCCAGGATTATCGAAATTAAAAATCAATGGAATCAATCTGAATATCAGGAAACCAAATCGTAAAGAAGTGGCAGGACTGCACAATTTGTCATGAAAGGCGCTTAAATTAGCAGATTCTGAAGATAATGATTATAATGCCCTATATAACAAGTTCTCCGCGCGCTCGCGCCCTCTCTTTCCTACAGGTAAATCGATGTCCAATGATGTTTCCCCCTTACCCTCTTTTCGTGATTTAGCACTGATTGAACCTGTGCTAAGAGCACTGGAAGATGTGGGTTACGAAACACCTTCGCCCATTCAGGCTCAAGTTATCCCACACATGATGCAAGGCCGGGATGTGCTGGGGCAGGCTCAAACAGGAACCGGAAAAACAGCCGCATTTGCTCTACCCATTCTGTCGCGTATTGATCTCAAGCAAAGGGATCCTCAGGTATTGATTTTGGCTCCTACGCGCGAACTGGCCATTCAGGTGGCTGAGGCATTCCAGCGCTATGCCGCGCATTTAAAAGGATTTCATGTGTTGCCCATCTACGGTGGCCAGGATTACAGTACACAGTTACGCCAGTTGAAACGTGGCGCGCATGTAGTGGTGGGTACGCCGGGACGGGTGATGGATCATATGCGCAAGGGCACCTTAACGCTCGAAAGATTGAGTGTATTAGTGCTGGACGAAGCAGATGAAATGCTACGCATGGGTTTTATCGATGACGTGGAATGGATTCTTGAACAAACGCCGGAAAACCGACAAACGGCGTTATTTTCCGCAACGATGCCGCCGGTCATTCGGAAAATTGCCCAGGAATATCTGGATGCTCCCGAGCAAATCACCATCAAGGTGACCACTTCAACAGCAATCAACATACGCCAACGTTTTTGCATGGTGAGTGGTGTACACAAACTGGATGCTTTAACGCGTATTCTGGAGGCCGAAACCTTTGACGGGATGATCATCTTTGTCAGAACCAAGACGGCAACCGTGGAACTGGCGGAAAAGCTGGAAGCTCGCGGGTTTTCTGCTTCTGCAATTAACGGTGATATGTCGCAGTCGTTGAGAGAGCGCTCTATAGCGCATCTTAAAAGTGGCAAACTCGACATACTCATCGCTACCGATGTTGCAGCCAGGGGACTGGATGTTGATCGTATTACGCATGTTGTCAATTATGATATTCCTTACGATACCGAGTCTTATATTCATCGTATTGGCAGAACCGGACGTGCAGGACGCACAGGTGATGCGATTTTGTTTATTGCGCCCAGAGAAAGAAAGCTGCTCGATAATATAGAGAAGGCAACCAAGCAAAAAGTTGAAGAAATGGGACTGCCTTCTACCGAGGTGATTAATAACAAGCGTATTTCCCGCTTCAAGCAAAATATTACCGATACCCTGGCGGCAGAAGAATTGGGTTTCTTCATCCAGCTGATCGAACAATATCAGCTGGAACACAATGTCACGGCTGTCGATATAGCTGCCGCACTGGCCAAGCTGGTCCAGGGCGAAACGCCCTTACTGATTCAGAATCTGCCGAAAAAGTCCCGCGACAGCAAAGAAGATCGTTTCCAAAAATCCGACCGGCCTGATAGAGAGGATCGCTCATCCAGAGAGCGAAAACCCAGACGGAGTTTTGGTAGTGGTTCGGATGTTGAAATGGAAGTGTTTCGTATTGAAGTCGGACGCAATCATGGTGTAAAGCCGGGCAATATCGTTGGCGCCATCGCTAATGAAACCGGTATCGATGGCGACCATATTGCCCGGATTAAAATTGAAGACGACTACAGTACGGTCGAATTGCCGGCCGGTATGCCCAAAGAGTTGTTTCAGGAATTGAAAAAAATCCGGGTTGCAGGTCAACAACTCAATATCTCAAAACTGGAAGGCGGTGCTAATCCCGCAAAGTCGGATTTTTCGGCTAATAAGACCGACAAAAGCAAAAAGCGGATGAGCTCTACATCGCGACGCGGCAAGCAAAACGCGGTAGATTAAGCTAAGTGCTTGATCCGGCACCAGCTCGAATTTCATTTCTCTCGCTATAACTGTAATGCCCGGAATTCAGGACAAGGCTGGGCGCGTTGCCAAAATCGATCGAATTCATCGGCCAGTTGGCGACTTTTCCCGGGTGAGACTGGGCTCCAACTGCCTGCATAGCGATAACCGAAGGGTCGAAATAAAAAACCATCCCGGTCATTAACCAGAAAGGCAGAAGGATATAGAAAATCCTCTGGCTCCACCGGTGTTCGTAATTGAAATGAAGAGGGCAGTCGTTGAGCGAGTTCCAGAAGCGGATGCGGCTGGATTCGGGCCGCTGTTGTATCTTGTACGATGATTCTAACGCAGTCGTGGAGACTGTGAAGAGCGAATTGTTTCAATGCTTGAATGGCTACAGCCTGCCCATAGAGACTGTAATCAAGATCCAAACTGTAAATGTCAATCCGGCGGCGCGCTTCCGAAATAACGGTTAGCGCCGCCGCCAATGTTTGTTCGATGGATTCGAATGCAACAGCTTCAATGGGAGTTTTGGGTGGTTGGGCTGTTGGTCGCAATGGCTGTGTTATCGGCTCTAGCGGCAGGCGCATGGCTTGGTGTGCAATGCCGGCTTTAATGAAAGACTCACCTTCTCGGATAAATCCAAATTTTTCATAAAAACCCAACACACATAATTGGGCTTCTGCTTTTATTTCAGTCCAATTTTGCTTGCGGGCTCGATCGATCAACGCGGTCAATAAGGCCTTGCCAACACCTTGCTGGCGCCATGGGGGCAGTACTGCCATACGGCCAATGTGTCGATCTGGCGTCAGTCGGCCGGTGCCAATAGGGCGATGCTGGGTGTCACGGGCAATCACATGTATGGCATCAGTATCCTGTCCGTCCCATTCGATATCGGAAGAAATGTTTTGCTCAGTCACAAATACGGCTTCACGCACAGACCGGAGATCGTTGTAATCAATATGAAAATCAGCGGGTTCTACCCGGTAGTCGGGGATGTGCATGTCTTAATACCAGGTGATGACATTTTCGAAATCCTTGAGATTGTCGAGCCATTGCTTTTTACATGTATCATGGGAGGTTTTTATTGTTTAATATTTTTATAGTTTTCTTCACTTTCGCGCATGACTTTTTCGCCATCTGCTATCATGCGTTTGCCTTCATCCATTTTATTTTGGCCTTCCTGAACTAACACATTGCCACGATCAACCAGTTGTTTGCCCTTTTTCCAGCGATCACCCAAATTTGCAATGCCTTGGCTTTCGCGCAACATTTCTTCACCTGATAGCAGGGTGGGAGGTGCAGAAATGGTGGCAGGTTCAGATGCGCAACCTATGAGTATTACCGTTATGCAAACGATAGTAGAATAGCGTCCGATTGTGCAATAATTTTTCATGGTCCTGCTCTCCAAAGTTAGGTATACGCTGATTTCGCAGCCTGTCTTAATACAGGTTATACGGATCTCTACGAATGCCGTAAAGTCCTTATGAAGGCTGACAAAGCGAACGTTGTCGATAATTTTATTAAGTGCTGATGGGTGCTCAGCAGTATCTAACCAAAAACTTATTATTTAATTAAATCGGCTACCATTGGTTTTTAATTCATTCTATTTTGCCTTGATTATTGCATGTTATGACACATCCGGAATTTCCTCTCACTGAAGATCTAATTTACCTTAATCATGCGGCAGTTGCGCCGTGGCCGAAACGAACCAGTGCTGCAGTTATCCAATTTGCGGAACAAAATACCCGTTACGGCTCTCATTTTTATCCGGATTGGCTAAAAAAGGAAACTGAATTACGTCAGCAATTACAGGTGTTGCTTAATGCGACATCTCTGAATGATGTTGCCTTGGTCAAGAATACCTCAGAAGCCTTGTCTTTTGTGGCTTATGGGCTGGACTGGCGCAGTGGAGACAATATTGTCTCCAGTAGCGAAGAGTTTCCTTCAAACAGGCTGCCATGGCAATCCCTGGCGAAATTTGGCGTAGAATTTCGCCAGACCGATTTAAATACAGGCGAATCGCCAGAACAGGCATTGTTTTCTCGCGTTGACAGTAATACGCGTTTATTGACGATTAGCTCGATACAGTTCGCAACAGGCTTGCGTATGGATCTGGATAAGATTGGTGCATTTTGTAAGCGACATGATATTTTATTCTGTATCGATGCCATTCAAAGCCTGGGGGCTGTTCAGTTTGATGTGCAGGCTTGCCAGGCTGATTTCGTCATGGCCGATGGACATAAGTGGTTGTTCGGTCCTGAAGGATTAGGTGTTTTTTATGCCACGCCAAGTGCAAGAGATCAACTCAGCCTGACGCAATACGGTTGGCATATGATGAAAGATACACATAATTATGAAAATCGGCCTTGGGAAGTGCACCCGACAGCACGTCGGTTTGAGTGCGGGAGTCCTAATATGCTGGGCATTCATGCGTTGTCAGCCAGTTTGTCGTTGTTATTGGAAACCGGCATGGATGTTATCGAATCCCTGGTTATTGAGAACTCAAATTATCTGGTGGAAGCAATTAAGAAAAATGATCAACTTGTGTTGTTGTCCCGCCAAAGAGATCATCTTAAGTCCGGAATTGTTACGTTTAGGCATCAACATAGATCAAATGCTCTGTTATATAACGACTTGCAGGCAAACGGGGTGGTGTGCGCCATACGTGGCGATGGCATTCGATTGTCGCCGCATTTTTATAACACGACGGAGGAAATTCAGAGGGCTTTGGACATAGTGTCGCATTCAAAATAACGTGTTTGCAGATGTGCAGTGGTATTTGTCAGTACACAGTTATCTTTGGATGCCCTATTTATGAGTTGTAGAGTCCAAACCAATCGACAAACGGGCTAGGTTGAACGACCGGCTCGGTATTGGTAGGTTCGAAAAAATCATCAAGAATATACTCCAGACCATAAAAGCTTCCACTTACAAATGCTTGAGATAGGCTATCGAAGTCATTAAGTATCGGTTCTGAACGGATAGTGTTATTTGTGGTTTTCATTGTGTGCCACCTATTGCAATCGATCGTTGCGAATTCGTTTAACATAGTCTGATGATGGAGAACACGATATTTTTCAATAAGGTCATGGTCATACATCAGGTAGTATATTAAATGTAGACTAAAGATTAGCTTATCGTTGCTGAATATTATGTGAACGGGCAGCGTTTTCATAAAAAAGCTTGCCTAAACCTTACTATTGAAGGTTTTGGCAATAAATCGCCCTGTTGGAGGTTGAGGTTTGTCCGCGCTTACTATGGAACTGCGCCTCGGAGACTTGAAAAGTCATGAAAATATTTCTGAGTCTAGGGACGGTGACCCATGCAGAACAGATGGTAAAAACCATTGACATGGCTTAATTATTTAAACCAATTTGCGATTTTATTTCATTAATGTATAAATTAGGCTGCCAATCAGTAATTGCAAAAAGACCAGTCCCCAGAAATACAGGCCAAATAAAACCGCCTTAACCGTTTTGGGTTGCTCGCTGGTGTTTCGATTAACAATCAACAGGCTGCCCAGGGACGAGAGCATGAGAATAGCCAGGCCTGTTAATGCGTAGTACACGATTAATCCCTTACCGGTGAGGGCGCAAGTACGACTCTTGACCCATTGGTTTCAGCGGCACTCACTACCCCGGCGGACTCCATGGCTTCTATGATGGTTGCTGCGCGGTTATAGCCGATTTTGAAACGCCTTTGCACGCTGGAAATTGACGCTTTACGCGAGTCGGTCACAAATTGAACTGCTTCATCGTACAAGGCATCATTTTCTGCATCACCATTGTTTAAAGCGCCTGAACTAAAACCATCGTTGGATTCAAATGACTCTCTGGTAATCTCATCCAAATAACTGGGTGGCGCGGTCTGTTTCAGAAACTCAACAACACGATGGACTTCATGGTCATCCACAAACGCACCATGTGCACGAATGGGAATACTGGTGCCGGATGGTAGGAACAACATGTCGCCATTACCCAATAAGGCTTCTGCGCCTCCTTGGTCGAGAATGGTGCGGGAATCAATTCGTGAAGACACCTGGAAGGAAATCCGGGTCGGTACGTTAGCCTTGATCAAGCCAGTTAACACATCGACTGAAGGACGTTGTGTTGCCAAAATCAGGTGGATGCCGGCAGCTCTGGCTTTTTGTGCCAGGCGAGCAATCAATTCTTCAACTTTCTTGCCAACGATCATCATCATGTCTGCCAGTTCGTCAATTACGATGACGATGCTGGGTAAACTGGTCAATGTTGGAAATTCTTCGCCGTCTGCCAGGGGATTGACCAATTGATACATCGGGTCCCGAATCGTTTCGCCGCGAGCCTCGGCTTCGGCCAGTAATTGATTAAAACCGGCAAGATTTCTAACCCCCATTTTCGACATTAATTTATAGCGTCTTTCCATTTCGGCTACTGCCCAGCGTAACGCGTTGCTGGCTTCCTTCATGTCGGTAACCACGGGGGTTAGTAAATGCGGAATGCCTTCATATACTGATAACTCCAGCATTTTTGGGTCGATCATGATCATGCGTACCTGCTCCGGTGTCGATTTGTAGAGCAGGCTAAGGATCATGGTGTTGATAGCGACTGATTTTCCAGATCCGGTTGTGCCTGCAACCAGAGCATGAGGCATTTTACCAAGGTCGGCGACCATCGGCGTTCCAGAGATATCCTTGCCCATGGCCAGCGTTAATAGTGATTTTGATTTTTCAAAGGCGCTGGACGCCAATAACTCACGCAAAGTCACCATTTCCCGTTCGCGGTTGGGAATTTCCAATCCAATCACCGACTTACCGGGAATGACTTCAACAATACGGACACTGGTCACCGATAAAGCTCTAGCGAGATCTTTGGATAATGTGCTGATTCGGCTAACTTTAATGCCGGCGGCGGGCAAGAGTTCAAAACGGGTGATTACCGGGCCCGGTAGAACACCAACAACTTCGACAATAACGTTGAAATCCTGAAGAATGTTTTCGACCAGTCGGGACATTTCCTCCAGGTCGGTTTGGGTATAGCCTTTAACCCGAGTGTCGCGATTATCCAGTAAAGCCAAATCAGGCAATACGTTTTCGCCCGCATTAATAAAACGTTGTTGTTTTTTTGTGAGTTTGGGGGTTGTTTCTGTTCGGTCAAAGACTTTTTCGATAATAGCTGGGGCTGCTGCCACAAAGGTTGCCGGCTTGGCAGCTATGGTCTTTTTGGTGCCCTTTTTTTCAAAGATATTTGACGTTGATTGAGGGTGGTTAGAGGGACTCGTCTGTTCATAGGGTAAACCCGTTGCGGCATGAAAAATAACTCGGCAGAAAAATGCAGTGTATTGACCAACGATGTCAATTAGGCTGAGCCATGAGATGCGCGTTGCTAAGGTAATGCCGGATAAAAATATGACGAGTAAAAACAGGGTGGCTCCGGAGTTGCCCAAAACGACCAGTAGAGCATCGCTGATTTCTTGTCCAACAATTCCACCTGTGCTGCCTGGAAGTTCGACTTTTATTCTTAGCAGATATAGAGATGATAAGGCAGCTCCTGACAATAATGTGGCGATTGTCCCAATCCAATGAATGGCAATCGTTAATTTTTCTCGGTTAAATCGGTTTTGAGAATAGAGAAGATAGCCATGCCACAAAATAAAAATTGGAAATAAATAGGCCACCAATCCCAGAAAACTCAAGCTGAAATCAGCAAGCCAGGCCCCAAATACGCCACACGCATTAGAGACGTTTATCGCGGCGCCGCTGTGAGTCCAGCCAGCATCTTCATTACTAAAAGTAACCAGCGAGATCAAAAAAAACAGGGCACTGGCAACAAAGGCCAGAATCGCGACTTCGCGCAAACCACGAAAGGTTTTTTCTTCCATCACAGCAGACATGTAAGAACTCGAAAGATTAAGTGCTAATAAAACATCATTATAGATCAATAATCATATAAGTTACATTAATAGAGGTTTCGTAAAAAATCAGAGCAAGCCTTGCCTTGATAAAATACAGCAATTTTCGTGTAGGCTGATTTTAAGGGTAATTTAATGTAGATTCTTATGATTATGCGTATGCTATCAAGAGATTTAAGTCTCCTGTCCGCGATTCTTTACTTTAAAGGGTATTGATATATACTCAAATTCGCTTGATATGGAATCTTCATCATTATTCTACACACTTTAATTTTTTTGCCCTTACAAGAGAGGTTCTATAATGAACGAAACTAAACACTGTCGCCTTCTGATTCTTGGATCTGGCCCTGCAGGTTACACAGCAGCTGTTTACGCAGCACGAGCGAATCTCAAGCCCGTAATGATTACCGGCTTACAGCAAGGCGGGCAGTTGACGACCACTACGGAAGTAGATAACTGGCCTGGCGATGTTGAGGGTTTGCAAGGGCCCGATCTGATGGAGCGCATGCGTAAACATGCAGAGCGGTTTGAAACAGAGATCATTTTTGACCATATTCACACGACCGATTTGTCTTCACGCCCATTCAAATTAACAGGTGATTCGGGGGTTTATACCTGCGATGCGATGATTATTGCGACGGGAGCCTCAGCGCTGTATCTTGGACTTGATTCGGAAGAAGCGTACAAGGGTAAAGGGGTCTCCGCTTGTGCGACTTGCGATGGATTTTTCTACAGAAATAAAGCTGTCGCTGTTATTGGTGGTGGAAATACTGCGGTTGAAGAAGCGCTGTACTTATCGAATATCGCATCAAGCGTTACGGTGGTACATCGTAGGGACAAATTTCGCTCAGAAAAGATTCTCTCCGATAAACTCGTCGAAAAGTCCGTTAGTGGCAATGTAAGCATTGAATGGAATCATACGTTGGATGAAGTTTTAGGTGATGATATGGGCGTGACGGGAATCAGAATAAAGAACGCCCAGGATGGCGATGCCAAAGTTATCGATGTACATGGCGTTTTTATTGCGATCGGACATTCACCGAATACAAGCATATTTGACGGGCAGCTTGAGATGGATCACGGCTATATAAAGGTTAAAAGTGGCATTCAAGGTAATGCCACTTCAACCAGCGTTCCTGGCGTCTTTGCTGCGGGCGATGTAATGGACTCGATTTACAAGCAAGCGATTACTTCTGCGGGTTCCGGTTGCATGGCCGCTCTGGATGCAGAAAAATTTCTTGATGAATTATCTGAGTAACACCCCTTATCAAGTGAAGGCCTGATACGGGCCCTGAATCATGCCATTGACCGTTCTGGATCCACATAACGCTGATCAAGTTTTTCCACCTCTTCATACAGCATTAAGGACACCAAACGGTCTATTGGCGATAGGTGGTTGTCTGTCGAAACAACGCCTTATCAACGCTTACCGCCATGGTATTTTTCCCTGGTATAATCCGGATGAACCTATGCTTTGGTGGTCGCCTGATCCACGGTTGGTGCTATTTCCTGATCGACTCGACGTTTCTCGAAGCTTACGTAAGACGCTGAAAAAAAATAGATTTTCAATTACCTTTGATCAGGCATTCAGTAGCGTCATTGTTGCCTGCGCAGAGCCTCGCCAAGAAGAAACCGGTACTTGGATAACGCATGAAGTCAGTGATGCCTACAATGAACTGCATCGGCTCGGGATAGCTCATTCGGTCGAAGCCTGGGCAGATGGCGAGCTCGTGGGTGGCTTGTATGGCTTGGCCTTAGGGCAGGTTTTTTTTGGTGAATCAATGTTTCACACAATGACCGATGCATCTAAAGTTGCATTCGTCACCCTGGTTGAACAATTAAAATCATGGAACTTTCAATTAATTGATTGCCAGGTATACACCAGTCATCTTGCACGTTTCGGCGCTCAAGAGATTGATAGGGCCCATTTTGCCGTGTTATTAGATCAGTATTGTGAAAGGTCGGTTGCCGAATCAGCGTGGCAAACAGCATGATATCGATTCCTTTGTATTTGACTCAAGAACATGCTTGCAGCTATCTGGACAATCAGGCGGCGCAAACGCTTTTCGTCGATCCGGCTTATACGATAACTACACGGCAATACGCGGAACTCATCAAGCAGGGATTTCGGCGTAGCGGAGATGAAGTCTATGCGCCTCATTGTGCGAACTGCTTCGCATGTGTACCCGCAAGACTGGCAGTCGCTGATTTTATACCCAATAGAAACCAAAAGCGCTGCTTGAAAAAAAATAGCCATACGCAGGCTCTCATCAAGCCTGCCATATTTTACGAAGATCATTACCTTATGTATTTACGCTATCAGGAAGACCGGCATAAAGATGGCGGGATGGTTGATTTTACCCCTGAGGAGTATATTCATTTTCTGAGCAGCCTCTGGTGCGACACACGTTTTGTAGAGTTTTCGATAGGAAATGAACTGGCTGCAGTTGCGGTCATTGATCAGTTCGATAATGCGTGGTCAGCCGTTTACACATTTTTTGAACCGAAGTTTTCAAATTATAGTCTTGGAACTTATGCGGTCTTGTGGGAAATTGAGCAGTCAAGGTTAGAACAAAGGGAATTCTTATATCTGGGTTTCTGGATCAAGAATTGCCAGAAAATGACCTATAAAAGCGAATATCAACCTCTGCAACTGTTAATCGACGGCCAATGGAATTGTCAGGTGCCGTATAATAAATCTGATTAAGGCGATAAAATGGTGTTTTTGGGTTGATGGCTATTATCCGCTTCCGGATAGTCGAGCGTATAGTGCAATCCACGGCTTTCTGTGCGTTGCTGAGCGCAGCGAATAATTAATTCGGCAACGATGACCAGATTACGCAATTCCAGCAAATCACTGGTCACTCGAAAATGACTGTAGTATTCGGTGATTTCTTTTTTAAGCAGCTCGATTCTGTTCATCGCTCGGCTTAGTCGTTTGTTGGATCTAACAATGCCCACGTAATCCCACATAAAATGACGTAATTCATTCCAGTTGTGCGATACCACGACTTCTTCATCCGAGTCGCTGACCTGTGACTCATCCCATTGTGGAAGAATGGGGGGTGCGGTAATCGATGCGAGATTTTTAAGGATATCCTCGCAGGCACGATTTGCAAACACCAGGCATTCCAGTAGCGAGTTACTCGCCATGCGGTTGGCCCCATGTAACCCTGTGCTCGCAACTTCACCTATGGCATAAAGATTGGCGATATCGGTGCGCGCATAGCTGTCCGTAAGAACGCCACCGCAAGTGTAATGGGCTGCAGGAACCACGGGAATCGGCTGTTTGGTGATGTCTATGCCAAATTTGAGGCACTGTTGGTGGATTGTAGGAAAATGCTTTTTTATAAAAGCATCCGATTTATGACTGATATCGAGATAAACACAATCGATACCACGTTTTTTAATTTCATGGTCTATGGCTCTTGCGACAATATCCCGCGGCGCTAATTCGGCTCTTGGATCGAAATGCTGCATAAAGGATGAGCCATCTGCCAATATCAGTTTCCCGCCTTCGCCACGTACAGCTTCGCTGATGAGAAAGGACTGGGCATTGGGATGATAAAGGCAGGTTGGATGAAATTGCATGAATTCCATGTTGCTGATACGGCACCCTGAGCGCCAGGCTAAGGCAATGCCGTCGCCGGTCGCGCTTTGTGGATTTGTACTGTAAAGATAAACCTTGCTGGCACCGCCGGTTGCCAGTACCACAACACGTGCGGAGAATGTTTTAACCATTTGTTTTTTGGTATCGAGTACATAGGCGCCAAGAATACGTTTGTCGCCATTTTTATAGTACTTGCCCAAGCTGGCTGATGTAATTAATTCAACAACATTATGATGTTCGAATAAGTCGATGGAAGGGTGTTCTTGCGCGCGATCAATGAGGGAGAGTGAAACTGCCTTACCCGTTGCATCGTCGGTATGCACGATGCGGCGGTGAGAATGTCCGCCTTCCCTGTTCAAGTGTAATTTTTTATCACCCGATTTTGTTTGTTCTTCGGTAAAGACAACGCCTTGTTTCCGCAACCAGTCGATGGATTCTTTTCCGTGGGTTACGGTGAGTCTGACTATTTCAGGATTGCATAAGCCTGCGCCTGCATCCAGGGTATCTTCGATATGGGATTCAATGGAATCTTCGGCATCGAACACCGCCGAGATGCCACCTTGCGCGTAATAGGTGCTGCCAGCAGTTAAGGCAAATTTGGACAGTACCGCAATCTGGATGCCGTGGTCGGCCAGTTGCAGGGCCAAACTTAAACCTGCACCACCACTGCCAATAATTAAGATGTCATAGTTTTCAGAAGTAATCATTTTTTTATAATATATTTACTGTAATCGTAGCGTGTTTCTCATACTTAGGCGTACCGCTGCATGAGGTTATATCAAACGAAACCGATAGATTTTATGCCGTCCGGCCTGAAATGAAGTTGGATTAAATTGATCAGCAATAATTTATTAAAGGTTTCTACTTTCTGTGGTTGCGGAAACGAAGGTAAATTGGCTTAGTCAGTAAAGTTTATGGATAATAACGCTTTTTAAAGTGATAGCACAATTTTTGTATCTGTAGAGAACTAATGCACTTTAATTCTGTCCATTCAATTAGCATAGAGTACTAGTGAACAGTCAAATCAGGACAAGCGAGCAACTGGATCAAGACTTGGTGCTGCGTGTGCAGCAAGGTGATAAATCGGCTTATGATCTACTGGTAATCAAATACCAGCATAAAATCATCCAGCTTGTTAATCGATATGTCAAAGACGCTAGTGAAGCTCAAGATGTGGCACAGGAAGCTTTTATTAAGGCTTACCGAGCACTGGGGAGCTTTAGAGGTGAATCAGCCTTCTATACTTGGTTATATCGGATTGCTATTAATACCGCTAAAAATTATTTAGTGTCGAGGGCAAGAAGAAGCTTTGATTATCAAGTGGATATTCAGGACGCTGAACAAATCGAAAATGCTCGGCAGTTACAAGGATTGGAAACCCCTGAAAGACTATTATTTAGTCAGGAAATAATTGAAACAATTAAAACAGCCATTGATAATTTACCTGAAGAAATGCGTGTAGCCATTATGTTACGTGAATTCGAAGGCATGAGTTATGAAGAAATAGCTGAGGCGATGGATTGTCCTGTTGGAACGGTACGTTCGCGCATATTTAGAGCGCGAGAAGCTATCGATAATAAATTAACCCCCCTGCTCGATTAATGGTGATATTTGATGCATGAAGATTTAAATCAAAAAATTTCTCAATTTCTTGATAATGAACTTGATCTTGATGAAGCTTTAAGTGTCTTGCATAAAATTCGGACGCAGTCAGAATTAAAAGCCAAGATGAGCCGTTATGAGGCTATACATCATGTATTGAAGTCCGATGTGTTTTTATATCCCAGTGCTGATTTTTCCGAGAAGGTTTCTCAGTACATCGAAAAAGAGCCATCCTATTTTCTACCTAAAAATCAGTTTTTAGTTGCTCAAAAACCGATTAATCGGCGCAATAAAGTGCTCGCTTTGGCGGCTTCTGTTGCCTTAGTAGTTTTTATTTCCGCTCAGAGTATTCATACCAATAACAAATCACAGACCGCAACTACGTTGCAGTTGGCAGAACAAAAGCGTATAGAGCAATCGCCTAAACTGATGGGTGATCCTAATCAGAATGATCAATATCCGATTAATGCACGCATTAATGACTATCTTCAAGCACACGACAGCAGGGTCTATGCCAGTGATGAAGCTAATTTCAGACCGTTTGCAACGGTTTCCGCACATAGTCGGGAATGATGGTGCTAAAGCTTTTTTTTGCTGTTTTATTCTTTTCAATTACAACAGCTTCAAAGGCTGCTATTGATTCCAGTGCTGTTACTGCCTCAGAGGGAAACCAGGTCTTATTGAACATGAGTAAAGCCATGAAGTCCTTGAACTATCAAGGTACAGTGGTGTTCTTAAAAAACGGCAAGTTGGAAGCAATGAAATACTTTCATGCCGCCAACAAAGATGCCGAACAGGAACGTTTGCTTTCTTTAAATTCACCGCTACGCGAAATCATCAGAAATTCTGACCAGGTTAGTTGCCATTTTAAGGAGCACCAACAAACTATCGTCGATTATCGCCCCGTTGAACGATCTTTTTTGCTTGATATCCCCAAAAACATCAATGAATTGGCGGCAACTTACAGCTTTGACATCGTTGGTGAAGAAAATATAGCCATGCTGCCAGCTTATGTCATTGCCATTCAGCCGAAAGATAAATTCAGGTATGTCAGGAAAATCTGGATAGAAAAAAATTATTTTTTGCCTTTGAAAGTTGTCATTTATAATTTTTCCGGCCAAGCTTTAGAGCAGGTGGTTTTTACCGAATTAGAAGTTAAGGATTCCCTGCCCTTTGTGGGTGTCAGTAAAGCCGGTTCGACTGAAAAACCGGTATCAATCGCGCAATCTACGAAGCCTGATTCGCACTCGCCTTTTGTGGTTAGTGAACTGCCACAGGGATTTCAGGAAATATTTTTTACGCGATCGCCAGTACATAATTCCGATCAGCTTGTCGATCATATGGTATTGAGTGACGGGTTTTCTTCAGTATCTGTCTATATGGAAAATAAAAATACAACAATACAAACAGGTCTGCAGTCTATCGGAGCCGTCAATTCTTTTAGCCGGACAATTGGAGATCATGCGCTAACCGTCATGGGAGAAGTGCCGGCAACAACCGTCAAGTTAATTGCAGATGGTCTAAGACTCCGGGTTAGAGGGGAGTAATATTTAAAGTTAACTAGGGTGATGTGCTTGCTAAAACTATTAAATTTGGTTGACAGGCTCAACGCGAATGGAAAAAGTGAATAAACTCAATAAAACCATTTTTAGCACTGAGCCTGTCGAAGGGTATTTAACAGGAGTTTTTACAGGTATCCTGGTGTTTGTTCTTTCGGAACATTAAATTCAAAAAGTAACAATTGAATTTTCCAATGAA
Organism: Methylococcaceae bacterium; assembly: GCA_013140705.1. Taxonomy (GTDB): domain Bacteria; phylum Pseudomonadota; class Gammaproteobacteria; order Methylococcales; family Methylomonadaceae; genus JABFSH01. The sequence goes on from JABFSH010000009.1 coordinate 88,557, forward strand.
GTCCGTAATTTCTTAATTTTTATTGTAATGCGTAAGTGTTAACCCTCACTTAATAATACGAGGGCATAGTTCTGGCCGCAAAGCGTTTTTTTAAGGTTGTTTGGGTTATTAATTAACATGAATTGTTTTAATATTATGATAGGGAATGGAGGTGTTATGCTGAAAAAGGCGAGTTGGTGTTTGTTTTTGATTGTTCTTTTTAGTCAGCCTGCGCTGGCTCAATTGCCTGACTTTACGGAGATGGTAAAAGATAACGGCAAAGCCGTGGTCAACATTAGTACAACAAAAAAGGCACAACCCGAGCCTGAAGGATTGCAAAAGGATCAGCCTTTGCCGGAAGGGATTCCCCCTGAGATGGAAGAATTATTTAAGCATTTCTTCAACAACCCTGATGGCGGTTATGGACCGGGTGGAGACAGCCAGTCGTTGGGGTCTGGATTCATTATCTCCCAAAATGGTTATGTTTTAACGAACCATCACGTCGTAAAAGATGCAGACGAAATAGTTGTTAAGTTTTCTGATAGACGCGAGTTAGTAGCCAAGTTGATTGGTAGCGATGCACGGACCGATGTTGCTTTATTAAAGGTCGAGGCAAAAGATTTGCCTGCCGTCACTATTGGGGCACCTCAGCAGCTACAAGTAGGGGAATGGGTGCTGGCCATTGGCTCGCCTTTTGGATTTGAGCAATCTGTTACTGCGGGCATAGTAAGTGCGAAAGGTCGTAGCTTGCCTGGAGGAAATTATGTGCCGTTTATACAGACAGATGTTGCTATAAATCCGGGTAACTCAGGTGGGCCACTATTTAATATGGACGGCAAAGTAGTTGGTATCAATTCACAAATCTATAGTCGGACAGGCGGATTTATGGGGCTTTCGTTTTCTATCCCTATGGATGTGGTGATGAACGTCGTCGACCAAATCAAAACAAAAGGGAAAGCGGCTCACGGTTGGTTGGGTGTGCAAATACAGGATGTAACGAGAGAATTGGCTGAATCCTTCGGCATGAAGAAACCTCAAGGTGCATTGGTATCCAAAATAATGCCTGGCAGTCCAGCGGAAAACGCCAGCTTGCAAATTGGTGATATTATTACCGAGTTTAATGATCAAGCGATTGAAACCTCAGCTGATTTGCCGCCTATGGTCGGGATGGCGCCCATCAATGAAAATGCAACGCTTAAAATTATCCGGCAAGGAGAAACTAAGACGGTCAATTTTAAAATTGGGTTGTTGCCGGAACAGGATGAAAAAGTTGCCGAAGTTAAAACGGATACTAAGCCTACCAATAAGTTAGGAATTACAGTGTCTGCTTTAACCAATGAGCAAAGAGACGCCCTGCAAATTGCAAAAGGTGGAGTAATGGTTCAAGAGGTAGGCAAAGGAGCAGCAAAAGAAGCTGGAATTCAGCGAGGTGATGTAATTTTGCGAATCCAAAATAACGCCATTAATAATGTCACAGATTTCAATGAAATAACCGCAAAACTTCCAGTCGGAAAATCGGTGGCTGCTTTGATACAACGCAGAGGTAGTCCAGCGTTTCTGGCATTCAAAATAGAGAAGTAGTTTGTTCAATGATCCCGTAGCAACTATCTTCGGGATCATTGCTATATCTTCTATTTCGTGCGATTGTCCTTAGCTAATACTTCGAAAGATTCACCCGCCGGATTTTCATGTAGGTTTCGGTAATTGATCGAAATTTTAAGTCCGACAAAACGACCTGCCATTTTGATCAATTCCTGTGTTGATTTGTCAAAAGTAAGTTTGACTTCATTGATGGTTCGATCTTCAGAGCCTTCTTCAACCCCGGATGTCTCCAGCAGAAAGCGGTAAATATAGATTTCGTTTTCGGCTTCAGTTGTAATTTCCAAAGGTGCGCCTAATTGGGCAGTAACGGCATATTTTTTGGGTAGTTCGGCAGTAATTTTACCTATTAGATCGGTGTTTGCGCGGAGCTGCATTTTGTCTTTATTGATTTCGGCGCCTCCGATAGAACGCAGGGACACTTCTAAAAATTTTGGAGGGGCAATCGCCAGAAATAAAGAAGAAAACGACCATGCAATAATTCTGTCTTTGTCATTAAAACTTAGGTCAGAATAAAACTTGATTTCTGGCGATATTATCTTGTTGCGTTGGTCAATTTTACGAAACCAGTATCTCCATCGTTTGCTGCCATCTACTGCGGGAACTTTTAGGCTAGGCTGAAGCCCGGCTAAAGAAACAAAGTCTTTGCTATAGAGAATGGGCTCTTTAAAGTGTAAGGTAAAGTCGTCGTTGGTGGTGACCGTAAAATAACGATCAAATTCATCCATTTGCAAATAGGTTTGATAAGCGCGAATCCAATGCAGGCAGCCCGTTAACATACAGGTCATCGTGATCAGGAAAATTAGACGTAGAGACTGCTTAATGGCTTTAATTTTCATAACGGGAATTGAACTAAGGGTAATTAATGCCTGAACAGGTGACTCTTGCCTAAAAACGGTTGCTGTTAGTTAGGTACATCGATCTTGATTCTACGGCAGATAATGGACCCATGCATCGAATTTTTATTGGGATTTTTCTAAATAGACTGTCCTCGGCGATATTGGTTCGGGCAATTAATGATTGCGCTACTGGATATAATGCGATAAAGTCGATCCACTCGTTATTTCATTTCACATAAATATTTTATTTAAAACTAGTTTTATTGACACCAGTCAATGACAACTCAACCGCAGTACATTGATTCTATATCGACTCAATTGTTTAAGTTGATAATAGAGTTCAGGTAAAACCGGGAGGGCAAGTATGCAAACCAAAATCCTAAAGCGAACTTATCGTGATGCTTTTAATATTCCGTTATTTCTATTGGCTGGTGCTGGTATAACTCAGCTGCACCAATCTACACCTATTGAATCGGCTGATTATTTGCTGGTTATCGATTCGGCAGAGAACGGGACCGCTGCTGCCGCCAGCAGTCAAATTCAAAAAGTTAAGGTGCTGACAAACTTTATTCAGGACAAATTCAATATATCTCAATCGAAGGCAAGTACGATTGTAGCTGAAGCTTTTCGAAACGGCATTAAGCGTGATTTACAACCGGAATTGATTTTAGCCGTTATTGCGGTGGAATCGACTTTCAGAGAAAAAGCCGTGAGTTCGGTAGGCGCAAGAGGATTGATGCAAGTCGATCCAACAGCGCATCCTAAAAAAGTTAAATCAATTGGTGGGCTTAGAGCTTTATACGACCCTAAAAAAAATATTTCCGTTGGAACGCATATTCTGGCCCAGTATCTGAATTTAAGCGCCGGAAATCTGAGGCGAACCCTATTGCGCTATAACGGTTCCTTGGGTGACTCCAGATCTCGCTACCCGGAAAAGGTTTTACGTGTTTATAATCAAATGAGAAATACTGCCAAGCTAGGTGAGCAGTTCCGAGTTGCGCAGTTGGAGCGGTCTTCACAAAAAAGTCTGGATTCAACTGGTTAGGGGCATTTGAAGAGATGATGAGCTAGTTATTTTTTCTGTTCATGGTGTGTAATAATCAACCATGACTTGGTTATTAATATTTACCTGCAGAGTCCCGCTAATTAAAGCAAACCGATTTAATTTGGACTAAGATAAGCGCTCTCTACTTTGAAAGGATTTTTCATGCGTCTTATTTTTCTGTTATATTTTTTTGCGCTGCCTGTATTTGCAGTTGACGAGCGCCCACCAAAAGTAGAAGAAAACTTGCCCGAAGTCCCTGATCCGCCATTGCCAGTGCAAAGTGGCGAAACCCTCGAGCCTGACATTACCATTATTCGTCGCGGTAAAAAAACCATACAAGAATATCGTAGGGGAGGAAAGCTTTATATGGTTAAAGTGATCCCCGACATTGGCCCCCCCTACTTTTTTCTGGATACGAATGGTGATGGTAAGCTGGATATTCGTAGAAGCGATTTGAGTCAAGATACCAATGTTAATATGTGGAAGATCTTGGAATGGGATTAGAAATGACGAAGTTTTCGTAACTTGCTTCAGGATGCAATTTTTAATCACACCAAGCAATCAGGAATAAATGAAAATTTTTGTGAAAAACCTCATTAGACCTTCATGACAGTTCTACTAAAAGTTTGGCTATAAGATTTTCGGCTTGCCTTAAGTAGCCTCCGCCAAATAAATTCAAATGATTTAAAACATGATACAGGTTATAGAGTGATTTTCTAATGCTGTAATTTGAGTCTAATGGATAAACATCTTGATAGGTTGCGTAGAAATCGTAGCTAAATCCTCCAAACAATTCAGTCATGGCCAGTTCAGCTTCGCGATCACCGTAGTAACAGGCTGGATCAAATATCACAGGATTACCCTCTCTATCAGTTGCTGCGTTCCCTGTCCATAAGTCTCCGTGCAGCAGCGAGGGAATTGGTTGATAATTGGTAAACAAACAATCGAGGTCGGACATAAGACGCTCTCCTGATGATTGTAGATGTCCGCCATAACCATTTTTTGCAGCCAGACTTAGCTGAAATCCTAGGCGTTGTTCGCGCCAAAATGCTACCCAATTGTTGCATCGGTCATTTAATTGAGGTGTGCTGCCAATAGTATTATTGATAGGCCAACCAAAAAAGGCTTTTTGTTTTAGGTGCATGTGTGCGATTTGCTGTCCTAGCAATCGATCCGATTTATTGCTGGTTGTGCCGAATTCGAGGTTTTCCAGTACTAAGAATGAGTGTGTATCTGTTTTTCCGCATGCGATAGCATCAGGGACTCGCACAGTACTTGTATTTGCAATTTCTTCTAAACCCATTCGTTCAGCTTCAAACATTGGTAATGATGCGGAATGATTAAGTTTTACAAAATATGACTGAGTGGCACTTTGAAGTAGAAAAGCTGAATTTATATCACCTCCAGCCAGTGGAGTGGCTGTAAGAGCCTGAAAGGCTTGGCTGGTTGCAATTTCAATTTGTTCAGAAATGGTTTGCCAATTCATGTGCTACCTTACTGAGATAGTGCCGCGAAATAAATATCCTAGTACCCAACTTCTGAAATACATCCGATAACCTAAATCAGCAGAGGTTTGCCGATATAAGTCCATCGAAACGGTTTTGCCAAGGTCTCATTAAAAAACTCGATGAACGCCAGGATACGTTGATTC